>DAOUJD010000087.1:0-82945 GCA_034423115.1 Dehalococcoidia bacterium | reverse complement strand
GGAATTCAGACGCCCGTCACTCCGGCGCAAGTCGAAGATGCGCCTGCGGCGTGCCGGAGTCTAGAGGCCGCCGAATGAAGCGAGCGACCGCGAAACTGCCGATTTCAGGCACTAGATACCGGCTTGCGCCGGTATGACGGTGGCCGAGAGAGCCTTATCCAAGAGCCTACAATTGAAATGCGATTGCCCCGAAACTGACGCCCGGTGCGTTGACGCATCCGGCCAGTCCGCATACACTTACCAAGCTTATGGCACGCCTTTTTGACCTCCACATCCACACCACCAAGGGCAGCGCCGATTCCAGCTTGACGCCCGACGAACTCATCCTCGAAGCCGAACGCCTCGGTTTGCGCGGGCTCTGCATCACCGAGCACTCCGGCCCCTGGGATCGCCACGAGTTCGCTGACTTCGCCGCTCTGCACAACGTCGTCCTCATCCGCGCCATGGAGGCCGACACCGACATGGGACACATCCTGTGCTTCGGCGTCGATCGGTACCAGAGCGGATTCAACCGCGCCGAAGAACTCAGCAAGGCCGCCCATGCCGTGGGTGGATACGTCGTTTCCGCCCATCCTTTCCGCGGCGTTCTTGCGAAACACCACCGCGCCCGCCCTCTACTATATCCCGACCCCAACGAACCCATTCCCACAGAACCGGAAACCGCCATGCAGCACCCGGTGTTCCAGTTGGCCGACGCGGTTGAGATCGCCAACGGCGGGACGTCCGATGAGGAGAACCTGCTTGCGGCCGAGGTGGCTCACCGGTTGAGCCTGCCCGTTACCGGCGGCAGCGACGCCCACAGCACTCACGGGTTGGGCAAGTTCGTTACCGAGTTCCCCGACGAAATATTCGACGAAAGCCAATTCATCGCGGCGTTGCACCGCGGCGACTTCCACCCGGTCGAGGGACTTCGTCAGGGGTCTCTTCGTCCCTACCGCCTGCGCACCACGTAGCCGCCGGCCGGCCAACCATGACGCAGGCATCCGTCTTCCGCGGAATCAGGCTCGACCCATTTGAGCACGAGTTCGTCTCCATCGACCTCGAAACTACCGGCCTCAATGCCAACTCCGACACCATCATTGAGTTAGGCGCCGTCCGATTCCGAGGTGATCAAATCCTCGACCGTTACCAGACCTTCGTCAACCCCGGTCGCAGAATCCCCCCATTCATCCAGCAACTCACTTCCATCACGCCCGCCCAGATCGAACGGGCTCCCACCTTCAACCAGGTCGCCGACCAGTTCGCGGACTTCATCGGAGACGCGCCCATCGTCGGCCACAACGTCGCTTTCGACATCGGGTTCTTGCGTTCGCACCACCTCCCTCTCGCCAACCCGAATTACAACACCTGGGATTTGGCATCCATATTCCTGCCCACCCTGCCCGAGTACAACCTGGCGGCATTGGCCACCCGCCTTGGCCTCGATCACAGCCAAGCCCATCGCGCCAGCGCTGACGCCGAAATCACTGCTCACGTGTTCCACCGGCTGCTGAAAATCGGCAGCGACCATCCTGCCACCAAGGTGGCGTTCATCGCCCGTGCCGCCCGCGCCGCCAATGCTCCGGTCGCCGACCTGCTGGAGGGCTTGATACCCCACGCGCCCGGCGCCAACGCCACCCTGTCCGGCTCGCCAGCCGGGGGCGCGTCGGGCGTCCGGCTGGATCATCTCGCCGATCAGGCGTCAGCCAATTCCAACGACGGCCCGCCTACCAAGGTCATCAGCCGTCCGCTCACCGAGCAGCAGATCGAAAGCCTGCTTGACTCCGACGGAATATTCGCCAAGTCCTTCCCCAATTTCGAGACCCGGCCCGAGCAGGCTGAGATGCTCAAGGCCGTCACCCGCGCCATCTACCAGGGCCGAAAGCTGATCGTCGAGGGCGGCACCGGCATCGGCAAGAGCATCGCTTACCTCCTCCCCGCCGTGATGTACGCCGCCACCAACGGCCAGCGCGTCGTCGTGTCCACCAACACCATCAACCTCCAGGAACAGTTGATGGAAAAGGACATACCTGAGGTCAGGCGCATCCTGGAAGAGGCCGGCATTTTGGAGCCGGGTGCATTTCGCGCCGCCCAGCTCAAGGGCCGTTCCAACTATGTCTGCCTCCACCGTTGGAACAACTTGGGCACCTCGGATTCCATCAACGAAGACGAAGCCCGCGTCATCGGCAAAACCGCAATCTGGCTCGACGAGACCCAAACCGGCGACCGCACCAATCTGAACCTCAACCTGCAGGATTGGACCGCTTGGTCCCGCATCTGTGCTGACGCGGTCGAAGGCTGTCCCGCTTTCCGAGGCGGCGGGCCCTGTTTCCTGCGCCAGGCCCGCGATCAGGCCGAGTCCGCCCACATTCTGGTGATCAACCACGCGCTGCTTCTCGCCGATCTCGCCGTCGGCGGCACCGTGCTGCAGGACTACCAGCGCCTCATCATCGATGAAGCCCACCATCTGGAAGAAGAAGCAAGTCGCCAGATGGGCTTCGAAATCGGCGCCAACACCCTCACCCAGGAGTTGGAGGCGGTCTATCGCATCATCAGTCATTTGAACGCTGCTGCCGCCCGACTGGGCGAAACCCTGGAGGCACCCCGCGCCCGCGAATCCGTCGCCGCCGCCACAGCCGCTTGCAACCAGGTCGGCCAGGCATGGCAACGTCTTTGGGAAACCCTCGAAGAGCTGTATCGCAACGCCACCCGGCCATCGGACTCCGGCCGGCCCGACAACGACCGTCAACCGCTCACCCTTGACCAGGGCCTCCGCCAGTCCCGGCCATGGAGCGCAGCATCAATCGAATGGGAATCCGTCTCGGCGTTCATGCACGAATGTGTCAACACCTTGACGGCTCTGCAGCGCGCCGTCGTCGACGGTCTGTATTATTTGCCGGACGACGGACCGGCCGCCGAACTCGCCAGCGCGGCGGAGATATTGAACGAAATCGATTCCAACTTGGCGTCCATATTCGGCCGCTACGAAGAAGATCGCATCCAGTGGCTCGACTATGTCCGTCGGAACTTGACCCTCCACTCCACGCCGCTGGACGTCGGGCCCATCCTGGCCGATCGGCTTTTCGCAGCCAAGGAGTCCGTGGTCCTCACCAGCGCTACCCTCGCCACCGATTCCCGGTTCGATTTCTTGCGTAATCGCGTCGGTTTCCCCGAAGACTGCGACGAACTGTTGGTGGACAGTCCCTTCAACTATCGCCGCAATACCCTCCTCTTGGTACCCGACGATCTGCCCGACCCCCGGCGGGGAGCGGACCACGCCAACGGCACGGCCGAGGTCATCTTGAACATGGCCCGCTCTCTCGACGGGCATATCCTCGCCCTGTTCACCTCCCACAGCGCCCTCCGAGACGCATCCTATCGCGTGCGCGGCCGACTGCGCGCCGAGGGTATCTCCGTTTTGGCTCAGGGTATCGACGGCACCCCGCGCCAGTTGATCGACCGCTTGCAGTCCGACCCACGCTCAGTTCTCCTCGGTACCGCCAGTTTCTGGGAGGGCGTGGACCTCGAATCGGGCGTCCTCAGGGGACTCCTGGTGTGCCGCCTCCCCTTCCCTGTCCCCAACGACCCCGTCGTCAAAGCCCGTGGCAACCTGTACAACAACCCCTTCAACGAATACCAGGTGCCCAACGCCGTCCTGCGTTTTCGCCAGGGGTTCGGCCGCTTGATCCGCAGCAAGACAGACCGCGGAGCCGTGGTGATACTGGACCGCCGCATCCAGACCGCCAACTACGGTGATCGCTTCCTCAACGCCCTGCCCAGCTGCACGTTCCAGGCGTCCAACATATCAAGTGTGGGTCGCCAAGCGGCCCAATGGCTCGGTTTGTCCCGCTCCGCCTGACCCGTGTACCTGGAAATTGACCAGCCTTTCGATCTGGCTGAAAGCCTGGAGAGCGGTCAGGCCCACCGCTGGCGTCGTCTGGGCGACGGCTGGTACTCCGGCGTCCTCGGCGACCGCCTGCTCCACCTCCGTCAGGAACCGCACGGACTGGAATACCGCGAAACCTCGGTCACCGGGGCTCCGTCCCAAACGGAGACCGAGCGCCTTTTGCGCGCCTACTTCCGCTTCGACGACGACATCGCCCAAATTTACGATGAAATCTGCCGTGACCGCCGCGTCGCCGCCATGGTCAGCAGATATCCCGGCCTCCGCATCCTGCGCCAGGAACCGTGGGAATGTACCGTCGCCTTCATCTGCTCCGCCACCTCCAACATCCCGCGCATCCACCAGAACATGGAGTCAATGGCCGATCATCTCGGCCGACCCCTGGAGCTCGACGGCGAGGTCCGGCACACCTTCCCGTCCGCCGAGCAACTGGCGACTGCCGGCGAAACTGCCCTGCGCGACCTTGGGTTGGGTTTCCGCGCTCCCTACGTAATCTCGGCAGCCCATCAGGTCGTGGACGGCAGCCTGGATCTGTACGAGCTGATTACGCTGCCCTATCCTGAAACCAAGGCCCGCCTCATGGATTGCTACGGCATCGGCGCGAAAATCGCCGACTGCATCGCCGTTTTTTCCCTGGAAAAACTCGAGGCGTTCCCCGTGGACGTCTGGGTCCGCCGGGCCCTTGCCGAGTGGTACTTCCCCATGCAGAAAAAGCCGCCCGATCGGGCAATGGTTGAGTGGGCGCAGTCGTATTTTGGCAGATATGCCGGGTATTCGCAGCAGTACCTCTTCCACGGCCGCCGGATGCAGCGGTAACCCGCCAGAGTCCGCAAAGCGTTCGGCCGCGCCGGGTTTCCTGAAATCGACGGGGGCAATTGCCCCCAACGCGATCACCCGCAACGAAAAAAGGGGGGCGACACTGGTGTCGCCCCCACGGGTTCCGTATGAAAGCGGGTTCAGTGCCCGCAGCCGCAGAATCCCCCGTGCGAATGTCCTACCGGCGCTGGCATCTGGGAAGCGCCCAGATCGGCCATGTCGCTGGCAAACCCATCGCCCTTGCTAACCGCGGCGAACACAGAGATCGCGCGCTTGGCCGGTTGCTCGCAGCGTGGGCAATCGGCTCCGGTGGCGGACATGGGCTGCAATTTTTCAAACATGTACCCACAGGTGGGGCACGAGTACTCATATATCGGCATGATAGACACTCCCGGGTCGATTGGTACTGCCGAATATACCGCTCCAACGCCAAAAGCGTCAAGCCAACACCTTCCGACGCGCATGTCCACCGGGTACCGAACGACCCCAACTGAGCAGCGCCGTGGCGTTCTCTCATACCTGCGATGTGTCCACTCCTCAAGTCGTGCGCTCACCCACGGACCCGTGGCAATATCTGCGGATAGCCAATCACGTGACGGGATCCTGTGCCCGGACTGCATAGCGTCGAAAGTTCTCTGTGCATCCCATTCCAATGACCGCGACGCCGAAGTTTTGCCCACAGGCAACATCTTGGAGGCGGAAGCCTAACCAACACCAACGAGAATGATGTAGATTACACTATCGGTGGGACATAAACCCCCGTGTTCGCGATTCTCCACTGTCTCACCGGGCCCCTTCGAAACCGGGCGTACACGGAGTGACCAAATCATCTGAGCCACCAAAAGACCGTCTAAAATAGTTGTGTGTCCCCGCCCATGCCGTCAAAGGTGCGCCTCCGGCATACTGACAACGATGCGCGCAAGCGCCCGCCTTCGCGGGTCCGCCTATGGAGGATCCGCCTATGGCACGAGGGACTGTGAAAATCCCATCCCACGCGAAGTTCATTTGGTGAACGTCCGTCTGGATGCCAACTCGACGCCTCACCAACGTATGAAAACCAGCCCACACCATTAGTGCCGCGGCATGCCCACCATCTCAATCCTCGCCCTGGCCAGGGTCGCTGCCATTCGCTTGACAACGTGTCACGCCTCCGCCAAAATACCGATACGGAGTCTCATTTTGACCAGCCTCACCCTGAAACACGCCGGCCATCATCACCCCAAGCCGCGCTCGGCAGCCATCGTTGACGACATCGTCGCTCACCTCTCCAGCATGGGCTACCGCGATACCGAGCCTCGCCGCCTCGTGATCGGCGCGGCCGCAGCCCAAAGCCGGCCGTTCACTGCCGAGGACCTCTGTGCCGCTCTTCCTTGCGTGGGCCGCGCTACCGTTTTTCGCGGACTCCGGCTGCTGGTGGAAACCAATCAGGTCTGCCGCGTCCTCCTGGAAGACCGCGAACTACGTTACCAGCTTAGCCACCAGGGGCACCACCACCACATGCTATGCGCCGTCTGCGGCGCATCTGCCGATCTGTCGGATTGCGATGTTGAGGAAACTCTGCGAGCCTCTGCGACTGCCGCCGGATTCCAAATGAGCGGACACTGGTTGGAGATTTACGGGCGTTGCGCCTCGTGTGCCGCTACATGATCGCAACCTCTGCCTGATAGCGAGACCTCCACCGCTTTTTATTTTTGCTTGGTTTATTGATATCGGATGTCAAAAAAGCCGGTTGTTGATACCAACAATCACTGTACCTCGCTTATGGATACTCCGTACCCGAAACGCGAACCAAAAAACCAGAGGAGACATCCTGAATGATTCTCACCGCAATTCCGCGTGTCTCGGTGTTAAAGTTGCCCCTGAACGCGGCCACCAGCCTGCCGACGCTTGTCGTCATGGTGTTGCTGGTAGCTGCGCTCTTTTTGACCGCCTGCGGTGGCGACGAGTCCGCGCTCCCTCCGGCAGACTCGGCCGCCTCCGCAGGTACGGCCAACACCACAGGCTCCGGTTCGGCCCCGGCTGCCGCCCCCAGCCAGGCGGACTCCGGCCAAACCACCCAGTCGTCCGCCTCTCCTCAATCCACGGGCGCATCGGCGCCGCCAACCACCGCACAATCGACCGACCCAATAAATGTGGTCGCCGGCAACGCCGTGCTCGCTGATCTGGTCGCCAACGTCGGAGGCGACCGGGTGTCTATCGACATCTTGGTGCCGGCCGGCGCTGACGCCCACTCTTGGAACAGCACTCCCCAGGACAGTGTTCGAATTTCCCAGGCGCAGCTCATCGTCAGCAATGGCGCTGGTTTGTCTGAACAGGTCGCAAGCCTGATTGACAACGCCGCATCGGCTGACGCCGTCCAGATCGTGGCCTCCAAGGGATTGAAACCCCAGGAACTCGTCGAACTGCCATTCCCTGAAGATGACCACGGTCACGGAGAGTCTGAGCACGGAGCGGAAGCCCATGGCCGCCTGCTCATCGGCGATGGAGAGGGTTCGGGCCTTTCTATCATCGATCTCGAGTCCGGCGAGGTTCACCAGGACGCCCTCGACCTAGGTTCCCGCGCCGGCCGCATTTACCCCAGCTCCTCAGGCCGTTTCGCCATCGCCGTTTCCTCCGACGCCAACACCGCCCACATCATCGACGGTGGCATATATCTGGAAGAGCATGGCGATCATTTCGATGAAGTGGAAACCGCGGTACGCAGCATGGACATCGATCTCAGCGGAGACCGGCCCGTGCACCTGTATGTCAGTGGTGAACGCAGCGTCATTTTCTACGACGGATCGGGAGACGTCGTCATCATTGACGAGCATGAACTCGAACACGACGGCGACGCATATACCCCAATAGTATTCAATGTTGGTCCCCAGCATGGCGGCGCCGTCCCCCTGGAGCACGATCTCATCGCCACTAGCATCAAGCATCCGGAGTATCCGGGCAATCCTGAAGCCCGACGGCCGATAGGTGCGGACATACGCGATCTTGATGGCAATGTGCTCTATTCAGCCGAAGGATGCCCTGACCTCCACGGCGATGCCGGCAACGGGCATATGGCGGTCTTCGGGTGCACCGGCGGCGTGTTGGCCGTCGAAGCCCACGACGGGGATTACGACCACGTCTTCGTACCCGCCCCAGCCGGGTCCCCCCAGGACTTCAGACTCACCTCCGTATTCGGCTACCCTGACCTGCACCACTTTTTTGCGTTGAGTTCGTCGGAGGGCTTGTACATCGTGGAACCCGAAGATGGGGTGATGGAGCAGTTCATCCCGGCTTCAGACGATCTGATGCCCATTCAGGTCGCCTTCAGCTATGACGGCGAACTTCTGCTGGTCCTGATGTCCGACGGAGAGCTGCGGTCGTACGACGCCCACGACGGCGATCTGTTGGAGTCCGCGTCTGGTTTCCTGTCGGATGAGATTGACCCTGGCTTCTGGGCGCGTCCGCACATTGCCACCGCGCCCGGTCACATCTTCATAACCGACTCGGCCGCCGGCGAGGTTATCGCTCTGGATGCCGATCATCTGGAGGTGGTGGACCACTGGGACGTGGACGGCAAACCCACAAAAATCGCGTTCGTCGGAATCCTCAAAGCCGGCGATCACGAGGAAGAAGGCCACGACGATCAACACGGCCACGACCACGGTGAAGGTGACCCTCACTTCTGGCTCAATCCTCGCATGGTGGTTCATTACGTCAACCAGATCGCCAACGGCCTCATCGCCGCCGACCCCGACAACGCGCGTGTGTATCTGGAAAACGCCGACGCCTACATCGAAAAGTTGGAGGCGTTGGACTCCTACATAACCGATACTCTGGCGGGCATCCCCGGCGAGCGGCGGGTTATCGTCACCTTCCACGACGCTTTTGGGTACTTTGGTACCCGATACGAATTTGATGTTCAGGCTTTCGTGGGTGGCCACGGTGGTGACGTTTCACCCGACGATATCTCCAGGGTGCTTGACTTGGTCGATGACCAGGGTTTGCAGGGCGTTTTCGCCGAGCCACAGTTTACGGCCGACGCGTTGGAACAGGTCGCCAGGGACGCCGGCATCGGCGTCGGAATACTCCGCTCTCTGCCCGACGCCACCCACGGCGACTACATCGGCATGATGCAGGCCAACGCCGACGCACTTGCCGGGTTGCTCAAATAACCGCACTGAGACCCGCATCGGGGACGGACCACAACCGTCCCCTTTTTTATGTCTGGTCAATCGGCAGGAATAATTCACTGACATGATCGATTTGCTCATAGAACCCATGCAATACGGATTTATGCAGCGCGCGCTGTTGGTGTCGGCCCTTGCTGCCACCGCCTGCGGAGTTGTCGGCACGTTCGTCGTGTTGCGCGGAATGGCGTTCATGGGTGATGCCATCGCACACTCAGCCCTCACCGGTATGGCGGTCGCGTTTCTGGCCGGAGTAAACATTACCTTGGGCGCTCTGATTTGGGCGGTACCGGCATCTCTCGGGATCTCCTTCGCGTCCCGGCGTACTGGCGTCCGCTTGGATGCGGTTATCGGTGTCTTGTTCGCCGGCGGCTTCGCGGTGGGTGTAATATTGATCAACGTCTCCGCGAATTACGCCGGTGATCTGATGGGCATCCTGTTTGGCAACGTCCTGGGTGCCTCTTGGTTGGACGTGTTGGCGGTCGGCTGCCTGGCGGGCGGAGTGATAATCGTGGTGGCTCTACTGTACAAAGAGCTGGTTTTCATGACCTACGACCCTGCAGTCGCCGAGGCGTCAGGAATCCCGGTGCGGTTCCTGGAGTACCTCCTTCCGCTCCTAGTGGGCCTCACCACGGTGGCGTCCTTGAAAACCGTCGGCAACGTCATGGTAATGTCGCTATTGGTGGTTCCCGCCGTAACCGGGAGCCTGTTGGCTCGCCGGCTTGCCACCATGATACTGGCGACGATCGCGGTTGCCCTTACCGCAATAGTAATCGGCCTGTATGTGTCATTCCATGCCGACCTCCCCACCGGTCCATCCATCGTCGTAGTGTCCGTGGCACAATTGCTCGTGGTGGTTGCGATCTCGCCCCGCCGCCGGTCCCTTTGGGCGCGGTTGCGCCGTCGCTCTGGGGCGTCTGGCCACCAGACGTACTGAGCCCCAACGTGTCCCCTAGACATGACCGCGCATTGCGGTATCGAACTTCGCTCCACCGCTGGAGTGGAGGACGCTGGTGGATGGCGCTGGCCGCACTTTTCTCGTTGTCGTTCGTTTTTCTTGCATGCACGTCGAATCCCCCGTCGCAGTATGCGCATGTTGGGCAGTTCGTGGGAAGCTACGAGGAGATCATCGAGCTACCGGACCCTGTCGCGCCGGGATTTTCGGATGCGGACTTCGTCCAGTTGTTGCGTCCCGACGATATTCCCCCCATCTATTCGCCGGTGTTCGTACCGGCATCTGCCGCCAACCTGCCCCACGACGAATTGGTAGTCGGACTAGCCATCGATAACGATGCCCGGGCCTATCCGACTGGCATCCTCTTTTCCAGGGAAATCGTCAACGATGTAGTCGGCGGTGTTCCCGTGCTCGTAACTTGGTGCCCCAGGTGCTACACCGCCCTGGTTCACGAGCGGCGAATCCATGGCGGCGTCCCGATTTTCGGCAATCAGGGCGCCCTGTACAAAGGCGCCATGACCTGGTTCGACCATGACACCGGCAGCGTGTGGTCCCAACCTTTAGGAACAGCTTTGGCCGGCCCCCGGGTCGGCGCCACCTTGTCGTTGATCCCCTCGCAACTCACCACTTTGAGCAATTGGCTTGAGTCTGAACCCGAAACCACGGTGTTGGTAGTCGACACACCGTCCCAACCGTTCCGCGGACGCCGACCCGGACCCGATCATGTGGTCGGCGTAGTAATAGGGGACGCTGCGGCAGCCATTCCCTACGACGAGATACTTCCCGGTCACAGCGTCAATGTAGAGGTGGGAGACGCCCACGTAGAAATTTGGCGCGATGCAGGGTCCCAATCAGTTCGGGCCATGATCCTAGATAATGCCGCGAACCACCAAGCGGAAGTTCCAGTATTGATCGCTTACCGCTCTGCCTGGCTCAAATTCTATCCCGGCAGCGTGGTCAAACCTCCGCGCGAACTTGCACAATAGCTCCCTTGGAGTCTCATGACACCCCGTCCATCACACCCCACCGGGCGCCCAAGCGTAAACCACTCCGGTTTTCCACCTGCGGAACAACAAACAATCCCAATAGATAGGGGCAAATAATATACTGATTTGTTTTTTGGTATTCGGAAAGTATAGGTCTCAGTCGCTGCTCTGACAGCCCGCTCGGTTTGGGTTTCATACACTAATTTTGGTGCCCAACCACCAATTTCCACCTACGGACTATTCGAACGATACTCTCAACATTATCTCCGCACTTGATACGCCACACTGACGCCATCGTGCCCCGACTACCACCAGCCCACGAGTACCGTTCCCAGGAGCGCCGATCAGTCGATGGGCAATATCCTCAAACGGATCGCCGATACGACCGCGTCCAATTTGGTCGGAGCGTCGAGCTTCCGTCGGAAATGGCGGATGTGATTGAGCACGGTGTGCGGGCTGATGTTTAGCTCATGCGCGATGCGCGGCGTATCCCATCCCATCGCAACCAGCCGCAGCACTTCCAGCTCGCGGCTGGTCAATCTCGGTGCGTTCGCGCCATCGCCACCGTTGGGTCTCCTGCTCGATGCGGACGCTGATACAGATCCTGCGGGTTCGGTCTGCCTGGCGTCGCTTTCAACATCGGGTCTGGTCCCTGTTGCGGCATCCGTAAACAGGTGCAGGACTAACTGGGCTTTCCCGCCGACCCCCCCAACTATAATCGGCGTCATGGAAACCAGTTTTCGGTCACCCGATGAGCAGACGATGTGCATTTGCGTTTGCGATGGCAAGCGACCCGCCTGCAACGCCGTTATTGAAGGACATTCTTCGTGGTGGTCTTCTTCGTGTCCTCCTACTAAGTCTAAGCCCGAAAATAATTCGTGACAGCGACGCCCTATCGCTTCATCACTGGAATATCCCAAAATGCGCTCGGCCGCTTGGTTCCAGAAAACGATGGTTTGGTCCAGGGAAACGGCGTAAACTCCGAACGTCGCTGTTGCCAGTTGAGCGAAAATGCTGTCTATTGTCAAAGACATTCAACCTGACCGAGTTGATCCGTTAGCGCTGGAGGAGCCAACCCAACGGATTGACATATTGACTTAGACTCTGACCACTGCTGGCCCCAAAGTATGTGCGTGTTCCAGACACTGTTGGCTAGATTACTACCCTCATAAAGAGCAGTCTATAACACGTGAATGTTATCACAACACTCTCTGAAGATTCGGTCCACCATCTCGAGAATGGCGTGTCGACGTAGACCCGGATTGCACTGTTTTGAAACATTTCCTCCGGCTCCGTTCACGCCCAATCTACCAAAGAATCCTCATTCTTTCAGCATATCATCGACGGCAATTAATACATCCGGGCCCTCCGGTTGACAAGCCCTCTCCTTTTCAGTAAATTCCGTTGGGCTGTCGTGCGAGGAATTTCGTGCGGCAGTCCATATCTTGCGACTGTGTCCAGTTGGCAAATTGGCACGGAGGTACATCGAGTTGAAAAAAGCCGTCTCTTTACGCACCACCTTGTTTGGAGTTCTCGCTCTTGCTCTGACCGCCGCGTTGGCGTGTGGTGCTCCCACCGAGCAAGCCGCCCCCAGCGCCCCTGCCGCCGGAGCGCAGCCTGCACAGCAGCAACAAGCAGCGCCTCAGGCCACTACCGCGCCGGCTCAGCCGCAGGACGCGGCTCCCCAACCGACCGCCGCGTTGGCCCAGCCAGCCGGCATGTCGGACGCCCGCGCCGGTGGCGCAGCGCCTACGTCCACTCCCGAACCTACAGCAGCTCCGGCAATGGAACTTGGTGCGCCCGTACAGGCTGACCTCCGCGTCGCCATCACCCCGCCGTACGCCGAAAACCTTTTGGGATGGCGCGTTGGCGGCACCAACCAGGGCATCCTCCAGCCAATGCAGGAAGCCCTCTTCCAGCGCCACTATGAGACTTGGGAAGCCGTTCCCATGCTGGCCGAGTCCTGGTCAGTCTCTCCCGACGGCAAGGAGTGGACCATCAAGCTGCGGGAGAACGTGCCGTTCCATCACGAGGAAGATACGTTCGGCGTTTCCGACTTCGTGTTCAGCTTCCAGCTCTGGTCTCACCCTGAAGCCAAGACGGGTTTCGGCGCCTTCTGGGATCAGATTCTTGGTCCCGAAGGTGACGATGTGAAGAGTTTCTCGACTGAACCATTGGGACAGGCCGCCACGGTCACCGAGGTCAGCGACAGCGAAATGGTCTGGAACATGAACCGACCCGAGCTGTGGATTCCCTTCTACGCCTCCGAGGCAACGACCGACCCTCTGATCTATAGCTTGGACTACTGGAACAAAGTCGGCGAGACCGAATACGGCCTCAACCCGGTCGGCACCGGGCCATGGGAGTTCGTCAGCTACGAGTCCGGCGTCAAGATTGCGTACGAGCGGGCATTCGACGACCACTGGCGGATCGACCCTGACTTCGACACCCTCACGTACTTCTTCGCCGAGGAAGACCTGACCCGCGTCGCCATGCTACGGGCCAAGGAAGCCGATATCGCTGAAATCCCGCGCGAGTTGCAGGGTGAAATCATCGATGCCGGTTTTGCCATCACTCAGAGCACCCTGCCTGCCTTCATGGTATGGATCGGCATCGGCGGACAGTACCTCGAAGATCGGTACGATCCCAACGACCCCAACACCAACGTACTGGTGCGTCGAGCCATGAACCACGCCATCGATCGGGACGCCCTGAACGAAGCCTTCTTCGACAACAAGATGGAGCTCATGGCCAACACCGGTTGGCATCCCACCGACCCGTCCTATGATCCGTCCTGGGAAATTCCTGCCTACGATCCCGACCTGGCCCGTCAGCTTCTGGCTGAAGCCGGTTACTCAGAGGACGCCGGGCCCAGCATCGAGTTCATGGCTGGCAAACTGGTCGGCGTACCCGAACTGACCGAAATCGCTGTGCCGATGATCTCTTGGCTCGAAGAAGTCGGTTTCGACGTCGACGCTCAAATCGGCGAATTCCAACCAATCCGCACCCGCTACAAGGCCCGCGAGATGAACGGCGTCCTGTGGACCCACCGCACCGGCTTCTGGCCTGCGGGTCGCAATATGCGCGTTTACTTCGTCAGCCCCGCCCTTGCCGGAGCGGTCTACATGTACGAAGACCCGTACACCGAGGACCTGTTCAGCAAGTGGCAGAGCAGTGTGGACGAGGCCGAGCGGCTGCAGCTCATGAAGGACGCCGGCCATTACATGTACGACCAGAATGCTACCATGCCTCTTGGTTTCCTCTTCGCGGAGTTCGGCATCAACCCCGAGGTGATCGCCGAATACTCAGTCAACAACAGCTACTTCGGTGGCATGAAAGGGCACGAGTACACCAAGGTCGTGCGCCAGTAATTCCAATCGCGGGGCGGCCGCTTGGTCGCCCCGTAACCAAACCTGACTCCCTGAAACTGCGAAGGCTTCCATGCAGCGCTTCATAATGCTCCGCGTCGCTCAGTCCATCGTGGCGCTACTGGTCATCTCCGCCATAGTCTTCGCATTGGCCCGAGTCACCGGCGACCCCGTGGCTATACTGTTGCCCGAAGACGCCAGCCCACTGGTGGTCGAACAAATCCGGACCAAATGGGGACTCGATCAACCCATCTACGTCCAATATGCCAAGTACATCGGCAACTTCGTCACCGGCGATTTCGGTGAAGCATGGGCATACGGCGGCACGCCCATCACAGAGTTGATCGTCGACAAACTGCCCAACACCATCATACTGGCCGCCTTTGCCTGGGTTGTCAGCGCGGCTATCGCCCTCCCAATCGGCGTATTGGTGGCCGTCAAAAAAGACAGTGCCTTCGACTGGATCGGTAAGATCGTCGCCTTGATCGGACAATCCGCTCCGTCATTCGCCATCGGCCTGATTTTGATGTGGGTTTTTGCGGTGATTCTCGGGTGGTTGCCAACATCAGGCAATGAAGCAGGGTTCAAATCTATCCTCCTGCCCGGCATAGCGCTCGGTTACTATAATGTCGCTGCGGTGATGCGCCTCACCCGTTCGTCAATGTTGGAAGTTCTGGACACCGAGTACGTCAAACTCGCCCGCATCAAGGGCATGCCCGAGTGGAAGGTCATCTGGAAGCACTGCTTCCGAAACGCCTTGATCGTCCCATTCACTTATATGGGGCTCATCGGTGCCGTATTGTTGACCGGGTCTGTGGTAATCGAGACCGTATTCGTCTGGCCGGGGTTGGGCAGTCTTGCCATTGACGCCATTCGAAACCGCGACTTCCCGGTGATTCAGGCGGTGGTGATCCTGTTTGCAACCTTCTACATCTTCATCAACCTGCTGGTCGATGTGATGTACGCGTACCTCAACCCCCGAATTCGCTACAACTAGTCCACCCATCGTCTCTAAGCGCAGTACCCCACGAGGACCGGATCAATGACCACATCCGCAGCACAACCGGGAGCAACAGCATCTGCCGCTGAAGTCCTGACCGAACGGCAGCGCAGCCGGGTTGGCCAGATTTTTTTCGACATCAAGCAGTACCCCATCATCCCGCTCTTGATCCTGGTGGTAATGCTGATTGTCCCGGCCATTTTCGCCAACCTGATCTCTCCCCATGACCCCGTCGACGTCAACCTTCGTGATCGCTTGATGCCTCCCGCCTGGATGGAGGGCGGCAGTTGGGAATACGTGCTCGGCACTGACCGTCAGGGCTTCGACATCCTGAGCCGCATCATCCACGGCGCGCGGATTTCGTTGTCCATCTCCCTGCTCGCTATTGCCTTGGGCGGCGGCGTGGGCACGGTTCTGGGCCTCATCGCTGCTTATCGCGGCGGCTGGGTAGACAACCTCATCATGCGGATCGTCGACATCAAGCTGGCGTTCCCGTCCATACTTTTGGCGTTGGTGCTGGTGGCGGTAAGCGGCCCGGGCTTCCAGACCGTAGTACTGGTCATCGCCCTCCTGTTGTGGGCGAGATTCGCACGTATGGTGCGCGGCGAAGCCCTCGCCATCAAGCAGCAGGATTTCATCGCTCGCGCCCAGGTTGCCGGCGCATCGCCCATGCGAATCATGGTCCGCCACATCTTCCCCAACGTCGTCAACACCGTCGTCGTTCTGGCCACCCTGGAGGTTGGCCACGTCATCATCCTTGAGTCCACGCTCAGCTTCCTGGGAGCCGGTCTGGTCAAACCCACACCCGCATGGGGACTCATGGTTGCCGACGGGCGTGCGTTGATCGTGACCGCGTGGTGGCTCTTCTTCTTCCCGACCCTGGCCATCGTCCTCACTGTGCTATCTATGAACCTGTTGGGAGACTGGTTGCGCGACCGCTTGGATCCCAAGCTCCGCAACGTCTAGGGTTGCGCCCGTAATCTGCATGTTCAACGGCGGGGTGTTGAAACGCATCCCGCCAACCTTTTGCCCGAACTACATAGCGACTAATGAGCCAAAACCCAAGCAACTCATCACCGTCCGCCGAGACGCCTCCGGAACCCCCACAGGACCAAACGGAAACTGACGCCCTGTTGCCCGAGTGGGCACATGAGGTCCCGCGCCGTCGCCGGTTCATATCACGCCGCAACATCCTCATCGCGGTGGTCGGGGTGCTGGCCCTCGGAATCATCGTCTGGTTGAACTTTCCGTTCATCCCCGATCCGATCAAGTTGGCCCGCCAGCCCGACGTGGCCATTGGTTCAGCATCGTCCGGGGACAATTGGACCATGGCCCGCAGAAACCTCGGTCAGACCGGCTTCGTCACCGACGGAGTTTCCGAACCTACGGGAACCCTGGCCTGGAGTGTCAACCTCGGACCGCCTACACTGGCCGCGCCCGTCGTGGCAGATGGACGAATCTACGCGGGCGGCCACTTCCGCATAATCGTATTGGACTCAGATACCGGCGCTGAGCTGGAGTCGATGGCGGCCACAGGTCCCATTGGCAACTCGTTGGCGTTGGCCGACGGCACGCTCTACTACTCTATGCCCGACCGCCGGCTGGTCGCCCGCGACGCTGCGAGCCAGGAAATTCGCTGGGAGTACGAAATGTCGGACTCCACGGGCGGCCCGGTGTCCGTTGCCAACGGCATCGTCTATGCGGGCGCTTTGGACGGCATCACCTACGCCGTAAACGCTACCACCGGCGAACTGATCTGGCGGCACGAAACCCTGGGAGAGGCACGGTCCCCCGCGACCGTTAGCGGCAAGATCGCCCACGTGGCTTCGGCAGACCGCAGCCTGTACGCACTGGACGCTCGGACCGGTCAGGAACGGGCGCGCTTCCGAACCTCAGCAGCCTTGGTCACAGCCCCGGTAACCGCCAACGGCTTGACCTACTTCGTCTCTGGTAGGCAGTTGTACGCCATGGAATCGGATGCGCTCGAATACCCAGGCCAATACGCTGTAACCCGCACCTGGTCCCAACTTTGGCTGTGGGGGTTCCCATTGCCATCACCACCATCCCAGCCAGGGGACCGGTGGCGCGTCGGCCCGGACTATCCTGAGGGAACATCCAGCCGAGAAAAGCGCACCGAGGGCATCATCTCCGCTCCCGCCGTCGCCGGCGACCGTCTGTACATCGGCGACACCCTGGGCAAGCTATACGGCGTGGACGCGATAACCGGCGAGGAACAGTGGCAGTTCCAGGCCGTGGATGGAATCGTCGCCTCCCCGGTGGCAGTGGGCGACCTCGTGGCCTTCGGCGACAAATCAGGCTGGTTCTACGGCTTGAACCGGCACGATGGCACGGAAATCTGGCGCCTCCAACTCTCGGACTCGATTCGCGTCAGCCCCGTATATGCCGAAGGCCGCCTCCTGGTTCGTACCGAAGACGGCCAACTCCACTCTATCCGGTAGTCGGGAACTACTGGGCGGTATAACCCCCGTCAATCACCAACTCGCTGCCCGTCATAAACGACGCCTCGTCCGAAGCGAGGAACAGCACCCCGTTGGCGATATCGTCCACGGTGCCGATCCGCCCGATGGGCGTGTTGTTGATGCGCATCTGCCGCAACTCCGGATCCGACATCATCCGCTCGGTCATGGCGGTGTCGATGTAGCCCGGATGCACCGAGTTGCACCGGATGCCGTCCTCTGCGTATTGCACCGCGGTGGCCTTGGTCAGAAGACGCACCGCCCCCTTGGAGCTTGCGTAAGCCGACCCAGCGCCGGAGCCGGGGCTGAGTCCAACCAACCCGGCGATGGAAGATATGTTGATGATTGAACCGCCTCCAGCGGTACGCATCGCTGGAATCGCGGCGCGGGTGCCCAGGAAAACCCCTTTGCCGTTCACGTCCATGATTTGGTCCCACACCTCGGTGGGCGCTTCATGGATTCGCGGGGCGTTCAGGCCACCCACATTGGTGCTGCCGATACCAGCGTTGTTGACCAGGATGTCCAGCTTGCCGTAGCGGCTCACCGCCTCGGTCACGGCATCCGCCCACTGGTCGGCGTCGGTAACGTCCAGGTGCACGAAGGTTGCCTGCCCGCCCAGCTCGCGGATCTCCGCCTCCAGTTTCATCCCTTCGTCATCGAGGATGTCGCCGATCACCACGGCAGCCCCTTCGTTGACAAATAGCTTGGCTTCCGCCGCACCCTGACCCCGTGCGCCGCCGCTGATCAGCGCTACCTTGCCTTCCAGTCGCATTGTGAACCTCCGAGTATGCTGTTTAATGGTCGGCCACATGGTATCGCATCATGAACTCAATTGCGAAGGCGAACTTGTTACCCGGGCTCCATCTAATATTCGGATATAATCAACCGAGACAATCACAGCGCGGGAGACCCTCGGCAGGAGCGCCATGACCACTCCAAAGGCCAAATCCAAGCCGACCACGGAAGAATGGGAGCCGTACCCTCATCTGGAGAAAGAAGAGAAGGACATGCAGCAGGGTCCTCCCGAGGAAGATCTGACCGTCAAGTTGCGCTCCGCCCTGACTCCGGGCCGCTACTACCCGTACCATCCCGATATCCTGATCGGCAGCGAGATCCCCATCTACTACGGCGAACGCGATTCGGTCACCGGCCGCTTCCCTAACGTGCGACCGGACATCATCATAGCCATCAACGTCGACACCGATGCCATTCGCCGCCGTGTCGGGTACGACCCCATACAGAACGGCAAGCCACCCAACGCAGTGGTAGAAATTGGTTCTCCCAGCGCCTACCGTATCGACTCAGGCCATAAGCGCGGGGTGTACGAGATGCTGGGCGTGCCGGAGTACTGGCGTTTCGATCCCACCGGCGGCAATATGTTCGGACAGGCGGTTATCGGCGAACGCCTCGTCGACGGGCGATACCAACGGCTGCCTTTGCTGGAGTACGGTGGCGTCGTAGTGGGCTCCACCAGCCCCTTGCTGAATCTGAATTTCCGTTATCAGGGAAGTGAACTGTTCACTGTCCACGACCCGGAATCGGGCCGGGAATATGAACACCCGGAGCAGGAAAACGCCCGCCTCCGCGAAGAACTCCGCCGCCTGCGGGGCGACTGATCTGCCAAGTTTTGCCGACCAGTCGGCCCCGCATATCCGCTCTCAGTTCATCCTGAGGCTGTCAAAAGAAGCCTTACCCCAACGTCGTCGTCAGCACCCACATGGGACGCTCTCCCACCGCATAGGTGCCCAACGCGGTCATCGCCCCGGTATCGCCGTCGATGCTGTAGGAAGCAAGTTGTCCCGTAGCCGACCCGGCGGCGTAAACGTACCGGCCCGACGGATCCAGGCTGAAGGCGCTGGGCACCGCCTCGGTCGCCGCGTGGTCCGACGGAGTCAGTCGCCCCTCACCGTCCACCGTAAAGCTGGCGATGCTGTTGTGGCCCCGGTTGGGCACAAACAGCATGCTCCCATCAGGCGAGAACTGGATCTGCGAGCAGGTGTTGCGCTCCGTAACCCCGGCCGGCAGCGTCGACACCGTCTCCAGCGGCGTGAGCGCTCCGTCTCCCCCAATGGTGTAAGACGACACGCTGCACCCCTGTTCATTTGAGAAATACACGATGCCCAGGGATGGGTGATACGTCAGATGCCGCGGCCCGATCATGTCATCCTGGGCCAGCGTGGCTGGGTCGTTGGCCGTCAGCGCGCCGCTGGACTCGTCGAAGCGGTACTGGTAAATGATGTTGGGCGCCGGAATGTTCTTCGGCGGCTCCAGCACGTTGTCGTTCTGCCTCGCGATGTGCGGAACGTAGGCGAAACGGTTGGACCGGTCGGTCTGGATGGAGTGCGCGCCCGTGTCGGCGTCGAGCACGCAGGTGGCCGCGCCCCCCACGCTGCCATCGTCGCCCAGGGGGTGCACCGCGGCCTTGCCGTCGGCGTAGTAGGACGACAGCAGGAACCGTCCCGTCCGGTCGGTGGACAGGAAAGACGGCTGGCCCGGCGGGGTCACCGAACCGGTCTGGGTCAACGCGCCGGTCTGCTGGTCGATGCTGTGGCTGGTGATCTCGGGGACCTCTCGGTGTCCCGCGTACAGGGTCTGTTTATCGGGGCTGATCGCCAGCAACGAGGGCCCGCCCGAAACGGCTTCCTCGCCTACCAGGCTCAACGAACCACTGGCCTCATCCATCGTGAATATCGAAACCTTATTGTCGTCCTGCGCCGCTACATACACATAGGTTGCCATGTCGTATTCCTCCTGTTCAATCGAACACAGTGAGATTGTTAAACGGCAAGGGCGGGTTCCGTACCCGCCCTTACATATCAGCGCACCAACTCCTCCGCCATCCGCTCCAACTGCTGCCCCATCTCCTCCTCGCTGTCCGAGTGGTTGGGCCAGACGCACACCCGCAGCGCCCCGGCGTTCAGGAAATCGTCCACGGTTTGCCGCGTGGTTTCCGGCGGCTGGCCAAACACCGATATGGTCAGCGACTGCGGATCGCGGCCCCGTTCCGCCGCCAGCGCGTCCAACTGGTTACGGCTGTCCTCGATCTGGGTTGGCGAAGTGCGGTTGGGCAGCCAGCCGTCGCCGTAGCGGACGACACGGCGCAGCACGTTGCGCGCGTTGCCGCCCAGCAGGATGGGCGGGTTGGGCTGCTGCACCGGCTTGGGGTACATGTACACCGGAGGGAAGTTGTAATACTTGCCGTGGAATTCCGCCTGCTCCTGGGTCCACAACTCCTTGAGCGCGCCGATAGCCTCCTCCGTCTGAGTCCAGCGATGATCGAAGTCGCCGCCCATCATCTCGGTTTCCTCGCGGTTCCAACCCGCGCCAATGCCGAAAACAAACCGGCCGTTGCTGTGCCGATCGAGCACCGAAATCTGCTTGGCCAGGATCAGCGGGTTGCGCTCCGGGACCAGCGTGATGCCGGTGCACAGCTTGATCCGATCCGTAACCGCCGCCGCCATCGCCAGCGACATGTATGGATCCGAAAAGTGCCGGTAGGTCCAGGGTATCTCGCCGCCCGTGGCCGGGAACGGGCTGGCGCTGGTTACGGGCAGAATCGGGTGTTCGTGATACCAGATGGACTCAAACCCCAGTTCCTCGGCCTTCTTGGCGATGAAAGCCGGGTCCAGGGTATAGGCCGGCAGGGGCACGATTATTCCTACTGACATTGCGTTGCTCCTTCACGCCAGGGCGCGGTGGTATTTTCGTACTTGTTCACGACTGTTTGGAGCGAGTTTAGCAGATGGACCGTGCGGTGGCACCGCTCCCAATCTAAACCACGTGTCTATTCGCTGTCGTTGCGGAATAGGCCCCGGGCCAACTCCCTTGCCTCGTCCAGGCTATCAACGAACCGGTCGTCAGGAACGCGCCGAAAAACGTTCAGCGACCTGAGGTTTCGAGCCACGTCGCCCGAGAGATTGAGCACTATACATTCCGTGTTGGCCGCGGCGGCCGAGTCAATGAGCCGCTCCATCACCAGGGCCCCGCTGTCGTCCATCTCCACGGTGTTGGAAAAATCGAAAATCACGATCTCGTGCTGCTCAATGTCCGCTCCAACCAGCCAGGCCAGTTGGTTGGCGGACGCAAAGGAAAACTGGCCGCGCAGGTCCACCAGGCCCACCCGCGCCTCGAATAGATCCGCGGCGTCCGAGCCGGAGTCGTCATCCAGAAATTCGCTGTCCAACAATGGCACCGAAATCACGCTCCCCAATTCACGACGCTCCGATTCCCGGGCCCGGGCGAATGCCGCTACGATCAGGCCCAGCACAATCGCCGTAATCAAATCCACGAACACGGTCAACAACAGCGTGAGCAGCATCACCAGCAGGTAATCTCGCCGCACGTGGCGAACACGCTTGATGAGCCGCCAGTCTATGATGTCCCAGCCTGCTTTGATCAGGACTCCTGACAGCGCGGCTAACGGTATCGGCTCGGCGATTCTGCCCAAGCCCAGCACCAGGCCCAGCAACACCGCGGCGCATATCACTCCGGATACCTGGCTATTGCCCCCGGCTCGGATGTTCACCGTGGTTCCAGTCGCGGCCCCGGCTCCGGGCAGCGCCCCCAACAATCCCGCTGCCACGTTGCCGATGCCCTGGCCCACCAGTTCCTGATTCGG
Source organism: Dehalococcoidia bacterium (assembly GCA_034423115.1). GTDB lineage: Bacteria > Chloroflexota > Dehalococcoidia > Lucifugimonadales > UBA3495 > Bin87. Next base: position 60,676 of record DAOUJD010000087.1, on the reverse strand, counting down.
TTTGTGCCGGGTGCGGGTCAGTGAATCCGCCACCAACGAGGCCACCATGCCGTTGACCGAGCCTATCAACGCCAGCGTCAACGCCGGCTGCACCGCGTGCAACAGCACGTCGAGTGTCGGCTCCGGCAGATGCAGCACAGGGAGACCCTGCGGGAGCGTGCCGATGACCGGAGCGTCTTTCAGCCAAAACATTGCCATCACGGTTCCGATCACCAGCGCTGGAAGGGGTCCGGGCACGAACCGCCCCAGTTGTCGGGGCCAAAGCACGCAGATCGCCAGTGACGTCAGCCCTACTGCGACCGCGTGAAGGTTGGCCGCCAACACCGCCGATGGCCATGCGCGAAAAATACCGAAGAGCCCGCCCGGTTCAGGCGCTGCCCCCAGGAAGGGCAACGTTTGAATGATGATGATGATCACGCCGATGCCGGAAGTGAATCCCGCGATCATGGAATACGGCGTGTAGGTTATGAATCGACCAATCCGCAGGATGCCCAAGGCAACCTGCATCAACCCGGCCAACATGACGATGGTCAACGCCTCGGATACGGTGTCGGCGTGTTCGGCCAGCACCACCATCATCGCCACCGCCATCGCCGCGGCAGGGTATGCAATCCGCGCCGGCGTTCCTCCGAACACCGACGCGCAGAAGCCAACCACAATGGCGCCGTACATGCCGGCGATGGCCCCCAGCCCGGTGGCCACGCCGTACGCCAAGGCCATCGGCAGCACCGTCGCCGCCGTGGTCACCCCTCCGAAAATATCGCCGGACAGCTTTCGGAAGCCGTAGTTCAAACGCATCGGGGTATCCCCAGATGGCTCGGAAACACCTGGGAAGATCCAGCTACTGGCTGGTCCGAATCCATTCGGCGACCCGCTCGCCGATCATAATCGTCGTGCAGTTGGTGTTGGCGCGAATGACGTCGGGCATGACGGATGCATCCGCCACCCGCAGATTTTCGATCCCATGCACGCGACAATACTGGTCCACCACTGCCATCGCATCGCTGTCCGGCCCCATTTTGCAGGTGCCGGAAAGATGCTGCCCGATGCACACTTCCCGAAGCATCCAGTCGTCCAGCGCCTCGTCCGAAACCAGGTCTTCCGCGGTCGGCGAAATCAGCCCGTCGTAGATTCCGCTGAACTGCTCGTGATCTAACAGGTTTATCACGATGCGCACGGCTTCGCGCATCCGTTCCCGGTCCCAGTCGGCCTCCAGGTACCGGCAGTCGATGTACGGCTGCACGTCGGGATCGGTGCATTGCAGCGTAAGCTCACCCGCGCTCTCCGCCAACTCCATCATGCAGGTCAGGCGGATCCCTTCGTTGTCGAACGGATCACCGCCCAAAGGCGTGGAGAAAGACGAAGGGAATATCTGCATGTCGTTGCGCGCATCTGACCCACTGGCCGTGTAGCGCAGCACCGTTTGGATGCGCGGAGCGTCGGGGTCCAGCGGGAAGTCGTCCTTGACCTTGACCCGCACCGGAACCAAAGGATGGTCGCGCAAATTCTTGCCCACCCCCGGCAGTTCCTTGACCACAGGGATTCCCAGGTTCCTCAGCTCGGCTGACGGCCCCACTCCCGATAGCAGCAGCAACTGCGGCGACGCGATGGCGCCGGCACACAACACAATCTGCGCCGCCTCGATGTGGAAAGTCTCGCCTCCGCTCTCCACTTCCACCCCAACCGCTCGCGGTGAGCTTGTCGAACCGGATGAGCCCGTAGAGCCGCCCTCGAACAAAATGCGCCGCACCCGCACGTTGGCCCGGATCGTCAGGTTGAGCCGGTGCCGGTTCGGGTTCACGTACGTGAGCGCCGTGCTCATCCGAACCCCGTTGGGATTGTTCATCGGGAACGGCCCAACGCCCGTCGAATCGGGATGGTTGTGGTCGTAAACTTCCGCGTACCCGATGTCGGTGCATGCGTTGTGGAAAGCCTCCTGCAACGGCAGCCAGTTTTCACGGCGGTGGCGGCGCACCGGAATAGGACCGTCGAACCCATGAAAGTCGTCGTTGATATCGGTGTCGGTCTCCTGCCGGCGGAAGTACGGCAGGACGTTGATGTAACTCCACTCGTCGTTGCCCCACGACGCCCAGTTGTCGTAGTCCTCGGGCACTCCCCGCAGGAATACCTGCCCGTTGATGGCGCTGGTGCCACCCACCACGCGGCCCCGCGGCACGTTGACGGGTTCCGTCTGACGCGGCGTACCAGTACCCACGAACGACCAGTTGTGTGGCGCGCCCATCTCCGATGCGCGGGGAGCGTACCCAAACTTCAGGTCGTCGGGCGTCCGCTCCAGATCAGGGTAGTCCGGCCCGGCTTCCAGCAGTAGCACCGATCGGTCGGGGTCTTCGGACAAGCGCGTGGCCATCGTCCCGCCGGCCGAACCGGCGCCGATTACAATAACGTCGTACTTCATTAAATCGCTCCCTGGTTACAGCCAAATCATCAGTCGGGCCGGGTTCAACCGTTCCATTACAACGCGCCCAGAAATTCGTCGGTGGTCATCACCGTGCCCTGGCGCGGATATACCTTCTCGGTGAGCACCCGATGCACCTCGGGATCTCCATCGGAGCAGGCATCGGACACCACGATGAACGAATAGTTTATGTCCACCGCCCAACGCACCGACGACAGCACGCATCCGCTGGTGGCCACACCCATGATCACCAGGTTGTCCCGTCCCATCTCTCGCAGGGTGACATCAAGGGCCGTCGTGGAGAACGGGCCGGGACGCACCTTGGTAATAACCAGTTCCCCCTCCGCCGGCGCGACCCCCTCGTGCAGCTCCACGTCCGGCGCGTACTCCGCGAACGGGCCGCCGCGATGCACCACGTAAATCACTGGGATGCCGGCTCCCCGAGCGCCATCCAGCACCCTCGCCGCATTCCCAACCACCGCGTCCGGTTCTGATGCCACGTTATTGACTATCCGCTGTTGAAAATCCATGATCAGCACGGCGGTGCGGCCCACGTCAATTTTCGTTGCTTGTTGCGTCATGACGTTCCTCCCTGAACAAACGGTACTGTCAACCCTCGGCTTACCGGCATTATACCGCCGCCGCGCCGCGGAGACCCTGTACGCAGAGTACAATGCCAGCCATTGTTGGATGCGCGGCGTTTATGTTGCATTGTCGGACTCAATGAGCAAGTTGTTCCTTTCAATCGCTGCCGTCTACGTGATGGCCGCCGTGGCCGCCGGAGTCGCCGCGATAGCGACTACTCTTTGGGCGTATAATCTTGACGAGAGGATGGTCTCGGACACGGTCACGGCCAGTATCATCAACACCGCCGCCGCTGTCGCCGCGATGGGATTCTTCGGAGGCTTCGACATGCTTTTCACTGTCTGGCAGTTCCTGAGAAATCAAGAAGCCGAAAGGGCCCGAAATCTGGAACGCGAAGAGGAACGTAATCTGCGTGAACAGGAACGCAAAGCCCGTGAAGAAGAACGTGAAGCACTGCGAGCCGAACGGGAAGAAATCATGGGGATGCTGCGGGCCGAACACCAACGCAACCAGGAACTGCACGCTCGCGTGATGGAACTCTCCGAACTGGCCATCCAACGAGCCAACGGGAACGAGCCCAGCGGAAACACGGCAAACTAAAGGGGCGAATGATCATTCGCCCCTGATTGCATTTCGGATGGCGCTGAACGTTACAAATTCAGCGGGTGCTCCTCGTAGTCCTTGACCTTGTCGTACACCTGGATGCGATGGCGGTTGGCCTCCAGCACGAAGATCCGGTCGTTCTCGTCCACGCGCACTGACACCGGCCTACGGAACCGCCACTCCGGCTCCAGGTTCACCCGACGCCGCGCCTTGACGATGTCGGGGTTGGCATCGATGTAGGTCTGCGTCCACGGCGACGGCTGCTGAGCGTCCCCAACCAGCGAGGTGATGAACCGCCCGTCGGGCGCGTACACCTGCAACCGATGATTCCCCCAGTCGGTTACGTAAACGTCACCTTCCGAGTCCACCGCCACACCGGTCGGCCCGTGCAGGTCGCCCACGCCGGAGCGAGGCGCAGCCTCAAACTTCACCAAGAAGTTGCCGTCGGCGTCGAATTTCTGCACCCGGTTGTTCTTCCAGTCTGCGACGTACACGTTGCCGGCGTCGTCCAGGCACAGGCCCCACGGCAGGTTGAACTCCCCATCGCCATCGCCGTGGCTGCCAAAGCTGCTCAGGTGCTTGCCCTTGTGGGTGAACCTCTGCACGCGATGGTTCTGGCTGTCCACGACAAGCACGTTGCCGTCGGCGTCGAACGCCATCCCGCATGGGCCATGCAGTTCGCCCTTGCCGTCGCCGGATTCGCCCCAACTGCGCACAAACCCGCCCTCAGGGTCGAACACCGACACGCGGTTCAGGAAGTCGTCCGAGGCGTACACATTGCCTTCGTCGTCCAGCGTGATCGAGCGGGGCCAGACGAACTGCCCGTCGCCGCGACCAAACGCCCCGAACTGCCCCAAAAACTGGTGATCCAGCGTCACCCGGCTGATGCGCTGTCCCAACTCCTCCGCTCCCCGGCTGATCACGTACACGGTGTCATTGTCGGCCAGCGCGAAGTCCTGCGGCGACCAGAACCCCTGGCCCGACATCCCGTACATGCCGATGCAGTAGCTGTAGTCAAAGACTCGGCCCGCGGCCACTGTGGTAAGCATCTTAGACCTCCTTGATCCCGTCAGTCGGCGTCCTACACGAAGTCCAGCTTCTCGAAGTTGCCGCCGACGATGGGTACGGCGTCCAGACCCAGCCAGTTCTCGATCACGGTGGAGTACAGGCCGCGGAAGTCGTAGTTCGGCTCAAGGTCGCCCTGCGTCAGGTCCTCGGGCCGCAGCGACGGGTAGGTGCTGTAATGCCCGCCCTTAACCTGGTTGCCGATGACGAACGCTGCGCCGCCGGCCCCATGGTCGGTGCCGGTACCATTGTCCTTGACCCTGCGTCCGAACTCAGTGAACAGCACCATGATCAGGTTGTCACCCGCGTCATGCTCGGCCAGGTCGTCGAAGAAGTCGCTGATGGCGCGCGACATGTCGATCCACAGCTTGGTGTGCATCGGCGGCTGGTTGAAGTGCGAGTCAAAGCTGCCGTGCTGCGTGTAAAACATCTGGGTGCCCAGGTCTGCCATGTAAACCTGCGCGATATCCCGCAGGTACTTGGCGATGGGCGTATCAGCGTACTCGACGGTGGAGGTGTACTGCTCCGGCGCACTCCGGATGATGTCCGCGCCCTTGAGAGCGTCGCGCCCGGTCTGGCCCAGGTAATCCATCGTCGGCCCCGTGCCGACGGTGGGCGAGTACATCCGCGCGAACCGGTCCAGGATCTTGTTGTGCTCTTCCTCAGCGGACACGCCCGGCACGCTCGACAGCACGCCGTAGGATTCCAGGCTCGACACCGACGTCACTGGCGTTCCACGTAGGGCCAACGCCCGCGGCAGCCCCTGGCCGAAGTTCACGCCCTTGAGCACGTTCTCGCCCCGAGGATCCAGGTCCCGAATCACGCGGCCGGCCCAACCCTCGGTCCCCACGATGTCCGGCTCGCAGGTGTGCCAGATATCCATGGAGCGGAAGTGCGACCGCGGCGAATTCTCGTAGCCGATGCCGTGGATGATGGCCATCTTGCCGTCATCCCATAGCTTCTTGATCGGCCCCATGTTGGGGTTGAACCCTATCTGGTCGTCGATGGGCAGCACCTGGTCGGCCGGAATGCCCACCTTAGGACGAGCGTCGTAGTAGTGCTCATTGGTGTAGGGGATGATGGTGTTCAGGTAGTCGTTGGCCCCTGTCATCTGGAGCACCACCACCACCGGGTCTTTCTTCGTCGTCGCCATTCTGTTCCTCCCGACTACATATACGCCCCTCTCCCCTTGTGGGAGAGGGTTAGGGTGAGGGGTATTTTTACGCAAACTGGAAGTCGCGGGACGCGGCGATCAAAGCCAGCATCACACCAATCCGTTTTTCGGACTCTGCCACGTCTGCGTCGGTATCCCACCGCAACTCGCCGCCCTCCCTGGCTTCGTCCAGCAGTTCGCCTCGCGTGAGGTCGCCCACTTCCAGCGGCCCCACCATGTCCAGGCAGGCATCCACCATATCATCGGCGCCCAACGCCCCCCGACTGCGCAGGTTGCCCACAATGGACTTGACGCCGGGCAGCGAAGTATCGCCCAGCAGTCCGGCGGCAAAGTTGACCCGACGCACCAGCGCGCCGCCGTCGATCCACTCGCTGCCGGTGTGCCAACTCTCCACGCTGGGGGGATTCAACAGCTCTTGCCCCTGGTAGGCGCACTCGAACGCCAGCGAGTTGAAGCCGGGACGAGGCGCGCTGAAATTCCCCGCCAGTCGCGCCGTGCTGATCACCAACTCGGCGGGACTCTTGACCCGGCTGAACCACGCTTCCTTGAAGAAGTCCGAGTTGAACAGCGTCCGCAGCATCGCCCGGATGTCGCCGTCTGACTCGTCATAGGCCGCCACCAATTGGTCGATCGCGTCCGGATCGTTGGGCGGCGTGATGTTCCAACTCGGAACCTGCGGCTCGTCGGCCACGAAGAAGTTGTACAGGTGTCGGGACAGGAACCGCGCCGTCGCCGGTTGGTTCACCACGATGTCCACTATGTCCTGGCCGTCGAAGTTGCCGGTGTGCCCCAGGAACGTCTTTTCGCCGTCGTCATGGTCCTCAGGTCGGTACTCGAAGCTCCAGTAGAAACGACCCAACGGATTGCGCGGAATCTTCGGGCCGATGGTCCAGCCCGTAAAGGCCCGCGACGCCTCCTTGATGTCATCCTCTGAGTAATTGCCGACGCCCATGGAGAACAGTTCCAGCAACTCGCGGCCCCAGTTCTCGTTGATGGCGCCCATGTGGTTGCCGTTGTTGTCCAGCCAGAAAATCATGGCCGGATTTTTTGCAAGTTCCACCAGGATGTCGCGGAACTTGCCCAGGCCCACGCGGCGGAACATTGCGATCTGCTGCGTCAGTTCCGGCGGGTTATCCACCTTGGAGTTGCCGGTGGCGAAAAGCTGGTGCCAGAACAGTGCCATCTTCTCTTCCAGCGGCCGCTCGGTGTTGATCATCCGGTAGACCCACTCGGCCTGGTTCAGCGGCGGCCCTAACGCCCCCTCGTAGCCAGGCATATAGCGGAAAAGCAGGTCGTCGTCCACCGGATCAAACCGCTCAGGATTGAGCAGGTCATCCACCGACGCTTCGTAACCCCGTTCCGCCATTTGCTGCAGTTCGTCGTGGCTGCCGCCGAATGCGGCCCGCCGCATCAGATGGCCCATCAGCGCGATGTCCTCTCGATTAGCCATCGGTTCACCCCCTCTCAAAGACTGGCCATCATGCCTTTTGGGACATGACACATTCCGTCAACTGTGTGTCTCAATGCTACGGAATGGGTTGCCCACTGTCAAGAAAAATGATCGTGTTGACCTACCCCTCTACCCGCCGTTTCCAGTAGTAGTACACGAAGCAATCCGTGGGGTTCTGGGGGACAAATAACGGCATAGCCGACACCAGTTCCCAGCCCAGTGCGCCCTGCTCGTTCATGAACTCCTCGCTCACCGCATCCACGTTCATCCCGTTGCCCACGAAACCACCCGACCGTATGGGCATTTTGTCAACTCGGTATTCCCATTTCATATCTGCAAATCCTTTGGCGCCGCCGCCGACAATGTAGGGGCGGGTTTGAAACCCGCCCACTCTACGAACCGATGTAGAGGCCTTCTACTGGCCCGACTTGACCCAGTCGGCGCACCGCTCGCCAATCATTATGGTGGTGCAGTTGGTGTTGGCCCGTATCACGTTGGGCATGACGGACGCGTCCGCCACTTTGATGTTCTCCAACCCGTGGATGTTCAGGTTGGGATCGACCACTGCCATCGGATCGCTGGCCGGCCCCATCTTGCAAGTGCCCGACGCATGCGTCGTGTTGAACACCGTTCGCCGCATCCAGTCGTCCAATGCCTCGTCCGACGCCAGGTCCTCCGGCGCCGGCTGTTGAATCTCCTCCACTATAGGCCCGAAGGCGTTGTTCTCAAGCAGACTCACGCTGATTCGCACAGCCTCCCTCAGCCGCTCCCGGTCCCTTTCCGGTTCCAGGTAACGGTAATTCAACGACGGCTGCACGTGTGGGTCATTCGCGGACAATCGCACTTCGCCCGCCCCGTCGGCAAGTTCCAGGATGCACTGGATCCGCACGCCGCCGGGCTCGAAGGGATCCGCCCCGCCGATGGGCGTTGAGAACGACGACGCCGTAATCTGCATATCGTTGCGGTCGGGCGAACCGGTAGCCGTATAACGCAGCGCGGTCTGCGTGCGCGGTGCCAGCGGGTCCTGCTCGTGGTCGTCCCGCACCTTGCAGATCACCGCCACGATGGGATGATCACGCAGGTTTTGTCCCACCCCCGGCAGTTCGTGAACCACGGGCACACCCATCTCCCGCAGGTGGTCGGCCGGCCCGACGCCCGACAGCATCAGGATCTGCGGCGATGCCATCGCCCCCGCGCTCAGCACGATCTGTCCCGCCTCGACCTGGAACACCTCGCCTCCGCTTTCCACCTCAACGCCCACCGCTCGTGGTGAGCCTGTCGAACCATGCTCGAACAAAATCCGTCGCACTACCACATTGGGCCGCACCGTCAGATTCAGCCGATGCCGCACCTCCCGCAGGAAAGTCAGCGCCGTGCTCATCCGGACGCCTTCAGGGTTGTTCATCGGGATCGGCCCAACGCCGCCCGAATCGGGGTGGTTCATGTCCTCGTCTGCCGGATATCCCGCCTCAAGGCAGGACTGCACGAATGCCTGCTGGAAGGGCAGCCACGTCTCCCGCGCAAACCGCCGCACCGGTATTGGCCCCTCAGACCCGTGGAAATCATCGCTGATGTCCATGTCCGTTTCCATCTTGCGGAAGTAGGGCAGCACGTCCACGAATCCCCAGCCGTCGTTGCCCTCGGCGGCCCAACTATCGTAGTCCTCGGGCACCCCACGCAATAGTACTTGTCCGTTGATCGCGCTGGTGCCCCCAACCACCTTGCCTCGCGGCGCGGGCAGCATCTCAGTCTGCTCCGGCGAACCCTGCGCCCACCACGTCCAGTTGTGCGGCGCGCCCTGGGCCGAAGCGTCGGGCTTGTAGCCGTACTTCAGATCGTCGGGGTAGTGCTCGTACTCGGGATAATCGGGGCCGGCCTCCAGCAGCAGAACCGAGCAGTTCGGGTCTTCAGCCAGGCGGGATGCCACCACGCATCCGCCGGAACCCGCTCCGATAACAACAACGTCGTACTTCATACCGTCACCTGTCACCGCGTTGGTCGTACATGATCATCAAACTCGGGCAAGGATAAAGCACGGAGTTGGCCTTGAAAAGTCAGCTACACCCACCACTCCCTCAGGGCATTTCGATTCTCCAGGAAATCTCCTCTCTCTGCTCTGCCCTTTCCCACTGCCAATGACACTTCCCCCTTTCCTCCACCCTTCACCCATCTTTACCATATTACCCAGCACCCCAATTCCAACCCGCCACCAAGGCCCGCGAGGGCCGTCCCAATCCCCACATCCAAACACCGAACTCCCCAATGCCGCTCCCCCAATCCTCTCACCAGCCCGCCCAAACCGCCCAAACCGCCACCATTCACCCCCATATCACACATCCCAGCCCTACTCAAATGAACAGAAATGAGCGGAAATGAGCGGGATTTCGCCAAAATAGCCACTATCCCGACCTCACACTCAATCCTTTCCATCCCGTTTATCCCCTTTATCCATGTAAATACTCTCCCATCCGAGGCAATCCATGACTCTCTCCCAAATCCGCCGCCGCATCAACGCCCTCAAGCGCAGGTTCGCCCTCGAACTCACCATCATCAAGCTCCGACGCATCGCCGAAGCCGTCTCCAACCACTGGAACCCCGATCAACTCCCCGAACCCGCCGAAGTAATCGAGCGCTTCGTCAAGGCCGGCTGCCGGCTCCCCACCTTCGGTAACCTTCGCCACTGCCTGGACAATGCCCGACGCCAAGGGGACGTCCCTCACCCTGAAGACATCGTAATCAACCTGCTTCCTTGGATTGACGGCGACCGCTACCACAAATTCCTCCGCTGGGACCTTCCCGCGCCGGCGCGCTAGCCGTGCCCTCAACCCGGTTTAGACCGCTAATCGAAATGCCCTGACCACTCCCGATCTGCTGATGACGCAGCCGAAGCCACACTCTATAATCCGGTATATCGTGCGCTGCGTCGCGCCAGGGAGGACGCTATGAATTTCGGTATGTTCACCGACTTCCACGTCGGCGAAAACAAGACCCAGGCGGAGGCCTTTGACGAGTCCTTCACCCAGATCGACGACGCCGAGGCAATGGGTTTCGACACAGTGTGGCTGGCGGAGCACCATTTCAGCCCCGAGCGCGCCGTTCTCGCGTCGCCAATGGTAATCGCCAGCGCCATCGCTGCCCGCACTCAGCGCATACGCACGGGCTTGGCAGTCCAGGTGCTGCCGTTGACCAACCCCCTGCGCGTCGCCGAGGAAGCCGCCACCGTCGACCACATCAGCAAGGGCCGGTTCGAGTTCGGAATCGGGCGCAGCGGCCTCACCAAGTACTACGAGGGCTACAACGTCCCCTATTCCGAAAGCCGCCCCCGTTTCCTCGAAGCGCTGGAGATCATCATGAAGGCGTGGAACAGCGACGAATTCTCCCACGACGGCGAGTTCCACAGCTATCAGGACGTAACGGTCGTGCCCAAGCCCTTCCAGCAGCCCTATCCGCCGGTGCGCGTCGCCGTGGCCGGCGAGGACACTTTCCCGCTCATTGGTGGGCTGGGCCATCCCATCTTCGTCAGCGCCAACACCGGCAAGGCCCAGCTTCAGGAACGCCTCGCCTCCTACCTGTCGGCTCGCGCCGAGAGCGGACATACGGACACCGCCGACATCGCCATCCGCATACCCGTGTATTGCGCCGAAACCACCGGGCGCGCCCACGCGGAGCCTGAGGCCAGCGCCATGTCCGCCATCCAATATGCGGCCAGCGAGTTGGTCAAGACCGCCGCCAGCGAGGAAACCGCCGAGCGCATCCGCCGCACGGCTCAAACCCCTTACGAGGACGTGCTGCGCCAGCGGGTGGTGTTCGGCACGCCGGCGGAAATCGTGGAGCGGTTCCAGGGCTACCAGGAAGACTTCGGCGTCACTGGCGTTGTGATGGAAGTGAACTACGGCGGCCGCATCCCCTACGACCGCGTCAAGAACTCCCTGCGCCTCATCAGCGAGCAGGTGATGCCCCAGTTCAAATAGAGATGTGCGGCCTCGCCAAATAACTGGACGCTGCGGCACGGTGCGAACTGGGGATTGACTCAAAATGGGCCCGTTCAATCGGACCGTCGCCATCGCTCTTGCGACTGTGATCCTCGTCGCTTGTGAAGCGAACGATCCGATCATGGTCACTAGCGCCGAATTCGGCGACGCATGGCCATTCCATGCTTCGGAAGCAACGCTTTACTGCGAAGGTCCGCGTGCGATATGGGCGGAAATCGGGGGCCAGTACTACGCATTGAACCCCCTCGCGCCTCAATGGGTGGCCGAACAACACCCCGACATCACCCTGAACGATCTCGATACCGTTTGGCGAGACAATCCTGATCGAACCGGCGCCAAGGCGGATCTCGGTCCGGTTATGGATCGTGCTCTCGCAATCTGCGATGGTTAAGTGCGCATGGCGACGCCGCTCCAATGGCGGGTTCCCCGTCATCAAGAATGTCGAAGGGCGGGTTTGAAACCCGCCCCTTATTCATCCGGTTGCTCGGGATGCGTCTAGTGCGCCGCGCCCACCAACGCTGCCTGCGCCGCCAACTCCTCATCCCACGGTCCCGGCATTCGACCCTTCTCGGTCCCGCCGATCATGTAACCGCTCTCATCGTGGCCCCACTGCTCGCGCGGCATCTCGTACGATAGCTCAATGCCGTTCCCATCGGGATCGCGGATGTAGATGCCGATGGCATGCCCGTGGTCGGACACTCGGTCGATCTGAATGCCCTTCTCCTTGACGCGATGATACAGTTCCGCCAGGTCGTCCAGCGTTTCCATATACCAGGCCATGTGGTTCAGGCCCACCTGCCCGCCCTGCGGCCCCAACGCGTCCTCACCCACCTGCGTCAACGCGATCTCATGGGAGTTCCCCAGATCCGCGGACATAAAGGCAGCGCGCCCCGGGAAGAACCCGTAGGTGTGCAACCCCAGCAGATCCTCATACCACTCGCGTGAGCGTTCCGCATTGCGGACGAAGATGTTGACGTGTCCCAGACTTCTCGGTGTATAACTCATAATCTCCTCCCTTTTCCGCAACGAATTAGGTTTCCATGAGGCCATCATAGCAAGGCGGTTGATGAAAATAAAGGAAGTGAAGAGCGCTGGAGCGCCGGCGCTGACGCTTACTCTACTGTCATTAGTCCGATCAGAGTATCGAGTTTCCTCAGCGTGTCCTCCACGGTGGATCGTGGTAACTGGCGTATCACCCTGATATTGCGTGCCCGCCAGTCCACACTTCTGATATGGTCGGCCAAGATCACGCCTGTCACATCCAATCCTGCCGGTATGGGAACCTCAAATGGATACCCCTTGACCTGATTAGTGATAGGGCAAACTATCGCCAACCCGACTCTCTCGTTGTAAGCGCCGGGAGACAGGACGAGAGCAGGCCGACGTCCGGCCTGCTCTCTCCCCAATTGAGGATTGAAATTGACGATCACTACGTCGCCGCGGCGGGGAACTCCCGCGCCGGGTATCACCATATCTCTCTACCTACTGGTGGACCCATGTCGGTCTCGCCATGCAGGTTGTCTTCCGTGACTCCGGCCAACAGATCTTCCAGTCGCAAGCGAGGTCGGACAGTGGGGCAAATGACTATTGAATCGCCTACTATCGACACATTGACGCTTGCGTTCGGTTTCAACCCGAGTTTGTCGGCGAGCGCAAGCGGAATTTCTACGGTAAGATCGGCGCCGATCTTGCAAGAATGAGATTCGGTGCTCATCTTTTCATACCTCCAATCCGACAATCACATCGTGTACACGCAGTTCGTGCTCGCCATGTGCCTGTCGTCTATCCGATCTCCCCGCTCAGGCTGTAGATCTGACCCGGCTGCCCCCCCGGCGGAAGACCCAGCGGCAGGTGAACGTTGAGCAGGAAGGGACGCTTCTCGTCCTCAACCACACGCAGCCCCCGCTCGATGGCGTCGCCAATGGTTGCCTCGTCGGTGGCGTCTGCTGCCTCCACTCCGTAACCCTCCGCCAGCTTGACCGGATCAATGTTGTCCAGCACCACCCCCCGGTACTCGCCGGTGTCCTTCATCTGTGCGCCCGCGTTGTACCACGAGTTGGCCACGATACCGTACGCGCCGTTGTTGGAGATCACGTACATCACCGGCACGTTGTGGCTCGCTGCCGTCCACAATGCGTGATCGGAGTAGTAAAGCGACCCGTCGCCCACCAGGCCGACCACCGGCTTTTCCGGCGCGCCCAGCTTGGCCCCGATGGCCGCTCCTGCGCCGTAACCCTCAGAACCGCCGGCCGGCCGGACATACTGGTTGTTCCCTGGATCACCCGTATTGTCCAATATGTCCTGCGCCACGGCGAACTGCTCGATGGTCACCAGACCTCCGCCTCGCCTCTCCAGGGCCGCATCCAGCGCATCGCCCAGGACCACCGGGCGCACCCTGCCTTCCTGGGGCGAAATGTTCTGGGCGTTGGCGCGAGTGCGAGCGCGCAGCGACGCCACCTCCTCGCGAGCCCAGCCGCGCCGGTCGGACATATCGTCGCCATTGGTGGCATCCAGCAGGCTTTGCGCGGTGCGTTTCTCGTCGGCCAGCACCGCCAAATCCAGACCAGGGATGTTCTCCAAGTTCTCAGCGTCCGCGCCAATGGCGATGGTGCGCTGGGCGTTGAACAACGCCGTGTAGTCGCTGGCGTTGCCCGCTCCGTTGTGCGTCACGCCAACGCACAAAATCAGGTCTGGGTCGATGTCGCCGGCTTGCTCCAACCGCCGGCCGCCGGCATGTAGCGGGTGCTTGATGGGAAAGGCCCGCGGATCACCCACCACCGGCACGCCGAACCGCTCGGCCAGCGCGGTAACCTCGGCAATTGCTCCGCTCTTCCAGATCCCATCACCCACGTACATCATCGGCCGTTGTGCGTCCCGCAAGGCGCTTGCCACTGCCTCTACGTCCGAGTCCGACGGGTAACCGGCTCGGAACTCAGGGATGCCGCCATCGATGATGTTCGCAGTATGTTCTTGCGGCCCCAACAGCCGGTCGTACACGGCGACGTGTACCGGCCCCACCGGCGGCGTCATCGCGACGCGCAACGCACGCTCCACGGCGGCCGGCAGTCCCTCCGGCTCGATCACCGTCCAGTTGGCCTTCATCATCGGCGCGGCGATGGCGGTCGGACCAGCGTTGTGGCTCACGTCCAGGCTGATCTTGCCCGCGAAACTGCCCGTGTCGCCGGCGAACGTGATCACCACCACGGGCAGGCTACCCGTCCAGATGTTGATCAATTGCCCCATGGCCTGCGCCAGCCCCGCGCCCAGATGGACCACCATCACGCCGGGTGTAAGGCTCCCCTGCGTGTAACCACCGGCCATGGCTGTGACTGCGCCTTCGTGCAGGCCCAGGATGCCGTGGATGTCGGAGCGGGCGTGCAGCGCATCAAAGAACAGCGCCTCGCGCGAACCGGAGTTGTTGAACACGTACTTGACGCCGGACGCCACGAGCTGTTCGACCATAAGTCGGGACGCGCTGGCGGTCATCTGCCTGGTCTGCATAACGAATCTCCTTCACATGTCTGCATAAATCAATGGTGGCATAGTAAGCCGCCACCTTGCCAATGTCCACCGCGAGCGTTCCCTAACTGCGGATCATCCGAATCGCCCAAATCCCCTTTCCGTCGATGGCAGATGGTAGGTGCTAAAGCGCCAAATCCCCTCTCCCTTGATGGGAGAGGGCTAGGGTGAGGGTGACCAAGCGCGATCAAGCGATCAAGATCCGAGCTGGTCCATTCCCTGGCCTCTAACGTCCGCGCGCCAATCCTTCCCGTAGCGCATCCCCAACCACCTCGCCAAAACGTCCCGCAATCGCCTCTGCCCCTTGCTCCGCAATCCGCCAATCCCGCGACTGAATTTCCGCCACCGATTGACCCGCCAAGCGCCGCCCGTAATCTCCTACGAATCTCCGCAGGGCGTCGTCATCTCCACCGCCGGCCATCTGGCGGAATAGACGAAACATCGGGTCGGTGCGCGCCGCATTCCAGGCATCTTCAAACGTTAGCCCCCGCGGATGGTCGTCCAGCAGCAACGCCACGCCAAAATCGATCAGCCTGATCTCCCCATCAGGGCGTACGATGATGTGGGACCGGCCCTCCGGATCGGATACCGTCGCGTCGTTGTAACACACGCCGGCGGCGTGCAGCCGCAACAGCGCATCCGCTAACGACTCTCCTATCACTCGCATGCGGTCGGGCGTAGCATCCTCCGCCGTAAGATCAGTCAAGAACACACCGTCCACGAATTCCTCGGTCAAGAACCCGTCGATTGTGGGCATCTGAGCGGGCCCAACACCCAGGCCGCCGGCGATCTCCGCAATCGCGGGCTCACGACTGCTCTGGCACGGTTTGATCACAACGGTGGTGTTCCCGTCCCCGACAATCGCAACCCGCCCGCGGGTTCGCCCATCGTACCGCACGGTCACCCCCCTCGATTCTGGGTCGTAAACCAGCGGATACGCCACAGGAAACAGGCCGTACACGGAAAAGCGTTCGAACCTGTCGTCCCCGATGAGCAGACGCCACAACTCGACGTCCGTTCGCGCCAAGGGCCACAGAGGCCATAACCGTTGGGGACAATCACCCCGCGCAACCGCCTCGTCCCGCAGGGATATGCTGAATGGATCCAAAGCTGGCAGGGAAGAGATTACTCCCCTGATAGTCGCCAGTTGCTCGTCAGAGTAAAGGATGCGCGACCCCAGCCGACTCAATCTGGATCGGTCATCATGAACGTGCTGGGATCCGTCGGTTCGGGAACCAGCGCCCGCACCCGCACCACCGCCTCAGGATTAATCGGCCCATACACGTGGGGGTAAATCTCCCCCGACCTCGCCGGTTCGCGAATCACCGGCGAGTCCTTACCCAACTTCTCCGTGTCCACGACCAAGACCAGCAAATCGTCGCGCCCCGCAAACAGCCGCGCCGCAACCCGCAGCATCTGCTCTTCGTCACCGCTCGCGTGGATGAAACCCTCGTCCGCCAACGAAGGCGCGCGGTATTCGCCGACGGTCAGCCCGGCCTCCCAGTCCGCGCGAAACGCCAGGTGATGGATGATGTCGGCCATCGGCTACCTACAAGCCGCCCGCACCGCCCGGGAAATCGCCGCCAATCGCGGGTTGTTCGTCGCGCTGGCCCGGAACCCGTTGGTGATGTACGCCACCGCCAGTCCCATCGACTGGTCTGCCCAACCAACCGACGTGCCCGCGCCGCCGTGCCCGAACGTGCCGACGCCGTTGGTAGGGGTGACTCCCATCCGGTTGTCGTCCAGCACCAGGCCCAGCGAACGACGCATCCGCGTGCCCAGCGAGAAGTCGTTGGCCTCCAGCTGCAGCCGCGTGCCCTCGGCAACCGTCTCCGGCTTCATGATGCGCACGCCGTCCAACTCTCCGCCGTTCCCCATCATCGCGTAGAACCGCGCCAGCCCCCGCGCTGCGAAGATGCCGCCGCCGGCAGGATGCACCGCCTGGTGGACTTCGGGCCGGTTGTACGGACGGATCATGCCGGGCCGGTCGCAGTCCTCCATTGCGTGAATGCGGGACACTCGATGCTCCAGTTCCGCCGGCAGCCCCACGTATCCATCAACGATACCCAGGCGATCCAATATCTCTTCGCGCAGGAACACTCCGATGTGCCGCCCGTCGATCCGTTGCACCAACTCGCCTATCACCCAGCCGAAATTGCGCGGGTGATACGCCATGATCTGCCCGGCCGGGTAGTCAGGGATGATATCCTCCATGCACTTGACCACGTAGTCCCAGTCCTGCCAGCGTTCCCAGGATAGCTCCGGTGGCGTCTCCGGAAACCCGCCCCGGTGCGTCAATATGTGCCGAATGGTCACGCCGCCCTTGTTGTGCTTGGCAAACCCTGGCCAGTACTTGGCCACCGTGTCGTCCCAATCCAGTTGGCCCCGTTCCCACAGGATATGCAGGCAGACTGCCGCAAATGGCTTGGTGGATGAGTACAGGATGAACATGGTGTCGGCGTCCACCGGCGTGCCGGCCGCATCGTCGGCCAGCCCACCCCAGATATCCACCGCGAGTTTGCCGTGGCGGTACACGGCCAGCCCTGCGCCGGGATGCAATCCCCGGTCAATTTGCTGGTTAAACAGCTTCTCCAGTTCCTCAACGGCTGCCGGGTCCATCCCGACTTGCTCTTGAACAGTGGCGGTCGTCATCAATTGTCCCCTTCAGTCTGCAAACGTAGTATCCAGATTGGCCGACAGGTCAAAAAAATGCTGCAGGCTCTGGTTGTACCTGAAAAACAGGTCCGCCCGCAGTTGGTCCCCGGTGGCGTTGTTGGAAATCTCGTGGATCATGTCCAGGCTTACCAGGGTCTGCCCCGCCTCGGCGCCACCGTTGTCCTTGATGTTTTCTAGCATCGCGCGCCACGCGTCGCTATCCATCTCAATGAAAAAGTCCACGTTGATCAGATCATACTCGTTGCCCGTCCGTACCGACTTGCACTCGAACGCCTCGAACGTGATGACATACACTTCATCGGCGACTTTCACGCCCATATCGGCGTCCACCGTGCCGAACTGGCGATACCCCGGGTCCTCGTTGACCAAACCGCGCAGGGCCTCAAACCAGGCCAGCGAGGGAAATGCGATAGCGTCATCAGCCATTCAGATCTAGCCTCCCGGGACAAAAGGCCGGCGTGGCGCCGAACCTATTCATTGAAGTAAGGATCGCCGCTCTTTTCAGCGGAGGAGAAGGGCGCCATCTGGCGCAGGTAGTGGTCAGGATCCGATCCGGGAGACGCTTTGCCCAGCGCGTCGTCCACCATTTTGTAGTAGCGCGGATCCAGGTTCCGGTATTCGTCAGCCTCGGTGCGGCCCTGTGAAAACGATGACATGATCCGCTCCATCCCACCGTCACCGCAATGGGAGCAACTCACGCCCCGCGCTGCCGACGCCACCTTGAAAAAGAAACTGCTGACCCGGTGGCAGGCTTGGCAGCGGTATTCGTAAATGGGCATATTAACTTTAATGTCTGCGCGTTCGTTGGTCCGGTCATGACTGGTTTCAGCCAGCACCCGCGACACCGCAGAGGATGGTATCCGAACGCCCCGGCGGTGTCAAAAAAACCTAACCCGGCGACACACCCTCATCAAACGCCGAGGAGTGCCGCTTTATGTCAATCACCGGCGACCCGTCCTGAGCATCCAGTTCGACGACATCCAATATGCCCTCGCCGCTGACCTCATCCACCCTGACCCCCACGATGCGTGCCACGGTAGCCCCGATGAAATTCGGCCGGTACTGACTCCGCGTCGCGAACACCCCACGAATCGGGTTGGCCGGGTTGTGCCTCGGACGCAGTTGCAACTCATAGCCCGTTTCGACGGCCCGGTGCAAAGCGAACAACGTCAGAATCCGATCGCCGGCCTCCAGGCCCATAATCCCATCCGCGAACTCTGGAAATACGATTATCGCAGACGGTTCGCCGCGCATCTCGTCCGACGGTGCGTAACTCGTGAAGCGGCTCCGCACATAACCGATTGGAACGACGCTGATGGACTCCCTCGCCGGCTCCGGCATGAAGATCAGTCAGCGGCAACCGCAGCCGCGCCAACGGTGGACAGCGACGCCAGCCAGCTCAGCACCGCCGTGCCCGCCTCGGGCATCATGTTGGTCAGCGAGTGATTCCCGCCCTCCAGCACCACGTACTCGGCGCGGGGGCTGTTGACGGCGGCAGTGATCATATCCTGCGGCACGTCCAGCAACCGAGTGTGTGTTTCCAGCGAGCCCGACAGCACGAACAACGGTGCCCGGATATTCGGCGCGTGCTGGATTATGTTATAGCGCTCCAACGGACCGTGCTTGTCCAGGTACGCCGCCGCCGAGAACATCTCCTTGATCGGAAAATCCACGTAGAACAGGTCCAGGGCCCGGCCTTCCGCCTCCATTTGGTCGGCGGTCTCTAGGTTGTTCCGGAACTCCTCGGCGTCCTCCGATTCCAGGTAGTATGAGCACGACAAACGCACCGGCGAAACGGGAATCACCGCCGCAACGCGAGGATCGCCCTCCACCGCGGCGTAGTACGCAACCTTAACGGCGCCCATGCTGTGGCCCAATATCCCGATCCGGTGGTACCCCAGGTTGGACAGGTAATCAATTCCGGCGCGCAGATCTTGCCGGCCCGTGTCCAGGATTTCGTAAGCATTGCCCTCCGCCACGCCGGTCTGCCGGTCCACCCAAACCGTGTCGTGTCCTCGCGTGTTCAACGTCAGGGCGGCGTAGCCCTGGTTCCGCAGGTCGTTGGCCATGTTGGCCGTGGCCGCCGTGTAGAAAGCCCGCCCGGACCCGTGGATGCACAGGACGGCATCTATAGGCCCGGCCGGTTTGGCGTCCGGAGATGGCTCGAAGAATGCCCCGTCCAGTTCCACTCCGTCGGCGGCGGTGAGGCGAATCAGGTCAACCAGCATGGCGGCGTCCTCCATCGTTGGGATTGTTGATGTCCG
This sequence comes from Dehalococcoidia bacterium, assembly GCA_034423115.1. GTDB lineage: Bacteria > Chloroflexota > Dehalococcoidia > Lucifugimonadales > UBA3495 > Bin87. The sequence continues at coordinate 40,932 of DAOUJD010000087.1, read as the reverse complement.
AATATTACCTTTGTTGCAACAGGAATGCCACCAGCGCATCCACGTCGGCGTCCGACAAGACGATGGTGTTCATCACGTTCAACATCAGGTTGCAATCAGTCCCTTCCACCGTGTAGGCGCAGGAATCAACGATGGACTCCCTCAGGTATTGATCCGCCGTATAACCGGCAATGCGACCCTCAGCCGTTGCCGCAATACCGTTCAGGTCGGGTCCCAGGACACCCTGCCCAACACCCTCGATGGCGTGGCACGCTGAACACCCTCCGCCGCCCACGAATAGTTCACGCCCCGCTGCAATAGTCTCCGCGTTGATCGTCACGGGTTCACCCCCAGCAGGAGTCGGTCGCGTTTGCGAGGTTTCCGCGCGGGTCGCCGGCGGATGGGTAGGCAGCGTTACATCGGAATCGCCGCCCCTGCATCCAACAACGGCGGCGATGATGCCAAACAGGATTACGAGCGCCAGCGTCGTGCGGCGCATCAGAATGCCTACTGCAAGCTCAGCAGGTATTCCACCAGGGCTTCTATGTCCTCATCCGACAGCGCGGGCAGCACGCCGGCCATCGTGGACAACATCAGGTTGCCGTCATAATCCTGGTCGAGTCCATCCGCGGTTCCGGCCGCGTACTTGTCTGGTTCCAGGATGGATTCCCGAATGTACTCCTCCGCCGAATAGCCGGGTATCCGGTTGCCCGCCGCGGATCCTATCCCGTCCAGCGGCGGACCCAGCACTCCCTGTGCCACGCCCGTGATGGTGTGGCAGGACGCGCACGCGGCGGCGCCTACGAACAATGCCTCCCCAGGCGACGACGCAGCGCCGGTAGCACCGCCCGACGCCGCCGGCTGCGGGCAAGCCCCCACCGGACACGGCGTCGGCACAACTAGTGCCTCGTAGTGGTGCTCTTCCTCAGCCGCATGATGCACAAAGGGTTCCTGCCTGTTTTCCGAGAACGCCCTCGGCGTCGGCCGGAAAACGCCGAACAGCAACACCAGCGCCAGCGCTACAATCAATCCCAGCACCAGCCCCGCCACGAATATCTGCCACAGCAGTTCGTGCTCGAACTTCAGGTGCATGAAGAACGCAACCACGCAGAAGAACTTGATCACCGACAGGATCACCAGCGGCGCAATCACGATACCGGAGCCCTGCAAGCCCTCCGGAACGATGATCAGGAACTCGACCAGCGTAACGATCCCCAGGAAGATCGCCAGTATGCCGTACTGCTTCAGGCCGCCATGCACTCCCTCCGGAACGCGCCCGAAGAAGAACCGCCCAATGCCGGGATCTTCGTGTCCGCCGTGCTCTTCGTGGGGCAGGGCGCCTTCGTGTCCGGGGTTACTGCTCATTGCGTGGGTGCCTCCTCGGAACCTCTAAACCTTGTGTCGTACCAGGGTTCAAAGCCGATCTACATGATCGCGCCGGTGATCCATTGCCAGCCTTGCGCCGCGGCATGCGGCACATCGGGACCCGCGTCGAAGCCGCCGATCAGGTACAGCAGGGTGAAAATCACGATCCAGACGATATCGACGAAGTGCCAGTACAAACCGGCGATGTCCACGTCCTCTCCCGACGGTCTGCCGGCGGGATTGCGCCAGGCGATTATCGTCAGGCACAAAAGCCAGAACAGACCAAGCGTAACGTGCGCTCCGTGGAATCCGGTAAGCGTGAAGAAAGTGCTGCTGAAAAGGTTGGTCTCGTACCGCAACCCCTCAACACGGAAGAGATTGAACTCGTAAACTTGGAACCCGATAAACGTTCCGCCCAAAATGATGGTGGCTATCAGCCATTGGATCAGCCGTTTCTGGTTTCCGTTGCGAGCCGCCGCGACCCCCATCACCATGGCAAACGAGCTCATCAGCAACACGAACGTGCTGACGGTCGTTATCGGAACGTCGATGATGTCCTTCGGGTACGGCCCTACGATACTCTGGCCCCGGTACACCATGTACGTGGCAATCAGGGAACCGAAGAACAGGCAGTCCGAACCCAGGAAGACCCACATCAGGAGTTTCCGGTGGGTGATTCCGGTGGTGGTCTCCTCCTCGTGAGCGGGAGGGTGCGCCGCCGGTTCGTGTTCCGGCGGAGCGTGAGTCGTATCTACGTGGGCCAACGGGCGCCTCCTGCTTGCAACGGTTTAGAGCGTAGCCACAAACGGTTCCGGGCGGGTGCGGTCAGGGATCAGTGATGCCCTTCGGCTTCGTGATGTTCCGCCGCCGGCGGTTCGTTCGACCAGGCGATCACGCCGATGACCGTAATCAGGCCACCGATGATGCTCACCGGGAACCGTATGTAGTCCCAACCCACATCAATCAGGAACCCGCCGGCCAGCCAAACCACGCCGAAAGAGGTTACAAGCGGCCAGTACGACGGACTGGGCAGGTGAACGGTCGAGGGATCAATGTGAGGCTCGCCCTGCACGGTCTCGCCCCGAGCCGCAGCTTCGCGCTTGGTGATCCAGTAGGCGTCTTGGCCCCTCACCACCGGTATTTCCGCGAAGTTGTACACCGGCGGAGGCGACGAGATGCTCCACTCCAGCGTGGGCGCGTCCCACGGGTCGTGCCCTGCCTCTTCTCCCTTCTTGATGCTCCGGAAGAAGTTGTGTATGAACACCAGGATGCTGATGACAATCACAAAGTACCCGATGGTCGCCAGCAGGTTCATCCCTTCCCAGCCGAACCCCTCCGCGTACGTGTAGATGCGGCGCGGCATTCCGTTCAATCCGGCGTAGTGCATGGGGAAGAACGTCAGGTTCATGCCTATGAACATCAACCAGAAATGCACCTTGCCCAGCATCTCGTCGTACATCTTCCCAGTGATCTTCGGATACCAGTAATAGATGCCGGCGAAAATCCCGAATATCGCGCCACCGAACAGCACGTAATGGATGTGCGCGACGATGTAGTAGGTATCCTGCTGTTGGAAGTCGGACGGCGATACCGCGTGCGACACTCCGGATAGCCCGCCCACGATGAACAACGCCACGAACCCGATCGCCATCAGCATCGGCGTCCTCAGGTCGATGGAACCCTGCCACATGGTGCCGATCCAGTTGAAGATCTTCACTCCGGTGGGCACCGCGATCAGCATCGTAGTAATCGTGAACACCGAGTTGGCAATGGGACCCAGACCCACCGTGAACATGTGGTGGCTCCAGACTGCCCAACTCATGATGGCGATGACGATCCCGGAGAAAACCACCACCGGGTAGCCGAACAGCGGCTTCCGGCTGAACGTCGGTATGATCTCCGAAACCACGCCCATCGCCGGCAGGATCAGGATGTACACCTCAGGGTGTCCAAAGAGCCAGAACAGGTGCTGCCAGAGGATCGGGTCGCCGCCGGCTGCGGTGTTGAAGAAGTTGGCACCGAACTGGCGGTCGGCGGTCAGCTCGATCAGAGCCACGGTGATGATTGGGAAAGCCAGCACCAGCAATATGCTGGTCACCAGCGTCATCCACACGAAAACCGGCATCCGCATCAGCGACATGCCGGGCGCTCGCATGTTGATGATCGTAACCACGAAGTTGAAACCCGCAGCCAACGAGGCGATGCCCAGCACCTGTAGGCTCAGCGCCCAGAAGTCCAGCCCCTTGGATGCGCTGAACGGCGCTGCCGTGAGGTTGGCGTAGGAGAACCAACCGGCGTCCGGCACCTGCCCGATCAGGAATCCGCCGTGCATCAGCAGCGCGCCAAACAGGAATGTCCAGTAGGAGAAGGCATTCAGGCGGGGGAATGCAACGTCCCGCGCCCCAATCATCAGCGGTATCAGGAAGTTGAAGAACGTCGCCCCGAACGGCATGATCACCATGAAAATCATGGTCGTGCCGTGCATCGTGAACATCGCGTTGAACCAGTCCGCCGACACCATAGACGCATCGGACGTGACCAACTGCATGCGCATTATCCCGGCTTCTATCCCGCCGATGATGAAGAAGAAGAACGCAGAGAACCCGTACAACGCCCCGATTCGTTTGTGGTCGACCGTGGTCAACCAACTCCACAAACCGGTATAGGTAGTCGGGCGGGGTATCACGCCGGTGATGGTTACCATCGCTTTAATCCCTCCGCTGCAGCGCGGTCCTCAAGGCCGTGGCCATGCGTTAGCGGTCTTCGTTTGTTCCTTGATTATTGTAACCCACGCCTATTTCTGGGCCATCAGGTATTCCACCAGGTCGCTCAGTTCGTCCTCGGTTAGGTCCGCCCGGTGGTCGATTCTCGTTTGGTAGATTGCCGCCAACTCCGACATACGGTTGCCCGGTTTGATGGCATCGGGATCGCGGATCCACTGCCGCAGGGTTTCCCGGTTCAGGTCAACCAGGCCGGACCCGATCGTGGTGCGCGCTCCCAGGTCCGTCAGATTCGGCGCAGCAAACGCCGTCGGCGGTTCGTTGCCAGTGCGCACGTCCTCCAGTCGTTCCTCCGCCGACTTCTTCTGCCACTCGGTGTAAGCGATGTACGTCTCCATCCTGGCGTGCTGCACGCCTTCCCCAACTTCATCCACCGCGTCAGCCGCGCCGACCGTATGGCACGTAACACACTGCCCGGCTCCCAGGAAAACCAACTGCCCGCTTTGAGCCGCCGCCGGATTGTCGGCTTGCGACAAGTCCACAGGGGCACCCCATCCATCTACCCACGCGTCGTATTCGACGTCTGGCAACGCATGAACGCGGAACTTCATCTGGGCGTGGGCCGTGCCGCAGAACTCGGCGCATTGCCCGTAGTACATTCCGGCGTCCTCCGCCAGGAACCACATCTGGTTGTCCTTGGTGGGTACCACGTCCTGCTTGCCCGCCAGTTTGGGAATCCAGAAGCTGTGAATCACGTCGTCGCTCTTCAGCGTCATGATTACCGGGCGGTCCACCGGAATCCGCATCTCGTTTGCCGTGGTGATTAACTCGGCGCCCTCAACGTCGGGCTTGGCGTCTTCGTACCGGAACTCCCACCACCACTGGTGCCCCACTGCCTCAACGTGCAGCGGTTCCTTACCCGCCTCCCTTGCCAACGCGACCGCTTCGCCCGGTTCCAGCTTGAAAAGCACAATCACGGACCAGATTCCCAAACCCAGAATCAGGATCGTCGGAACGATGGTCCACGCTATCTCCAGAGGCGTATGTCCATGAGTCTGTGGCGGCAGAGGATCTCCGGGCTTGCGACGGAACCGGATGGCCGCGTACAGCAGGGCACCCTCCACAAGAACGAACACGGCCACCATGGTCCAGAGCAACACATTAAAGAGGAGCAGTTGCTCCCGGGCCACCGGGCCATTGACTCCGAACGTGGATTGGTGGGCATCGGCGTCGCATCCTATGGCAGCCAGCGCCAGAAACGCGCCAAGCAGTAACAAAGCGACCAGCGAACGCCGGTTGGTGCGACGAGGGTGGGAATCGGAGGGGCTGCTCACCGAAGTGCCACGGTTTGGCCTTTGATTAATTGCCGTTTTGGAGTTGTTCGGTGAGTCTTTCTCAGAGAAGGGCAGCAGCCCCATCGTGAACCCCCGGATACAGCGAATTCTTAGCGGCTCGCCGTATGTGCAAAATTTCACTAGCGGCGGTAACCATAGCATACGCCCCTATGCCTGTCAATTTGACATCAACCACCGCACGCAATGCTAGACGAGGCAAAATATTCGCCAATCAGTGTACGGTCGCGACGCCCGCGTGGTCCAATATTCGGCGATCTGAAGTGACCAGCGCACACCCGTTTTCGAGCGCAGTCGCGACGATAAGGCGGTCCGCAGGATCTGGATGGAAGGGCTCCGGCAGACTATACGCCTGCACCGCGATTTCCGGATTCAACGGCAACAACTCGACAGAAGGGTAGGCCAGCTCAGCTCGCATCCAATCCAGCGGATCGACGCTCAGGTGTAAACGTCGCTTGTTTACTAGCATGGCGATTTCCCAGCAGGAAACCACGCTTACACCGATGGTCCCACCGTCCTGCTCCAGCGAGATCGCCTCAATCTGATTCAAACTCAGGCGAGGATCTCCGGTAACCCACCAGATCCACACGTGGGTATCAAGTACGATCAACGCAGAGCTTCCCACTCCTCAGGAGGGCAAGCCGGCTCGAAGGGTTCGTCATAGCGGATGACCGTACCTCCCATCGGGTGCTCGGGCGGCCACGGCCGGTCGTCCTTGCTCGCCGTGGTCACTGTCACCTCAACCTCAACCCCTTCCGTGAAGGGAAGATCTTCCAGGATTACCTTCCCGCCCTTGCCAACTATCGTGGTGGCCTTGTGTGTCGTCATGTCCCACCACCTCGATCCACCATTTAATACTAAATCGCTACGCTTAAGTTCGACTTTACCACGCTGTCCACCATCACCGCCACGAATAGCAGCGCCAGGTACGCCAGCGAGTACAGGTACGTTGCCTTGGCCCGGCCCCGCGTGTCGTCGCGCCAAAGCCGCCAAGCCAGCCAGATGAATGGCGCGCCCAAGACCGCCGCCGACGCCAGGTATATCAACCCGACCTCCGGCAATAGCGCGAACATCAAAGTGAGACCCGTCAACGCAATCGAATAAAGCAATATATGCAGGGTCGTTTGCCTTCTCGAAGACACCACCGGCAGCATCGGCACCCCTGCCTGCTCGTAGTCTCCCTGAATCAACAGCGACAGCGCCCAGAAGTGCGGAGGAGTCCAGAAAAATACGATCGCGAAAAGGTACACCGCCGGCAGGTCCAGGCTGCCCGTAACGGCTACCCACCCGACCATTGGCGGCACCGCTCCGGCCGCGCCCCCGATCACTATGTTGTTCGGCGTCGTTCGTTTCAGCCACAGCGTGTAGACGAACACGTAGAATAGGCTGGCCGCCAGAGTCAAAATCGCCGCCAACGGATTCACCAGAGTCGCCAATATCGCAAACGCGGCGGCGTTCAAACCCACGCCAAACGCCAGCGCATAACGCGGCGACACTCGGTGCCCCGCCACCGGCCTTGCCTGGGTTCGCCGCATCTCGCGGTCAATATCCCGGTCCAGATGCTGGTTGATGGCGTTCGCCCCTCCCGATGCCAGCGCTCCGCCGATCCAGACCCACGCCAGCATCGTCAGCGATGGCAACCCCTGCTCCGCCAGGAACATCCCGCCCGCCGCGGTCACCAGCAGCAGCGAGATGATTTTCGGTTTGGTCAGCGCCAGGTAATCACGGGCGATCGACCCAAAAGATTGCCGCTGGGCGCCAACCGCGTTGATCACCATGGCGGTCGGGTCCGATCCCTCGGCGTCCGGTCGAATGTCTGGCGCGTTGCCTGCCATGCTAATCGCTCGGCTCCGGTGCTTGCGCTCCCCACACCGTGCGGGCGTTCAGGTACGCGACCATCGCCATCCCCACGGCAGCGGCCCACACCGCCGTGGCCGCAGTCAGATGGAGCGCCCGCCAATGTGCCTGGAAGTCTAGCCAGATGGTGGCCGCGCCTACCACCACCTGCGCGATGAACGCCACCAGCGTCAAAGCGGCCAGCCACCTCAGCGTATTGTCGGCTCCGCGCGTCGCCCAACAGCGCCATACCGCATACAGCAGCAGTACCCCCAACACCAAAACCACGTACCGGTGGAACATGTGAATCGCCGTAAGGTGGTGCATCGGAAACGCCGATCCTTGGCATAACGGCCAGGTCACACACGCGCCCGTCGCGCCCATCGCGGTCACTATGGCCCCCGATATGATCACCAAGTAAACGCCTACGGTGCCAGCAATTGCCCACTTGTGGTATCCGTCGCCGGCTACCTGGTCCGCCTTGATGATCGGCGTTCGATACGATGCCACCATCAGGATCAGGCACACCGCGAGCATCGCCTCCGCCGTCCCCAGGTGCAGCGCAACTATCTCGCCGGGCAGATGGGTCAACACTGTGACTCCGCCCAGAAGACCCTGCACTATCAAAAGCGGAACCGAAATCGCCCCGGGCACCCAAACCCAACGGTCGTGCCGGTAACGCATCAGCGCTACTATCGCCGTTGCCAGCACCAGCGGCCCTACGATGACCGACGCGACAAAACGGTGCGTATATTCGATGATCGCGGTGTATTCCAACGGCGGGAGGACCTTGCCGTAACAAAGTGGCCAGTCGGGACAGCCTAGACCAGACTCCGTGACCCGCACCACTCCGCCGATGATCACCAGGATGAAAACGCTCACTGCCGTAGCGGTCGACAACCCCTGTAACCAGGTGATGCGCCGTCGTGTACGGCCGGGTTGTCCGGTCATGCCAATCGCAGTCATGCAGGTTCGCAACGGCCCGCCGGATACCCCTTGCGTTTCCGGGCCTCCAGCAGCGCCACCGTTAATGATAAAGCACGTCGGTTTGATTTGCTACAATCGCGCAGCACCGCCACGGTCGCAACATTTTCAGTATTCCCCTCCCGTCATTCCCGCGAAAGCGGGAATCCAGAGCCTTTGGCGATAGGGGCCTCACAGGAACTAGCTTTCCCAAAGCCATTGGGTTGCAGAGGTCAAATAATAGAAAGGCCCTGCCGCAACGCTTGTCGACCAACAAAGCTTGCCTTCCTGGTCATCACTCAATGTCTGCATGCAGGTTCACGGACGGCAACATCCGTCGCCATTTATCTTCCCCAACGCCCCGGCCCCGTGCATCCTTGAGACCTCTCCAAATTCGTGGGCAACCGCGCAACGTGACGCCTATATGCGCGTGGATGCTGAGCGTGATGGTGATAGCCGCGTTGCTGGGTTGTGGAGCCGAACAACAATCAGACGCCCGGGGCCACGGGGACGGTTACACCCTATATCCTAAACTTCCCCACGTAACCGGACACATCGACCGCGTCGACCCGCAACCGGACAATCCCCGCTACTTCAGCGTGCTCCTGATCACCGACGCCGACCGCACGCAGTGGGAGTTCACGTCCGAGGGATGGGTCGGCGTCTCGGTGGGCCACCTCAAGGATCATCAGATCCAGGGCACGACCGTCACCGTCTGGTACGAAGAACTTTCCGACGGTCTGTTGCTGGCCCGTTTTGTAGGAGACTAGACTGGGCGTTGCCCCGCGCCGGATTCCCGCTCAGTTGCTTGCGGCCCGACCACCCCTGTGTTCCGACCATTTGACCCTGCGCCATCCATGCGTGGGGCATCCCCCACATCTTGCGCCGGAGTTGTGGCCTGTGCGGCCGGCGGCGATTGCGCAGCGGGGGGCTCCCCACGGCCTGGAAAGATCAGCTTGAGCACCACGAATACAAACCGCAGTGCAAATTCCAACGCCACCAGATACACCAGATAGTACGCGATGGTTTCCCGGTGTTGGTTGATTTCGTTCAGAGTGTCCAGCGATGACTGTACGTTGAAAAAGGTGGTGTCAATGATGAACACGCCCAAAACCGCAAACGGCAGGATTTTCGCCAGGTCGCGCGACAACTCCTCGTTGTAGTACGCCGACACCCTGATCGCGCTTACCGTCGCAATCGCGATCAACAGAATATTTGACAGATCTCGGTCTTCGGACAGAAACACCAGGATCAACGTCAGCACCGCAAACCAGAAGAAGGCGAACGCCGGGAATAGAAACACGTACCTCACCAGGTACCACACCAGGAAAATCAAATCCCACGCCACCGCATCGCGCATCTGATCATTCTTCGACAGGTCCAGCCCGAACATATCCCGCGCAGCCACAAACCTGTAGAACTTGAACACGAACACCGCGTATGCCGCCATGCCCAGCACCACCACCAAAACCGGCCACAACTGTTGCAATCCGGCGTCCCACGACAATCCGTTAGGGAAAATCAACCCAATACCATCCGGTCCCATCTCGTAACCATCCCTCATTAGCAGTTATACAGCGACCCATTCTCCGGTGCCGGTATTTGCAGTGAACGGCAACGGAGTATGATGCCTGGCGCGAACCGTTATCCACAACCCAACGGTGATTGTGCGGTCATTAGATGCGGAAATCCAAAGGGTCAAATCGCAACCCTTCAAAGAGTATAGGAAGCAGCCGCAACTAGGGTCAAGCAACCCCTTTGGCCGTACAGGGCAATCGCATTTCAATTGTCGGCCCTTGGATAAGGCTCTCCCGGCCACCGTCATACCGGCGAAAGTCGCAGATGCTTCTCTGGCGTGCCGGTATCCAGTGCCTGAAATCGGCAGTTTCGCGGTCCCTCGCTTCATTCGCCCGCCTCTGGACTCGGGCTTGATCCGGAGTAACGGGCGTCCAAAATCTAAATGCGATAGCCCTACGTGGCCGTAACAGCGCCTTCCAATCCTCCAGGAAATCCCCTCTCTCTGCCCTTTCCCACTGCCTATGACACTTCCCCCTTTCCTCCACTCTTTACCCATCTTTACCATGGTTAACTGGCGCCTCAAATCCGTCCCGCCACCATTCTGCCAGCCATCCCAATGCCCACATCCAAACACCGAACTCCCCAAGGACACTCCCCCAAATCTCCCCACCGGCCCGCCGAAACCACCAATATCGCCCCCAAAACCGCTCCCGCCGCCCTACTCAAATGACCGGAAATGAACGTTAATGAGCGGGATATCGAAAAAATCGCCGCCACTTCATCACAATACCCAATCCTGCCCATCCCGTTGATCCCCTTTATCCATGTAAATACTCTCCCGTCAGAGGTAACCCCATGACTCTCTCCCAAATCCGCCGCCGCATCAACGCCCTCAAGCGCAGGTTCGCCACCGAACTCGCCATCATCAAGCTCCGCCGCATCGCCGAAGCCGTCGCTGACCACTGGGATCCCGATCAACCTCCCGAACCCGCCGATGTCATCGAGCGCTTCGTCAAAGCCGGTTGCCGTCTCCCCACCTTCATCAACCTCCGCCGCTGCCTGGACGATGCCCGACGCCAGGGGGACGTCCCTCACCCTGAAGACATCGTAATCAACCTCCTTCCCTGGATTGACGGCGACCGCTACCACAAATTCCTCCGCTGGGACCTCCCCGCCCCCGCGCGCTAGCCATGCCCTCAACCCGGTTTACACCGCTCATCGAAAGGCCCCGCCCTCCGATCTCCCAAGGTTGCCCGTCGCCCCCGTCTTGCCCTAAACTTGCGACCACTACTGTTATTCGGGTTTTCAATACCCCACCGGAGGCTTACCGATGCCCCTGCCAACCCCGTTGCAAGGCATTCGCGTCGTCGATTTCACCTGGGTGCGCGCCGGGCCATGGGCCGCGCGTTGGCTGGGCACTCTCGGCGCGGAGGTCATTAAAGTAGAGTGGCCGCTGAACCTCGACACCCTGCGCCAGAACCGGTTCACCGTTCCGCCCGGCGTCGAGCCTGGCCCCAACTCCACTGGCCAGTTCGCCGACACTAACGCCAACAAGCGTGGCATCAGCGTCAACACCCGCACCGAAGAGGGCCTGGACTACGTCAAGCGGCTGATCTCCGTTTCAGACGTGGTCATCGAGAACTTCAGCAGCCGCATCATGCAGCGCTGGGGCCTCGGATACGACCAGCTCAAAAAAATTCGCCCCGACATCATCTACGTGTCCATGGCTGGCTTCGGTCACACCGGCCGCTACCACTGGTACGGCACCATGGGCCCGGCGGCTCAGGCCCTCAGCGGATTGACCCACCTGTCCGGCCTGCCTGGCGCACCGCCCGCCGGCTGGGGCTGGTCCTATCTCGACGACACCGGCGGCATGTACGGCGCGATCAGCGCCCTCACCGCGCTGCGCCACCGCTCCGCCACCGGCAAGGGCCAGCACGTTGACCTCTCCCAGATGATCACCGGCATCACCCTCACCGGCCCCGCGTTCCTGGACAAGACCGTCAACGGACGCAAGGCCCGCCGCGAGGGTTTCCCGCCCGGCAACCGCACCGTGTGGCCCGGCGCCGAGGTGGTCAACAACTACCGCGGACCCATCGCCGCGCCTCACAACGCCTACCGGACCGATCCGTGCGGCTACAACGACTGGGCCGTCATCGCCTGCCTGTCCGACGAAGAATGGCACGGACTGGTCAAGCTCATGGGCAGTCCCGACTGGGCCGACGATCGCTTTGACACCATCGACGGCCGCTTGGACCACCAGGAGGAGATGGACGAGCATATCGAGAAGTGGACCAAGACGATGGGCAAGTACGAGCTCACCGAAAAGTGTCAGGCCGTCGGCATCCGCGCCATGGCCGTCCAGAGCAGTCAGGACCGTGTGGACAACGACCCACAACTCCGCCACCGCGACATGTACGTCCCCATGGATCACCCCATGCTCGGCCCCTGGAAGTTCCAGAACGCCCCGTTCAAGATGTCCAAATCCCCGGCCCGTATCGCCAACCCACCTCCTCTGATCGGCCAGCATAACCGCGAGGTACTGGAAGACTTGCTCGGCGCGACCCACGAAGAGGTGCTCGACGGCTACGAGAACGGCATCTTCTGGCCCAACACCATGGACCGCTATCCCTACATCGAGGAGGCCCTGCGATGACATCCGCCAACGGCAACCAACAGGACGGAATGGACATCGGTGACGCCCGTCCCGCCGACCTCAGCTTGCCAGGAGCCTTGGACGGCCTCCGCGTGCTTGAAATCTGCGACGAAAGAGGCCAGTTCTGCGGCAAGCTCATGGCCGACAACGGTGCCGACCTGATCAAGATCGAGCCGCCCGGAGGCGAGGCCTGCCGCAACTTCGGTCCGTTCATGGATGACGTGCCCCACCGAGAGCGCAGCCTGTCATTCTGGCACTACAACACCTCCAAGCGCGGCATCACCTTGAACTTGGAGACCCAGCAAGGGCAGGAGATATTCAAGCGACTGGCCGCCACCGCGGACATCGTGCTGGAAAGTCGCAAACCCGGCTACCTGGAGTCCCTAGGCCTCGGCTACGACACTCTGTCCGCCGACAACCCCGGCCTGATCATGTGCTCGCTGACTCCCTACGGTCAGACCGGCCCCTGGCGCGACTACGTCAGCAGCGACATTACTCAGATGGCCGGCGGCGGTCAGATGGCATCCTCCGGCTATGACGACGTCGACGTGCCCAACCCGCCCCCCATCGCGCCCGGCGGGGGCAACTCGTGGCACATCGGCGCCCACTACGCTTACATCGGCCTCATGGCCGCTCTGTACTATCGCTTCCTGAGTGGAGAGGGCCAGTACATCGACGCCTCTATCCACGAGGCCTGCGCCCTCACCACCGAGGGAGCCATCGCCATTTACCTCTCCACTGGTGAGGTGGTGCAGCGGCACACCGGACGCCACGCCGCGCCCGACATGTCCCCGGCCATCCAGTTCCCCACCGGCGACGGCGGTTGGCTCAACACCACCCGCTCCGGCACCAACCTGACTCCCGCGCGCCTCAAGCTGCTGGCAGACTGGTTCGACCAGTCCGGCATGGCCGAAGATCTCGTCGACGAGCGGTATCAGAACCCCGAGGTCATCGCCGCCGAGAACGACCACATCGTGGACGTGATGAAGAACTTCTTCATGAACTCCACGCTCATGGACTCATTCCACGGCGGACAGCAGCGCGATTTTCCCTGGGGCGCCATCCGCAGCATGGACGAAATCGTCGGCGACGACCATCTGACCGACCGCGAATTCTTCAAAGAGATCGAGCACCCCGAACTCGGCCGCACCTTCACCTACCCGGGTCCGGCCATGCTGTATAACGGCTCGCCGTGGCGCATCAGCCGTCGCGCCCCGCTCATCGGCGAGCACAACTCCGAGATCCTCCAGGGCGAACTCGGCCTCACCAACTCCCAAATGCTCCTCTACGCCGAAGGCGGCATCATCTAATGGACGACCCGAGGCACGTTCCGCTGTACTCAGTACCGGAATGTGCCCGGTACCTGGGTCTGCCCGTGTCAACGGTGCGCCGTTGGGTAACGACCTCTGCTTCAAAGGATTCAGAGGGCGAAAAACCGCTGGTGCAAGCGGCAGGGTCCGATCCCACGGCCCTCTCCTTCACCAACTTGGTGGAAATCTTTGTCCTGTCGTCTCTGCGTCGGAATCGCGAAACGCCAACCAAAGAACTGCTGACAAGCGTCCTGAACGCAAAGCACGGCAGTTTTGCGTCGGAGCGACACTATTCTGCAAAGGCGGACTTCTGCACCAATCGCATCGAGTACGACAGCGATGGAGTGCCGATACGGTTCTATCCGTTCACCCGTGGATTCGGTCGAGAAGACCCTAAACTGGTCGCGATTGATCCGGGGGTCAAATTCGGGCGACCAGTGATCACTGGCACAGGTGTAACCACGCGCACAATCGCCAAATTTGTCAAAGCCGGAGAGCCACTTATGGAACTGGCTGAAGACTTCCGCATTGAGCTGGCGAAAATCGAAGAAGCCGTGCGGTATGAAATGGCCATCTGATATCACTTTATTTGTCGACGAGAACTTGGGCACGGTTGTTTTTCCAGATACTCTGCGGGACGCCGGTATCCCTGTTGAAATATTGCTTGACCACCATAACGTGGGGACAAAGGATATAGACTGGATACCGTTGGCCGCACGAAGGGGCTGGGTGATAATCACCCACGACCGAGATATCCGGTACAACCAACCGGAACGCGACGCGGTTATGCTTCACGGCGGGCACGTGATTATTCTTCGGGCCAGCGGGACCCGGCAGGAAATGGCCCAGATATTCTTGAGCCTGCGCGATCAGATCATCGAGTTCTTGCGCAACAACCCCGCGCCCTTCATCGCCCGGCTTTACCGCGACCGCATCGAATTATGGTTGAGTCGGGACGATTGGACCCCTTGACCGGCTGCCCTCTACCCCACAAACAAGTCCTCCGGCAAGAACGCCGACACCGTATAGTTCGGCACGTCCACCACGTTGCTCACCTTCAGGTCCACCCCTACGCTGCAAATCACGTAGGCTTGGTTACGGCTGAACCCGCGCTCCTGCAACAGGTCGATCATGTTCAGAATGGCGTTGCGGCAGGCCAGCGTCACATTTTCCCCGTCGTTCACTCCGTCGTCGGTAACCGGCATACCCATGGTCGCGATGAACCGTCGCGGCGCGGCCCACTCGGGCGCGATGTAGTAGTCCTCCCTACTGAACCGCGGCCATCGTATGTTGTGCCGTTCCGCCTCGCCCTTCAGCACTCGGAACCGCACCGTACAGGTCGCTCCCATCTCCACCGCCGTCACGCACACCTCGCCGTCGCCCTGTGCAAAGTGCCCGTCCCCTGTCGAGAACAGCGCTCCGTCCGCAGCTACCGGAAGCATCAGCTTGGCGCCCGTGGAAAGCTGCTTGACGTCAAAGTTGCCGCCATTCTCCCGGGGCGGCAGCGTGCGGATCCCGTGGGTCGCGCCAGCACCCGACTCTGGAACGGCGCCGCCCACGTCCGGCGGCAACGCCACTCCGCCTCGCTCCGCCAACTCAGCCTCTCGTCGCGTCCACGCCTCCAACTGCGCATGCGACGGTGCGACACCCGACACCCCCATAAACGACGCTCCCGGCACCCGAACCCCCGGTATCTGCTCCGACGTCGCGTACCCGTCGGAGATGCTCCAATGCACCATGAAAGGCTCTGTGAACACGTCCCGCAGGAACCCAAACCCTGGGAAAATGACGCTAAACGCATAGGGTTGCGGCTGGATGTCCACGAACTCCACCTCCAGCAGGTCGCCCGGCTCCGCGCCCTTCACCGCCACCGGACCCGTCAGCGGATGAATCACGCCGGCATCCATGCCGCCAAAGTCCGCCTCTGTAATGCCCGGACGCATCTGCCCGTCGAAGGCGTCCCGCGTCTCCATCACCACCTCCTCTCCCTCGTCCACTTCCACCACCGGCGAAATGTCCGGATGCCAGCGGTTATGCCCTGTGTTAGACTCCTCGCGAAGGGGCTTGCTACGGTCTATCGTAATGCTCTGCATCGGGTTTTCCCTCCCGGCCGCGCTGTTCCAGTGGCCGCCTCGCCGGATGCTATCGACGGCCCCCGAACGTGTCAAGAAACCCCACTATTGAGAGGAGTAGCCGCCATGTCCTCCGCGACCACTAGCCCCGACGTTATCGCCGCTAACCTCGCCGCCGTCGAGGCTCACTTCCACTCCGAAGCTACCAACGAGGTGGAAGCGGCCCTAGATCTCTACACCGACGACGTGGTCTGGGAAGCGCCCGCTCGCGGCCTTCGTTTCGAGGGCAAGCGCGCCGTCGCCGACAACTACACCCAGATGTTCGCCAAGATGGAGGACGTTGAGTTCGAGACCCTCCAGCGCTTCGCCACCGAGGATCGCGTAGTCGACGACAGCGTCGTGCGCTTCCGGCTCACTGGCGAAGGCTACCTGCCCCTCCAGCCGGGAACCCAAGTCGAAATGCGCCTCGTACACATCTTCGAAATGCGTGGCGGCCTCATCAGCAAGGAAATCGGCTACGAAATGTGGCGGCCGGCGTCCTGACGACAGTCTCTCAAAACTTCCTCTCCCTTGGTGGGAGAGGGTTGGGGTAAGGGGGATTTTCGACGGCGCTCGCTGGCCCCTGGTGGCTCGGGTACCACGGCTATGCAGCCCACGCATTTCGACCACGACACCGTCGACAGTATCCCGGAGCCGCCTCAATCCTCAGAATGCCCAGCGAGGTTGCGGTCGGCGACCCTGAGTTCGCGGCATCGGCGATTTCCATTCCGGCCCGGCGCGCCTCAACGATTGTCCCAACGTGAATGTTAATCCTGGAATCCGCCGGTGTGCACTATCTCCCCATCGGCGACAACCCTGCCGAAGTCAGCCCCTGAACTGCGTCAAAACGTAGGGGCACCCGTGGGTCGCCCTCGGTAGCGCACCCCACCTGATCGCAGACTATCCCACCGGCACCTCGTGCGACCACGTGAACCCCTGGTCCGGCTCGTCGATCAGTCTCCATTGCGGCAGCATGAAACCTTCCTGCACCGGTTGGAACACCGCCTCGACCCGCTTGCCGATTCCAACGTTTTCTTCCTTTTCCATGTTGAATTCCGCGTCCACCAGGTTCCCGGTGATGCGCAAGCCGTCGAACTCGTCGGGCTGACCGCGCTGCTCGTCCAACTCCACCAGCACGATGGCAAACGGCGTCAGGTCGCGGAAGCTGGGAATCACCGTGTGCGCCACCACCTGATAGGAGTAGATGGTGCCCTTGCCCGACACCTGCTGCCACTCCCAGTTGATCGACGTACACCACGGGCAGGCCGGACCTGGCTCGCCGCGCAGCAGTCCGCAGTCGGCGCATTTCTTGACCACCAGGCGACCCTCTCCGGCGGCTTCAAAGTAACCCTTGTACTCGGAATCGTTCTCGGGGACGCTCAACACGATGCCCCGGTATGTGTAATTTGGCATGGTAAATCTCCGTCTCAGGACGTTTAGTTGAGCACGTTGCCCATGATAAGTGAGCTGCCTACCGCCGGCGTTCCCCAACCCATGTTCATGCTGATCTTGGCGTCCTTTACTTGCCGACATCCACCCTCTGCGTAATCGTAGGTGTGATCGCCTTCCAGCGCGCCCGGGCAGTAGTCGTCCACCATGCCCCGCAGTTGCCGCACGTTCTCGATGACCATGTTCATGCCGTGCGTGTACCCCTCGCAGAGGTGCCCCCCGCTAAGGTTGTTGGGCCGCCTGCCGCCCAGGTTGATGATTCCGCTCGTCACGTAGTCCTTGCCCTCGCCCTTCTCGCACCACCCATAGTCCTCGAACTGCAGCAGCACCGTGTACGTGAACGCGTCGTAGCAACCCGTGATGTCAACGTCCTCGTGCTTCACGCCCGCCAACTCAAACACGCGGGGACCCACGTAATGGCCGGCCACGCGTGTGATCGGCCCATGCTGATAGTGGAAGTCGCCGCCCGGCTTGGTGCCGCGGCCCTGCACACCCTTGATGTACACGGGCTTGTGTTTCAGGTCCCCGGCCCGTTCTGCGGAGGTAACAATCACACAGGTGGCGTTGTCGGTTTCCAGGCAGCAGTCCAGCAAATGCGCCACCGGCCGGATGATCCACCGGGAGTTCATTACGTCGTCCACGGTAACCCGGTGCTTCATCAGCGCCTTGGGGTTGTTGGACGCGTGGATTGAGTGCGCCACCTTGATCGCCGCCAGGTCTTCGGACTTCACGCCGTACTCGGCCATGTGCCGCGTGAACGTGTATGCAAACTGCTGCACAGCGCTGATCAACCCATAGGGCCGTTTCATCAGGTCCAACCCACCAATGGGGGCGGACGCCCTGGCGCCCGTCCCACCAATGCGCACGTTGGAGTACCCGTTCATCGACCGGAAAATCGCCACCACATCGCACATACCGGCCTCGATGGCCCCGATGGCCAGACCCACCAGCGCCTCCGTGGACGATCCACCCCCGGAGCAGTCCATGTAGAAGTTGGGGCGTATCCCTAGGTCGTACTGAATCGACGTGGATGGCGTGGAGTCGCCCCCGTGATAGCTGAGCATCCCGTCCACTTGGTCGGGCGTCAGGCCAGCGTCGTTCATCGCGTTGCGGATGGCCTCGGCTCCCAGGGCACGGGTAGTCCGGCCAGAGGCTCGGCTGTATTCGGTCTCTCCGACTCCTACAATGCAGTACTTGTCTCGCGGGTTACCTGCCATATCGTTCCCTCCGGTTGGCTGGTTGCGCGGTGTCCGGGCCAATCCACTCGGCGCGGCGGCGTTACGCTATCACGGCGCCAAAAAACGGGCAACGGTTTCGGTTGCCGCGTCGTTTACGATCCTTAATCCGGCTTTCCCCTACCGCTCATGTTGAGCTTGCCGAACTATTGGCGGTGGACATCCCATCATCCCCTTCCGGTTCGCCGGCGTCGGGTGCGTCGGTGATGGTTACGGATACGCCGTTATCTTCGGCCAATTGTCTGTAAGCGTTTGATATGGAATAGCCGGCGACGACGGCCCGGGTCGGCAAGCCGGTCAATTTAGCAAGCAACTCGGCACGGTCTGCGGCTCGCATGATGTCACGCTCACCGATACCGGACGACACTTCCACGGCCAACCGGCATTCTTCCCGGGTATTTCGGTCGAGTCCGCGTACCACTACGTCCAAAGCCATCAGAGCCCGGCGGTCGCTCTCGGTGAGGAGGCCGGTGTCGATGGCGTCGTCGATCTCATCGGCCAACGCCGATTTATCGATTAACCGAATGCGCCGGAGCAGGTGTCCGAAATGGCCGGCGGCGTTGTCGCGGAACCTGCGCTCGGCTTCGTCGCCAAGCAGACGGTTCAGTTGCCTCTCGTGTCGATCCAACCGGCGGTCGATGCCTTGCAGCCAATTGGTGTGCTCCTCAAGAAGTCGCGTGTGACCTTCCAGCAGCCGCGTGTGCTCTTCCAGCAGCCGGCTGTGCTCTTCCAAAAGCCGGCTGTGCTTCCCCAGCGTGACGGCCTGGGATTCCACCGCCTCCAGCAGTGTGCGTACCTGTGCTGGCAGACTTTCGAACTCCTCGCCCAATATCTGCTGCCGCAATCGCTCCCGGTATTCCGGGTTGCGTTCCAACAGAGCCATCAGATCGTCGAAGGTGTTGATTTCCTCAGTAGCCATGTTGTTTCTGCCATCACTGGATTCCCTAGGGCTCGATCACGTGTAAACAACTTGCATCGCCCGCCGCACGTCCTCGATGGTCTCTTTGGCGATCTCCCGCTCCCGCTCCGTGCCATCCTTCAGCACGTCCCGCACGTAGTCAGGATGCTCCTCGTACCAAGCCCGTTTCTCCCGGATGGGCTCCAGGAACCTGTTTATGGCATCCGTGAGCTTTTCCTTCACTTCGCCGTCGCTCACCGTCCCGGCTTCGTATCGCTCCTTGAGTTCCGCAACCTCATCCTGGTCATCATTAAACGCATCGTGATACAGGAACGCAGGGTTGTATTCCACCACGCCCGGGTCGCTGGCCCGCAACCTGGGGTTCTGCCCGGTGATGTCCGACACCATGCGACGCACCCGCTGCTGGACCGTTTCGGGATCGTCCGCCAGGTACACAGCGTTGTTCAGGCTCTTGCTCATCTTGGCCTGCCCGTCTGTCCCCACCAGGCGAGGCACCCGTCCGACTCGTGCTCGCGGCACCGGGAACACCTCGCCGTA
The DNA here is from genome assembly GCA_034423115.1 of Dehalococcoidia bacterium. GTDB lineage: Bacteria > Chloroflexota > Dehalococcoidia > Lucifugimonadales > UBA3495 > Bin87. The sequence continues at coordinate 20,982 of DAOUJD010000087.1, read as the reverse complement.
AAGCCGGTTGAACCGCCGCGCCACGTTCCGCGTGTACTCGATGTGCGCCACCTGGTCCTCTCCCACCGGAACCAGGTGGGCCTTGGGCAACAAAATGTCCGCCGCCTGGCTGATCGGATAGTTGAAGAACCCCAGCGTGATGTTCTGGTTCTCCGCTTCCAGTTGCGCTGTCTCCGCCCTCAGCGTCGGGTTCCTCTGGTGCTGGTTCAACGGCATCAGCATCGAGAAATACATCGTCAGCTCAGCGTGCTCTGGCACGTAGCTCTGGATCACGAACGCCGACTTCTCCGGGTCCAGCCCCACCGCCAGCCAGTCCGTCGCCACCTCGATAACCGACCGCTGGATCAACCCGATGTCGTCCAGATGGTCTCCCATCGCCTGATAATCCGCGATTAGGAAGAAGCACTCGTACTCGTGCTGCATCTGGATCCAGTTCTCCAGCGCCCCCAGGTAATGCCCCAGGTGCAGTTGTCCGGTGGGCCGCATGCCAGTGAGAATGCGTCGCTGCTCAGCCATGGTCCAGAATCCTCTCGAATAATCCAACTAAATTTCAATGCGTTACTGCGTTACAAAGATAACTTGAAAGCTACCGATAGCAAAATGCCGGCAACGCCGAGCCAGAACCACGAGACAGTTCGATACAAAACCCTCAGGAAAAACCGGGACGTTCTGATGGGGTCCGTCCGTTCTGCCAATTCGTGAAACACCGCGCCCGCGAACCCAATTCCTACTACGAAAACCACATACAGCAGCGCCACGCTCACGTGGGACTTCCCCTTCGCCAATGTAGCCATGTTGCGATCAGGGCAGCGGCAACACCGACCAGTATTATCGCCCCTATCGGGACCAACCAGTTGTACTGGTACTCGCAGGCCGCGACGGTATAGGGCGGCGTGGTGCAGATGTGGTTGAGGAAAAACTCTTTCATGGTCAGTCCTCCCCATACTCAAGCCCGGTGAGCGAGTGCGCGCGGCGTACAGTCCGCTCGTCCAATCCGCTTCGAGCCTCACGATGCCGTTCAAGATATTCTAGCACTCGGTCCGCCGCCATTCCCTTGCACTCCCCACACAACAACTCCCCGGAGCGGCATCGCTTCTGCAACACCAGGTATTCCTTCGCTTCCACCGTGGCGTGAAAAGCATGCAGGCTGGACACGCTGCAAACTCGGGGATCGGGATTGCCACCCAACTCCCGCTGCTCGCCCATCGTCCGCCGCCCGCCCGTGTACGCCCGTCCAATCTTTCGCCTGATGTCTTCGGCCGCATCCCCATAGGTGATTCGACCTTGCGGCACCTTGTTAGTCATCACCTCCACCGCGCTGCCTGTGCTCGGATCATCGTACGTCGTCAGGCTCCGCATCATGCGCAGATATAGCGCCGACGGCTTGATGAACCCGAACCGTTCCGCAATGTTCCGCGCCATCCGCACGTAAACGTCGCCGCCTATCCCATCTATCACCAGCGTTCGGCACGGCCCGCCCAGTTCCTTTTGTTGCACATGGAGAACGTCAGCCAACCGCAGCAACGGCAGAAACGTGTCGGTGACGCTGCTGCTGAGGCGCAGGCCCAACGCTGAGTTCAACACGCTCAACGGCGTCGCCTCTCCCAAGGCAAAAGCCGTCTCGACTACCGTCGATCGATCCAGTTGTAGATAAGCGTCCGTGCGCTCCAAATCCAACCCGGCGGCTGCGAGCGTCAGCAACCTCTCCAACATCTCGTCCCGCGCGTCCTCTCGCGAACCGCACTCATCCCGAAAACCCAACGAAACTTCCGCGCCCAACGACTGGAAATAAATCAGCAGGCTACCCAACGCGCCATGTCCCAAGTGCACCGGCCCGTCGATGGGCATGGTGGCGATGACCTTGCACCGGTGCCCGTCCACCAACGCCTGCATGAAAAGATCGGCATCCCGGCTGCCCACGACCTGCCCTGTCAACAAGTACGGATGCGGCTTTTCGAACCACTGGGCAAACCGCTCCCGCTGCTCGGGGTAGGCCTCGTTCAGACCCGTAACCCGTAACTCCTTGATCAGTTCGTTCTCCCGCGCCAGCGGTTGGTCGCCGGTCCTCACCACCAACGACGGTATGGCGATATCCGCCTCCTCCGTGCGCGTCTCCGGAGACTCAGCGTCCAAGATTTGCCCATGCAGTCGGCTGAGCCGCTGCGCTATGTCATTGAGCGTTCGCTCCTGCGCCTCCCGCGCGTTGGACAGCAGCAGCCGCGCGATATCCTCTGCCGTCTCCGCCGACAGCCCCAACTGCCGTGCTTTCCGTCGCGCCCCTACGAACAGGTTCTCCTCCACCGCCGGCTTGTGGATGGTGTCGCTCTCCAAATACTTCTCCGCTGCCACGTTCCGCGACGCTTCGACCCTGTCATGCGTCAACTCCAGGATACGTTCGTGGCTCCCTGCGATTATCTCCCGCTGCCGCCCCCGGTACTCCGCGTAAGGCAGTCCACCAGCCGGCATCTCCGACCTCACCAGCGCCGGATCCTCACCCTCCAGCAACCGCTCCACGCCGCGCCGGATTTCCTCCACCTCCGCAAACCGTCGCCAGTCTGCCGGGACCAGCGAAGCATCCTGCTCATCCAGCCACGCCGCCAGCGCCGGCATCCGCGCGTCGTACATCCCCACCGCAGCCGGAATCGACAATCGCTCCCGCAACCCCAGCGCCGACGCCAGGTATTCCCGCCGGTACGTGGAAAGGTAACTCTCCCGTTGCCGACCCGCTTCTGGCGCATCCTTTAGGTGGTCCGCGTGCCGTTCAACGCTCAACAGATCCAGTTGCGCGGCATGCCAAAGCAACCTCCCATTCGTTCCGCCTGCACTGTCGCCCCAGCCTCCCAGGATGGCTCCCGATACGGCGGCCACAAAATACTCCTCGGCGCCCGCCCCCATGAGCCACGCAGACGCAACGGCAACCGACGTCTCCACCCTGTTGGTGTCATCCCAACGTCCGGCCAAATGAAACAGCGCCGCCGCATTGACCACCACCTGGTCCACGTCGTCAGCGCCCGTGGCGATCAGTTCGGCCACCGTCGCCGCGATCCTGCGCGCCGCCGGCAACCCTTGCGCATCCGGATGCCCGCCATAAATCCCCGGCAGCGAAGCGGCCAACCGGTGTGCGTCGGGCCTGTACTGCTGTGCGGTGCTCATTGCCAGACATCACGGGCAATCGTCTCGGATTGCCACATCATACCAGCAATGCCGGCAGCGGGACGATGCCCGCCGCGTGCGTCAAGAATTCAACCGTTCCAGGAACCGCGCAATCGCCGCGTTGCACGCCTCAGGTTGTTCCAGCGTAACAAAATGGCCGGAGTTCGGAACCACCACAACCTCCGCATCCTGTAACTCCCTGCCCAGGTACTCGGCGTACCTCACCGGCGTCATCACGTCGTCGCCCCCCACTATCACCAGCGACGGCAGGGCAATTTCCTTCACCCGTTCCATTACGTCAAACTTGTCGCAGCACGACAGGTCGTTGTGCTCCACCATCGGCCCCGACTGCAACGCCCGTTCCGCCAACTGCGGGGCCATCTCAGCGTTGATCGCCTCGTAATACCCTGGAGCCTCCGAGCGCCATTGAACATCGTCCAGGCACCGGTTCAGGTAGTCGGGATGCACCCGCAGACGCGCCCCAGTCCCGATCAGCACCAACCCGGCCAAATCCTGCGGGAACCGCAGCGCATAATCCAGGGCAATCGCGCCCCCCATCGAGTGCCCGAACAGCACGAACGGCGGATAACCCCTGCCGGTCGCATACTCTCGCAACCAGTCCACGTAACCGCCGATGCTGTCCCTCGGCTCGCCATCCGGATGGCCCGGCAGGTTCACTGCGTCGGCGTTGGCAAACGCCTCCGTCTGATAGTGGTAGGTCAACTCATTCTGGCCGGAGCCATGCGCCATAACTAACTGCATGGAATTCAATCCTCAATACGTTGGATGCGACAACACGCGAAGGGGCGCGGTTCAGCGCCCCTCCATTAATTGATTGGTGGCAGATTACAGGAGCGGCGCCTGCCCATTCGTAGGTGTTTCGGGCTCGTCGCCCGCGTCCTCATCCACCTCTTCGGCCAGTTCGGCCTCATCCAATTCCGATTCTTCTTCATCGTATTGGCTGTCGGCCACCGCCGCCACGGCTTCAGCCTCCGCCAGCGCGGAACCCGCGAGCTCCGTGCCATTCTGCCGCGTCGGGTCATCCTGGCTGTAGTCGTTGGCACGGAAGCAGTAGATGGACACCACGCTGTCGTCCCCGCTGCGCTCCCGCCAGATGATTACGCCCTTGGTCTGGCGCGTGTTCACCACCTTGACCTCAGACAGGTCTATCCGTACCACCTGTCCATGCGCCGAGATGATAAACACCTCGTGGCCTTCTTCCTCGTTCATCTCCGCGGAGTTGACCACCTTGGCATCCACCACCGGCCCGGTGGGTTTGTCGCTCTGGTCCACGGCGAACGTCTTGACGCCCATGCCGCCCCGGTTGGTCTCACGGTACACCGCCTCGCCCTTGCTGTTGTAAAGCGGCGTGGCCTTGCCGTAGCCCTTTTCGCTCACCACCAACAGGTACTCGTCCTCAGGGTTATTCACCACATCCATCGCCACCACCCGGTCCCTGCCGTTGAACTCGTCCTTGAACTTCATCCCAATGACGCCGGCGGCGTTCCGGTTGCGCTCGGGAATGCTGCTGACGGGACACAGCAAGGCCTGTCCCTGCTCGGTCACCAGTATGATCGACGCATCGCTCGCCACGGGCCGGACCGCGATCATCTCGTCGCCGTCCTGTATTTTCATCGCGATCAGCCCGGACTTCCGCAGGTTCTTCAACTGCCCAGGACGCAGCGCGTTCACCCGCCCCTGGCGCGTCGCAAATATATAGAGGCTGTTGTACTCGTCGCGGCTCGCCGGCAACATCGTTTGCACCTGCTCGCCGGGCTGCAGCGGTATCAGGTTTACGAGTAACGTGCCTCGCGCCGTCCGCCCCGTGTCGTTTGGCGTCTCATACACGTTCAGTGGATACACCCTGCCCTTGTTCGTGAAGAAAAGCAGTTGATCGTGGGTATTCACCACCGCGATCTGCATCACCGCGTCGTCGTCGCGGTTATTCGCGCCGCGAACCCCCTTCCCGCCCCGACGCTGGTTGCGGTACGTATTGATGGGCACCCGCTTGATGTAGCCTCGCTGGCTCAGCGTCACCACCACGTCCTCTTGCACGATGAACTGCTCGATCGACTGTTCCTGCAGTTCCTCGGCAATAATCACGGTGCGCCTTTCATTGGCGTGCTTCCGCTTCACCTCGCGGGTTTCCTTCTTGATCTCGTTGCGGATTTTCTGCGGGTTCTGCAGCAGATCCTCTAGCTGTGCGATAGTCGCCAGCAGGTCGTTGTACTCCTCGTCCAGCTTCTGCCGTTCCAGCGCGGCGAGACGCCGCAGTTGCATATCCAGGATGGCCTGCGCCTGAACCTCGGTCAGGTCAAACGCCTGCACCAGGTTGTTCCGCGCCGTTTCCACGTCCTCGCTGTTGCGGATGGTTTCGATGATCGCGTCAATGGCGTCCAGCGCCTTGAGCAGACCCTCCACGATGTGAGCGCGGTCCCGCGCCCGTCCCAGTTGATACTCCGTCCTGCGCCGGATTACCTCTTCCCGGTGCAGGATGAAATTCCGAATCAGGTCCTTGAGCGACAGTTCCTGCGGCTGCCCCTCCACCAGCGCCAGCATGATGGCGTTGAATGACGACCGCAGCGCCGTGCGCTTGTACAGGTTGTTCAGTATCACCGTCGCCTGGGCGTTCCGCGAAAGCTCGATCACCACTCGGATGCCACGCCGGTCCGATTCGTCGCGAATGTCGGTGATCCCCACCAGGGTCTTGTCCCTGACCAAACCGGCAATTTTCTCAACCAGCGTCGCCTTGTTCACCTGGAAGGGCAACTCGCTGACTATGATGCGCTGTCGGTTGTTCCGCATCTCCTCGATCTCGGTCACCGCCTCCATCACAACCCGACCGCGCCCGGTGGCATACATATCCCGAATTCCGGCCACCCCACGGATGCGCCCTGAGGTTGGGAAATCCGGACCCGGCACAATCGCCATCAGTTGGTCCACGTCGCAGTTCGGATGATCAATCACGTGGCAAACCGCGTCGCAGATCTCACCCAGGTTATGCGGCGGCATGTTGGTCGCCATCCCCACCGCGATTCCCGACGAACCGTTCACCAGCAGGTTCGGCATCCTCGACGGCAGAACCTGCGGCTCTTTGATGGAGTCGTCGAAGTTGTCTGAAAAATCCACCGTCTGCTGGTCGATGTCCGCCAGCATTTCGTCCGCGATCGCGGTCAGCCTCGCCTCGGTGTACCGCATCGCGGCCGGAGGGTCCCCGTCAATGCTGCCGAAGTTGCCCTGCCCGTCGATCAGCGGCGTCCGCATCGTGAACGGTTGGGCCATCCTCACCAGCGCGTCGTAAACCGACCCGTCCCCGTGCGGGTGGAACTTGCCCAGCACCTCGCCTACGATTCGCGCACTCTTGCGGTACTGGCTCCCGGGGCGGATCCCCATGTCGTGCATGGCATACAGGATGCGCCTCTGCACCGGCTTCAACCCGTCCCGCACGTCCGGCAACGCCCGAGAAACGATGACCGACATGGCGTACGAGAGATACGATTCACGCATCTCATCCTGAATCGGACGAGGACTGAAATCGCCTCCGGTCTGCGGCGGGGGTGGCGGTGCTGTGGTCATATTCTGTTGTCTCCTGTGGCGGAGAAATCTTCCGCCCGTTCAACCAATCCCAAGAATAAATTGTTGAAACTGGTCGGTACTTCCTCGGCGCGTTCCGGCAGGAACTGCACGCCGATTACCCAACTGTGTTCTTTGCTTTCCAATCCTTCGATTATTCCGTCGTCAAGCTGATACGCGATGGACATCAACCGTTCCGCCCGTTGCGGCTCCCGTAGCCCCATGCGACAGTTCCAGGCCGCCGAGTTCACCCGGAACATGCCGGCGCTCCCGATGATGGCCGCCATCTTGGACCCGGGCGACAGGTAAATCTGCCGCCTCCCTTGCCTGTCGGTAGATGGTGAATCCGCATCCGTGAAACGCGGAATATCGGCGTTACCCGGAGCGTCCCCACCGAAGGCGGCGTTCAGTAGGTACATGCCTTTGCCCGTTAACAGGATGGGCATATCGGCCGCCAACGCGGCGTCCAATAACGGCGCAGCGTTGGCATTGGGACTGTCAGAATCGAAACCCGCGTCGGTAACCAGCAACCCACCGGCTCCGTCGAGCCCCTCCGCCCCTGCCGATGGGCCAATTACGTTCGCGTGTCCGCCCGCCTGTTGAACCGCGCGGATGCCTGGGTCTGGATGGAGGCCGTTGCCGTGCGCGGCCAAGATGGCGATGGTGGGCAAGGGAAATTCTAATAATTATAGATGCTCTTTTATTATACAAAAATTTGCTACATCCTGCCCGTCGCGCGCCTGCCGCTTTTCGCCAAACTCATTCCGAACCCCCGCGTTCGTATGCCAATCCCAACTCGATCGCGACGTTGAGCAACCGACGATCAACCGTCCATAGCTCGGTGGCGACGCTGAGAGCTGTCGACACCAAAAGGTGAACATCGATAAATCCGATACCTCGTCCCATAATCTGGTGCTGTTCTATGAGGTAGATGGCATCGGAATGGCTGGCTATGGGCGCCGTGGGCAACCGATTCAGCACACGCATGGTGTCAGCTCGCCTGGTGATATGCCCGCACGCCAACTCTCCTATCACCATCGGGTGAATTAACACTTGCTCATTACGCAGCAACTCAACCAGGTGAGGATCTGGGGAACGCCAGTGGTCCACCCACACCGACGTGTCCACTAGGATCATGCGGGTTCGCTTCTTCGGCGCGGTATATCCTCAAGGTCGGGCATCGTTCCGCCCATTCTGGCTAATCTTCTGGCGGCCTCACGTTCGACTAACGCCTTGAGGGCTGCATTCACCAATTTGGTGTTGCCTTCGATGCCGGTGAGCCATTTGGCGTCTTCCAACAACTCGTCATCCAGATTAACCGTCGTTCGCATATGACCTCCCGCGCTGCTGGCGCCTCCATCAGTTGGAGATACGCATCATATTATACACCAAATGATGCGTTATCATGATGCGCCCGCACTCCAATCCTCCAACACCATCCGCGCCACTTCACGCCCCATCCGAACCGAATAGTTCGTCCCTCTGTCCTCAGGATAAATCTGCGTCGTATTCGCCAGGTATAGCGCCTTCAACGGCGTCCGGTGATCCGGAATCCGTTCCTCATAGTTCGTTCCAATGATCGGCTGCGCGCCGTCCACCCGGTGGTGGTGGTATTCCAGGATCCACTCTCGCGCAAAGTCGGCGTTCAATTTCCGAAGGTGCGGCACGAACTCCTCCAGCAATTCCTCCGGTTCCTTGCGATACAACTCGCTGCTCCGGTCCGGATAATTGGTCAGGTACACGATGTGGTTGCCACCATATAGGTTCCTGTCAATCATGTTGGTGTGCTCGATAACCCCCACGAACGGCAGCGACCGGTCCGCCACATTGAGCCAGTACTTCGACGTTAGTGGCCGGTCCAACACGAGGATCATCAGCACCGCCGAAAGGTACTGCGCCGACTCAAGAATCTCCCGGTAATCATCCGGCAGCTCCGGCGCCAACCGAGTGAACACGTACGACGGTGTGGTGGCGATCACCGCGTCGTAGTCGTGATCTCGCTCCTCTCCACCATGCGGCGCGGCGGTAAAGCCCACCGCCTTACCATCCTCCACGTTGATGCGCCGCACACCCACTCCAACGTGCACCTTGCCGCCCTGCTCCTCCACGTGTTCCCCGCAAACGTCAAACACCGTTCCGAAGCTGCACATCGGATACCCCAACCGCTCCTTCTGCATCCGTTTGCGAGACGCCACCCGCAGGTAGATCTTCCCCCACAACCAGGTCATGCTCACCTTGTCGTAGTGGTCGCCAAACTTGCCCCGTAACATCGGTTCCCAGATCACCCGGTAAGCGGCGTCGCCCATGTGCTTTCGCGTCCATTCCGCCGCCGTTACCCCTTCATATTTCCGCCAGTTCCCGGTCTTTTGTAGCAAAAACGTCCACAGCCCCAAACGGATTCTCTGCGCAAACGGCAACGGCGAAAACTTCAGTAGGTCCATCGGCGTGGCGAAATCCCAGATTCGCCCTCCATGGAACAGCCCGACTTTGGACTCCAGCCACTCCATCGAATCACCCAGGCCCAACTCGTTGATCAACTCCACCATATCGGTGTCGCTCACGAAAAGGTGGTGATAGCCCCGCTCCAACTGCCCGCCGCCAACCTCGAAAGTGGACGCCTGCCCGCCCAGAAACGGCGCCGCCTCGAAGACCTCCGCGAAATGGCCCCGCTTCGTCAACTCGTAGGCCGCCGCCAATCCCGCCGCGCCACCGCCGATGATTCCTACCCGCATCGCCTAATCATCCTCCGCGGCGCGCACACCCGGATCCATACCGTCAGTCCGACGAAATCCAGAATCCGCTGTGCCATCACGCTCGGGCAACCCCGATTGCTCGACATCGTCCCGCCCTTCCGGCAGCGACGCCAACCCTCGTAGCGACACGTTGTGCCACAGCAACAGCACAATGCCCGCCACGTTCACCGGTAGCCATAGCGCCAGCAAATGCACCGCCACTGAATATGACGCCGCCGCCGCCGCTCCTATCCCGAGCCCCACCAGCGTCTGTTGCGCCACCACCTCGAACGCTCCGATTCCCCCGATCGATGCCGGAATCGCCGTGATCAGGTTGGAAGTTACCGTTACCAGCACGACCGCCAGCGCCAGGAACCAGAACGACGTGAAATACGCATCCAGGTTGAACGAGTACGCCACTATCAGGTACACGCCCGCCTCTGCCAACCACACCGGAAGCGAACTGACGAACAGCACCGCGTGCTTTCCCGGCGAATTCAGTGCTGCTAGACCCTCGGCAAACCCGACGATGATGTCAGCCGCCATCCCCCGGAACCGCTCCGGCAGAAACCCAGTCAGGCTGATAAACCAGTTCAGTGTCCGCCGGCTGCACGCCAGCAGGGTGAGAATGACCAATGCCGCCGCAAAGCTCGCCATCACGCCAACCATCAGCACGATCGCCGTCGACTGGTACGCCCGGCTCGCCTCGCTAAATAACCCCGCGGCCAGCAGAATCGGAGCCGCCACCGCACCCAGCGCCAGCAGCGTCAACCCGTCGTACAGGCGCTCAATGCTCAGCGTCGCCACCGACTGCGGCACGCTGACCTCCTCACGCCTCGCCAGGTAAACCGCCCTGACCACCTCTCCCAACCGCGCCGGCAGCACGTTGTTGGCCAGGTACCCAATGATGATTACCGGATATAGCCTGATGGCCGAAATGCGGGCTATCGGCGACAACAGGTACCGCCACCGCAACGCCCGGAACCACTGCCCGATGAAATACAGCACGATGGCCGGCGCCAGGTACAGGTAGTTCGCGGTCTTAAGCGCGTGCCACAACTCGTCCCGGTCCACCAGCAACACCAATAAGGCCAGCGTCACCACGCTGACCACTACGCCGGCCCAAAACCGCCAGTTGCCTAGAAAATAGGCCATGCCGTGATCAGCGGCGCCCCCTTGTACCCATACGTGGTGTCCTCAACACACCACCGCATGACGCCCTGTACACGGCGGCATCACGCCCCATCATTTTTCCCAATCGCGCTGGCGTCGTGCGTATTCGAAAATCCCACCGCCGAAGTATCCCCAACCTCCAGAGTCTGCCGGCCCGTCAACGTCCGGATTCGCCAGACATTTTCTTCCCCGATAACGAAGGGGCGCGGCGATTCCTCTAGCGCGCGCTCCAGATGCGGCAACACATTGCCTACGACCGCTATGATCTCCTCTATCTCCGGCGGGCTCATTTCGTTGTCGTAGAAGTTCCGGTGCCCGTTGTCGGCCGCGATATAGGCACTGGCTACCGCTATTTCCCCGTATTCTGCATCTAGTTGCCTCGCGATGTGCCCCACCGTGCGGTGGCTGCCCAAGTTCAACCAGCCCCGTTGCTGCCCGTGCGCCTTCATCATTTGCGCCAACGCGCCCCAAACCTTCTCGGTGGCTTGCAGACGGTCTCCCGCATCCAGTTCCTCACGCGCTTGTCGGATCAACCGCCGGCTGATCTGCACCCGGTCATCCACCGATACTTCACCCGGCTCCGGTAACGTCGTCGCCGTCGTCATGCCCTATCCCGATCCCCCGGTTTTCTAGTTCCGCGTGTACTGGTAATACTCTGCCGAATACCAGTCGCTCTCCTGTCGGCGCGTCACCATGTATTCGATCGCCTGCTGCCACTTCTCGGGATTCGCCGCCGTGTCTCGGAAGAAATCGACGTCGGCCGCCAGTTGCTCCCAAAGCGCGGTATCCTCCCGATCCTCTCCCGGCCGGCGGTACGTTTCAGGATACCATAGCAGGTTCCGCATCGGCCCATCCCGCCCGTAGGCCGGCGCATCCTCCTCCCTGACCGCGTGCGCCACCTCCGCCATGTACACCCTCGGCGCGGTATCCTCTCCCACTTTGCGACACTCTTCAGACCCGGACTCAACGTTCGCCGCGCACAGGTGGTCGAACCACAGCGTTCCCGCCTCCGTGTCGTTCCGCACGTACCACTGGAACGGATACCACATGTCGTAGTCCACCTTGACCGATGCGTGCTCGTTCCAGGTCAGCGCTCCCTCCCGCAGCGCCGTGTGCGACTCCACCAAATCCGCCGACCCCTGCGCGTACACCAGTATCTCCACGCTCGAATCATCATAAGTGTACCCCGCCCGGAACGCCGTCGCAGTCCCGAAAACCAGCAGCAACCCCGCTACCCCCAGCGCCATAATTTTCCCGCCACCGGGCTGCACCCGCGTCAGCCACGCCAACGCCACAGCCACCGGCAGCAGGATCAGCCCAGCCATCCAGGTCGGCAGATTCGCCGCGTCGCCACGCGCCGCCAGCCAACCGACCCAAACCGCTACCAATAGCCACGCCGGCGCCAGTACCAGCAACGCAGCCAAACGCCACCGCTCCCGAATTTCCTCCGGCCACCGGACCCCGTCAAACAGGTGCCCTAACAGCATGCCGCCCGCCAGCGCTAGCGGCACGGTTATGTTCACCAGCAGCCACGGCATCTTTTCCGCCGCCGCCGTGTACATCACCAGCGTCGCAATCACCCACGCCGCCAGCACGATGCCAAACGCTCTATCGGCAGACCGTCGCCTGATCAGCCATATCACCGCCGCCAGCCCGAAAACCAGCGCCAGCGACTCGTACACCGTCACTCCCACTCCGTAGTAGTACCAGGGCTGGTTACCGCGCGCCACCTCCTGCTGCGCCAGCCAGTAGCCCAGGCTCTGCCACGATCCCGTGAACACCCCCGGCCAGTTGGTGAAAAACGTCGTGTACAGCGTCGCCCAAATCGCATAGAAAATCCCCGCGCACAGTAGCCACGTCCCTCCCCCCCAGGCGACCCCCACCGCGCCGCCGATCACCAACAGCACCAACAGGGTCAAAACCGGGACCACGTAGTTGACGGCGACCCTTCCCTCGGCCAGGTCCGCCACTGGTACCACTCCCGGCAGCAACTCGCTGGCCATTCCCAGCCCACTCCCAAACGCCGACAGCCACAGCCACGTCAACACCGCCGCCGGCCCCAGCAGCAACGTGATCCGTCGCCACCCATGTATCGCCGTCGGCGCGACGAGCGCCATGGCCGCTCCCATCATCATCAAACCGGCGCCCACCGCGCAGTCCAGGTAACGCGCCGTCATCCCGAGGTCGGGCAGCATCCCCTGTACGGGGCCGACTATCACCACCGCCACCGCAGCCACCGCGCACGTAGCCGCCACCGCAATCGCGGCGATGTCCAGCACGCTCCTCACTCGCCACAGGAACCACCCGACGGCAGTCAGCGCGCCCAACAACAAGAGCAACCCCACCGCGTGCATCCAAACGGGAGCGTCCCAAACCGGCAGCGATACGAACGGCGCCTCCCAAACCGGCGCGCCGGTATCCCCCGTCGAACCCGTGTCTTCCGCTGCCAAGGTCAGACCCAACGGACCCTGCACCACTGCAATCGCCGCCGCGGCCTGAGGAAGTGTCGACGTCGCCAACAGCACGAAAAACCCAGCGGCTCCTCGCACATCACTCAGCGAAATCCGTCGCCGTGCCACGTCCCAAAGCCGCCTCCAACCCAGACCCAGCGCGGCAATCCCCATGAACAGGATCACAAAGTAGGCAGTCTCTTTGGACGCCAACATCAACGCCGTTACCGCCGCCGCCCCGAACAGAAATCTCCGTCGACTGTCCTCGGCGTATCGCCAGAGGAAAATCAGCAGCAGCACCGCCCACACCACCATCAGGATATCGTTCCGCCCGAACCTGCTGAAGTACAACAGCGACGGCGAAAAAGTGAGGATCACCGCCGCGCAGATCGCCCCGCTATCGCCTATCTGCCGCCTCAGAAAATACGGCAGCGCCACCAGCGCCACGCCGAACAGCGCGTATGGCAGTCGCGCCACAAAGTCCGTGTCGCCCAAGATTCGCAGGAACACGGCCACCATCTCGATCTGCAGCGGCCCGTGCATCCATGGCGAATGTAGAAACTCCACGCCCCGCGCCAACTTCCACGCGTAGTGCAGGTGAATCGCCTCGTCATAGTGCATCACCCGCCCGTCCAGCTCCCACAACCGCAGCGCCGCCGCGACCACCGCGATCAGCACGAACCCCCACTCCAGCCGGCCCATGCGCGGCCATCGCCAGCCGGCCGGCGACAGCGCTGTTCCAATCTGGGACCAAGCGGATTGCAGCGCGCTCATCATCCCACTGGGTACGTCGTCCGTTCAGGCTCCGGATTCGTCAACAAACGAGGAATGCGACCGCCCTAATCCGCCCGGAATGCCGTGGCGTTCGCGTCTTTGGCGACTCCCTTCCGCCCATTACCTGCTTATTCTGACGTTGCCGTGCCGCAACCTAACCGGTATCCGAGCCATCGCCGCTGGGATCGACAGGTTCTCCCGTCATGCGCTCCAGGTTCCGCCGGCTGGCCTGCGTTGACGGATGTTCCACGCCCAGCACCGTCTCACGCTCGCCCAGGTTCCGCCGGTGCAGTCCTTCGGCCTCTTGGACGCTTCCGCCCGTATTCAGGGCATTCGCCAGGCTCCCCCGGCTGCGCATCGTGTCCGGGTGTTGAGCTCCCAACGTTGCCAGGCGCGCCTCGTACAGCTCCCGGAACATCTCGATGGCCCGCTCTGTGTCGCCTGCCGCATAGTGGCAGTTGGCCAGGCTGCTGCGATAGCGAAGCGTCTCTGCATGGTCGGGCCCATTGACCTCCACGCTTTTCTCCACCGTGTTTGCAAACCAGCCAATGGCTTCGTCAAACCGTCGCGCGGCACGGTACGCGTGCGCCAGCCGGTGCTGCGCTGCCAACACAGAAACCCCGCTGTCCGAGTCAATCGAACGCGCCGCCTCCAGACCGGCCAACGCTCGCTGGATCCTCGATTCCATCGACGTTGTCGTGCTCATGGCCTATCACGTACCAGTGCGCCCGCGCATACCGTTACGGATCTACCCGGCGTCGGCCAACGCAATCCGAAGCCGCTTGTTGATGCGCCCTTTGCTCTCGTGTCCTACCACGTTAATGCGGCCAACCTCCCGCGTGTTGTGCACGTGCGTGCCGCCGTCCGCCTGCAAATCAAGACCCACAATGTCTATCGTCCGCACCTCGGTGATCGACGCCGGCAGGAGGTTGATCTTCGTCCGAATCAGGTCTGGATGCGCGTCCGCCTCGTGCCGCCCCATGAAACCGACCCCGATGTCCCGCCCTTCCTCAACCTCGGCGTTGATGCGGGCGGCCACCTCCTCGGCGAATTCCGCCGACATATTCTCCAGCTCGAAGTCCATCCGCGCCGTCCCGGGCCGCATGTCGCCGCCCGTTACCAGCGCGCCGTAGTCCCGCCACACCACGCCGCATAGAATGTGCAACGCCGTGTGCGTCCGCATCAACAGGTACCGCCGGTCCCAGTCGATGGAGCCGTGCAGCGCGGCGCCCACCGCTGGCTTGGCCTCGCCGTCGATGGAGTGCACGATGGTTCCCCCGGCGCGCCCCACCTTGGTCACCTTGTACTCGGCTCCACTGGCGGTATCGGTCAGCGTCCCAACGTCGCACGGCTGCCCGCCGCCCCCGATATAGAAGGCGCTCCGGTCCAAAACCACGCCGCCGTCATCGGTAATCTCGGTTACCACCGCGTCGAACTCCGACACGTAAGCATCATTCAAAAATAGCAATTCGGTCATGTCTGATTCTCCGCTGTATGCCCAGACGTTCCTGATCTCGGCCCGGGCATTATAGCAACGCGGAGCCACCTCAACAGACGCGCCGCCTCCCGCTCGTATCCCGCTGCCCACGCTGCGCCGCCGCAGGCCCTTGGGTCCGCCGTTGGCGGTTCCGCCGCCGGAGGATAGCAGGATGCACCAACCCACACCCATCAAAATCATCCTGTAAATCCTGCCCACCCATGCAAATTTGAAAACAATGACACCCACCCGTTGTCCATGCGCACGCCCGTTCTCTACACTGTACTCCACGTCGGACGGCAAGCCTAAGTACACGGCTAACCACACGACCGGAAATTTCCTAACCATAGGGGTCATCAAGAGGTTCAGGCTTACAGTGCGCCTCTGGCGTACATCAACAACGGTCAACCAAGTCGGATACATTGCATCGCTGGCTCGCGCCTGAGGCTGTCTCTCTCCGCAGCAAGGCCTTGACCAGTACGGCGGGTGTCTCCACCGCTCCACGAGGGTCGCATTGAGCCCTCTCCCCTCCGTGGGAGAGGGTTGGGTGAGGGGGTAGTAATCCCCAAACCGGGCGGTCAGCACGTGGGACCCTAGGACTCAATATCGCAAACCCAAAACGCTCTCTGGCCGTAGCGCCGACATCCTGAACCTCCCAAGACCCCTAACCCAAACCAACCAGCCAATCAACCAACCAACCTCATCATCATCATAATCCAAATCCTGAAAATCCTGAGTATCGATGTAAAACCACCATCCAAGGAGCATCCACTACATGGGAACCCTCTCCCACCACCAGGCCAAGGCCCAGGAGTTCCTCCAGCGGGCCGACCGGGCCATCACCACCCGCGACCCGGGGCCGGCCGCCGTGGCATTGCGCCGCGCCGCCACCCACATGACCACCGCCCTGGCCGTCCATCAGGGTTGGCGACACAGGTCAAAACGCCAACTGGAAACCGTCCTCCACGCCAACATCGCATCCGAAACCCTCAGCCGCTCCCACCTCAATACCCTGCGCCAGGCCCACACCCTGCCCATACTGCTGGCGGCCGGGCAAACGGCCGTGGTTACCAAACTCCCTCTCCCCCATGGGCGAGAGAGGGCTGGGGTGACGTGGGCATCTGAAAATCCGCGTCAATGCAAAACCCAAATCCGCCGCATGCGACGCCGGGTGGCATCTCTCATCAACCACACCCGCCATCTCATCGCCGGCAAGCCCAAGCCGGTCCAGCACCACAAGCTGTGGCTGCGCAAGCCCGACTTTCCCGAGGCGCCCAATTTCACCAGCGTGCAGGACATCCTGCAACTGCCCAACTTCGAGGAGATTCGTCAGAAGTTCCGGCTGTTTCGCGCCCCGCTGGCCGCTGAGCCGGACCCCCACGGCTTCTACACCCGTGGCGACGCGCCACAGCGTTGCCGCTGCCACACCGAGTTGTGGGACCAGCCCCAGGACCCCCACCGCATCACGCTATCGCCATTGTGGCAACGCTCCCTGGAAAAGACCTTCCGCATCAAGCTGCCAGACGTCCTCACGCTACGTTGCTGAATCCCTGCGCTTTCAAAGCGAGGGCGTTATATCCGTTCAGGTAACGGCCAATGCGCCTGCCTGAACGGTCAACGCCCTGCACTCACAACCCTAGCAGGTGCCGCATCACGGCATACACTGGGGTTAGCGAAAATACGGGCTGCGCACGGTGAGGGTCATGGCAACCTTTTCGCGTCGATGACGCAACTCCGTTCCGGAGGGGTTATCCCCGGCTGCGTGCTATAATCCGTCCACATATAATCCAGGTGTTTTCAACGGGATCGCGGAAAATGAAACTGTCTTGCCTCCAGGAAAATTTGGCCCGCGGATTGGGCGTTGTCGGGCGCGCCGTCGCCACCCGCTCCACACTGCCCATCACCCAAAACGTGATGCTCACCAGCGATCAGGGAATGCTCCGGCTTTCGGCGACCAACCTGGAGATCGCCATCACCACCTGGATCGGCGCCATGATCGAAGAGGAAGGGGCCATCACCGTCCCCCACCGTCTGGTGACCGACCTGATCAACTCCCTGCCCAGCGACCGCGTTGACCTCGATCTTCGCGGCCCCGATTCCGATGATCCCGGTGCCGGCGGGGGCAGTGTCCTCCACATCTCGTGCGGTCGCTCGCGCACCCATATCAATGGCGCGGCGGCCGACGATTTCCCTCCGATTCCCCAGGTCGACTCGGGCTTCGCCACCAACATCGACCCTTCGGTGTTGCGCCAGGGCATCGGCCTCGTTGCCTTCTCCGCCGCCTCCGATGAGTCCCGTCCCGTTCTCACCGGCGTAGAACTCAAACTCGAGGAATCCAACCTCGTCATGGCTGCTGCCGACGGTTTCCGCCTCGCCGTGTACACCGGCCAACTGTCCGAACCCGTCACCGAGGCCTTGAAGGTGATCGTTCCGGCCCGCACCATGCAGGAAATCCAGCGCTTGGTCTCCGAGCAAAGCGCGCCGGTCCAGGTGACCCTGTCCCCGGAAAAAGGACAGGTCATGTTCAAACTG
Organism: Dehalococcoidia bacterium; assembly: GCA_034423115.1. GTDB lineage: Bacteria > Chloroflexota > Dehalococcoidia > Lucifugimonadales > UBA3495 > Bin87. Next base: position 3,118 of record DAOUJD010000087.1, on the reverse strand, counting down.
GAGCACGTCGAGGTCGTATCCCAGCTGTTGCAGGGCAGTTTCCCCAACTACGACCAACTGATTCCAGAGCGATACGAAACCCGTGCTGTCATGGAACTCGATGACCTCAAGCGCGCCACCCAGTCCGCCGCCGTGTTCGCCCGCGACGGCAGCAACATCGTCCGCCTGGAAATGGAACCCCAGGAGTCCGGCGAAGGCGGCCAGTTGAAAGTCTCCGCCCGTTCGGAGGAAGTCGGTGACAACCTAGACGAACTGGACATCGATCAGATGGAAGGCGACGACGCCAAAATAGCCTTCAACGTCCGCTACCTCATGGAAATCGTCAACGTCCTCGGACGCGGCAAAGTCGCGTTGGAAGTCACCAACTCATCCAGCCCCGGTGTCTTCCGCCCCGCCGACTCCGACCGCTACGTCCACGTCGTCATGCCAATGTACGTGCAATGGTAGTACAATTCGGGTCAATCCTGATCGTAATCGACAGGTCATCCCGCGTCGCCTCGAACTTGACGCCGAACGCGGCCAGCGTGGCCCTCTTGCCCTCCAGATCCAGGTCGTCCAGTTTGTCTGAAACCGCCTGACAATACTCTGCCACCCGCCGGCCCGCCTCTTCGGCGTCATCGTTCTGCTGCTTTTGCGCCGCAAGCAAAAGTAGTTCCTCCTCCTTCTCATCGCAGAGCGTCTTCACCGGCCCGATCTGGGTCTCCAGAATATCCAAATCGATGAGGTCCTTCTGCCGCAACTCCATTAACCGACGCTGCTGGGACTTGAGTTCCGCGATTTCGCGCCGTAGTTCGTGCATCTTGACTCCCAGACCGCCGTCGCCGGTACTCAGATGCTCCTGTAGGTCCGCAACCAGTACCGCCGGGTCTCGGATGGATTCCGCAACGGTTGTCCAGATCACCCGCTCTAGGTGCTCGGCCGGGATGTATCGCTCAGCGCAGATAGCATCACGCGTCGCCGTCTTCCACGTACCTCGGCAACGATAGTAGCTGTAGCCGCGGCGCAGGCTGGTGCCAACGATCCTGGTCCCGCAAGTCGGGCAACGACCGAAACCGGTCAGCAAGTATCTGCGGTGCCCATCCACTGTCCGGGCCTGCTGCACCTCCAACCGCTTCTGCACCGCCTCGTAAATCTCCTGGGAGACCAACGGGGGCGTGAAATCCTCAAGCGGAATCCACTCAGATTCGGGACGGGGCGTGACTTCGATTTTCTTCCCCGAAACCTTTCGGTAGCGCTTCTGCCCGTAGAAATGGCGCCCGGTGTACGCAGGATTCTCCAACATCCGCCGCACGTTGATGGGATGCCACCTGTTGCCGCGCTTGGTGGGAATACCCATCTCGTTCAGCTTGAGGGCGATCCGGTAGGCCGTCCAACCGTCGTAGCACCACTGAAACACCTGCCGCACAACGATCGACTCCTCCTCATTCACCAGGCGAACCTTGTGGATGCTGTCGTAGTCGTATCCATACAGGCCCGACCCAGTTCCGTTCGGCAACCGGCCCAGCCTGGCGGTCTGCATTTTGCCGCGCATGGTCCTCTCCATGAACTCCAAGCGCTCCCGCTGCCCGACATATCCATTGATGTACATCATCAGGCGCCCTTCGGGAGTATCCTCGGTGAATCCCCGCACGAAGCGCAGTTCCACTCCAGCCGAAGTAAACTCCTCCACCAGCAACAAGAGATGGAGGGGATTGCGAGACAGACGATCTGGCGAGTAAACGTAGATCACTCTGATCTTTCCCTCCTGCACCACACCACGCAGCAGCGTCAGCACCGGGCGGTCCAAGTCATCGCCGGTCCACTGCTCGCGGTAGATGTGGTCAGGGTCGACCGTCAAACCGTCCAGTTCAGCCTGCCTCATGCACTCTACGAGCTGCGTGTCCAAGGAAGTGCCATCCCTCTCCTGCTGGTCGGTGCTGACCCGCACCATAACCGCGACAGCCCCTTCCGCAAAGGCCATTTCCAATTTCCCATTTTGAGATTCCATCTTCTCCTCCGTATTTTCATTCATGAAAGCCAACCAGGGGACGCCCCGGCAAGACCAAGGCGTCCCCAACGGTTAGGCTACGGACAGGCCCGAAACAGTTTCCACTTCGGCGTGTGATACAACGATTTCCGCCCCGCCGGATCCAAGAGCCGGCGCCTTCACAGCCGGCTCCCGAACGGCAGAGCATCCTCCGTCGCCAGAGTCGGAACCACGCAGCACACCGACCAGCATCTGCCGCACCCAGTGGCGCCGCGGTCCGGCGTCCCAGGCGGGCAAGAAATTGAGCTCGACCCTCATGCCGGTATGATCCATCCACGACACCGTCCCGATCACGCCGGCAACATCATCCTGGGCGGGTGCGCTACCAGTCCCGGCGACAGACGCCTGGCTGTCACTACAACCGAGACCGACGACACCAGACCCATAGATGTCTAGCCCATCTGGAGTTGTTGATGTACCATGGATACAACCAAGCCCTGACGATGTCGGGCAAGGCGGGTGAGGCGGGTGAGTTCCTAGGCTCTGGGCCGCCCCCCTATAGGAGTCGGGCTTAGGATGGTCCGACTCCCTTTCTTTTTTGGAACGCATAATGCGCACCTCCATGTCGCGTGTGGAATTAGCTCAAATAGGGAAACCCGGAGGACCACGCGGGCCCGTCAGGCCCAATCCGACCACATGGGCCAGCGATGGAAGGCGGCGAAAAACTTGTGCTAAAATACCCACGGCGCACCTCTGCGCTATGCGGGACCCGGAGCTTTCCAGGGCGAGGGTCCCGCATTAGATTTCTCAAGATTCTTGCTGTCGTTAGAGCACGGCCATTCTACCAAATACGAACTCCCGTTTCAACGCAGAAGTGTCCTTCCTGCACCTCTTCTCCAATCCATTTCCGATCATTCCGAGCGCCGAAAAGCGCTGGTTTCATACACTCCGGGGCAGCTATGATGTGGTTTCCCCTGGTAGTCCCCAAGACTTTGGGCCGGCGTTGCAGCCAAGTCTCAAGCGGCTTGCCGAGCAACAGCTGTCACCGCCGATATTAAAATGTGCAAAATCGCCGAAGTGGAGTTGACCCACCCGATGGCAATGGCATCATCCGCCGACACACTGCGGAGGTGCTTCAGACAAAGTGCTAAA
>DAOUJD010000086.1:0-9086 GCA_034423115.1 Dehalococcoidia bacterium | reverse complement strand
AACACGAAATCATCGAAGTCGGCGACGAGGGTGCGTCCCTCGCTGTCGAACCGCTCGACGCCCAGGCCGAAGCTGACGCTGCGGGGTTCATGTCCTTCGCGGGTGTAGAGGCCGACGCCGCTGTATCCCTTGCGCTCCGGGGTGGTGAACCAGTTGGAATAACCCTCCACCTGCTTCAGGGCGGTGGGCAACTGGGACTCGTGGGCCTTGGTTTCCTGGAGACACAGCACGTCGGGCTGCGCTTCCTGAAACCACTCAAGAAATCCCTTTCTGTGAACTGCCCGAATACCGTTGACGTTCCACGAAATCAGTCTCATGCTCTCTGTCCTCAGCCACGCCCTCCCCGGAGGGAGAGGTGGAAATTGCCCTCCGCGCTCGATTTTATCACGGGCGGCGGGCGGTATTAAAAGCAGTAGAGTCTCAAGTGGTGGTGTAATAGGTACCTGATGGCATGAAGACGGCACCGCGTCTCCCTTGTCGGAACTACAACAAACGCGATAAGGGAGGACCGCATCAACACCGAGGCCGCTGCCTAATCAAAATCACCAGGGATGCCGTCGATTGCACCCATTTTCGGGGCGTAACTCAATGGGTTGCGTTCACGGCGTCCGCCTCCGGCATGCGGTAGCCGAGCCTCGGCTCGGTGAAGATGTACCTTGGGCTGTCGGCGTCGTCGCCGAGCTTGCGCCTGAGCCGGCGCATGTGAGTGCGAACCACCTGGGGATCGCCGGCGCTGGTCACACGCCACACGCGTCGCAACAGCTGCTCGTGGGACATCGGCCGCCCGCCGTTCAGCGACAGGGCGCGCAGCATTTCGTACTCGATGGGCGTCAGATGCACGGGCTGGCCCGCGATTTCCACCCTACGCTGAGCATAGTCGATGGTCAGGTCGCCCAGCGCGAACGGCGCCTCCTCATCGCCGTGATCCACCGCGGCCGCCTTGCGAAGGGCGGCCCTGATCCGCGCCGTCAGTTCCGTGGGCGAGAAGGGCTTGACCATGTAGTCGGCGGCGCCCAGGTCCAGGGCTCGCTCGATGTCCTGGTCTCTGCCGTGGGCGGACAAGCAGATCACCGGCACGTCGGCGACGCTGAGGATGTCCTGCATCAACTCGAAACCGTCGATGCCGGGCAGCGCCAGATCCAAGAGGGCAAGCTGGGGTTTTTCGGACTCAACCTGGCGCAGCGCATCGTCGGGGCCGGTGGCGAAGATCGTGGCGTAGCCGTCCCGGGAAAGGATGTCGCGGACGTGCCTCAGCGTCTGCGGATCATCCTCCATCACCAGGATGCGCGCCGGACCGTCTTGGCCGGTGCGCGCACGGCCGGCCGTTGGATCGGCACGGTGGGGATTTTCCTGTGTGGGCTGCTCGGCGACGGGTATCGTGAAGGTGAACCGGAGGCCCCGGTCCGGGTCTTCGCTTTCCGCCCAGATCCGGCCGCCGTGGGCTTCGACGATCCCCTTGCAGATGGACAGCCCCAGACCGTAGCCGGCGATGTCCCGTTCAACCATCCCGCCGTCGATACGGGAGTATTTCCGGAACAGATTGGGCAGTTGGTCGGGCGGCAGTCCCCACCCTTCGGCAATTACCGAAACGGCGACGTGTAAGCCGTCGTGCTCGGCGCTGACCCTCATGGCGGATGACCTCTCTGCGTTTCTGGATGCGTTGGACAGAAGATTGCTGATCACCTGGATGACGCGCGCCCGGTCAGCCATTACGGCGGGGAGATCCGACGGCACGTCCACCTGCAGATCGTTCCGGGCCCCGCTCCTGCCGAACGACGCTCCGGCCTGCTCCACCAGGGCCGCAACGTCCGAAGGCTCGGGGCTCACCGACAGGGTGCCGGACTCGATCTGAGCCGTGTCCAGCAGGTCGCTGATCATCCGGCGCATCCGGTCGGCCTGGTCGTTGATGATGGTGTGGAACTGGCGGGATTCTGAGGGGTTCAGGTCCGCCGACTCGTCCAGCAGGGTCGCCGCCGAACCCTTGATGGACGCCAGCGGCGTCCGCAATTCATAGCTGACCAGACCCAGAAATTCCGCCCGGAGCCTTTCCAGGTCTTCCAGCGGCGTCATGTCCTGGAGTGTCACGACCACCGATTCCATCTCGTTCCCGTCCTGCGAGTAGATGGACGTGGCGTTGACCAGCACCGTGACCGATCCGCCGCCGGGTGCCCTCAGCACGACCTCCTCGGCGCGCAGGGCGGTGTAGGTGCTCAGCCGGTGAGCCAGCGGGAACTCCTCCAGGGAGACCTCCCGTCCGTCAATCCGCCGGATGCTCAGAATGTCCATCATCTGCTCGACGGGCTGGTCGGGTGGCCGGATGCCCTCCACGATTCTCAGCGTCTCCCGGTTGTAGGACACCGGTTCACCCGATTTTGCGTCAAAGACCACAACCCCAACCGGGCAGGTGGCGATCAGAGCCTCCAGGTCGGTCCTGGCCCGCTGCTCGTCCCGGTACCTCCGGGCGTTGGCGATGACCAGCGCCGCCTGGGACGCGAACATCACCAGGGTGTCCTCGTCCTCTCTGGTGAACTCGCTGCCCGCCTCGCCTTTCGCCACGTAGATGGAACCCAGCCGCACGCCCTTGCTGCGGATGGGAGCCACCAGCAGGGAAGCGACGGCCACGGGTGGCTCCCACTCCGACAGGCCCAGCGACCTCAGGTACGAGGCCAAATCGCTGATCCGCAGCGGGTCGGGTAGGCCGTTCAGGTAGCGGAAGAAATCTGCGCTTTCCGGCAGATCCTCCATCTCACGATGTTCTTCCGGCGTCAGGCCGGAGGTGACGAACTCCTCCAGCCGATTGGCATCGTTGAGAACGGTCGTCGCGCCGTACTTCGCGCCCGTCAGGGTGCGGGCGCTGCTGGTGACCTCTTCCAACACGGCGTGATATTCCAGGTCCTCGTTGATGCGCAGGCTGGCCTCGCTCAGCCTGGTGAGGCGGTCCTGCAGCGCCCGCGTGTCTGCCGTCGTACGGCCGTCCCTGATAGCCATGCTCACCTCAGATCTTTTTCGACACACGCGACCCAGTTGGGACCCAACGCGCCGATCCGTGCAAACTGTCATGGAAGCGTCATAACTATAACCCAAAGCGTTATGGATACGTCAGATACAGGATCATAGCATTTGATTAATCAAATGCTCAGCCATGATGACCGCGCTATTGATTTGGGATGGTTTCGGCGCAGCGTCTCAACACCAAGGTTGAGCAGAAGGAGGAAGAACGATGAAGATCGCACTGATAGCCATGAGCGGCGTGCGCGCCTACAACGAGGAACTGACGGCGTTGGGCATGACCATGCCGGGCTTCATGGAGCGGGGTGAGGTGATTGCCTCCCTGCCCAGCCTGTCGCTGCTCACCCTGGCGGGGATGACGCCGGGATGCTTTGAGGTGGAATACCACCAGGTGCCCGACATCAGGAAACTGGACCGGCTGCCGGACTGCGACCTGGCCGCCATCTCCACGTTCACCGCCCAGGTCAAGGACGCCTACGCCCTGGCCGACCGGTACCGCGAGGCGGGCGTCAAAACCGTCATCGGCGGCCACCACGCCACCGCGCTGCCTGGAGAGGCGATCCGCCACTGCGACGCGGTGGTGGTCGGCGAGGCCGAATTGACCTGGCCGAAGGTGCTGGAGGACTTCCGGAACGGCTGCCTGGGCGGCATCTACCGTGTCAACGGGCAGGAGTTCGATCTGGCCGACTCGCCGCTGCCCCGTTTCAACCTGCTGAACCCCGACGAATACAACCGGATCACGGTGCAGACCCAGCGCGGCTGCCCGTGGCGGTGCAACTTCTGCGCCAGCTCGATCTTGATGACCAAACGGTACAAGCTGAAGCCCGTGGAGAACGTGATCCGGGAGATACGGGCAATCAAGGAAATCTGGCCGCGCCCCTTCATTGAGTTCGCCGACGATAACTCGTTCGTCAACCGTTCCAACTCAAAGAAACTCCTGCGAGCCCTGGCCGACGAAGGCGTCAAATGGTTCACCGAAACCGACGTGGCGGTGGCCGACGACCCCGAAATCCTGGACCTGATGCGCGAATCCGGCTGCGCCGAGGTGCTGATCGGCTTCGAGAGCCCGACGGCCGGAAGCCTGGACGGAGTCGAGCTGAACAACAACTGGAAGCGCAAGCGTCTCGACGGCTACCGGGATGCCATCCGGCGCATCCAGTCCCACGGCATCGCGGTCAACGGCTGCTTCGTGCTGGGGATGGACGGCGATACGGTCGAATGTTTTCCGGCAGTCCGGGACTTCGTCGAGGACAGTGGACTGTGCGAGGTCCAGATCACCGTCATGACGCCCTTCCCCGGGACTCCGCTGTACTCGCGGCTTCTTGGGGAAGGCAGGTTGCTGGACGAAACCGCGTGGGAGAAATGCACGCTGTTCGACGTGAACTACCAACCCAGCCACATGTCGGTTGAGGACCTGGAACACGGGCTCGTTGAACTGGCGGGACAGCTATACACCGCCGAGGCCAAGGCCGGCCGCAGGAACGCCTTTCGCGATCACGTGCGCACGGCCCGGCAGCCCCGGCGCGAGGAGGCGGCAGCATGTATGGCAATGGCGGCCTGACCGGCGCGGGAACCGGGATCATGGCGTACACACTGACTTTCATGCACGGGCAAACATCCGTGGAGATGACGCGGGACTCACGTTTCGGCGTCCGCGTCATCAGGCTGGCGGCCACCAGCGTGGTCGCCCTGGGACTGATCTGGGGATTCCAGTTTGCGACTCTGCAAACCCCCGCGTTCGTGGGAATCTGCCTGGCGGCGGGCTGGGGGTTGATGCCGGTCTTGCTGACCGCGAGCCTGCGCTGGCCGTTGGCGCGGTACGGCCTGGCGCTTCCCTCAACCTTGGTCGGCGTCGGCCTCGTTGCCATTTGCTTTATGGCACTGCCGCCGGACTGGAGCGCCGCCCGGGTCGGTTGGTTGATGACCACCGCGGGGGTGCTCATGGGCGGAGTCCTGGGCCTGTGGTTCTGGTTCCGCCTGGCGCCGGTGCCCCGCTTCCTGGACGATCCCTTCAGCCCGGGGCGGTGGACCCTGGTTGCGGCCCACATCGTCCTGATCGTAGTCGGCCTGGCGCTGATCGGCTACGGCGCGTTGGCCCAGTCTTGACTTAGCCGGGCTGACTTGCTTGGCGGCGGTGAGTTGGTAGCGGGAGGTGGGTCCGTCGGGCGCTAGCGGGATAAACGTGCGCATCCCGTGCCCGGCCCACCTGCTTCATCCTGCGGGCAGGGGACCACCGGCCGGACAGATTGGTGGTCGGGTAGCGTTGCGACGCTGAAGTCGATCTACAAAAGGTTGTTGCTCAGGTAGGGTTCCGTTTCAGGTAATTTGATTCAGGTAACCTCCGCCGTTGGCGGGGGTAGGGGCGAATAATCATTCGCCCCTACAAAGATAAACCACCTCAATTGGAACGCTGCCCTGTTTCTCATTCATATTGCCAAATATCTTGGTGCGTGCTAAAGCCTCATCATTATTCGGCAATCTACGAAATTCGAGCGAGGTAATCGGATGTCAACTGATCAAACAGCCGACCTGGTAGCGGTGGTGGAAGAGCTGCGGGACAGGGTTCGGCACCTGGAGGACGTTGAGGCGCTGCGCAACCTCAAGGCGGAATACGCCGCCGCTTGCGACGACAACTATGACGCCGACCGGCTGGCCGCACTGTTTGTCGAGGACGCCACCTGGGAAAGCCAGGGGATGGGGAGATACGAGGGCAGGGAGGCGATTCGCGGGTTCTTTCGGGGAATTTCCGGCCACTTCGTCTTTGCCTTGCACTACGGGCTCAACCCGCAGATAGAAGTCACCGGTGATACTGCCCGGGCTCGGTGGTACCTGTTCATGCCGTGCACCGTGGGAGACACCGGCAAGGCGATGTGGCGGGCCGGTCTCGACGAGGAGGAATACGTGCGAGTCCAGGGAAAATGGATGTACAAAAGCAAGAAGTCGGCGCCCTTCTTCCACACGACCTTCGAGGAGGGCTGGGCAAAGCAGCCGTTCATCTAGTGTGGCACGATGTCAGCCGATTGGCGGCGGCCGGTTCAACCCGGCAATCCGCTCGCACCACTGCGCCGCGCCCAGGACCCTGCCCTCCTGGGCCCACGGCCCGCCGAACTGCACCGCCATGGGCATGCCCAACTCGCTCAGGCCCGTCGAGACCACCACCGTGGGCAACCCTGCCGCCGACCACGGCGCCTGGAACGCCGCATCGCCGGTGGTGTTGAGGTCGCGGGGAGCCGGCGCCGGCATGGCCGGCGTCATCACGACGTCGACCCTGGCAGCCATCTCGCTCAGGTCGGCGCGGAACTGCCGCCGCAGCCGCTGGGCCTTCAGGTACGCCGGCGTGGGCATGACCATGCCCATCTCCATGCCGGCGCGGATGCGCGGGCCGTAATCGCCGGAGCGCGAGCGGTGATTGGCCCCGTGGATTGCCGCGCACTCGACGTTCGACACGATGCGCTGGGCGCTGTGGATTACGGCGAAGCTTTCGGGCAACGGGATCTCCTCGACATCTGCACCGGATTCCGCCAGTTGATTGGCCACGGCCTCGGTGTGTGCCCACATCTCCGGCGTGGCATAGTCCTGGAAGTACTGCCGCACCAGCCCGATGCGCGGCGGCCGGTCATGCTGGGCCATCTGCGCGCTGAAGTCGGGCACGGGTTCGCGCAGGCTGCCGGGGTCATTGTCGTCCGCGCCGCTCAGCACCGTCAGCATCAGCGCGGCGTCGGCCACGGTTCGCGTCAGGATACCCACGTGGTCCAGCGACCAGCTCAACGGGGCCACCCCGTACCGCGAGATGCGCCCGTAGGTGGGCTTCACGCCGACGATGCCGTTGTAGCCTGCCGGCCGGCAGGTGGACCCGCCGGTCTGCGAGCCGAGGGCGGCCGGAACCATGCGAGCCGCCACCGCCGCTGACGATCCGCTGCTGGAGCCGCCGGGCGTATGCTCCAGGTTCCACGGGTTGCGCGTCGGCGAGGGGTCGGAGGAGGCAAATTCGGTGGTGATGGCCTTGCCAAGGATGATGCCACCGGCCGCCTTGATCTTGGACACCGATGTCGCGTCGAAGTCGGGCACAAAGTCAGCGTTGACTTTGGAACCGCAGGCAGTGAGCATACCCTCGGTGTAGAAAATGTCCTTGAGACCCACCGGCACGCCGTGGATCGGTCCGAGCGGATCGCCCCTTTGGACTTCCGCTTCCCGTTGCTGCGCCGCCGATATCACGGCGTCCCGGTCGATGGTGACCCACGCGTGTATATCGCCGTCCAGCGCGTCGATGCGGGCCAGCAGCGACTCCGCCAGCGCCACCGGCGACAGGGTTCCTTCGCGAATCTGGGCGGCGGCTTCTGCCACCGAAAGCTCGTGGAGTTCAGGCATGATTCAACCTCGTATATCCGATCCATGTTGTCAGTCTGGATCATGTTGCTGAGCCCTCAGCACCGGGGTACCGAGCCGCAAGATACTCCCCTGATGCGTGGCCGTCCAGAGCCGGCCACGTCTCACCAGGGCCTTTTCAAAGTTGTGCGATTGAAGTCCATCCGCTCGTCCTGAGCCTGTCGAAGGACGCGCTCGTGGTTCGACAGGCTCCCGCCGGAGGCGGACGTGCCGCACCATGAGCGGGACGTGCGGCGACTTTGGCAAGGCCCTGGCGTCTCACGCGTACTCACTTTCCGTCAAGCGGACGGGAACTGATCCAGACTGATGATGGTACATGGGCCACGTTCGGTACTGGTCGGGCTGGCGTGGTAAGTGGTACAACCACTGGGGATAAATCCCCCGCATCCCCCATGTACGCGTTTGCGTCAGACACTTGGGCGAGGTCAACAGAGATGGAATACCGCAAACTTGGCAACCTGGACGTTTCGGTCATCGGGCTGGGAACCTTACGAACCTTCGATGTTGCCGACCAGGATGAGATCGCCATCCGAAAACAGATCGTGGACAACTGCCTGGACAGCGACGTAAACCTGATCGACACCGCCGCCTGGTACGGCAACGCGGAGCAGGTTCTGGGCGAGATCACTGAGGACCGTCGCGACCGGTTCTACATCGCCACCAAGGTGCGCACCGAAGGGAAGGAGGCTGGCGAGGCCCAGATTGCCCGTTCCTTTGAACTGCTGCAGACCGACTACATCGACCTCTTTCAGGTCCACAACATGATCGACTGGCAGACCCACCTCCCCACACTGGAGCGACTCAAGGGAGACGGCAAGATCGGCATGCTGGGTGTTTCCGCGATGGTGCCTGAAGCCTATCCCACCATCATGGACCTGATGCGCCAGGGTCGAGTGGACACGGTCCAGATCCCGTACAACGTGATGAACCGGAACGTTGAGGACAAACTGCTGCCCCTGGCCGAGGAACTGGGCACGGGCGTCCTGGTGATGGAGCCGTTGCAGAAGGGCCGCTACGTCCTGGATCTGAAGCAACAGCCGGACCTCACGCCCCTGCGGGACTACGGCATCAACACCTGGGCCCAAGCCCTGCTGGCGTGGGTCATATCCGACCGCCGGGTGAGTTCGGCCATACCGACCACCTCCCGCCCGGAGCGCATCCGGGAAAACGCGCAGGCAGCCGAGGCAGCCGGGTTGCCCCAAGAATTCCGGGACTACGTCCGTTCCGAGGCGGAGCGGTGTTTGTGAGGGGCAGTCGGGGGACTGGATCAAAGGGCGGCGTCGGTGTCTGACCTCCGCAGGCGTACGCCCGGAGTCGCCTCCAAAAGAATCCATGAGCGCGGTCCAACTGGGGTTCGGCCGCGAACGGCGAACCCTGTGGCGGGTTGGCGTGCAGGGCCGCGCGCCCTTGCCCTTGCAATGAAGGGTCAGTACGGGAGACCGACCATTTAGGTACGAGGGCCCGGCGATTTTATTTGGGGCACACTATTTCAGCGTCCGTGCGGCAGTCGTTTTCACGCGGTGTTTTGGTGTGATTACCTCCGTCGGGTTGGTGGTTGGTTTTCGGTTTGAGGTTTTGGGTGTCAGGTTGTGGTTCGGGTTGCGTGTTCCGCCTGAGGCGGATGAACTCTGCACGGCCAACACTGTTTTTTGCTTGCGCAGAAAGATATCGTCCTAGGCTTCCGTGTCCTC
>DAOUJD010000085.1:0-85594 GCA_034423115.1 Dehalococcoidia bacterium | reverse complement strand
TTTAGCACTTTGTCTGAAGCACCTCCGCAGTGTGTCGGCGGATGATGCCATTGCCATCGGGTGGGTCAACTCCACTTCGGCGATTTTGCACATTTTAATATCGGCGGTGACAGGAGAAAGACCGCCGCCGGTTATAGAATTCGAGGCAGAATGCCGCTTCCCATCAGGCAGGGTGGACACCATCACGGCCAGATACGCAGCAGCTGCGCCGTAGCAGCACTGACCGCAAGAAAAACGCCTACCATGTATCTAGCAGCAACAATCGGAACCTTCGTCTACATCGTCGCATGCGTTCTGGTAGCCGTCACATGGCCGAAAATCGCGCCATTGGCTTTTCTCATCGGCCTCTTGGGAGCCATCGGCCCAGTCTACTATCTAATAAAGGCCTCACCGCTCTGAAAGTCTGCGCGGCCAAAACGCAAAAGCCGTAGACCGTGCAGAAAATCAGGGCAGGAATAGCAACGCTGAGGCCGATTTTGGCCCAGAAATTGAGGTCCTCCAAGGCCGCCTCCAGTTGACAAAGGAGTCCCGGGCGGGTGCCGGTTTGTCAACAGGCCCCGGCACCTCGACTGGGGCTCTACACTGACCAGGAGTGTCACGCCGCGGCGTGGGATCTGCGGGGCTGTCCCGAAGCACGGTCATGGGGCATGGGCGCCAGTTGGGCCGCTCGGCGCTTGGCGGCGCGCGGCGCCCGCTGCTGATGCGGAGTTTCGCAGTACTCGGTGCCTGCACCCTCGTACTTCTGGCCGTAGCGCGGAGTGGAGTAGACGAGCTTGGCCGGCTTGTGACCGTGGCGGTGATGGACTGGAGGTCCCAACTGGGTTTTCTTCCGCCGCAGTAGGGCGCCCATGGGCGCTGTCAGCGCAGCGCTGCCCGTGGACGGCCAAATGCAATGCCGACGCTGCCGGGTTGAGATGGTTCGGACAGGAGAGCGGCTCAGAGAGACATCCGGTAGCGACAACGGCGGCAGTGCGCCAGTGATGGTCCATAGCAGATCGGAGGCCGCCGGCGAGCCCTTGGGCCGGTAGCGCGACCGCGACGCCCGTGCTTATCCAAAAATGCGGCGACTACTGTTCAGAATCCGGCGCGTACGGACCAGTTCCCGGTGGCGGGTCGCCGGTTTTGTCGCTCGTCTTTCTCTCCGCCGGCGAAGGTTCGGCTGGAGGGAGCTGCAGCGTTGCCCGCGTCAGGATGCGGCGGATGAGGGCCTCATCGGGTTCCGGTGACCCTGGCTTGACCGGCTCCAAGAGATGTTTTTGCGAAGCCACGTTCCTGTGCCTCTCGTTGCTGGTGCACGGTTTGGAAACCCAGGTTGGATGGATATGTACGCGGTGGGTCCATTTTGCGCCGATACGGGCAGTTACGCCAAATTTATCCCGGGAGACCAGTTGCGCGAGGACGGGAAGGTTTGTGGGGTTGGCCAATTACCGGCGCCATCAAACCGATGTCGGGTGGTCGGAGCCATGTCCTCGGCATGGCCGCCGCTCCGTTCACCATGGCCGGTTTCCGCGTCTCGCTGGCTGTGAGGTCCTTATCCGGCTTCGAGTGGCGTTGCCCCGCTGGGCCGCGCCGTCGTCTGCGACGACCTTCGGTGGGCTGACCTTGCCATCGAGTGCTGGGAGTGGGAACAGGCTCGAAGGGGGTATTTCGACTTGGCCCCAACGGTCTGCATCACGCACGAACCACTCGTGGGAAGTACGTTGACACCTGTTCTTGCAGTGATATACGGTTTTCCGGGTGGGAAGAAAGCGCGGCGCCCACCGGCAGGCATGGCGAGGAAACGGGTGAGGCGCAGATGACCATGACCGGAGGGGAACATGGAAATCGACACCTATTTCATGTTCGCAATACTGGTGCTTTGTACGGGAGTGGTCTGCTACTTGGGCCTGAAGGGCCGTATCGACAGCCGGCCAATGTTCATCCTGATGCCGGCGGCAACGCTCGGCATCGCGGTGCTGACGTTACTCGTGCGAACAGAGGGAAATCAGATTCTTTTCGTGCTGGTCGTGTCGGTGATGGGGTCTGTGGTGGTGGCACTGTTGGTCGTAATCGGATTCAGTGTGATTGTGTCATTGCACCGGACTCGGTCAGGCCGGAAAGAAATTGCCAATCGAGACTCTCCGAATGACGGTGCCGGAGCGTGAATCTTGATGGATGGTGGGTCTCGTTGGGTGTTGCGGTGACAGTATGCAGCGTCCTGTTCGCCGTCAGGTTAGTGCTCAATGGGATGGATGAAAAAGGCATCTGGCCAGTTGATGAGGAAAGTTTCGAGTTCTTGGACTGGTTTAGCAAGATGTCGGCTGGATCAGTGCTCACAGTCGTAGGCCAAAGGATTCGTGTGCCCAATGTCAGAGGCAAGCAGCCATAGATTAGGCGCTTGACCAGAAGCCGCCGGCGGTCGCGTCGGGCCGCTTGGGAAACAAACTGCGACGGTTTGTCTGCTGACCAAAAGGTCGGACAAGGTAAGAGCGGCGGAATGGGTGGAAGCCGTGATTCAGGCTGGCCAATGTCGTTCCTACGAGTCTGGCCAAAGTTTTCCCAAGAAGGTCCGGTACGAAGATGGACGAAGTCCCGTGTTCCGAGCATCAACCATTTCGGAAAAGAAGGCAGGGCGTGGTGGCTGCGTGCTGTCTTCTACCGCCCAGGGGGTCGGTGAAAGGGTCGTTGCGGAGAACGGAACCGTTTCCGGTTTCGCGAAGCCGCCAGAGGGAGTAGAGTGGGCGGTCAACCCGCAGAGCGGGCCAGATCAGGGAGGAGTTCGGTCGCGAGATGAGACCATTGCTGTCGGTTGCCCTGCTGTTGGGCGCGGGGATGTTGCTGTTCGGTTGTGCAACGGAAGAGTCAGCGGATGTGCAGTTGCGCATCCTGGCGATCAACGACCTCCACGGCAACATCGCCACTTCCTCCGATTCCTTCGGCGGCGTGGGACGGGCGGACTACCTGGCGGCTAATATTGAAGCGGCACGGGCCGAAGTCGAACACTCGGTGTTCGTGTCGGCGGGCGACCTCATCGGAGCCTCGCCCCTGATTTCGGCGCTCTTCCACGACGAGCCCACCATTGAGGCCATGAACCTCATGGGCCTCGACCTGAACGCTGTGGGCAATCACGAGTTTGACGAGGGGTCAGCGGAGCTGCTCAGGCTGCAGCGGGGCGGACCGCATCCGGTGGACGGAGACCGGGACGGCGACCCGTTTGAGGGGGCCGAGTTCGAATTTCTCGCCGCCAACGTCGTGGTGGACGAAACGGGTGAGACCATCTTCCCGCCATACGCCGTCCGCGACTACCAGGGCGTCAGGGTGGCGTTCATCGGGGTCACCCTGGAGGGAACCGCCGGCATCGTCACACGCAGCGGTGTCGCGGGACTGACGTTTCGGGACGAGGCCAAGACGGTAAACGCCCTGGTGCCGGAGCTGCGGGAAGAGGGGATCGAGGCCATCGTGGTCCTCCTCCACGAGGGCGGGTTTTCCGACGGGGGACCGGACGACTGCGGTTCCGGCCTCATCGGGCCGGTTGCGGAGATCGCCATGCGGTTGGATGATGCGGTGGATCTGGTGATCGCCGGTCACACCAACGACGAGTTTGTCTGTGAGGTGGACGGCAAGTGGGTCACCATGGCCGACCGCGGAGGTCGCCTCTTCACCGTCATCGACGTGAAGTTGGTCCGGGCCACCGGGGACATGGTGGTGCAGTCCGCGAAAAACCTTCCCAACCAACAGGCGGACGTTATGCCGGTTCCGGCCCTCACCGCGCTCATTGACCGGTACAAGGCTTTGGCGGCGCCACTCGCCGACGCGGTGGTCGGCAACGCCGCCGCCGACATCACGCGCGAGGAGAGCCAGGCGGGCGAGTCGGCCTTGGGCGGCGTAATCGCAGATGCTCAGCTGGCGGCTACCCGAAGCGACGCCGCTGGCGGAGCGGTGGTGGCATTCATGAACTCAGGCGGGATACGGGCCGACATCCGGTTCGCTGCCTCGGGAAACGAGGCCGACGGCGAGGTCACCTATGGTGAGGCCTTCGCCGTCCATCCTTTTGGCAACAGCCTGGTGACCATGTCCCTGACCGGCGTCCAGATTGATACCCTGTTGGAGCAGCAGTTCGACAATCCGCAGGCAGGTTCGAGGAGAGTGCTCCAGGTTTCGGAGGGGTTCAGCTACGTCTGGGATGCGGCCGCGGCGACCGGGTCGAAGGTGGATGTAGCGAGCATAAAAATCAACGGCGTTTTGGTGGATCCGGACGAGAGCTATCGCGTGACGGTCAACAGCTTCCTGGCGGAGGGCGGCGACGGTTTCAGCGTGCTGGCGGACGGTGAAGAAAGGGTGGTCGGGGCAATTGACCTGGACGTGCTGGTCGCCTATTTCGCCGACCGCGGGATGGTGGAACCGGGACCGCAGGACCGCATCACTCGCATACACTGAGATGGTCATCCATTTCAGATTTGCATTGCAACTCGGTCGTTTACGGCATCTCCATGGGTTCGACGACAACCCGATGGATCATCCGGAGACTTATCGAAACCTGACTGACGCCCATAGTCGACGTGTTCGTGCGGGCAGTACTGGTGGACGGCACCGTCGGGCCGGGTCGGGTTGTTGGGCATGTTCTTGAAGTCCACCGCGTCCAGCGTGGCATCGAACCACTGTCCCAACTGGTACATGGCCCGGCAGGTGGCCTGGTGGGCGACGATTTCCACCTGCCTCCCTCGGGTGTGCTCCAGAGATGGTCTGACGACCTCTTCGTCCCAGCGGAAGTTGGGCCAGTCGCCGAGTGCGTGCGCGTAGGCGGGCCGGCCGCGTTGAGGTCGGTTGCCTTGGTCAGGGTCTGGCCGTCATTGTGCGGCCTGTTCCGAGTCCTCGCGAGATAGGATCCTGCGGAGCAGGGATTGCGCCGGGTCGTTGCTGAGGTACGACGGCCTGGGGACGGGGGGCGGGGCTTCCAGCGTGCGGCCTTCTTTACGCGCCTTGGCCGCGTTGCAGATTGGGCAGTTTGGTCCGCCTATCATGTGGAGATCGGGACATTCCTGCGCGCGGCGTAGGCTTTCTTCCATCTCTGCCAGGTGCTGCTCGACCTCCTGGGGCCAGCCGACCAGGGAGGGAATCTTCCGCTCGGGGAAGGTGCCGCGGTAGAGGTCGAAGGCGTCGTTCCACTGTTGGTCGCCCAGGCTGCCGGGGTGCTGGATGAAGGCGTCATCGGCCAGGTGATGCTTGATAGAGAGCAGCATGGCGCGAACCAGGAGGTCGTAGTCGTGTTCGTTGGTACAGCATTCACCGACGGCGGGCCGTTCGGAGTTGGGGTCGGGCGGGTACTCGAAGTCTTCGCCTGGGTGATGTAGGCTGTTGAACCGGATCCGGTGTGGCTCGAAGACGGGCGGGCGCTGTGGCTCGGAGACCGACATCTGGAGTTCGATGCCG
The DNA here is from genome assembly GCA_034423115.1 of Dehalococcoidia bacterium. GTDB lineage: Bacteria > Chloroflexota > Dehalococcoidia > Lucifugimonadales > UBA3495 > Bin87. The sequence goes on along the minus strand of DAOUJD010000085.1, from coordinate 80,185 downwards.
GAGTTTTTGGCCAGGCGTGCGGCGTCTGTGGCGACCAGTGCAGTCTGCGGCGAGGCTTTGATGTTGATAATCCATTCGTTGTAGCCCTTCAATCTGCGTCGTGATGTCATGGTCATCTCCTTAGCCAGCGCGGAGCCATACCCGTTCTCGCGTGAGCGCTTGGGCCAGTTGTCGAGCCAGGGGATTGCTCGGTCTGGGAACGTGCGGGCGTAGAGTTCAATGGCGGCGGTCCAGCAGACGCCGTCTGGTCTTCCGCCGGACCTGATGAACGCTTTGCTGGTCAGGTAATGCTTGATTTACCAGAGGATGGCCCTGACGAGGGTGTCGCAGTCACGGGTTCATAATATGACGCTTCTGCGCTCCGAGGCGCCGAGGGTCGCGCCGCCGGATTTCGGCGTTTTCCATCGTGTGGCGGATGACGTGCCTGTGAACGCGCTGGCGCTGGTCACTACTGCGGCCTGCGCCGCGGATGCCATTGCCCGCCTGGCGGGACGCCTAGAGCCTGTGGACAAATTGATTGCGGGTCCGCAGGATTGATCGGCCGAGGGTGTTTTCGAATTGCCGAGTACGGTCAGTAGCGGAGCAGGTGTGTGGGAATAAGGCGACCGTTCACTGGGTCGACGGCGAGACCGGCCTCTTCGAGGGTTACGACTCCGAGGAGGCTTGGCTCGTTCTCTGCGGCGAATATGACTGGTGTGTAAAACTCGAACCCCTCGAGCCTTACGAGGGTTTGGCCGATGTCTACTGGAACAATCCTGCCGTCTGCGGTCTGTGATGGCATTGACCGTTGGGTGGGCACCCCCAATCGTTCGAGCATGTCCCGAGGTACTGCCGTGTAGGTGGAGCCGGTGTCGACGATGATGTCCAGCTCTTCAAATTGGTGCCCTTGGCGGTCGCCGACCTGAATGGTTACGGTTACGGTTCCCAAGATTATTCTCCGGTGGTTTGGCACGGTCTTGCCCGATTTCCGTCCTCCATGCTAATGGGCAGCCGGATCATTTGTCCACAGACCTTAGGGTGACGGTCCATTGCTGCCCTGCACGCGACGTTCGCCAGCCGCCTGGTCGGCGTCACAGGAGCTCGGTGGCTTTACGGCTTCAGAAGTCTTCGGTTGTGCCGTCCTCGGGCTCGTAGCCGTCGTCCACGCGGGCTGGGCAGTCGGCGGCGCTGATGTCGCAGAACCGGCACTCCTGGCGGCTGGGTACTCTCCTTGCAGGCTCGTCGCTCGAAAGCCGGCGGATTAGCGAGCCCAGGTTCTGGATGAACTTGTCGTCAACGGCCTCTGCCGAAATGCGGACCGTGTGGTCGCTGTAGGTGACCTGTCCTCTGAGTCTGGCGTCCCGGTACCGCTGGAGCGCCCTGGGCACGGCGTACAGGTAGATCATGACCTGGACGGCGTGGCTGGGGCTGTCGTGGCCGGTCTTGGCGTCGACGATGACAGCATGGTCTTCCCGGCGGGCGATGATGTCGGGTCGGCCGGCGAGGATTGCTGTCTTGCCGTGGAGTTCAAACCGGTTCTGCGCTTCGGTGTCGACGTCGTGGCCACCGACGGTCCAGTTGGCGATGCGCTCGTTGAGGAGCGCGGTGTGGTCGAGCATCCACTTGGCTTGGTCGAAGTCCGAAGGGACGCGTTCCCAGCTTTGGTGGTGGGCCTTGAACCAGATGGCCCACTCGCAGGAGTTCTCGCCGGTGAGCAGGCGGGGCAGCCAGGTGGCCCAGATGTAGGGGAAGTCGCGTTTAGCAGCAGACATGGGGATGCACTCGCGGCGTCGGTCGTTGGGGATTCCTCCAGTTTATGAGTACCCGAGTGCAGGCCGCTATGGGCAGCTGTCATCAAAATTTATTGGTGGCCGTTTTGGTTGCCGAACGTGCTGGATGGGTCTGAAAGTGTTGCTGCGGCCCCGACTGCTTGGTAAGCCCCAGCGGCCGCGCGGACGGCTCTGTGGGCGAAATTCGCGGCATCTCGTGCCGGTTTTGAAACCGGTCTCATGCCGTCGGAAAGACCGGCATCCTGGTCAGGAGATCTGGCGTAGTCGGGCACTGAGCGCAATGGCGGCGCAGCTGAGCCTCCTGCTTTTGGGAAACAGCCTCGACGGGCTCGCGTGCTGGCGCTGCGATTGCACGTCAGCGGCAGGCTTGCGGCAATCCTCCGTTGGTCATCTGGACGACCGCGCTTCCTGCCGCGTCTGCGACAGGGTCTCCGGTGTGCATGAACCAGGAGTCCCAACTGGCGTCCCAATGCGGTATTACGTCGGGGCTATCCCCGAACTCCGTCACCAGCACCTGGTACAAACAGCTGCAGCCATCCACGTTGAGTTCCCTGCTTTTGTCGTAGCACACCGCGACCCACCGGTCACGATGGCTATCCGCACTGGCCGGCGCGGTGGTCGCCGCCGGCTGCGCTCTCCCGGATTGGGCGCGGCCAACGTCCCGGGTCGAGGAACGAACGTCTTCCGGATCAACGAATTCCGCTGTGCCGGTGCCCACTACGAACTCGCCCTCGGCTTTCAGCTCGCCGATGTCCAGGTCAAGGTCGAACAAGGCAAACCATTCTTCAAGCATGTCGTCGATCTCGATGTTGCCTTCGGCGGCGTTGGCGGCGCGTTCCGAGCTGAACAGCAAGGCGAAGGACGCGGGCATATCCGTGCTTTCACTGCTTTGTCCCAACGCGATGGCAAACCCCTCGCAACGGTCGATGGTGCAGAGACCACCAAGGAAAGCCCACTGCAGCCAGCCATCGGTCTGGCCGATGAGCCTCTTGATGTCGCTGTCTTCGGCGTTGGCCAGGTTTTCCGGTTCACGGCTCTTGTAGGTGAGGATGTCTTCAAGATCGTCCTGCCGCTGGGTCGCCAGGACGACGTATTTGTCCTTCTCGAACAACGCTACCGCTGGGTACTGTTGACCCGTGCATTCCCACAGCTCGAAGCCACGGTAGTCGTCATCCTCGCAGTCCCGACCGTCTTCGAGTTCCTCGCGAATGATGTCGAAGTCGAAATTGCCCTGCAGGATTTCCAAGGTGCCATCGAGGTTGCGGTCCACCGCAGTGGCATGAATGAAGAGATCGTCTTCGTCGATGTCCACGAAGTCGTAAATCTCGTCGGACGCTCCGTCGTCCTGATCTTCCCAATATTCGACGAAGTCATCGGGCACGTCGCCGCCGGAAAGCGCCCGGTTGTCGGCTATTCCGACGCCTGAGGCGTCGCCGGCAACGTAGGCGAGCCAGTCCTTGCCTCCGGATGCGCCGCCACCTCCGCCGCCGAAGGCGCCGATTGCAAACAGGATGGCCACTATGATGACCACCACCAAGACCGCGCCGCCGGCGCCGCCGATCATGAGCATCCTGCTGGAGATCGTGAGTCCGCCGCCGGATGGCTGTCCTCCTTGCGACGAGTCGTTGGGTTGTTCCGGGGTTCCGTTGGTTGCCATTGTGCTGAATCCTCCGGTGTTGAGAAAGCTCGAATAAATGGTTTCGCGCTCGGATGGTCGGCGCGCCAACGGCCGGCCACAGGACCGTCAGCGCGCCGACCGGAATGGGGGCTGGGTTCGTCGAGGGACGCCGTTCGGCCGCCGCCTCGGTTCCGGCTGCCGAATGGGTTTACCAGGCGGGGAAGAAAGTCCGCCGTTGTCCAGCTAGCGTTGGATGGCTGAGTTCCATTGCACGCTGCCCCAGATGGAGGCAACGACCAGCCCGACGCCGCCCCAGGTCGTCATCCACAGGCCGATGCCGACGCCTCCGTCTTCCGAAACGACGATGCTGACGAAGACAACGCCCACCAGGGCCACGATGAGGCTGAAAAATATGAGGGCAATTTTCACCAGCAGGTGCCAGCGTCTCGTGATAAGGGTCAGCACAAACAGCGCAGTCACGATCAGGGCGGGGATCATTGACCAAGCACCGACGCTGTCGATTTCTCCCGACAAGCCGCTTACGGACACGGTTCCAAAGCCCGTGTCGGTGGCTATCCACGGCAAGGGCGCTCCCGCTACTGCGAGGAAGCAGCAGATTCCCATCACGACTGCGATTGCGTAGTTAGCTCCCGTCATAACGTTTCTCCTTGTCGTCATCCGTGCCGTTCACGTCGCGGTTGCGCAAGGCTTTGATGCGTCGCAATGCCGACGCATCGCCTCATGGTTACAGGCGCCTGACGGACGGCTTCGTTCGAGGGTTTGCCGCCCAGAATCGCCATATGCCGATTCCCATACCGTTTCGCTTTGCGGCTTCTACCAACAACGGGATGGGCGGCGGGCCCAATTGCCGTTACGCAGGTTGCAGGCGTGGTCACCGACGCTGGGCCGCGGAGATTGCCGGAGGAATGGCATGCAGAGCCCTTGAGCGTCGGCCCTGACGGTTGGCGCAGCAACAGGTCCGGTTGCAGCCAAGCGGTCTTTGTGCCCGGCTCCGAGCAGGGTGGCGGTTAGAGTTGATTCGAGCGACGCGAACCGTTTACGGAAAGGTCATCCGCTTGTCGGACCCCGGAGACCCCGCTCGTCGCGTAGGCGTTGACCACCCTCGAACGACGACTTGATGCAGGGCTTGCAGCTTGGCGCAGCTCCTGCGAACGCCGGCATCCTGACGAGCTCCGTCTCCTCCTCTCGCTATGGACGCAGCGCTTTGACGAGTAGAGCAACCTGCGGTTCCTTGGCCGCCAATCTGGGCAGCGTTTGCGGAACGGGCCGAGGTCGTCCGTGGCATTGGGTTCCGGACGGTTGACGTTTCTGCCGCAATGGTCGTGCCGTTCAGTGAGGTAATTTCCGACCGCCTCTGGCCGCGACTTGAGGACGGGCAAGTTGCCGGGTTCCGCCCCGTACAGCCACTGCTGGAGAATGGCCTGACCAGGGTGCCTGGCATCGGCTACGTGATCATTCTTCATGGGCAAACCTCCGCTCGGGGTCTTTGGTGTTGAGCCGTGTTCAGCCCCGGCGGGACGAGAGTTCATCGGTCCCATCTGGTTCACTGACCTCGACGCGGAGGGAGTGTAGTGCTTATGTCGTACAACCGTCAACGACGTGATGTCGTATCAGTAGTACAGAGGCTGAATGTTATTCCTGCATTGTTTATGAATTGGTTTCTTGGGCGCAGATAGCGGCCCAACGTGAATAAGGCAAATGTCTAATAGACCATACGTTACGGGGAGCTTACGTTTTGCTGGTGCGGTGGTTGCGGGTGAGGCTGCTGTCGGAGACGTCCGATAAGGGCGGGTTTCGAGAACGGGTGCTCGTTGGACCACGTGGTCCACGGGCGGGAGATAGACAACTTGACGCCGGATGGGCTGTTCGGGCTGCTGTCGTCGGTGTCGTGCGGAGCGTTCGTGCTGACGACGGACCAGACGGTCGTTTTCTGGAACGACCGCGCCCACGAGATTCTGGGCTACAGGCCGGAACGCGTCGTCGGCAGGCGTTGTTCCGCCGTGGCGGGCGGTGCGGTGGACGTCACGTTGTCCGAGGGTTGCGAGGACGGTTGCCCCATGATGCGGAGTCTGCGGGATGGCCAGATGCCAGGTCGGGCCAGGCTGCGGGCTCGGTGTTCCTGGGGAGAGTGGAAGTGGTTGGTCGTCACACCGATGGCGGTGTCGGGGGTCGAACAGAGCGGGCCGCTGTTGGTGTACCTGTTCGGCGATGCGGGGGAAGAGGCGGCAGCGGCAGACGTCGCGCGGCTGGTTGAACTGGGCGGCGCGGCGGGTCGCTGGTTTGATGAAGCAAGGTATGAGTACCCGAGGACTTTCTTGTCACGCTCGAGAGAGGAGGTGCTCGGCGTGGCGGGCGAGGAGGAAGAGGAGGAACGGCTGTTCCGGAGTTCCGGCCCTGAACATGGTGGGGAACAGTCGCGTCGAATGCGCCAAGACGGCGGTCCAGGACAGAGTCCGGAAGACTTCCAAGCAGGGATTCGTAGAGCGGTTTTTGGTATTCCTGGGCCCCGGTCGCCAGATGTTGTTGGATCCGACGAAAGGCAGCATTCCGAAACTGAACCGCGTGAGGTGCGTCTGACCGACCGGCAGTTGGAGGTGCTGTCCTATCTCGCGTTGGGATGGGAGACGAAGTACATCGCGGACGAACTGGGCGTAAGTTGGTACACGGTGCGGAAACACATCGAGAACCTGAGACGCAGGCTGGGTGCGTCCAGTCGCCTGGACGCCGTCATGATTGCCGTGCGGCTGGGGATCATCCCGTCGGAATAGCCGTGGGAATTTGCATTGAATTTCAGCCAGAGTAGGGTCTTCCAGCGTTCAGGTAGCGTTGCAGAATCCGCGCCGCTGCGCCGCCCCGCCCCTTCGTGATGTCCACTTTCGCCAGCGTCAATGGGGACGGCGACATGATGCTTCTGGAATCGTAAATCCACCATTCGCTGCCGTTGGTCAGGACGCCCAACCCCTCCGTCATTTTGGCCGCTTCGATATACCAAGCCAGTTGCTCAACGTGGCCATCAAGCGGAACCCGCAACGCCTTGGCTTCGATCAATATGGACGGGTAGGCTTCTCCCTTGACGTGGGCGTGAATGTCGTGCTCTGCAAACAGCGCATAGTCCACCCATCCGTGTTCGCCCTGTTCATTCTGTAAGTAATGCTCAATGGAACACTCTTTCGGGTCAGCGGTGTTCCATCCCAAGGCTCGTATGATAGGGTCGATCAGGGCATAGCGAGTTTGGTCTTCGCGCCACGAGTTCCACGGGAAACCCATTGGTTCCCATTCGGCAATCACCTGGCAGACGTGTTCCGTCGTTAATGCCAAACCCATGATGGACAGTCCGTTTGCTTGTTCAGGCTGCCGCGTAGTCGCAGCTTTCGCACCTTCCGTCGTTGTACAGCGTTTCGGGATAGTTGACTTCCCCCGCAGTCCACGCAACGACACTTCCGTGCCCATGCTGGGCCCTTGGGCCGTCCGGCGTTCAACACCACATGGGCAATCTGATCCGGCGTGGCGTCAATCCTGGGTGGGAACTTCAGCGCCATCGGCGACCTCGTTCTTTCTTCGTGCGTGGCATCCCTCCCAGCTCCACTTCCAGCCCAGGGCTTTCTGGCCGAATTTCTAGACGGCGCTGGATGAGGGTGGTGGCCCTGCTTCGGGTGGGAGCATCGGATGTGCACAGTTTGGTCGCCATCATTTCTTGGTAGCGAATCCCCTCGAACGGTTAATCTCCTCGGTGTTCATGGTCGGCGTCGGTAGCCTTGTTGGAGCTTGCTGTGCTGGCTGGCGGCGCGGCGCGCCAGCGGGCGGTTTTCAACAGTTTGAACGCGGCGACCAGCGCCAACGCCGACCACACGACGGCCATTGCCAGGAATATTCCGATGCCCGCCAGGGCCAGCCACTGCGTATCCAGACGGACGCCCAGCCACGCCACCCCAGCGGCGGCTACTGCGGCCACTGCGGCGACCGTCAGTATCAGGCTGCGCCGATTACGGGTGACGATTCCCGGCGGCCGGTTTCCGTTCGTTGCGTGGTGTGGGCCTCCGTTGTCGGCTCGGGCTTCGTTCGGATCTTGCGTCATGTCTTTCCTCGCCTTGGCGGGTGGAGCGGGGCCATCATACGTAACCGCGAAGTGTCGTTACAACGCCGGCGGCTGGCGTATCGGGCCTACCGTGGTGGTTTGCCGGAGCGTGTTGACAAAGTGCCACCCCTTTGTCAACGCTGGCGGCTATATGTCGCCTCGGCTCCGCGCCTCGCTCAGTTGCTGGTTTGCGTCCATCGCCTGCTCGGTGATCTCTTCGATGTAGGCCTGCCCTGCTTTCTGCCACTCGGCGATTGTCGTCAGGCACTCGTATGCGGCCGTGCTCTCTGCTTCCGACCCTGGCGTTGACTTTCTCAGCCTCTCCAGAGCGTCCCTGAGGCCCCTGCCTCGCCTGTCCATGTTCAGCCTGTGCTGCTCGATCCGTTCCTGCATGGCTACCTCCATACCCGCCCGCCAAAAGGCAGCGCCGCCTCGCGGTAAGAAGCGGCGCTCGCCCGAAAACTGCAACCCCCGCCGGAGTGAATGTCCACTCCGACGGGGGAAGGCTTGCAGGGCTCTTACAATGTACCACCCTCCTGTCTAGCGGTCCGTATGTCCGCCCGGGCTGGATTTTCGTGAATTTTTGGCCCGCTGGCATAATCGCCTAAATCCGTCTCAGACAAGGAGGTTTAGCATGTCTGGACTCCAGGGACTAATCGACATTGCGTTCTACGCAGTCGTCGGTCTCGCACTGAGCGTTGCAGGGTTTTTCTTCGTGATGGGCGTCATCAGCTACATGGGCGCCGGCGGAGATCAGCAGAAAGTCCAACAAGGCGTCGCAGGTATGCGCAACGCCCTGATTGGCGCGGTACTGATTGGCGGCGCGTCGCTCATCATCAACTTCGTGGTGCTGGACATCGTGCGTCCTGCCGGCGGCGAAGTGGGCAACATTGGGGTTGGCCTGGACTGCGACAATCTGCTGCAGCAGCAGATGCTGTCCTCGCCGTTGGCGACTGCCAACGCTGATAACGCGAACGCTGTGATTGCCGGCATCCAGGCCCAGCGTCCGGCGGACTGTCCGCCCGATACTTGGAATCCGTGGGTGGTCGGCAATCCGGGCACAGCCCCCTTCGACGTGAATGTTCCCCCTACGCTTTCGACGGACGGCACGGCTGCGGTCAACAAGGCTTTTGCGAACACGCCGTGGCGCGACAACTTGGGCAACATCGGCATTGACTTTGATACGGCGACCGCCGCCCGTCGAGGTTCTCCCGGCACGTTGCCGTTGGACCGCGGTAAGCGGTGGATGTACCTGGCTGCTCAGGGAGTGTGGTACGCGGCGAATTAGCCTAATGCTGTGAATGCTGGGCTATCGACGATGTGGTCGCTTCCGTTCGGTCGTTGGCGTGTCGTCGGGTTAGAAAGACCGCCAGGGCTCATGTTGGCTCTGGCGGTCTTTGCGCCGTTGGCGCTGTATGCGTTGACGATGCCTACCGGGGTGGTGGGCGAGGATGACGGCCTGTTCATCATCAACGGGGTGTTCCTCGGGGTGGAGCACCCGCCTGGGTATCCGGTGTTTACGGTCGTTCATTACCTGTTCCAGCAGGTGCCGTTTGGATCGGCGGTGGTGAAGGGCCATTTGCTGTCAGCGGTTTTCGGTTCGCTGACTACGGGCGTCGTTTACCTGGTATGCCGTCGTCTCGGAGTCATCCCGGGGGTGGCGCTTCTCGGTGCGTGGGTTTTGGCGGTTTGCGACAGTTTTTGGTCGCAGGCGGTCATTACCGAGGTTTATACGCTGAACGCGTTGCTGTTCTTCGGCGTGACGCTGTGCTTGGTTGAACTATGGCGTGATCCTCATCGAAAGTGGCCTTGGCTGCTCGGGCCAGCGCTTTACGGGCTTGGCTTGGCCAACAACTGGCCGTTGATGGCCTTGTCCGCTCCAGCGTTGGCAGTCGGGCTTTGGCCTTTGCGGCGGCACGTGATGAGAAACGCGCCGGTGGGACTGGGCTTGCTGGTCGTTTTTGCAGGGGTTCCGTATGCGTGGCTGTACGCATATTCGAGGGCTGCCCCCGCCTTCAGTTTCATCGAGCCCTTCCGTGGGTTGGGGGACTTGGCTGCTTACATCGGCCGGCGTAACTACAGCCAAGTAGACGTTCAGTCGTCTTGGGGTTGGGAGGACATGGCGGGGTACGCCGGCTGGTTGGCACAGGACGTGGCCTATCAGACCGCCTTCTTAGGCGCACTCATAGTGGTCGTCGGGTTCGTCTGGGTGATCGTGCGACGTCGTGCGCTTGTCGTTACTGACGCTGAGCGAGCCACTTGGTGGTTCGCTGTATTCGGAGTTGCTGCGTTCGTGTGCAACGGCCTGTTGCTGCTCGTTCCGTTGCGAAACGAGTATGACGACCATGGCATTCAGGTGTTCCAGGCGTATCCTCTGGTAGCCTACGGGGTGGTAGCCGTAGGGTTCGCGCTGGGACTGGATTTCCTGGCCCGTCGGTGGGACTCAGGCTGGTTTAGACGTGTAGGGGGACCGTTTGGTCGCCCGGGCGCCGGTGCGGTTGTGGCGTTTTGCCTGGGCTTGGCGCTGGTCGGAGCCTCGTTGGGCATGAGTTGGGACGTTGGCGAGCGTAGGGGCGACGATTTCTCGGAACGGTACGCTGATTTCGTCTTTGAGTCGGTCGGCGAGGGTGCGACGCTTATGGTGGCTGGGGACTTGGCCACTCATGCGCTGGGTTACCGACATTTCGTGGTGGGTGACCGTCCAGATGTTAGGCTGGTCAACATCGATGGCTTGGTGTACTCGACGAACTTTTTGCGGAATTCTTTCCATCATCCGCCTGACCTGACTACGGCGGTGATGAACCATTACGTAGGAAATGTGGATCGCGACGTTTACTGGGCCTATGGCTCCGCGTTTCCGGAGTTGGGTAACTTGACGTTGACGTGGGGTGGCCCTACCGCGTTGGTGACGGCGGTTGCCGGAGGTTCCTCTGAACCGAGTTATCAGCTGACTGACGTGGCGCTCAGGTATGGAGACTGGTTGTTGGGCACTCGGCCGGAAGACGGCGCGGATCGTTCAAACCGCAACAGGTTGCTCTATGCACATTGCTCATACGTTTCGTCGATAGTGCACTTCGGGCACGCTGAGGACGCCGGCCTGTTGTCAGATTTCGTGGAGCGAGCCGAAGATGATCCTTATTGCTTGAATGGTATGGTCTTCCCAGTTCTTGAGCGTTTGGCGGGCGACCTTTACGAGCGTTCAATTACGAACCGCACGACTGGGAGCCATTCGCTTACCGATGACGTAGATCTCGTCGTGGTCGAGGGCTGGTTGCATCGGGCAGGGGATCTGATGGAGAGTGGGGAATTTGATCATTACACGAGCTTTGAGGCGGAGTTGCTGAACGGCATGGGGAAGCTGCGCATTCTTCAGGGTCGTCCGGAGGAGGCGCAGGAGTATTTTCTGAGGTCGGCGGCCTTGTACGGCGATGATCTGAATTTTGGATTGATGGCTGCCAGTTGGTGATGGGAGACCTGCTTCTGACGAAGAAGCATGCCGTGGCAGGTCATTTTCCGTGGTCTGCCTGTAACTCTGCCGTTGGACCGTGGCAGGCGTCGGATGTACTTATCTGCCCTGGATGTCTGGTATGTCCCCGCACCGTAGCCCGGGCGGCTTGTCGCGCGATGTAGGCTGCTGGCTATAATGTACCCGTGGATGAGACTAGAGACCTCCGCCACACCGAAAGGCCCCGGAAACGGGGTCTTTCGTTTTTTGGGCCGGCCTCACGTAGGGCTGAATCCCGTCGACTGTGAGCCTCTGCGCGGCCGCACTCACTTCTTTGACTGCGCTTCCTACGCCGTGATTAGCAGCCTCTACGTTGGACCGAGTTGCTGCCCTGCGATCTTTGCATCGGCGGCGTGTTCGACGAAAAGGAGACTACTTCCTCGAGGACGTGGTCCGGCTTGGGCGCGGAGACCGTCTGAACTGCCTAGTGGTGGCGTGTTCCTATGGATAGTGTTCGAGGCTGCCCGGGCGGCTCTGCTGGCGAAATTTAGTATCTGGTATCTCCTGCCGGTTGCGAAACCTGTCATCCCGCCGTCGGGTGTTCCAGCGTTGCTCTTCGGGAGATTTGGCGGAGCCGGACGTCCGGCTCCGTCGGTGACGGAGAGTCGCGTCGAGTTCCTGACAGGCTCGGCACCATTCGGCGAGGGAGCCGTCTTCAAGGGGCATCTTCGGTTTGCCGCACGCGCAGGTGCGGGCGAGGATTTCGAGGGCGTGGTCCAGTTCGCGGCTGCGGTTGGTTTCCGCGTTGCAGTGTTCGGCCAGCCGGTCTTCGTAGATCTTCGCGAAGCGGGCGTAGGCGGTGGCGTTCCTGCCTTCGCGCATGTCGGCGTTGCCGGCCTGTACCCAGTTGTGGATGGTGCGAGGGTGGACGTCGCCGTCGTAGTCCTCGGCGACGCGGGCTACGTCGGCGTAGGTGCCGTTGCTTTCGGGGACGGCGCGGAGGACGGCGACGAGGTTCTGAGTCGTGAACTTGCCGACGCCGCGGTTCGGTGTCGTCATGTTTTCCTCCGTTGCATGGCGTTCTTCTCCTGGATGAGAGCGGCGGGGCATGAAAATCCGCCGACCAGGTTGGTCGGCGGCGGGCACGGCGGGTTTGGGCGACTGCGTTCTGGCTACTTCGTAGTGCCCGTCTGTGTGGAGGAACCGGAAACGGTTAATAGCCGTGCTCACGCTGCAGAAAACGGTTAATAGCTGTGCTCACGCTGCCCTGATGCTGCAAAGATCTATCCCTGCGCGTGCGGGTCTTCGCCGGAGGTTCGGCTTTCAGGGGTGGCCGTTGGTGGGAGACGGTTAGGTAGAAACCCGCACAGGAGTCACTGAGCGGGCCTCCAATCCGCTGGTGGTGGGATCTCTCACCGGGGGCGTTGGAGGCTGCCCGGGGGTGCTGTGCTGCGGAAACTTGGGGTGCTGTGGGAGCTTTGGTGCCGTGGTGGGCATGGCCTTCATGGATGCCTGGGGCGACATATTGAGGAGGTCCGCGCCGGTACGGTGTTTCTAGGGACAGCCCCGTGACGTCAATCTGCTGCCGGCTACCGGCGCTCCCTGGCCAGTGCTTTCAGTTCGGCCAGCGCGCCGTGGCGTTCCGACCTTGGTTTGAGGCTGTGCTTCATGAAGGCTGGCCTTTCTGGCGCCGTGAGTTGCTCTGGCGCAGGAGTTGCGTCGTTCGCCGGCGTACAGATTGGGCAGCGTGGTCCGCCCGTCAGGCCGTGGTCGTGTTGATTGGTGCTGCGTTCGTTGCTGGCTTCCGTAGGCAGGTGGCTTCCTTGGGTGGTCGTCTTTTGTCCGTTATTCCCGTGGGCGTGCTGCCACGGCTGTCCACCAGTTTTCGGCGTAGGTGTGGCCGGTGGATGGCGGGAGGAGGCATTCGGTTTCTTCGTCCATGGTCGAGACTCCTGGTCCGGCTTTCCCACGGCGGGCATCGGCGACTCGGCGTCGGTCATGAGCAGAGCGCAGAGTGGTTTTGTTCAGGATGTTTGACGCTCGCACCAGAGCCTCATCGTTTGTGCAAGACTGGATTTTTGCTTTCTCCTGCTGGAGGTGGTGAAATGGCGGCTGTTCGCTTTGGATCATTGCCTTACTGACCAAGCAGTCTGTCGGGAGGAGCCTGTGGCTACCACGGGAAGCGGAGAACGACTCGGCCAGCCATCAAGGAACCTCTTGGCGGTGGCATTGATGTTGGTCACCGCATCGGTCTGGGCGTCAGTCCCACTGGCAGTAGATCTAACTGACGGGGCGCAAAACGCCTTTCTTTTCAACGCGGGTTGGCGGGCTGGGGGCTGTGTCGGATGTCTTGCTGTTTTGGTGTTCCGGTTCCCGAAGCTCTTGAGCGACATGGTGACGGACGGTGAGTCAGAAGCCAGGAAATTGGCGAGAAGTTCGTTCAGTTTCCGTTTTCGGAATCTCAGCTGGCGAAATCGCCATTTCGGCGGCTGGTCGATTCTGTACGGTTGCTTCGGCAAATTCTCGTACGCGTTTTTCGCTCTCGCCGCCGGTTTCGCTTCTGTTGCCACTGTGGCGGTGATTTACGAGATTTGGCCGGTGGTGATGGTTGTTTGCATGGCGTGGCTGTTTAGGGGATCTCCTCAGTACCGGCCTGCCAGCGGATGGCTGATCTTGATGGTCGTCGCCAGCTTCATTGGCTTCGTACTCGTGGCTTGGCCTGAAAGGAGCATTCTGCCGGGTTCGGTTCTGATTGTGGGTGTTGGTGTAGCGGTTTTGGGTGCTGCCATTGCGGGGTCACAGAACGCGGTGGCATTTAGGTGGGCTGATATTTTGGGTCGGGACCTGCACCAGGCTGGATCGTACGGTCGCTCCCTGCCTTCGTTGTTGGTGTTTGGTTCTGTTTTCGCGCAATGTATTACCCAGTTGATGTGCGTCGTCATCAGCATCCCGATTGTCCTCATGACTGGCGGAGAAATCAACTACTCGTTGGTCGCAGTGGCCGTGGCAGGTGGCTTGTTGTCGAGCGGCCTTGCCGATGTATTGTTTCGGGCGGCCAACACCATTGGAGACAATCTCGGCGTCAACGCAATCAGTTACACCACGCCTTTGTTTGCGCTGGGTTGGCTGTCTCTTTTTTCCACCGTTGAAGTAGCGAAACCAGACTTCCTGATCATCGGAGCGATGATCGTCGTGATGTCGAACCTGCTGATCAACTTTGAGGCGGAAATACGCTGGGGGTTCAAGTCCTTGATCTTGGCGTTGGGCATGTTCGGTATGGTGGCGTACCTGCGGGATGGGTTATTCGACTTTTTGGAAGTTGCTGATTGGTACTGGCCAGCGGGTGGTTATTTCGAGGCGGTAGCCCTTTCAGCAACGGTGTTCACTCTGCTGTTAGCCTTCAGGGTTGCGCGCTTGGTGACTCGCACCAACGCGGAGGAGTACCGGACATTCGTGGTGTTTCGAAAGCTAGACCTTTTGGTGCGACGAGGCGTAATTTCCGACCGGGTTCGTGAATACGTTATGCGTGTTGGGGATTCCCAAGACCAAGGCGAGATTCGGGAAGCCTACACTCGAGCCCGTGTTGAAATCGCAGGGATATGCCCGTCGAATGAAGCCGACCGCCAGAGGTTGAACGAGGTAGAAGTCGAGTTGGACACGTTGGTCCGTTCCAAGCAACTGGGTTTGGTGTTGGGGGAGCTTTTCGCGTTGGTGATTTTCGCCGGCATCACGGTCTCACTTGCGATGTTTTCGCGTCCGGACGCCTCCGGTTGGACTCGGCTGCTGGCCGATTTGTTCGCCATGCTGATCTCTTCCGTCATAGTGTTCCTGACGGTGAACGTATGGGATTTGCACCGTGAGCGTGGCACCGCCAAGTTGGAACTCGTGATCCAGTACGGAGACTACATGGTTCGATTTCCGGACACGCAGCGTCGTTCGACTGATCAGTTATTGTCCGTGGTGGTCGGAGTGGTCATAGTCGCGACATACACTGGCCTTTTTGGCCACAAGTGGCTGGGTTGGTTCTCTTGACGAAGTGGGGTCTGGACAAGCGGCACGCTGCGTCCCAGTTCATTTGATCCTCACACTCGCGGGCAGGGCATCCGGTGACCCGACGTTGCCTTGATGAATCTTTTCCCTTGAGTTAGGGAAAGTGGTGGTAAGAAATTGCAACCGGTCGCCCTGTGGATCTGCGACGGTCAGATAGAAACCCGCGCTGTAGCCTCGGAGAAGCCCTCGAATACTCTGGTGGCGTGGATTCCCACCAGCGGCGTTGGAGACTGCCAGGGGCCGCGTGGCGCAGGAATTCGCGGCATTGTAGGGCCACATCAAAACCGGCCGCCCCGTCAGTCGGGGGCGGCCTTGGTCCTCGTCGGTTGGCGACGTCTACAGTGTGACGGGTTGGATCAGGTTCGCGCCACCACCCGGTGTCACTCTTGAAACTATGACCCGGCGCCTCAGTAATCCTGCTGCTGGAGTCGCTGTTCCAGTTCGCGGATACGGGCTTCGGCGGCGCGGAGTTCGGCTTCGGCGTTGTCGGCGCGGGCGCGTTCGGTGTCGAAGGTGGCGATGTGCTGCTCGGTCTCGGGGTCGTACCAGCCCAGCTGTCCCCGTTCCCACCGGAGGATCAGGTTCAGCGCCGCGCTGTAGCCCTGCAGGCTGCCATCAGTCAACTCATCAATCGGGACCGGCTGGTACGCGCCGTCCACCAGCCGGTCTCCAGCCAGCCTGACGCCGTGGTGCTCTCCCGTCGGGTCAAACCGCCAGTATTCGAGGATGCCCAGGGCGGCGTAGTCGTCGCGTTTGGGGCCGGTGTCCTCGTCTCCCGTGCTCCGCGACGCGACTTCGAGTACGAAGTCAGGCGGCTTGCCTTGCGCCTGCACGATGTAGCCGTTGTCGGCTTGGTACAGCTCTGGGTCCAC
Organism: Dehalococcoidia bacterium; assembly: GCA_034423115.1. Classification (GTDB taxonomy): domain Bacteria; phylum Chloroflexota; class Dehalococcoidia; order Lucifugimonadales; family UBA3495; genus Bin87. The sequence continues at coordinate 64,335 of DAOUJD010000085.1, read as the reverse complement.
GTCGAAGGCGATGAGCAGGTCGGGGACGCGTCGGGTGCGACCGCTGGGCAGGCGGCGTTCCGGCATCATGGTGATGAAGCGTTCGGCGGTGACCAGGGTGGTGTCGGGGTTTCCGAAGTGCCGGAGCAGGTGGTGGGTGTTTCCCGGCTGATGCAGGTGGTCGACGGTGCTCATCTTCTCGTCGGGTTCGCGTTCGGGAGGGTCGGGCAGCGGGAAACGGCCTGGAGGATGGGTGGTTTTGGTGTCGGCGGTGGTCATGCTGAACCTCGGCGGGCTTAGCGTGGGTGGCCGGTCATCTGCCGGTTCGATGATGGGCGGGATTATACCTGTGCCGGCTTTGGTGCGGGCAGGACTCGAGGCGGCGTAGGCGGTTGCTGACGCTGTCGTGGCTTTTGGATTGCCGGCGTTGCTCGGCGCAGTCGGGACGGCCGGTGCCGTCGGTGCTCGGCGGTTATATGGTGCCAGCGGGGTGCTCCGAGGGCGATGGTTAGTTGTCATCCGACTCGGCGTCGGTTTTGCCGCCGGTCACGGGTTCGTTCGCGTTGAATGCCCTCGTAGCCAAGCTTTTCCACAGCGCTGTCGGGCAGGAGAAGTGCGGGAACCTAAACGCAGTACTTTCCGTAGAGGACTCTTTTCGCCCTAAACGCGGTCCTCAACCTGCGGTTGGCAAAGCCTGTTCTCCCCGCAAGAGCGGGGGCGGATAGTAGCATGGTCGCTAACTACAGGCAAACCGGAACGGTGGGACGTGAAAGAGCTGCCGACCAGGTGGGTCGGCGGCGGATGTGGTAGAAACCGGCCCGAGGGTGATGGAGAGGCCCTCGGATGGCTGCGGCGGATTTCTCCACCGGCGGACGTTAGTGCCTGCCCGGGTCGGTGGAACGCAGGAATTCGATGCACTCCGTGGCCGATGGCGTCTGTGGTCGTCACGACGGCCGCGACCTGACCGCTGATCCGACGGTTGGAGGACAGGCATGGGCTGGCCTCCTGTAATGGCCGGCGTCCCAACCATGCCGTGTGCCTCTACTCGCTGTCAGGACGCTTTGCGTCCTTCGTGAACGTGCAGCCGGTGCCGCCCTGCCATTCGCTGCACGCCCAGAACCTGGTGTTGGTGGTGGCGTTCGACCGCAGGGTGAGTACTCCTCGTCGACAGCTGGGGCAAACCTGTTCTCTGTGCTGACAGGCGTCATTGGTGCAGCGCGTCTCCGTAGCCTCGCGTGCGCCGCTATGGCTCACCAGGGCGTAACCGGCCCTGCAGTCCGTGCAGCGTGGAGCCATGTGCTGGCACGCTGGATAGTTCGTGCACCGCAGGTTGTTGCCGGTTTGAGAACGTACCAGGTGGCCGCCTTTGCAGGAGGGACAGCCTGGGCTGAGCTGGCCAAGTTCCCGGACTTCCGGCGCGATTTTAAGCAACTCCCTGATGAACGGTGAAGGGCGGTTGGGGTCGGCGACCAGGTAGGTGGCCTTCTTGCCCCTCGTCATGCCGACATAGAACAGCCGTCGCTCCTCGGCGTTGGGAAAGGGGCGGTCGTCCACGGGCGGCGCTACGAGGTCCAGCAGCGGCTCGTCTTCGCGCAGGCACGGGAATCCGTAGATGTCGTCGGCCAAGTCGAGGACCACGACGTAGTCGGCCTCTCTTCCCTTCGCGCGATGCACGGTCAAGAAGTGCCGTTGCGCCCACCCTGGCAGGTTCTCCCTGCTGCGTCTGAAGCGTCCCAGGATCAACGTGCTGTCTTCTGCGTTGCGGCGCGCCCTGATCTCATCGAGGGCGGTTCTTGCTCCCTGACGCTGGTCGCCGTCGGCGATGACAATGAGTCCGCCGTCACCCGGGGCGTTTACGCTCTTGAGTGTGCGTCGCGTCTGGACGGGATTTTGCTGTACGAACCGTGCTGACGGCTGAGCGATGTCGTCGCTGAAACGGAAAGTCTCCGTCAGGTCGACGCGTTTCGTGAACCCGAGGTGGTCCTGTACTTCGTTGAACAGCCTCACCTGGCTCCCCGTGAAACGGTAGATGGATTGCCAGTCGTCGCCGACGAGGAAGTAGGCCATGCCTTCACGCATCAGAGCTTTGGCCAGTGCCATCCTGCCGGCTGAGATGTCCTGAAACTCGTCAATCAGGACGTGGGTGTAGGAATGGTCCCACTGCCTGCGATTGATGATGGCCGTGGCCTCGTTGATCATGTCGTGGAAGTCGATGGCGCCCTGTTCCTGGAGGAGGGCGTCGTACCGCTCCTTGGCCCCGCGCCAGATCTTGAGGAACTCGCCGGCGCGGCGTGGGTCGCGTGAAGCGGTGGCTCGTCCGTCGACCTCAGCTTGGCTGATGTTGCTGGATTTGGTGTGGTTCAGGAAGTGGATCAGCAGGTCTGCCAACTGGCTGATCTGAATTGCGTTCAGCTCTTTCACGAGTTCTCGGGCCGGCACCTGACGGCGGCTGACGTGCAGCAGGTCCAGCTGTTCTTCGAGCTTTGACAGCAGGACGCCGTCCCGATGCTGCCAGCTGTAAGTTTCGACCAGGGTCGTTTCGTTCGCGCTGTGTTGCTCGCGTTTCCACGCGACGCCGTCTTCGTAGCCAGTCCATCCTGGCGGCGCCTTGCCGTTCTCATCGAGTGCGAAGTGCTCGATGTAGATTCCGTGGTTGGTCAGGTAGAAGTCGGGGTGATACTGTCGGTAACGGCTGGTGGCGGTGTGGCGCTCGTACTGCCTTTCGTACTCGTAATCAACGTCGTTGGCGGCCAGCCAGTTGGCGATGGTGAGTTCCTCGAAGCTCTTGACCAGCTCGCCCTTCAGGGTGCGGAGTTCGCTGTTTTTGACGTACTGCTGGTAATCAGCTTCGGTTTCGATTGCGGTGTCGAACGGACTCCGGTACTCGGCTGGCATATTGACCGAGAAGTTCAGGATGGCCCGTGCCAGGTGGTCGTCGAGCATCATCTGGTTGATGAAGTCCTGCATCGTCCGACGGAGGGCGAACGGTTCCTGAACCTCGTTGGGGATTGAGGGTCTCTCTCCGGTGGCTTCTCCTATAACCCTGAGCCCAAAGCTGTGGAACGTCGCCACGTCGGCGTCGGACAACTCGGCGGGCAGCCGGCTGCGGATTTCCGCAGCGGCGTCGGTGTTGTAGGCGAGTACCAGGACGCGCTTGGGGTTCACCTTCTGGTTCGCCGCCAGGTGGGCGAGCTTGCCGGTGATGACGGTGGTCTTACCTGTGCCGGCGCCTGCGGCGACCAGTGTGACGTCCTCGTCGGTGGCGACGGCCTCGGCTTGTTCCTGGGTCAGCGCCCTGTACCGAGGCTGACTGCGGCGGATTGCGCCAGCTTGGCCTGAGCTTGGACTAACCGCTGGTTGGCCTGGTCACGGCGCGTGTCGTCCGTTACGACTGTCTCGGTGGCCACGATGTCGGCGAGCAGTTTGCTGGTTTCGGGGTCCAGCTTGGCAACCAGCTCCGGCGTGCATTGGGAGGTGACGGCTTGAATTCGCGGCGCGGCTGCCGTGGTGTGGGATTTCCTCATGAACCGGTCTTTGGGCAACAGCGTCGTGAGGTCAGCGTGCAGGGCGTGGATGTCCGCAGCGATGGCGCGGGCCTGTTCCTGGAGCCATGCCTCGCGTTCTTTGGCCTCCGTTTCACGGTCGCGCCTCAGGCCGTCGGATAGGGCCGCGTGTAGGGCCTTCGCGTCCGGTTCCGTGAATCCCGACAATTCGATGCTGTTGCCGTCTCTCAGTGTGACGACCACGGCGTGGTGTACCCAACGCAGGTCGAGGTCGACAAAGTCGATCTGTCTGTTCGTGAACGACCCTACGCCGTCGCCGAAGACGCGGAGTGTCTGGCCGTCGTATTCGGCCTTCTTCGGGCGGCCAGGGTTGAAGAATTTGTACAGGCCCTTGGCTTCTGCCGAAATGGGCTGGTCGGTAGTCATCGTCTTTTCCGTTTTCCCGATGTCCCGCTGCTGATGCGTGCGCGGCACCGTTCGACACTATAGATGTCGGTGCGCGTTGGACGCGACAACTATAGTTGTTGCTCAGGAATGTGCACAGGAGCCACGGAGAGGCCCTCGAACCCGCTGGTGGTAGTTTCTGTCACCGGCGGCGTTGGAGGCCGCCGTGGGGCACGAGGCGCAGGAATTCGGGGTGCTGCGCGGCCGATGGGGTCTGTGGCCGCCGGTGCAGCGTCAGCCTCAGCTTCTTCCTGTTTCCGGTACGGGTTCGTCGTCGAATGGGAGGTCGCGCAGCATGGCGCTCTGGCAGCCGTCGTGGCAGAGGTAGGCCCTGGGCTGGTGTTCGTTTTCCTTGACGGTGGTCACGACGGCCACGACTTGTCCGCTGATGCGGCGGCCGCAGGACAGGCAGGTGCTCTTCACTCGGTACCTGCTGACGGGCATGGGCCGTCCTTGGTGCTCATGCTGTTGGAAAACCGCACAGGAGCCACGGAGAGGGCCTCTGCGTCCTTGGTGGCAAATTCTCCACCGGCGGCTTTGGGGCCCGTCCTGTGCGCTGTGGCGCGGAAACTCGCGGTGCTGAGGGGGCTTTGGTGCCGACGGTGGGCGTGGCCACCGTCGGAGGACCTTGGGAGCTTCTCTGCGGCTGCCTTCTGGCTCGTAAGGCTGCTGAGTCCTATTGTTGTGCGGAAGAGGACCGTCTGCGACTGAACGACGGACACTGAGGTTGGAGGAAACTCGGCCTCTCCCTGTGGCTACGAGCGGGGGATGCGGGCCCTTTAACCCTGTTATGGCTATGTCACCCCCGCCCACGAGGGCGGGGATGCCCTGTGGAAACTCGGGTTACTGTGGCATCTACGGTGCCACGGGAGGCTGCCCATCATCGGAGGCAGCCCGTGCGCCTCATGGGCTGCGCCAGGGCCTTCGTGCGGCCGTCTTCTGGCCCGAGGCCTGCTGAACCCGCCGGTGGTGAAAGAGGGTCTCTCCGCAGCTGAACGGCGGCCGCGGTGGTGCTGATCCTCACCTATGTTTGATGGCGTGGTCGCTTGGGGGCGGGAGACGCGGGAAGCGGCCCAGTGCTGCAGTACCGGCTGCGGATGTCAGGCGGCCATTTCCGCGTAGTCGTCGAAAGGGTCGAATTCTTCGGGAAAGGCTTCCAAAACGTACGGCTCGTCGTAGAACTCCAGCGGCGGTAGCGTGCGTGTGAGTTGCGTCAGGTACGCGACGTCAACGGCGGGGTGCTCGCCTTCAGGGATGTAGCCGAGTCGTTGGGCTACTGTCACGAAGGCTGGTTCGACATCTCTTGCTCCGTTCAGCCATCGGGCGGTTTCCACCACCAGTTTCCTTGGGCCTTTGGTTTCTGCCTGCCATTCTGCAGCGGACGGTTTTTCGCCGCGCCGGTATTCGTCGATGAACTTGCGGCAGCGGTCAATGTACTCGGGGTGCAGCGTTTCCCACCGCCGGAGCCAGTCCGTGAACGCAACTTGGCGTGCGCGTTGCAGTTCGCGTCGGGCTTGTTTCCTGAGTTCGCGCCGTCTTTCGGGCGGCACGTCCTTATTGTTTGACAGGTTGTATGTTTCCTTCCAGGATTTGGTGATAGCCGTTGCCCGTTCGATTTGGACTGTTACGAATATTTCCGTGTCGCTGTCTTCTGCCAGCAGCCTCTCCGTTTTCCCCTTCCGATTGTCGCTGGGTGTCTTCTCCTTCTGAGCCCAGCCGTTGGAGAACCGGCACAGGTTGTAATGGGACTTGGGTCCTTTCTTCATGCTGAATTGGTGTGGCAACCATGCCATGAACTGTCCGGGCGAAACCGGTGTCTCGGTCACACTGACGTTGCGGGCGCCGGCGTTGATTGCGTGCTGCTCGATGGCGTCTCGCAGCTCGACGGAGGCAGGGCTGTCCAGGATCAGGCGGATTTTCCACGGCCGCCCTAGAGCGTACTCATGGAGTGCGTTGAACAGAGTGCACCTGCGTGCTTCGGGGATCCAGTTCTTGTGTTTATCAAGTGTTGCGAAGTCGTTGGCCATGAAGAAGGTTGGGAAGTCGCACTCCAGGACCGTGGAGACGGGCGACGGCTTGCTGGCAGCGTACTGCTCCATCTTTTCGTGCCGCCTGGCCCCCATGCAGGCATCGCATTTGTCGCAGGGGCCTGGGCTACGGGTTGGTTTCCCTTCGGGCTGTGCAGCTTGGAGGTAACGGTGTCCTATGTTGGGGCAGGAATATTGCGGTAGTTCCCGTTGCGGTGTAGGCGTGAACCGCATCTTGGGTTTCCTGGGTTTCTTGGATCCCTTGGTTTTCTTGGGACGTTTCCCTTTGGGGGATGCCTTAAATCCCTCCTCTTTAACAGTTTCATATAGGAGGGATTTGGGGTTCTCCGATTTTGGCTGATTTCGAGGATCCGGCTTTTTGTCGGGTGAGGGATTGTTTGGAGATTGGGAATCTGACGGTTCGACGGTGAGACCTTCGGTTTCTTGGTCGTTGGCCTCTTGGTTGTTGTCGGGATTCGTGCTGTCCTCGGCTGACGCCCCGCCCGTCGCAGGAGCGCGGTGGCTTGGGTGCATGGCGGCGTCGTTGCTGGTGTCCTGTCCTCGGTCGGAGGTCGCTTCGCCCTGCTGTGCCGTGTCGGCGTCCGCCCGTTGTCGCGGCGCTGGTTCTGGCGTGTGCTGGAGGACACTGGTCTCGGCGTTGCTCGGGCAGTGTCCGGCTTCGTCATGCGGTTGCGTGGCGGGAGTGCTGGTGGTCTGGAAACTGTCCAGTAGGTCGGCTAGGGTCGGGTCTGAGAGCAGCTGCTGCATCAATCGTTCGTTGGCCGCTTGTTCGAGGGCGTCGAGTTCCACGATGCGTTGACCGTCTTGGTGGTCAATGTGGGCGTAGAACGTGATGCGGAGGTCGCCGGCGGAGCCGGACAAGGAAACGCTCATGAGTTACCTCGGGGTGCTGGGCTATCAGCCCCAGCGGATTACATTCATTGTACCGCTTTCAGAATGCAAAAGCCGCCGGAGCGTTTCACGGCGGCTTTTCGTTGTGTAGTTTGTTGCCGGTGATAAGTCGGCTAACACAACGGCCCGAGGTAAGGGCATGTACATTGTAAGCGATCGGAGTCACGTCCGTCATGCCCGAGTAATGGCGTAGTTTTGGGCGTATGTGAAATGCGTTACGGCAGCGGAATCAGACGGATCTGAATATTTCCGAGTCGAAGTAGAACGTGGGGTCGTACCGGTCTTCGCCGACGGAGATTGCGTGGGACACGTTGTGGGTGGGGTCTATTTTCTCGCTGATGTAGTCGAAGTCGATGCCCATGTCGCCGGAGGTCATCTTCTCGATGAAGTCGGGAATGCGACCACAGGCTGGACAGAGTTCGGCGTCTTCCTGCTGTTCGGTGAGGATGAGCCAGGCCTGCCTTGGGTGTCCCTTTTCGCAGCACTCGTCGAGGGACTCAGGCGTGATCTGGTCAATCATGATTTCCTGGAACACGTCCCTCGGGTCGTAGTCATACATGGTGTCGTCTGGAGGGCGCAGGATGGGGGTTTCCGTGGTGCCCAGCGGCATGGGAACCGCGTCGGGCTCGTTGTCGCAGAGGATGGCCTGCATGGTGGTCCAGCCGCAGTTGAAGGGCGCCGGCGGCGGCGTGGCGTCGGGGTGGGCTGCCCAGTGTTTCAGGGCGCGTACGGCGCTGTTGGCGGAGCGGTAGCAGCCGGTGACCTTCGTATACACGAGACTGCCGTCGGCTCGGATCCGGCAGAGGTTGCAGGTGCCGGCACCGCCGCACTCGCAGGCGGTCGAATCTTCGACGCTGCCCGACCAGTGGAGTTCTCCTGGATTGCAGGGTATGGCGGCAGCGTGGACGCGGCGGCCGTCTTCGAGCCGACCGGCGTGCCAGCCTGGGTCACCGTCCTCGGCGAACATGCGAATGTGGGTGAGTTCAAGGTCGGCCATGCTGGCTCTCCTGTGGTCGTGTGGCGGGTGATGGCGGGTTTGGCTGATGTTGCCAGCGCGGCCGGTGCTGGCCGGAAATGGCCCCGGGTGGCGCCCTGCAGCCGTTGGGGTGGAATTCCTGCGGTGACGTGAAAACGGCGCCCTGTGGCGCTGTTCGGGCGGAGACGTTGGTTGTGGTGACTGACTCCGACCAACTGCGACGCTGGTCGGGTGAAAAACCGCCCAGGAGCCACGGAGAGGGCCTTGGACTGGCTGGTGGCATTTTTCTCACCGGCGGCGTTAGAGGCTGTCTGGGGCGCTGTGGCGCGGAAACTGCGGGTGCTGTGTCAGCTTTGGCAATGTGGGCGTGCCCACTGGTGGCGGGTGTCCGTGCTCTTGACAGGCTGTGCCAGGGCCGCTCTGCGGTCGACTTGCGTCTTGGAAGGCTGCTGAACCCGCTGGCGGAAAACATCAGCTGAACACCTGCTGCTACAGCAACTGCTGGAAAACCCGTGGCTTCAGCGGTGGCTGTGAGCGGTGCGGTGCGGGCCCTTTAACCCTGTTATGGTATGTCGCAGCACCGCCCTGTGGGCGGGGGACTGGTGGCCACACCCGCTGGCGGAGTCGGCTTGGATTTCCCATGCGTGTCGCTTTTGTTCCTGCGTTGCCTGCTGCCGGCTGGGAAGTTTCCTGAATCGGCTGTCCGAGCTGCGGCAGAAGAAAACGCGCCGACTGCTGGAGGCTACGAGCGGGGAGTGCGAGCCCTTTAACCCTGTTATGGGATGCGTCGGCTCCCGCCCCCGTGGGCGCGGGGGTGGTTACACCTGCTGGGGAGTCTGCTTGGGTTTCTGCGCGGCCGGTAGTCGGCGGCTGAACAGCTGCTCCAGAGGCAGAAGCAAACGCGGCCTCAGTGGTGGCTGAGAGCGGGGCGGGCCCTTTAACCCTGTTATGGGATGTCTCCCCCCCGCCCTGTGGGCGGGGGGTGGTGGTCCTACCCGCTGGCGGAGGCGGCGTGGATTTGCCGCACGTGTCGCTTTGGTTCCTGCGTTGCCTGCTGCCGGCTGGGAAGTTTCCTGAATCGGCTGTCCGAGCTGCGGTGGAAGAAAACGCGCCCACTGCTGGTTGCTGCGAGCGGGGCGGGCGAGCCCTTTAACCCTGTTATGGGATGATAGTTCCCCGTTGCGGTGCCGTGGGAAGTGGTCAGCGGAGGTCGGTTGATCTGGCCTTGTGGATCTTCGCCGGGCCGCGGTCTATGGTCATGACGGACACGCCGAAGTTTTCGGTGAGCCACTTCCTCGAGTAGCCGAGGTTGAACATCTGGTACGACGTTTCGGCGCGAGCGCGGTAGTCGTAGTCGGGCTGGCCAGGGTGCCACCGTCTGGTGATGCGTGCCGCTTGGATCTCGCTGAACGTTGCCTCGCTGTACTGCTGCAGAGAGTAGCCGGTGCAGCTCTTGGCGTCGGCTGTTCGTTCGTGATTTTCCGCTACGTTGGCTGTACCGCCGGAAGATGGCTCTCGCGCCGTCAGGGTCTCACCACGCCGGCCAGGTGCAACTGGTATAGTTAGTGCGGAATCGCGCTAAGCGCAGTCGGGAGGTCGACGAATGGCGGTCAGGGAAAATCTTGACGAGATTATGACGTCGAGCACTGTTCCCGATGTGGACAGTGATACGGCGGACGCAGCGACGGTTTCGGCGATGCTGGACGAACACGCCCGGTTGCGTTCGCTGTTGAAAGACGCAATCGCGGCGACGCCGGCGTCGGGCGAGGGCTACTGGGTTGGCGTGGGGATTGACGAAGTTGTCGTGCGCGGGGAATCACCGGAGACGGTGATGGCCGGCATCGAGGCCGGCGTAGCAGCTGGCGGCGCAGTCGTGCTTGAGTTCGTGAGCTCCGAACCTCGGGTGATTATCCTTTGATAATCGGGGAGTTCGATGGCGGACATCCCTACGTTTCAGCCGTGGTGGGAGTACCGAGGTTGGGGGTGTTCGGCGCCGTCAGGTTCTTGGTAGACACCGGGGCTGCAGTGACCTGCATTCATCCCAAGGACGGCATTCCGTTGCGTTTGCCCTTTGACCGTCTGCAACACGGCGGATACGTCACTGGCGTCGGTGGCAGGTCGGAACGATTTGTGGAGCGAGCTATTCTGACGTTTGTTGATGCGGATGGCGCGGTCACTTACGTGTCCGACCTGGATACTCGCGTCGGCAAGCCGGAGCAGGTTGGTAGCGGATTGCCGTCGCTGCTGGGACAGGATGTGCTTGGTCGCTGGGTGATGGTGCATGACCCTGCCATCGGCAGGTTGCAGTTCCAGGTGCGGAGCGCTGACGAGTCGTTTTGCTGAACCCGGGTAAGTTCCTGCTTTTGCCGAAGGGTTGGCAACTGCGGCGGAGTGCCCCGTATTTCCGCCGGAAACGGCCCTCGGGCGCGTTCTACGGCCTTGGTGGCCTCTGGGAGGGTGCCGGATGTAGCTGCCCTCAGTGCCTTCTCCTTGCCTCTACCGTTGCAGGCATCGAGGTCGCCGGCGTTGTGAACGAACTACGCCGGCTCATTCTCGACATCGTCGGGATCAGGTTCGAAAACGGCGAAGATGGCCGTGAAGGGGGTCCAGTCCTTGCATTCGGATTTAAGGTATTCGCGCAGGAAGTCGTCCGTGAACAGCGCACGGTTTTCGGGGTTCGTCACCGGGGTGTCAGGCGGCATGTTGCCCCGAGCTGCGAGTTCCTCGATCAGCCACTGGACGGTGATGGCATCGTCGCCTGGGTATGGATGGTGCGTGATGTTGGTGGACCCTTTCTCTGGCCACTCGACGCGTTCGATCCGGTAGCTGAATCCGAACTGATTGAGTTTGTTTCCGTAGAGGTTCAGTTCGTGGTGGATGGAAGCTCCGGGCCCGATGTCTTCGATGACTTCCTCGCACACGAAGCCGAGTTCGTCCATGCCGGACCAGGTCTCCGAGAATTCGGGCGTCTCCCCGCAGGCTTCGCAGGGCTGGGCGTATGCCTGCTCACCCGTCATGACGTTCCAGGCTTGGCGCTGGTGTCCGGCAGGGCCGCACTCGGCCAGTGTGGCGGGTTTGACGTGTTCCTCGGCGAGCGACAGGCCGACCTCGGCTGCCAAGCCGGTTCCGTCGTCGCATCCGATGCGGTACCCGTGCAGGTCGCGGAGGTTGTGGTTTTTCTGTGCCACCAGTTCCCAGCCGACGCCGTCGAGGTCCTTCAGGTAGGCCTGGTTCTGTTTCGGGGGGTTGGGCTGCTTGCCCGACGGGCCGCGGCCGCTGTTTCGGCGCTTCCTGTGTTTGGACTTGGACATTGTTTTTCTCCTGTAGCGTTTGCAGTACCTCAGTTCCCGCTGGAAACGCCCCTTGGGGTACTGCCATGCCCTTCTGGTGATTCAGGGCGTGTGTGGCCGTCAGCAGCGGCGGAATTCTCGCTCCGGGCCGCAAGGTTGATTGCTTCGGTCTGGCGCGGTCCACTGCCTCCGGAAGGAATGCTTCGTTCAGGCGGCCACGTAGCGGCCCTGCTGCAGGGCGCTGATCAGGTCGGTGGCCTCGTCGGCGATCATGGCAGTGCGTGCCGCCGCCAGCTTGTGGAAGTTCTGCGGCGTCCACAGCTCCGGGTCGTCGGGAATTTGCTGCTGGCGGAGGATGCCTGGCATCTGCGCTGCGATCTTGTGCAGGTACTGGTCCGGCGAACGGTGGGCTTTGATGCTCTTCGCCGTGGTGGCGCTGACGAGTACGGTATTGGCGAGGCAGTGGTACTGGTCAGGGTCGGCAAGCGCAGTCCAGTCGAAGAGGTGGTGCTCGACCAGCTCGCTGGGGTCGATGTCGCGCAGCGGTTGTCCGGTGACCCAGTCTCGGCACTTGGGCCGCATGCGCAGCGCCTGCACCAGGATGTGATGTGGATTGGGCGCTCTGGTCTGGTAATCGAACCGGGTGGGTTCCGTGAGGCTGGGCCCGTGGCGGGCGTCGGAGATATTCCGCAGTTCGCGCCAGGGGTCCTGGGAGTTCAGGGCCTCCAGTTCCTGGTTGACGGAGCCGGCCGACGAGCCGCCACGGTAGCCGCGCAGGGTGGTGGTCAGCAGGTAGGCCATGGCCTTGGCTTCGTCCTCCGGCGTGGGGAAGGCGCTGCCGTGGATCTGCAGGTAACGGGCGAGCACGGAGATGGGCGCCACGGTGCGGAAGGTGTTCCTGTTGTGGATGCCCAATTGGCGTTTGATGGCGGTGCCGATGACACCGAAGTACTCGTCGGCTTGGGCGAAGGCGCGTTTGAGCTGCTGCGTCGACGGGTCGGCCAGGCTCAGGCCGTGTCGATGCTGGCGGCCGTTGAGCAGGATGCCCACCACCCGGACGATGTTCGGCTTGGTGACGACCTTCTGCAGCGGGGTGTCGTGCCAGCGTTCGATCATGTCGTGTATGGCGGAGCGTGCTTCGGGCCACTTGGGTGACACCCACATGGTTTCGATGTCGTCTTGGGTGACCTTCCGGCCGTTGTTCTGCATGCGGGCAAAGAGTTCGAGGACGTCGCCAAGTTTCATCGCGGGGTTGATGGTGGAGACCATGATCTGCCGTTCGGCGTTGTTCTGAATGGCGCGGATGTTGCGCATGCACTGCCGCCATTCCTTGTTGGTGCGCCGGTGCCGGAGTTCCTTTTCCATGGCGTCCAGCTTGTTGGCGTCATCGCTCATGACGTCGCAGACGGGCATCCACTGGGGGCGGTCGTTCATCATCGGCGTGGGGAAACGGAAGTTGCCGGTCAGGATGTTGACGTGCAGTCCCAGCGGCGGAGTGGGCGCATTATGCAGCATGGTGGGCGGCACCGCGTTTTCCATGGCGGTGTAGATGCTGAGCAGGCGCTGCTGGCCGTCGACGATGAGCTTGTGGACTTGGCCTTCGGGGGTTTCCTGTTCCCAGAAGGTGAACAGGCCGATGGGGTGGCCCTTGAAGAGGGAGTCCCAGAGTGTGGCGATGTGGGCCTTGGTCCACGACCAGTCGCGCTGCCAGTAGTCGCAGTAGGCGGTGCCCTGGCGCATTTCCTCGACAATGTTGCGGATGGTGATCATGTCTATTCGTTCCTTAGTGCGGTTGGGTTCGTGGTGGTCAGGATTGGGCGTTCCGGTGGCGTGGTGGGCGCGATGATGTTCTTTTTGGTAATCGTCGTTTGCCGTATGGCGTGACTGCCTGGGCGGTTGATGTCGGTGTGGACTGCGCGGGTCAGCAGGGCAACAGAAGGGCCGCCCTTCTGGGCGGCCGCGCATGTTGTTCATCGTTTGGGCTGGATTGGCCCCGTGGTGCGTTCAGGGGTCATTATTGGATCTCACGCAGTCTCCCCAGCCGTTCTTGGGCAGCCCCGGGACGACTGGCAGTTGCTCCGGCGGTGTCCGTTTCACCACTGCTGTCTCAGCGGTTTCGCCTTGCGTTGTGACCGCGTTGGGTGAACCAGCCCCTGCCTTGGTGGCCCCGACGCCGGTCGGCGGGCATGCCGCGCGGCAAGATGGCCTTGCCGTTGGCGCGCTGGGATGCTTTCGAGGATCTCGAGGGCGTGATTGTGGTCGCCTTCTGGACCAGTTTGCCACTAGCGTCGTATGTGCCGCTGTTTTGGCCGGAAGCGTACCACTGGGGCGCCGTTGGGGTAAACGCGACGGGTAGGAAACGCAAATCAACTCCCCGACTGACGGGGCGGCCGCGGTCGCCGTCAGTTTGCCATCACGCGGAGGATGCAGTAGATCCTGCTGGCAAAGGCTCCCGTGTGCGTTCTCGTGGGCAGGTTACGTGCTCCCCGAGCAACGTTAGGAACGATTGAAACGGCATCCGTCTAGGTTGCGCCGCGGGCGAAAGGGTGGCGGGATTGGGGTGGTTTTGGGATAGAATGGCAGGGCGGAGGTAACGATGATGCACCTCATCGGAATGTGGTTCGGCGACGTACCGCCGTTCACCCAGCGCGTCCAGTTCAATTTTGACAAGCACGTGAACGTGTTCGTCGGTCCAAACGCGTCAGGAAAAAGTACGCTGTTGATGGCTCTGGCACGGTATTTCAAAGTTCTGGACGAAGAGAGCGCAGCCAAGAGACCATGGAACGGTTTCCAGATGGAACCGCTGACTGAGTTCGAATTTCACGATGTCGAAGAGTTTGATGTCAACATTGTTGCCGCAGACTGGGATTGGTTTAGCGACCGGACCAAGGGCGACCCGGTGGTTATACACTTAGATGCGATTAGGAGCGGGCTGCCTGGCATATCGACGCTGTATGCGGATGATGAGAGGCGTCAAATCGCGGCCGAGATTTTGTCGGAGTCCTTCAATGGTTTGCGCACGTTCAAGGCACTGGACGCATTGATGAGAGATGCACAGGCTAACCAGTCCGACATTTCTGGCATTCGGAAACTAGCTGGAATCAGTAAGGCAATTAAGATAGCCGTAGGCTGCAGCAAGCATATTTGTGGTGAAGTGATCGACGACACCACTACTCGTAACTATATACCGGAATTCAATACGGCGGATTATCACGACGACCCGGTCAGCGATTTAGAGCAACCGCGGGTCCTGCGCGGTGCAGCAATAAAAACCAGCGATGTCCGCAACTTCAGCAACTACCCCGTATGGGAAAAGCCGTCGTGGGACCGACATCAAGATGATCTAGATTCGGCGTCAATTTACATAGGGCACCTAAGCTCTGGAACCGAAGGAACCTTACTGTGGATCCAATGGCTGGCGTTCAAGATACTCCATCATTACGATTTCGCTGATGGCTGGGAGAAGCTACCAGCTATTTTGTTGATGGATGAGATAGAGAACCACTTGCACCCCACATGGCAGCGGCGGGTGATTCCGGCTTTGTTGGAGTATTTCCCTGGGTTGCAGATTTTTGCTACGACGCACTCCCCATTCGTGGTGGCCGGATTGAAGAAGGGCCAGGTGCATAGGCTTCACCGGAATGAGGAGGGGATAATTCACGCCGAGGCTCCCAATGACGTGGATATTATGGGCTGGACCATGGACGAAATCCTACGGGGCTTCATGGGTGTGGAGGATCCAACGGATGCTGAGACAGCGCGGCATGCTGCGGAGTTGCGCCAATTGCGTGATGAAGGACCGCTAGTGGACGAACGGGAAGAGTCGGACCGACAAGAGCGGATTCAGGAGCTGAGGCGTTTGGTGGATCGTGATTTGCTTGCTGGTGGGCCGATGGCGGCGCGACGAGAGGTGTTTGAGCAACAGTTTAGCGAAGCGTTGGAGAAATACCGGCAGTCGCGGGACTTAGGGCAGGACAGCGGCTGACAATGCGCGGTGTGAAAAGGTCGCCGGAGCCGGATTATCTGGCGGAACTGCGGGCGTCGCGCTCACAGTGGAATGACTTGGATGCTGCGGAACGGCGGCTCGTCCGTGGGGAGTTGCTGTCGGACTTTGGAGGGTGCTGCGCATACTGCCAGGTTTCGTGCGCGGAAGACGTGTGTCTGGAAACGGAGGGAAGTCTGGGAACTGTTGACCACTTTCGACCACGGGCTAGATTTCCCGATGAGTGGCTGGCGTGGCTCAACCTGGTGTACGCCTGCCGGCGATGTAATGACACGAAAGGCAATCTATGGCCAGAGGCATCGGACGCAACGAATCTGCGGCTGTCGGCTCTGAGCAGGTACAGCAGTGCGGCGTCGTATGTGAATCCCAGCCTGGTCTCTGATCAACGGTCGGCCGGCGAGTTTTTCGAGTATCACCTGGACAGTGGCCAAATGACTGCCGCGGATGGGTTGTCCGACGGAGAGTGGTCCACGGCTGTTAGAACGATTGCGGACTTGGATTTGAACTCCGACTATGAGGCAGTGGGTAACCGGTTACCCTATCTGCGTCGGGAGCGATTGGATTTTCTCATCACGAGGTTGGGCAATCCGACGGATGACATAGGGCGGACGGTGGCGATGCTCCAGGAGCTAACACGGCCAGGTCAGCCTTTCTCTGGGTTCATTCTCGCCTACGCTAATGAGCGGTTCCCGCTTCTGAAGGAGCTATTGGATTAGCGCTTGTCGCGATTCGAGCACGACCGCGGAAACGTGTGGGCGCGACTGATGGACCACGACCAAGCGTCGGTCCCATCAGTTTTTGGTTTGAGTGGTTCTCTAGCGGTCGAGACGTTGTGGTCCCTGCCACCATTGTAGTCGCCCGTCGGCGCCAGTGGCCGGCGTCATTGGGGTTCAGTTCGATGGCGTGGGTGTAGTCTGCCAGTGCTTGGTCGTGCCTGCTGGCGTACATATACGCTGTGCCACGGGCCTCGTAAAGGCCGGAGACGGCTGGTTGGATGCGTATTGCCTCGTCGTAGGCGGCGATGGCTGAGAACCAAGCTGCGGCGCGCATATGGGCGTAGCCTTGCTGGTAGGCGCTGATGGCGTCGGCGTCGGTCAGGCCGGCGGGCGTCTCATCGTCGATGACCTGAACCTGCGACCGGTCCGGTGTCGGGATGGCGTCTTGCCTGCCGAGAGTTGCGTCGCCAGGTCCTCCTGCGCCGCACGCCAGGGTCAACACCAGCATAGCCATCGCGCAGACGAGGATGTAGGGGCGTTCGCGTTGGCTGGTCAAGGTATGCTGGTTGAGGAGGTGGTCTCGGTGTTGGCTGGATCAGTTTATTGGGCGTCCATTGGCCCTACAATTCCGGCAGCCGTCAAATCCGGCGGGCAGCCGATGTCGCTTTGCCATCTGGTGCCAGCGTGACCAGTTTCAAACGGATACGGCACCGGGGGACGTTTTCACGGCCTTGGGGTGGAAATATTCATCGGACGTGAAAACGACGCCAGGAGGCGCGGTCGAGTGAAACCTGTAAGCCCGTGACGACAGGCGCTGGTCCGTTCACCGTTGTCTCGGTTCTAAGACATCGCTCCGTTTGTATGTCGGGTTCCGTATCCTGTAAAATTTGCTGACCTATCGAGATTTGGCGATCAAACGGCCAATGTCGAAATGGAGGTGGGAAATTATGAGCGATAAGAACCACCCTGCGCGTCGGTTAGTTCGCAACAACGTGGAGAAATTGGCGGAGTCCAGCGACGATAAGGTCGAGTTCGCAGAGGCGGATCCTGACGAAATGCGTCTTCTCGAAGAGCAGCTAGAGGAACTCCGCTCAGAGGGAATTTTATCTGGAGTGCCTGAGCCTCGACGGCGTATGGAGCCGGTCGCACACCGACCCGGCGCACTGGAGCGGTTCATGGCTGACAGAGACTAGCAATCATGACGCCGCAACACCTGCTAGTGGCATACCTCGACCCAACTGCACTGATTCCCATTGTCTTTGGAGAGGAACCAGTAGGTGGTGCGACCCAAGATCGTCTTGATATGTTCCCGAGATTGATTTCCTCAAACCTCCTCGAGGCGGAGTTGCGCTCTGCATTTGAACGCGAAGGACAGAACTTTGATCCCAGTTGGTTATTGGGCATTGAGTGGATTGCCCCGGAGCGTGCATTAGGAGAGGAAATGGCGCGAGTGCAGTCGTTCGCGAGCTTATCTTCTGCGCGTATGTGGCATTTGGCGAACGCGGTCTATCTCGCAAAACGGCTGTCCCTTACCCGCAGGAATGCCCGTACGGCATTCATCACCTTGGACGAGGACCAGGAAACCGTAGCACGCAACTTGGGCTTGTGGATTCCATAGGAGGGAAATTGTGCCGACGCTGGACTTCAAGGGCAAACAGCACATCTACGCGCACCACCTTACGGTACCCTACTGTCCGCTAGTTCCCGACGCGGAGCGGTCGCTTAACCCAGTTGAGACTGACGATAACTTGGTTATACAAGGCGACAACCTCCGCGCTCTGAAGGCGTTGCTGCCTCGCTACGCTGGCAAGGTCAAGTGCATCTTCATTGACCCCCCTTACAACACAGGAAACGAAGGTTGGGTCTACAACGACAGAACCAACAGTCCACTTCTGAAAGAGTGGTTCAAGCATGAGGGCCCAGTAGACGGAGAGGACTTGGAGCGGCACGACAAGTGGCTGTGCATGATGTGGCCTCGCCTTCATCTCCTTAAGGAATTGCTGACAGAAGACGGCGTCATTTTCGTCACCATTGACGACAATGAACAGCATCACTTACGGATGCTGATGGACGAGATCTTTGGCGAAGCCAACTTCACCGCCAGCATCATCTGGCATCATAGAAGATCCAGTCAGAATGACATTGACGTTTCCCTTTCGCATAATTACGTGCTTTGTTACGCCCGTGACCGGTCGTCGTTTTCGTTCAACGCCGGAGACGTTGATGAAAGCAGGTTTTCAAACCCTGACGATGACCCGCGCGGCCCTTGGGTGGCGGACCCAATGGACGCACCTAACGTTAGGGAAAATCTAACCTACGAAATCGTCAATCCAGCCACAGGAACCGGACATTGGCCTCCGTCTGGCAGGTGCTGGCGATTCTCAAAGGAAAGGTTCGAAGCTGCGTTGAATGACAACCGGATCGTGTTTGGCAGGTCCGGAGACGCCAGGCCACAGTACAAACGATTTCTCAGTGAGGCGCGTGAACGGGGCACCAATATATTCACGATTTGGAGCGACGTGGGAACTGCCACCGATGCGACTAGGGAACTACAGCGAATGTTCGGACGTGGTCAAACGTTTCCTACCCCGAAGCCCACTGATTTGCTTTCGAAGATCGTCAGGATAGCTACAGATGAGAACGATATTGTCCTCGATTCTTTCGCCGGCAGCGGTACTACTGCTCACGCCGTCCTTGCCATGAACAAAGAAGATGGTGGTAATCGCAAATTCATCCTCGTGGAATGCGAGGACTACGCTGACACTACCACTGCCGAGCGTGTCCGCCGCGCCATAGATGGTGTGACCGGTGGGAAGGACGAGACGTTGCTAGAAGGCTTGGGCGGTTCGTTCACCTACTGTACTCTAGGCGACCCAATCGACATAGAGACGATGCTTACCGGCGGAGCGATGCCTGAGTATTCCGAGTTGGCTGCATACCTGCTGCATATCACTTCGGGGCTGTCCGCTGGAACCACCGAGTTGCAATCTTTCGGGGACGATGGCCTGTTCTACAGCAACGACACCTCGAACTACCACCTGCTGTACCAGCCCAATGCTGAATACCTGCAAAGCAATGAAGGAATGCTGTATCACGACCGGGCGGTACGCATCGGCCTTGCAGCGCGGGAGGCCGGTAAGAAGGCTATCGTCTATGGCCCTGGCAAGTACATCGGTCAGCGGGAGCTGTCGGAAATGGGAATCATCTTCTGCCAACTGCCCTACGAAATTAACAAGGCTGTGCAGTAGAGGCTGGCTATGGAATTGAAAGAATACCAAGCCACAGCGTTGGACGCCTTTTCGGCATGGCTAGACGCGTTGGCAACGGCGCGAATTCAATCGGAAGCCACCATTCAGGCACTCCAACAGATGGGTCCGGCGGTTCCGGTTTCAGATGAGTTGTACAACTGGCCCAAGATCGCTTGGCAGCAGTTGAAGGACTCCGGCCAAGTGGCGAGCACAGCTGGCGAGTACGTCAGCCGAACTGACGATGCTGGTTGTCCCATCCCTCACGTGTGCTTCAAAGTGCCCACTGGCGGAGGTAAAACACTGTTAGCCGCCGCCGCCCTGCAACGGCTCGGCCGGCAGACGGGCTTGACGCTGTGGATAACGCCAACGCGTGCCATTTATGAGCAGACCATGGCTGCCTTGCGTAGCCGCGAACATCCTTATCGGCAGATGCTGGAAATGGCCAGTGCCGGTAGAGTAAAGATCTTGGAAAAAGACGACCTGTTCACTAGGGATGATGTCGCAAATTACCTATGCGTGATGCTACTGATGCTGCCGGCAGCCAATCGGCAGCGAGGGCGCGATTTCCTGAGAATGTTTCGAGATTCCGGGCGTTACCCAACATTCTTCCCTGACAACGATGTTTCATCTGGCTCCGATGTGGATGTTTTACTGGGCGACGGTAAATTATTGAATGATTACCCGGACTTGGAGCGTACTACCGAAGATGGGCCGGTCAAGCACAGCTTGTTCAATGTGTTCAAGATGTTGCATCCAGTGGTAGTGCTCGACGAAGCGCACAAAGCATATGGAGCGCGAAACCAAGAAGCAAACGAGGAGTTCGCACGCGCAGTGAGTCATCTTGATCCTAGCTTGGTCGTCGAGTTGTCCGCAACGCCCAACCGGGGCATTAGCAACCTGCTGGTTGACATCACTGGATTGGAACTGAAAAACGAGGAGATGATAAAACTGCCGGTGCAGGTCACGGCTTTCACCAATGCCGATTGGCATTATACGCTGGCGCAGGCTCACGACGAACTGAAACGCCTCGATGAAGAAGCAAAATCGTTGCGGGCGAATGAGGGCCGTTACATTGCCCCCATCGCGGTGGTACGTGTTGAGCGCACTGGGCGGGATCAACGAGACGGCGAGCGCGTTCATTCCGAGGATGTGCGGGAATATCTGGTGCAGCGATTGGGGGTTCCCGACAACGCCGTTGCCGTCAAGTCATCCGAGCTGGACGAGTTAGGCCGCAGTGACTTGCTGTCAGAGTCTTCGCCAATCCGGTGGATAATCACCAGGGCAGCTCTGATGGAAGGTTGGGATTGCCCGTTTGCGTATGTACTGGTGATGCTGGACAACACCCGCGCTCAACGTGCCATTACCCAACTCGTGGGACGCGTGATGCGCCAGCCGCATGCCCGTCGCACTGGACGAGGACTGCTGGATCAGTGCTACGTCTACTGCTGGGACACCAGTGTTGCCGATGCAGTAGCACAGGTCAAGCGAGGCTTGGAAGAGGAAGGGTTGACCGGCTTGGGTGAGGCAGTCACCAGCGGCGCGCAGGATTTTCGGCGGATCACCTTAGAGCGGCGAGAGAAACTTCGCGGGAAAGACATATTCTTGCCTTTGGTATTGCACAAAGAAGGCGACGAATGGCGAGAATTGGACTACCAGCGTCACATCTTGCCTGGAATTGCTTGGAATGAAATCGTTGCCCCAGACCCTCAGGATAGTCTGCCGGATCGTGCCGTCAGGCAGTCTGCCAGTGTTGACGTCGGTGACGCATTGCCTGTTTTCCATCCCGACCGTGAACTATACGTTGACAAAACGGTCCATATTGACTGGTTCGCTCGCCGCCTAGGAGATGTCGTCCCCAACCCGTGGCAGAGTGCCCGTCTCGCGCAGGAGTTGGTGGACAAATTACGGTCAGCCGGTGATACTGACGATGAAATCTACGACCGTCGTTCGTACTTGGCCTTTGCACTAAGGGATTACGTGACGGGCAAAGTTCAGCAGCAAGCAGAGCAGGTATTTCGCCACAAGCTACAGCAGGGCGAGATTCGTTTCGACTTGGAAGCAGGCCAGCCTAACTTACACATGGTAGAGAGCTACGAAATCCCGGTGGCTGTGGATGCTGGTTTGATGGCAGGGAACAACGGGTTGCCCATACAGAAGAGCCTGTTCGAACCAGTTTACACACAGCAGTTTGATTCCGTATTGGAGCGTAACTTTGCCCGTTATCTTGACGAACAAGAGGCTTTGCAGTGGTGGCACCGAGTTGCAGTGCGGCAAGGAGGTGATTATTACCTGCGAGGTTGGAAGCAAGAACGCATCTGGCCTGATTTCATAGCCCTGAGGGACCTATCTGGCGGACAACTCCACCTACTGGTTTTCGAGACCAAAGGCGAACACCTGCGTGGCAACCCGGACACCGATTACAAACGTCGCGTGCTGGACACGTTGCAAAGTGTTCTCGGCTGCGGCACGATGACCGTGCGCGGTGGGCCGGCTAAAGGCACCTTCCGGTTGGTGTTCAGTGAATCGGAGTTCCCTTCAGCACTGTCTGATCTAGGTTCCACATGATGCCATCGTTGGGAGGCAACGATGGCTCCAGGCCGACATCGCAGATAGGCGCGATGGGCCTGTACTGCGAACTTTCCGGTGGAAGATCCAGATATGAGGGGTCCAGGTTCGGTGGACTTTACCATCCAACGGCCAAGGGCGTTTCCCATGACTGGCAACGCTGGGACAATTAGCCGGCTTAACCCGAGACTGCGTTTCGCTGAGGGTCACGGCGGGTATGGTAACATACCGCCAGGTGCAAATTCGTCTGGCCTGAAAGATTTTCAGTGTCCGCATATCACGGATGGAGAAATGGACGACAGACACGGCCCCATATGCGTAGCGGTGATCAACATGAAGGGAGGCGTCGGAAAAACTACAATCGCAGCCCTTCTGGGTCGGTACGCCTCTTTGACGTTGGGATTAAACGTCCTTGCGGTAGACTTGGATCCGCAGGCCAATCTGTCCCAGGCCTTCATGGGAGGGCCGCGGTATTCAAGGTTCTTGAATGATCGGGAGCCGTCTATTGTCGAAATTTTCGATGGATATAGGCCGCCATCCCCAAATATGCCGTCGGCGACGCCCCTCGCAATTGATGACGTCATCGTAGGGCAAACACAGTTCGGCGGAGCCAATTTGGATCTTATTCCGTCGAGGTTCGACTTCTCGAACAACCTGATCAACTCGCTTGGACCTGACCCACGCGTCTTGGCCAGATTAATCGCAGACTACTTCCAAGACAAAGATCTCGTCATCGTGGACTGTGCTCCCACAGAGTCTATTTTCACTCAGGCCGCATATTACGCGTCTCGCTATATCTTAGTTCCCGTCAAACCCGAGTATTTTGCCACCATCGGTTTCCCGTTGTTAAGCGATTCTCTCGGTGCTTTTCGGGGCAGTAACCGAGGTCATCAAATTGACGTTATCGGAGTGGTTATAAATAATTCTGCCTATCACTACAGTGGGAACAGCGGGGGGCCAGAACGGGAGAGGTCGTTGAGAGAAATACGTGATGCCGCCCACACCAATGAATGGCATATTTTCGAGCGCCAACTCCCACATTCCCGAGGATTTCCTAAAATGATGCGGGGTGATTTCAACTACCTCGGAGATGCTCTGCTGTACCGCCTTTTTGCCGAAGAATTTTTCCAAAGGCTTGGCTTCCCCACCTCTAATTGAAGACGGGTACTGCATTATGAGCTCATCCGACCTCGAAGCAACCCTCCGGTCAATGGTTCGCCGTTACGGGTTCGTCCAAGTTAGCCGCTGCCTCCAGGAGATCAATCTTTCTGAGGGTCAACTTGGACATCCGGGTTTGCGCAGAGACCACTCTTCCGGCGCTTTGCCAGCGAAATCCACGGGACGTAGGCCCAAATTGTCGGCTATTGAGTATGTCACAAAGTTCGACATACCTTTGGGCAACAAACCGATGGTGGTTGAGTTGGCAAAGCGATTTGAATCCAAGCACTTTTTGCCAACGTTTGGGGACATAGCTAATTTTTGCCAAACCAACGGACTTGAAACTCCAAAGTCAAGAACACGAGCTAGTGCCATCCCAAGGATTTTCAAGTTCGTGGCCAATATGGACTCCTCCAGCACCCAAGCGATTCTGGATGCAGATATGTACTCCGGGCCATCCCAGCTAGGTCCGATAGCTGATGCCATTCGCAGGAACGGCAGAGCATCCAAAAGCCCTCGGGATTTGGATGTTGTCAAGGGCGACACAGGGTTAGGTCTCGGGAAGTTTTGATGGCGATTAGTCATCGCAGCACGTTGAAATCTTTGTTCACTATGGGACACCTGACCCAGCCCAGATCCGAAAATTGCAGAGTGGTCTGAGCCCAACAAGACTGACGACCGTCTAATCTCTTTGAGGTGATTTTGCTTCTCTGATTCTCCGGCAGAAGGTGCGGAAGTCAGTCGCCACAGCGACGATTATAGCGAGTTGCTCGGCCGCCAAGACGCGTATATTTCGGACCATCCAGACGTAACCCTAATCATGCCTCTGCGCGGCCAGTATTGGTGGAGAACTCCTCACCAGAGATGGCCAGCAGATGCGCAAGGCGCAAGCTCCTGCAGTACTGGTGAGAGCTTCTGCCTCATCGGGCCGCGCAGGCCCGTCCGGCGCAACCAAGTGCGGGCGTCCAACCGCAGCCGGACACCCGCGTGGTCAAGCGTGCTTTCCGGCGCCCACTAACAGGTCCCGCTGGCCTCGATCTCTCGCTGGGCGGCCACCACCTATGAAGGGTGTCGAAGGTCAGGGAGAATGTCCGGATAAGTGTTCAGCGAAAATGTCACTCCGTTACGCTGCCATGGTATCTGATGTCTGCGGATTGGGCACCATCCGCTGCTTCCGGCCTGGAGGACCTCCAGCTTCCAGATAACTCCTGACGGTGGCTCTGTGGATCCCCAACTCCCGTTCGATTGCCCGCAGCGACATGCCCTTGCGCCGGGCTTTCTGGACCGCCTCCAACGCTCCTTCTGGAGGAAGGTTGGCTTGCACGGAGCGACGGTTGCGGGTGGCGCGGCGGCGATTTCGCCATCGGTAACGCCCACCTCATCCGCCTCGGGTTCTTGACTTGCCGCCAGCGGAGCCAGGTGCGCGGTCCAGCGTTCATCCCAGTTGGTCACCCCGATGGGCGCAACCGGCGGGATGGCGGGATGGTGGTGGCCGTCACGAAGGAATACCGGATCTGGCGGGGTCTCTTGAGTAGCGATGATGCGCCCCTCGTGGCGCACACTGAGCTGGCCGTCCAGCCCTTCCAGGACTTCCACTGCCGCACCGGCATAGCTGGGACGTTCCGGCGCCGGCAGCAGTTGGAGTGTGCGCAACTGGAACCGCACCGTGTTGTCCCGATCCACCTTCCGGCGGTGCTTGAAACACAGGACCTGTTCCAGGCATGACTCTGGGTCCAGCGGCCGGAACGCCGGCTCGGAGCACTGCGGGGGAACGCCGAATCGTTGGTTGAACCGAGGCACAAACTCATTGAGTACCGCCTGCGCCTGCTCCAGGGTGGTTGCGCCGGCCAACCGCAGTTCGGCGACCAACCGGTCCTGAAAGGTGCCCGCCGTTCGTTCTACCCGTCCCTTGGCCTGGGCGACTGGGCGAAGATCATCTGGACCCCCAGCTCATCCATGGCCCGGCTGAACTGGGTAGGCGCTGAGGGGAGGCCGGATCCCGGCGTGTGCTTGAATACTGCGTGGCGATCGGTGTACAGAGCCACGGGCACGCCTCGGCTCTCCACCAGCCGTCGGATCATCAGGAAATAACTGCGAGCGTCCTCATGCTCACATAACCAGGCGCTCACCACCTTGCCGGTGGCATCGTCCACCGCGATCAGCAAGGTGAACGACGGAAACAGGTCGCCCAACCACGGGTGATAGCTACCGTCCATCTGGATCAGCATTCCCTCCTGGGGCATCCGTTGGCGACGAACCCGGTGTTTGGGTGGACGGCGTTGCCGGGGACTGCTCAGCCCAGCGTCCAGCAGGACCCGTCGCAGGGTGGTCCTGCCGATGTGGACGCCTTCCCGTTCCGCCAGCAACTCGGCCAGATGGGTGTGGTTGACGCCAGCGTACCTGGTGCGGGCCAGCTGCACCACGTCGGTGGCGAGCCCCTCCGGCGTGGCGTTGGCCGGTCGGCGACCGCGGTGGCCGTGGGCCAAAGCCGCCGCTCCGTTCTCACGGTAGGCCGCCAGGATGCGCCGGGCGTGTCGCGGGGACACTCCCATCACCTCCGCCGCTTGGTCGAGGGTCATGTGCTCCGCGGCCAAGCTGTTGAGAACCTGAAGTCTGCTCTGTTCTTTTGGGGTCAATGTCACATTCTCCATGATGTGACATTTTCGCTGGCCTGTTAGTCAGGACCTTTTCGCTGCGCGTCGACAGTCCGGGCGTAGCAAAATTGTGCCGCTTGAATGCCGTTGTCCAGTGATTCCGTCCGTTCAAGGGGAGGGTTTTGATGGTCGTGATGCAATTGTATGAAAGCTCAGCCACGTCTCATGCCGGTTAGCGTATTTGGTGGGACTCACCGCTAAAGCGAATTATCATTCAGAATGAGTTGATCCAAGTCGCTACCGACCAGAACTTCGTCACCCGCCCTTGCGCGAGTCATGAGCTTGACCAAACTGGCGCGGACTATGTCCTCAATTGAGTCTGCCTGCCTGTCATCGGGGACTTCGCTTTCACGACCGTGGACAATGGCGCTCCTGGTGTTGTACCCCTCTTCGACGATGCGAAGCAACTGGTCGCGTTCCATACCGGGCGGTTTCAGCCACCCAGCACAACGACGGGCGATTTTTGCGGTAGTACCACCGCGTCCTTGATCATTAAACAGTGCTTCAAGCGCTATGTTCAGGTCCGTCAACCGGTCCGCCGAGTCTCGTTTCTCGTAGGATGAATTGAACCGTGCAAGGGCACGTTTGACGCGCTCCGGCACTTGCGGAACGACATCCAAGTAGTCCACGACGAATCCGTACAATTCGCCGAGTGTGTCAACATGAATATGGTACGGTGGCCTGTCGTACAAAGGGGCAATGATGGGTTTGCGCGGAGGTCCGCTGAAAGACACCCAAGCCCCGCCAGTTTCCGGGTTGAGAACGAAACCGTGGCGTCTAACCGACACATTACCAGGTTGGAACAGGCGGAGTAGCCATTCCAAAGCTTCCAATTTTTGGTCGGCCGCCCGTATGACGGAACTCCTGTCTTGCGCTTCGCCTTCCGTTTCTACCATGAGGACGCCGTAAGGGAATTCCGAGTCATAACGGTAATTATCCGGATCGATGCCACGTATCCCAGCCATGTATGCGCCAAAATTGGGCGACCAATCCAGCCGGTAGGTCTTAATGGTGATTGGAATGGGGTATTCTTGCCCTCCGAGGCCCGGGCAGTCTTGGCAATCCCACTGTTGCTGCGATCCCAAGTGTATGTCTGCGCGAACCGTGAAAAGCGGCATTTTTGTCCTCATCGACGTTGTGCGTGTCCGTTTCCTGGACGTCGTGGAAAATTGGTGCGACGTCGTAGACCTCGTAGTCCCGCTTGGTCGGCCGCACCAGCAGATTTTGCTGTCTCGACTTTTCTGCGGGATGATGTTGATGCGGTAGTAGGGTCAGCCGATTACGAGGCTTGTGGCGGGGCCGATTGTGGCAGTTTACATCTGTGACTGGGGCGTCTTTGACCGATGTGTCATCCGCTGGCACCTCTTTGGCAGGGTTTTCTGTGTATTCGGATATGGGGCGACGTCCAACGGCAGGCAGCGCAGCATGGCGCTCTAGAACCCTTCGTGCGCTAGGGAAACCCTAGTCCGTTAGTAGTCTTCTCTGACCGTTGCTATGGACGCCTACTAACTACCTTTCCGGGCGCAGCCAAGGTGCAGATCATCTTGGCAGTCAACGGATTTCCCAATCGCCTGATAACCCTACTGCTGGTTGGGACGCGACCCAGCCTACCTCGTAATCACTGTCTCCTTTGTGAGCGCACCTGGCTCGCACGAGGATATAGTTGATATGATACTGGCGCACCGCTGCTCTGACCCTAAACTGAGTCGGCTACTGCCGGAGGTAGACCATGAAACCCGTATGGGCACTCCTGCTAGTGTGGGCGGCACTCGGTATTGTGTTCGGGCTGTTCGCCTGCTTGGTGGCCAGAGTTGGACTTGTAACGGCCATCTTCCTTGTCGTGTGCTATTTGGCGGGTACCATCTGCGCCGAGGCTAAGGATGCCGCGTCACGATGCGGCCGTACGGGAGATGTTGTCAGAGATGTAAAGGTGGCATTTAAACTAGCATGGTCCAACGAGCACAGTGCAACGTTCGTTTACCACTCCTTACAATGGCTCGCCTTGGCCATCGCCGCAACTCTTTTGACCAGAGTCATCGCTTCAGGCAATCAAAGTGGACAGTGATCGGATAAACTCGATTTCCAACACACCCCCGGTCGCAATTGAAGTGGGACTCGCTCCGCAACATCCGTTGTCGTCACGGTAGCGCATCGCCTACGCGTTTTCGCATTGATGATCGTCTGAAGCGTGATTTCCCTAGTCTGAAGGATTGTGCTGAGTTTTCGGTGGTGTTCTTCGGCGAGGCATTCCGGGCGCATTTCTTGTTTCGGCCCCGTCGACTGGGCCGTTTATCCAGTAATGGGAAATCTTACTGGTGGTTCGCGTCGGGCCGTTCTGTTCCCGCCGAAACGCTACGTTTCGGTCTGACCGAGGTAGATGCCTGATGCTCGTGAGGACGCGGCGGTGCAGATTTTCTTCTAGCTCGACTGTCGGGTCTTGTTCGGCCTGCCAGAAAGGGAACCGTCCCAATTGCTGGGCAGGGCAGCTTGCATGTCTGGCACCGTCGCCGCGCCGGCCAACCCGGGCAACGGGTTGGCCCAGAGCACATCAGGGTCTTCCGGCAGTGGCTCCGGGGCCAGCGGCGGGCCTTCGGTGGTCTGGGCTGACTGCTGAGTTTCGCTAGGGGCTTGCCCATTTAGAGTTACTTTGAATCGAGGGCAGCTAGTCGCCGCCCATCGGCACATTGGGCGCGAGCATTTGAGACAGTAACTGTCCAGCTCCAGCCAAAGCCCCCCATTTCAGAGACCGGTATAGGAACTCTGCGCTATTTTCATCGTTCCAAGCTTCCTTGAATGCACGGCTCACATCACGCAATACATCAGTCTGTTCTTGTGCGGAACGCGTAAACCGCGAAGCGACATCTTTTGCTTGGTCGCAAATATTCCCAATAAGGTAAGCCAGTAAAAACAAGCTAGTCCTATCCCATCCAAAATTATCAACTGCGAATTTGGCTAGCGACAGCGCTGCAACAAGAGCAACTACGAAAACCATCAACCCTGAGGCTAATGCGATTATGGACTTCCAAGAGGGCCACCACGAGGATCTCCGCCAAAGTCTGAACCTTTCCTTCCTAAAGCGCCAAGTCTTGCACTTCGGGTAAGATTTTTGGTTGGGCATATGTGACCTCCGGGTGCCCAAAATCCTGCCAAGTCGCTGCGTACTCCAGCGGCGACATCGCTGTGCTGGCTATTCAATCCGCCCTAGCAGCGGTGCTGGATAAACGCCCAGTTGCGTCATCAGCGGCCCTCTGCCAGTCAGTAGTCAGGGTGGGCGTGGCAAGGAGTTACCGGCGAGTCGTCGTGGGTCGTGTACTGGTGAATGTTATCACGTCCATTATGGGGCTGGTGGCCCTGTTCGGAGCCGAGCATTGCACTGACAGCTATCGTTTGCTCATGCCGTCGGCGGTGGGCGGGCACACCGAGCCGGCCTGAGCCAGAGAGGTGAGCAGGAACTCGGCTGGGTTGAAGTCCGCCGACTATCGCTCTTGGGCCGTTTCGAGGGGCAGCAGGAGGCTGTGGTCGTCGTGAGGCTGGAGCAGGTAGCGGAGGTACCAGTCCTGTTCATGGAGAGCGGCCGGTGGTTCGTCTTCGTTGGGTTCGGGCGGTTCTTCCAGCCGCAGGCAGAGGCGTTAGGGGGAGTTGGCGGCCACGGCGATTGGCCGGTGCCATTCCGCAACCTGCCGGCGCAGTTGCTGGAGCTGGGCAGCGGTGGCGTGGACGACGCCGTCCGCCGATGTCAGGGCCTGTAGCCAGGCCTCGTGAACGGAGTCGGACCCTGCGGAGCCTTCGGCGGCATCTTGGCGGATGATGTGGTTCACGATGCTGGCGATGAACTCCTTCAGCACGGCCTGCGGTGGGGTAGTTGGTTGCCGGTGGTCATCTGCGCCGGTGAGGGCCCGAGCCGAGGCCGGCATGGCTTTGGCCAGCTCCGCCAAGCGGTGGGCGTCGTCGCCGATGTAGAGCGGCGTCCAGACGGCTTTGGTCTTTTGCCCGTTTTGCGCCACGTTGGGCAGGAACTGTTGACGGACCGTCAGGGCGGCGGCGAACAGCATCACGTGCCCCCAGTAAGCCACGTCGTGGCTCAGCACGATGCCTGCTGCCAGCACACGGTTGTCCTGGCACCGTTGCAGCAGTTCGATGGCTTGCCCGCTGGGAAGCCTGAGGATTGGCACGTGCCAGGGCTTGATGCGGGGTTTGGCCCTTGATTTGAGCGCGGGGCCGGCCAATGCTTCGGACGGCATCGGGCTTTTGCCACGGCTGGGCAGCCGCACGGTGGCTTCCGCCTTGACGTGGGCGTGGTTTGCGTGCGTAATGCCCACGGCTTCGGCCAGGCGCGATGCGCTGGCGCACCTTGGGTGGTGGACTCCAGACGGCCGTCCTGATGGTGGGGGCTGGTCGGAGTCTTCGCCCCACAGCGTCAGGCTGCCGTCCAGTTGGGCGGCGTGAATGATGATCATTGCGGTTCGCTTTCTGTTTGAGTTTTACTACGCGGGACGTGCCGCTGGAAAGGGGCTGGCAGGGGCCGAAGGTGCTAGACGTGCCCCAGTTTTCGCCGGAAACGGGTCCCGGGCGCGCTCTACGGCTTTGGGGTGCCCGCAGAGAGGCGGCGTGTTTCACAGGGGATTGTCAGCGCTTTCCCGCCGGACAGCGTTGCATCGTCGGAACTCCGTAGGCACAATGGCCTCGACAATCATGCGTGTCGGCACTCTTTGCCGCTGGTGCCCGACGGGGAGAGGCTGAATGAAACGAGACGAGTACCTGGCGGACGAGCACGTAAGCGGGTTCACCAGATGGGCGGCACAACTGGTCACCGGCGAACTGGGTTTGACGCACCGTTGGCGTAGTAAGGGGACCGATTTCTCGTGCACCAGTCTCTACGATGCGTTGCGGCAATACCGGTGGCCCGATAACTCCAATGGACTGGATTACCGAGTGACGGAGCGGCGCCTGCGGGAGTTCCGTCTCAATTTCGATGACATGGGCGCCATCGACAGCCGCGCGAAGCAGGCGAAGTTCGTCAACGTTGCCGAGGCCATCATCAGGTTGGGAGGGATCTCACGCTGCAAGAAGCTGAACGACTGGCGGAGCATGTCACCGGACCGGTTGCAGGCTATCGTGGAAGACGTGCGAACGAGACTGAACCCCAGGACGGCGGACACCGACGACCTCGCCGGTTTCCGCTACATGGGGTCGGGGTTCAGCAAAGTCTACTCGGTGCTGATTGACGGCTTCCCGATGTACGATAGCAGAGTCGCGTGCGCCCTAAGTGGCTTGGTGGGCATCTACTGCCGGCGGGAGAAGGTCGGCCGGAAACCTGACTTGTTGAGGCTCAGGATGCCGCGGCGTCGGGAGACGAAGCACATCCGGTACCACCGGTGCGACCGGCCCAGGATGAACAACGACAGTGCCGCGTACGCCTGCGACAACCTGAAGGCGGCGTGGCTGCTTGCAGAGATGGTTCGGGAACCTGGGGAGTTTGAACAGGTTGGGTTTGAACCCGTGGATGCGCTCCAGCACGCGCTGTTCATGGTCGGGTACGCCAGTTTGCCTGACAGCGCGATTCGGGTGGCGTAGCGGCCTGCCTGGATTCCTGCCTCCGTTATGCAGTCGGCATTCCGGTTGGGGAACGGTTTGGAGAAGACGGTGAATTTGGATGCGGCGAACCCACTATCTCACCAAGTCGGTACGTTCACGTTGTCGGCAGACTGGGGGCTAGCGTCGGAGGCGATGCGCGACTGCATCGCAGAGGCCACGAATGTTTCAAGACAGAGACATGCTGCCCCAACCTGAATCCGCTGATCAACTCGCCGCGAGGCGCCGGTCCAGAATTTACTACGGATGGTGGCTCCTGGGCGCCGCCGTGGTCATCTCGGTTGCTGCCACGGGCGCGCGCGACAGTTTCTGGCTCTTCGGACGACCCATGGCCATGGAGTTGGGGCGGACCTATGCTGTCATCGGCGGCGCGTTGGTCATCGGCCGGTTCGTGCATTGTGTCACTCAGCCCGTCATCGGTTACCTGTTCGACAGGTTCAGCTCCCGCAAAGTCATCCTGGTCTGCGTCACAGCGGCAGGCCTCGCCACGGCCGGCTTGCATTGGACATCCCATTACTGGCACCTGATTTTCCTGTTCAGCTTCGTGTTTTCCATCGCGATGGGCGGCGCCTCTTTGGCCATCTTGTGGCCGCTGGCGGCACGCTGGTTCGTGAAGCGGCTCGGATTGGCGCTTGGTATGTTGACTGCTGCCCCGGCCCTGGTAAGCCCCTTGTTGGCTCCCATCTCAGGCCTAGTCTTGACTAACTACGGCTGGAAAGACGGTTGGCTTGCTCTGGGTGCCATCATTTTGTTCGTAGCCTTGCCCATCGGCTTGAAGTTTCTGCGCAACTGGCCGTCGGACATCGGACTGAAGCCCGACGGAGACCCGGAGACGCCGCCGGAAATACAGATCAGAGGGAGCGCGCCCGCGCTCCGACGAGGTCGGTTCGAGGCGGACCGGTGGTGGCGGGCGTTTCGGTCACCGCCCATCTGGTTCCTGTTGCCGGCGTTGGCCGTTGGCGGATTCACCGGTTCAGTAGCCTCTGTTTACGTTGGGTCGTTCGCCCATGAACAGGGGTATTCGTTGACCACGGTATCAATAATCCTTCTGGTGATGGCGATGCTGCGCGGGGTGGGCGCGGTAGCGGGAGGTTGGCTGGCAGACCGGTTCGTCCGCAAGAAGGTGTTGGCGGCAATCTACCTTGCACAGGGCATCGCCTTTGTGGCGCTGGTCGTAGGATCTCAGACATTGGCCGGCCTCTGGGTGTTCGCCGTCGTGGCAGGTTTGTGCGGGGCCGTCTGGATGCCCGTTGCATTTGCGTTGGTGGTCGACGTCTACGGACTGCGGTGGCTGGGGACCATTTGGGGGATTGCATTCTTGTGCCAGCAGATGGGGAACTTGGTCGGTCCCCCTCTTGGTGGGCTGGCGTATGACCTCATCGGCTCTTACACGTTAGTCTTCGTCGCCTGTGCCTCGATGCAGATTCTTGCATCCGTCGCCGTATTCGCAATCAATGAACAGAAATACTCGGCACGATACCAAGGCGCCGTGGCAGGAGAGGGGACGGGGAATTAGGCTGATTCCGTTGCCCTGAGGGGTGTCGAGGCCGCCCACTGCGCAACCGGCTGTGAAACGGCCGTTGCGACGGCTGCATCGGCTACGGAACGGCCGATGGACACCATCTTGGTGACCATCGGCGGTCCAAGGTAGTTGACGCCGACCGGTTGAGTCCTCTTCCGGTCGGTCAGCTTTACCTGTGCCTGTACTGCCTCTGCATCAGCCACAAAGTCCGGCTAAGGCGTCGGAGCCGGCCCAAGGATGCGGTGGCCCTGGTTGTCGTCGTTGCGCTGGTCGGCGGGCAGGATCTCGATTACCACGTTGGAAAGACCGGCCACGTCCCCGTTGGAGTCGAAGGTGTAACCGTCGCCGATGGCGCCGCTCCACGTCAGGTCGTAGAGACAATCACGGAACCCATCGGAATCCTGGTCGTCTCCGGTACGGCCCAGGCACTCGGCGGTGATGTAAACGTCGTCGTAGGCTGAGCCCTGGAACCAGGGCAGCGTGGCCACCGTGCCGTAGCGGGCTTCGTAGTTCGAGAGGAAGTCTTTGCCGGTCTGCGTCTGGAGGTCCGGGTTGGGCACGATGGCCTTCAGGCCGGTGGCGGCGTCGCCGGCGATGCCCAACGCCTCGGGCTGGGTGGGCACCACCTCGGAGTAGAGCGGGCCCTCAAACCCCAGGTCCCGTACCTGCTTGATGATGGTTCCGCCCGAGAACTCGCCCTGGGCGGCCAGGAAGATGGCGTCCGGTTCGGCGTTGATCAGCTTGGTCAACTGGGTGCGGAAGTCGGTGATGTCGGAAGCGTAGCTTTCCGCAGCCACCACGTGTCCGCCCAGTTCCTCGAACCGCGCCACCGTGGTGCGACGCGCGCCCTCGGCGTAGTCGGTGGCTTCCGTGATGGTGGCCAGGTGGTGGATGCCGTCGGAGATCAGCGTGTTTCCGGTGTCCTGTCCCAGTTGAAGGTCGTTGATGGCGGTGCGGAAGATGTAGTCGCCGGCGCCGGCGATGTCGGGGCTGGTGGCGGATGCGGAGAGCATGATCACGCCCTCCCTTTCGGCCAATGGGGCCGCACCCAGCATGGCTCCGCTGCAGGTGGTGCCCAGGATGATCTTCACTCCGTCCACGTCGGTGAGCTTGTTGTAGGCGGTGATGGCGTCCTGGGCTGCGCACTTCGAGTCCTCGGGAATAATGGCCAGCAGCCGTCCGTTGATGCCTCCGGCAGTGTTGATTTCCTCGACGGCCAGGAGCTTGGCGTTGAGGATGGGGTTGCCGTAGGACTCACCGACGCCGGTGAGGGCGTCCATGGCGCCGATGCGGAAGGGTTCCAGATCGGCGGGCGCGAGCACGGCGGTGACGGCGGCATCGCTGCCGGCTGGGCCCAGGACGCGGTATCCGTTGTTCACATCCGTCCGCTGGGCTACCGGCAGGATCTCGACAACCACGTTGGCCAGGCCAACTACTTCACCGTTGGCGTCGAAGCTGTAGTTGTCGCCTATCGCGCCGCTCCAGGTGATTCCATACAGGCAGTCCCGGAACGCGTCGGCGTCCTGGTCGTCGTCGGTTTGCCGCAGGCACTCCGCGGTGATGTAGGTGTCGTCGTATGCCGAGCCCACGTACCACGAGAGGGTCAGGTAGTCATAGCGGTCCCGGAAGTTTTGCAGCACCTGCTGTCCCGTCTCATTGGACGGGTCAATGTCGGCCAGGATGGCCTTCACGCCCGTGGCTGCCTCGCCGGCGATCTCCAGCGCCGTCGTTCCGGCGCCCACGTCCTCGGTGTAGATGGGGCCGTCGTAACCCAATTCTCTCAGTTGCTTTATGATTGTCCCGCCGGTGAATTCCGACTGGGCGGCCAGGTGAACGGCGTCGGCGTTGGCGTTCACCAGCTTGGTGAGATAAGTCCGGAAGTCGGTGATGTCGGAGGCATAGCGTTCCTCGGCAACCACCTCCCCGCCCAGCTTCAGGAACTGCTCGACGGAGGTCCGGCGAATTCCCTCGGCGTAGTCGGTGAGCTCGGTGATTGTCGCCAGCGTGCGGACGCCGTCGGCCCACATCACGTTGCCGGTTTCAAGGCCCCGCTGCTGGTCGCTCATGGCGGTGCGGAAGATGTAATCACCGGCGTGGGCGATGTCTGGATTGGTGGCCAGACCGGAGAAAAGGACCACGCCGTCGGCTTCTGCTAGGGGAGCGGCGCCCAGCATCGCGCCGCTGCAGGAGGTTCCGAGGATGATCTTGACGCCGTCAACTTCGGTGAGCTTGTTGTAGGCGGTGATGGCGTCCTGGGCGGCGCACTTCGAATCCTCGATGATGAGTTCCAACATGCGCCCGTTGATGCCGCCGGCGGCGTTGATTTCGTCCACGGCCATCTGCTTGGCCTGGACGGATACGTTGCCGTAGGTCTCGCCGGGACCGGTGAGGGATTCCATCACGCCGACGCGGAAGGGTTCGTCAGGAACCGCCATCGGCGCGCCGGGCTGCCCTGTCGCTGCCGCAGTCGGTTGTTCAACCATGGCGGCGGTGGGCTGGGGCGGAGCGGCGCCAGGAGCGTCGCCGTTGCCGCCGCAGGCGACGAAAACGAGGGCTAAAAGCGTGGCAACCGCAAGCGGAGCAATCCATTTCATTGACAGAATACGCATGAGTCCTCCGGTGGGCGGTGACATTGGACGAGGAGCGTTCCATTACCCGCCGGAACAGACTGGCGAGCACTTGGATGCGTCGGTGTTCGGCCTGCGGAGTGGCCATTTGTGTGCTTGGCGCAACAGCCCTGGGGGTTCTGTTTCAACTCCGCCAAGCTTGTAAGACGCCAAATCTCGGTTGGTGCGGCGAGCAGCGTGCCACCCTTCGTGGTAATGCCTGACGGGCGTGGGTACGGCGGATTCGCCGACTGGAACTCCTATAGCCAATATCGGCAAGGAGCAGAGGCCGCGGCTCATTGGGTTTCTCCTTCGGGGCTGATCAGACTGAAGGGGTTGATTCCACACGTTCTGCCCTCGTCCTATGTTGCGCTGTGGCGAAGCGCGTAAGCCACATTTCAACGGCGTTCTGCCTTCTTGGTCGATTGTATCGAACATAACCTCAGCCAGTATCACCGTCCTTCCTCTGATTCGCTGACTCGATGCCCTACGTCAGCAATCGGCTGGCCGCGATGAGGGTCTGCCACCTCATCACGTTTGTTCCTTGGGTGGAGACACTCCAACCGGTTTCGACCATTCACTATCCTCGGTTTTCTCCCGGTACGAGATGGATGGGACTGTTTCGATGCCGATGGCCCTCAGGCCGTCCTCGATGGTGGCGTACAGGGAGTTCAACAGGCGTGGGTCTAGGTCAGAAGGTTTGCCGGTGTAGATGGCCTGCACGTCCAGATACTCGTCGTCGTCGGCACCCGGCCTTGCGGTGATGCGGATTTCGTGGAAATGGACTTTCCCTTGGAACTGGGTTTCCAAGGCGTCCTGAATGATTTCCTTGGCCTTCTCGTGGGTTTCGTGAGTTGTGACCATCGTGATTGCTCCGCTGTCGTCTTGAGTTTGATGCTACTCACCCGTCCAGGGTGGGTCAAGCGGTGCCTTTGGCACCAATAGAATGGGGACGACGACAGCAGTGCAGCACACAGATTACCCGCTGACCGTTTCAATTCTCACCGTCGCGAACACGGCTTCCGCGGGACAAGAAGTACTGCCGAACTGGCTTGGTCACGGCAATTTCGCCATCTACCGCGCACCGGTAAGGCCGGTTTCTCTTGGTGTACGGGGTTCACCGCCGGCGGGGTTCCAGTCGTTGCCTTGGTCACGCTGGTGACGGTTGCCAGCAACCCCGGTGGCCCGCCGGTAATCCAATCAGGGCGAAACGGTCCCCTTTCGCGACCGCTTCGATCTGTTGGGGAGAAGATCGACATCTGTCGGAGCGACACGTCACCGTGGCGGGAAAGTTCCGCGCCGCGTCCACGTATGTGGTCTCGCCGCAGTCGTTGCACTCGAAGTCCAGGTAGTGGCTCCAACTGCTGACCAGTTTCATCATTTGCTGCTTCCTCTTCGCCATAGGCCGTTGCGATCTCGCTACGAGATCTCGCGACGGAAATTGCGCCCATCACAGTAGGGAGGTGCCCACTGTTTGTCCTCAACTGGGCGTGCGAGTTTTTCGGCGATTTTCGCCGAACGTGTTCTGTTCCATGTGCGGACGAAATTCGCCGCCGTCTGGTTGTGGAATGCGCTGGCGCCGGCACGGCGAGGTGGAGTCGCAGGGACGCGCTCCCGGGCAGATTGGCCGTTTGATGGCATCCCCGTCGTTATGATCCCGGAAATCAACGACGTGGCTTGGTCGGCGTGCCGTCTGGGCCGATGCGGGAGCGATCAGCATGTCGAGCAGGATTTTCAGGATGTGGCCAGCCTTGGCGTTGGCGTTGCTGCTGGGGGCGGTCTTCTACTGGGGTTCCGGCGTACGGCCGGCGTCGGCGCAGGCTGCGCCGGATGTAGTCGTTTCGAAGATGACGGTGACGGTGTCCGAGGGGGATGTTGTTTCCTACTCGTTGCGTCTGAGTCAGGCACCGACTGGAAAGTTCTTCGTGAGACCGTATCTGACCGCCGGCGGCGGGCATGCTTCGGTCGGCCCTTCGTTGCTGGAGTTTGATGATTCCAACTGGAACCGCAATCAGACGGTCTACTTTGCAGCGGCCAATGACGATCAGGACCTTGACGACAGACGAGCTACGGTGTCGTACGAGCTGCGCGCCGTTGGTGGGACACCGTTCGATTCCGCTGAGACCTTGGTGGCTACCATCAACGACGATGATGCCCGTGGGGTTAACGTTCCCGCGGGTTCTTTGAGCGTGGCTGAAGGCGATGATGTCGCCTATCTAGTGAATCTCGATTCCGAGCCGACTGGCCCAGTGTCGATTTACCTCTCCAGCGACGGTGTTTATGTCGCTGAAGTGTCGCCTGCCTCACTGAGTTTCAGTGCCAGCGATTGGAGCGTGCCCCAGACGGTGGTCGTGCGTGGGGTGCGTGACGACGAGGATGGTGATGCTCGTTCGGCATTGATCAGTTACACCGTCACTGGCGGCGATTACGGTGTCGTTTCTGTGCCGGACACTACCGTGACCGTGCGAGACGATGATCTCAAGGGTATTGGGTTGTCCACGAGCCGCTTGGCATTCCGTGAGGATGCCTCTGGCACTTACCAGGTTTCGCTCAATTCCAAGCCGACTGCTGACGTGACGGTGACTGTAAACAGTGCCGACATGGCCAAGGCTACGGTTTCTCCACTCACGCTTACGTTTACCGATGACAACTGGAGTGATGCCCAGACGGTTACGGTTACGGGCGTGCGCGACAATTCAGCTACGGTCAGCCGTAGTGTGTCCATCCGTAATGCGGCTGCTGGCGGTGGTTATGACGGGCTCACTGAGTCGGTTTCCGTCAACTTGGCGAATGTCGATCCCTACCCCAGCTCCCAGCTCGTGGTGTCTAAGTCTGCTTTGTCGGTGACCGAAGGTTCGGCCGATACTTACACCGTGCATTTGTCGTCTGCGCCGGCAGGTGATGTTGTAGTGAGAATTTCCAGCTCGGTTACGGGCGTGGCCAAGGTTTCGCCTGCGTCGTTGACGTTTACGGCTGATAACTGGAGTGTGCCGCGTGCGGTGACTGTGGCCGGCGTTGATGATTCTGCGAATTTGCCCGGTGCTCGCTCCGCTGATGTGGTGCATCGGGTGGGCGGCAGCGTGCAGTATTACGTTGGGGTGGTGGTGCCTGATGACGACAATTTTCCTGGCGATGCGGGTGTTGACGTTTCGGCAACTGATTTGGAGGTCCAGGAAGGGAGCACCGGAACGTATACGGTCAAACTGGCGAGTCGGCCCACGGGCAACGTTCAGGTGGTGGTATCTGGCTCCAATCCGTCCGCCGTGACGGCCTCCCCGCCTACGCTTACCTTCACTACGTTGAATTGGAGTTCTGAGCAGACGGTGGTGGTTCGTTCGATCCGTGACGACGTAGCCACTAGCGACGTTGTGCGGGCAGTATTTACCCACCGGGTTTCTGGCGGCGGTTACGACAGGTTGTCGGAGGTGGACTCCGTGTCGGTACGTGTTGCGGACTCGGATGCGTGGTCCGTCGTGGTGGCTCCGTCTTCTTTGGGTTTGCTTGAAGGCGCCAGCGGCGGCTACTCGGTTCGCTTGGGGTCCAAGCCGGTGGATGACGTGACCATTTGGGTCAGCGGTCTTTCCAATGTGTCTGGTGGTTTTCCATCGATTACCGAGCCGGCTGATGATTACACTGCTCGTAGTACTGGTCGTTCCCGTTTGGTGTTTACTCCGTCCAATTGGAGAATTCCGCAGACCGTGGGTGTTCATGCAGTGGACGACAGCGACGTGAACGGCACTCGTGGGGTGACTTTCTCGCACGGTATTTCCGGTGGCGGCTACAGCGATGTGGATGTGCCGGACTTTACGTTGTTGGTGCTGGACGACGACACCACTGATGTGGTTTTCTCCAGTAACTCGGTTTCGTTGAGCTCCGCCGGCACTGCTGTCTATACCGTACGTCTGAAGGCTAGGCCGCCGGGCGATGTCTCCGTGAGCATTTCCAGCTTGCCTACGGATGTGGCTACGGTGTCCCCGTCGTCGTTGACGTTCACTGCTGATAATTGGTATGTACCTCAGCCGGTGACGGTTAGTGGGGTCAGCGGCGGTCACGCTACGGTTTCGCATGTGATTGGCAGCACTTCTGTTGGCACGGTGGGTGTCACTGTCCTGCCTGGGGCAGGGTCTGGTGTTTCCATTGAGCCAGGTGTGCTTGATCTCGGAGTGAACGGTTCAGGAACCTATAGCGTCGTGTTGGGGTCAAGGCCGGCTGCTGACGTGACCGTGACTGCGGTCAGTGATGACGATACGAAGGTTACGGTTTCGCCTGCTTTTCGTACATTCACGTCCGATAATTGGGCTATTCCTCAGTCTTTCCGGGTTTACGGCGTTGCCGTGGGTGACCCGGTGTCTATCGTGCATCGCGCTGATGGCGCCCACTTCGGCAACGTGGCTGTCGGCAATGTCCGCGTTACCGTCAGTGCTAGTGCGCCCGTGGTGACGGTCAGCACCAGTTCGTTGAACATCGGAGTCGGTGGCACTGGCACTTACGATTTGGTGCGTACCAGCGGCAGCGGCAGTGGCACTACCAATGTGCGGGTTGCGAGTTCGGACGATTCCATAGCATCGGTGTCGCCGTCCGCCGTTGACTTGTCGGTGAACGGTGACGGCGGTAGGAAGACGGTTACGGTGAACGGCGTGGAGGCTGGTTCCGCTGTGATTTCCCACGTCGTGGGTGGTGGGGGGTCTGCGTCTTCGGTGAACGTCACGGTGACTGCAAACGCTTTGTTGACGGGCTTCACGCTGGACAAAGACCGCGGTTCTCCGGGCTCGAATTGGGCGTACGTGGGGGACAAGGTCAATGTTGTGCTGCTGGGCAATTCTGGTTTGGCCGGGGGTAAGGTGTGGGTCTACCGGGTTCCTGCAAGCATTGACGATGGTCCTCCGGTTTCCTGCCATGTGGGGCGCGTTGCTGCGTTTCAGGTAGTGGACGGTGACTTCACGAGTGGCACCGCTGGCACGAATGGGCTGGAAGCTAGCTTCCAGGGCATTCCTGTGTCTACCAGTTTGTTCGACATCGGCGTGAATTACCTTTGCATCGTTGATGAGAACGGGAAGGGCGTAGCTAATAAGCCATTGCGGTTTACCGTTCATCCCTTGTCTGACACTTACCGGGTCTGGTTGAAGAACGCTGATCCTGGTGTGGGCACCATGAGTGCTGCCTCTGGCAAGTTGCCCGATGCGTTCCGGGTTTTGCACGCGAAGCAGTCGGTGGGCAGCTCGCATTGGGCCATGCCGCAGTACCGAGGCACGGCAGCTACGACTGTGGGTTCGTTGATTCAGACTGCTGGTGCTTTGTACCATTGCGTGGAGCCGTCTCTGGAAACGGTCAGCGTGTCGGGATGCGAGTGGGTCTTGAATTCCGAGCTTTCCGCTGAGCCTTGGCGGGTTGGCTATGAGGTTGCGACGGGCGGCGCCGTGCAGGTGCCGGGCGATGAGCTTTCCTTCCGATTGGATTTCGAGCCGTTGTCGCAGGGGCGTGAGCGTGGGCGCTTCGCCATGTTCTCGGGGCCCGTGGACCTCTGGCGTCTGACTGCCGGCAGTGGAACCGGCGCTAGCTCGACTGGCGACTTCGCCATACATGAGGAGCATCTGGACGGCACCGGTGTCGTGCTTGATCAGTCTGGTGCTCGTTCCGGTGGTTTCTACGAGTTCACGATTGATCGCAATACCGCCAACCAGGACGGTAAGACCTTCGTTGCCTTTGTGGAGTGCAATAAGGATTATTTGCAGCGCAACCCTGAGGTATTCACGGATGTCGAGGTAGCTCGCAACAAGCGTGCGCTTGCCGACTGCAGTCGTGCCACGGTGTCCGGAGTGAATTTCGATGCTGCGGATTCCGATGCGGTTGAGGACGCCAAGCTGGAGCCTTTGCGCTTGGCTTGGGGGCAGCACAGCGTTATCTCGGGTCGGGGCCTGACTTGCACCAAGGTGGATGTGACCGTTACCAGGACGCCGGTTGATCCTGAACGCACTGGTTACACGTACTCTCGGACTTACGACATTGAGTGCCACAATGAGGTGGCGGCTGGCGTTTCTGCGTTCACGAAGTCGGCAGTGGATTCTTGTGACGCCAAGCTTCGCGCCGCTGCCACGCTGATTCCCTCCACTGGGTTTGTTGACCCGAATGAGACCACTGATCCGCCTACTGAGGCTGTTGATACGGCCACCGTTCAGTATGTGACGACGGACTTGCTGTGTGGCTTCGGTCCTGTGCAGGCTTTTGTCGGCGGCGTTGACTGGGGCAGCGCCCGCTACAACGCGGCGCGGTCTTTCTACGGCTTTGTCATTGACTGGGAGCTGGGCTACGGTGGTGAGGACGATGATGACGGCAAAATCTTGTTGTTGCCGTACATCCCTGATGAGCAGGACGACGGCATGGACCGGTACTACGGAGTGCTCGGCGGTGACGGCAACCCGCGTGGCGCAGAGCATTGGTTGGTGCGCGATGCCGGTCGCTTGGAAGCCACAGGCGATACTGCCGAGGTGACCTTCTTCACTCCTGAAGCTCATCCGGACTGGTCAGAGTCCGACCGTTCTTGGCATGACGGGCAGGCTGCCCACTTTGCGGTCTACGTCTCCGGCATGCCGGCGGAGCACGATTACCGTTCCGATGATTCGGACATCCGTTGGCGCCGGGTGGCCATCGGTGGTTGGGACTACGGGACTTCTGATGCCCGCCCCGGTAGTGGAACCAGGCGTTTGCTTGGCTTGGCGTTGGCTAATACCGACCCCGATGCTGAGGTCTACGTGCCGCCGACGATTGGCGAATTTCAGTCAGGGCGTTCTTTGACCATCTCCCGGGAGTACGCCGACAAGCAGGGGCTGGTGCATTTGTTTATCGTGCCGTGCCTGCCTTGGCATGGCAACAACGCGCCGACTTGCACTGATCTGGAGGAAGGTTCCGGGTCCGGGGTGGAGGTCTCTTTCAGCAGGCCTGATCTCGATGATGAATCTGGCCCGTTCGGAGTTGAGACGTCTGACTCCAACAAGGTTGTCCGGTACTCGCAGCGATTTACCGTTGACTTTGGCAACGCGGCTCTGGGAACTGATGAGGATGAGCCGGTCTCTTTGCCGCGCCGCACCCAGACATCCCGTCCCACTGAGTGTTCGGTGACCAGGGGTACCGGTGACAACGGCGTTTGGCCGGAGCGCCTGGTGCAAGGCGGGGCGTGTAGCCCGTCCACGCTGGGTGCAGTTGATGTGCTGGTCAAGAATTCCGGTTCCGGCAATTACCAGAAGTTCATCGTCTATGCCACCGGCGGTCGCAGCGACGGCTTGGACTTGGTCAACATGCGACGAGTCGGCGGCGTTGACTCGCCGGAGGCGCAGCTGGCTCGTCTCGGGCTTTTTGAGCGCGTTTTGCCCGTTGTGGCTACTTCTGCAGGTAGCGCCAAAGTGGTGGTGACGCCTGACATGGCCGGCGCTTCCGGTGATGTGTACCTCCTGTTCTATGAGTGCAGCGACAACCCGGTTGTGGACGTATGC
This sequence comes from Dehalococcoidia bacterium, assembly GCA_034423115.1. Taxonomy (GTDB): domain Bacteria; phylum Chloroflexota; class Dehalococcoidia; order Lucifugimonadales; family UBA3495; genus Bin87. Next base: position 21,653 of record DAOUJD010000085.1, on the reverse strand, counting down.
CCGCGTAACCGTCTTTCCGAGGGTGGGATCCCGCCTTACACCGTGGTTGGAGCTCCGGCATTTGCTGTGCGAGTCAGCTACGCTGATGCGGCCGGGTTTGTTCCGCCGGCGAGGGTCTCGATCTGTCAGGGGCTGGACTGTGACCCCATAGTGCCGGTGCTGCGCTTTGCTGCTCCGGATAGCGCCGCTGCCTGCAACGTCCAGGTTTACGACGGCGGTGTTGATGACCTGACGTATTGGCCAGACCGCTTCGTTTCTGGCGGCTACTGCGCGCCTGGCGGGTTTGATCCTGTCGCACTTTCGGTGACTAATTCAGGCGCTGGACCACGGCGGTTGGTGGTGTATTCCACCGGTGGCAGGGGCTATGGCTTGGACTTGGTCAGGGTCTGTAGTTCTTCGCTTTGTTTGATCAACAGAGCCAGACCTTTGGGCAAGACTGGCCTGCGTGTTGATTACCTGAACTTGGGTCCTGGCGAGACGGGCGGTCTTTCCGTTGACTACGGCATGGCTGATTACAACGGCAACGTCTACTTGCTGGCCTACGAGTGTGAGAACGGTGTCTGCCCCGATGCTGTTGACCTCAACTCGCCGACGGTGTTTTCCGTCGCCAAGCGGCCGCTGTTCATCGTCCAGGCCGGCTTGACCGCGCCTCGTGGCGTGGTGGTCGCTCCCACGTCATTCACGGTGGCCGAAGGTGAGTCCGGCAAGTACGGTGTCCGCTTGGCGGCTCCGCCTGCTGGTCCAGTGACCATTGCCGTTTCCGCAGTTCCTAGCAGCGCAGTCTCGCTGTCTCCTGCCACGCTTACTTTTGATTCGTCCAACTGGAGTGTGGTTCAGGATGTCACAGTGTCGGCTGTGGACGATGTCGATCCCCATGATGGGACTGTGCGCATCACGCACTCGGCGACGGGGGCTCGCTACGAGGATACTTGCGCGGATGGCTGTCCTGTGAATGTCACCATTGAGGATGACGACACTGACGGCGTCACGTTGTCTGAGACTGCGCTCACTGTGATTGAGGGTGATGCCGGTACTTACACCGTTGCGCTGGATTCCCAGCCCACGGGTTCGGTGTCGGTGGCGCTTTCGGTTGATCCCGGTAGTGGCGTGGTCACAGTGTCACCTTCACTGCTGAATTTCACGCCGTTGGACTGGCTGGCTCCGCAGACCGTGACGGTCACGGGGATCTACGACGATGTGGTGCACGACGTGCCGCGCACGGCGTCCGTTTCTCACGAATTCACGGGCGGCGGCTACGATGGTTTTGAAGCTGCGTCTGTTGAGGTTACGGTGACTGATGTCGTGCCGGGCATCACGGTGTCGGAGACTTCCCTGTCATTCTATGAGGATGCCTCTGCCACCTACACGGTGGTGCTGGATTCCAGGCCTCGCGGTTCCGTGACCGTGACGCCGTCGATTTCGCCGTCTTCCGGCGTGGTGACGGTATCGCCGTCCTCTCTGGTTTTCACGGTCGATGACTGGGATGTTCCCCAGACTTTCACCCTTACCGGCGTCGCGGATGCCGAGGTGTACACCACCGCCAGGACGGCGACTGTCTCGCACTCCGCGGTGGGCTCCGGGTACGATTCTCTGGATATTGCTGCGGTGGCAGTTACGATCTTTGACGCCCATACGGCCAACGTGGTCCTTTCCGACTACACGCTTTCGATGGAGTCCGGTAGCTCCGACACCTACACCGTGGTGTTGACGGCGCAGCCCAGCGGCGAAGTGACCTTCACGGCAGTCAGCTCTTCCACTGGCACGGCCAGCGTTTCACCGGGAACTCTGACCTTCACTGAAGGCAACTGGGACACCCCGCAGACCGTCACTGTGCGAGGCGTCGCTGATGGCCAGGCCACTGTTACTCATAACGTGTCCGGTGGCGGGTACGACGACGTGCGTGTGGGCTCGGTGGTGGTGACCGTTGCCGGCGACGCTGTCGCTGACAAGGGTGTGGTGGTGTCCCGCTCGGCTTTGTCCGTGGCTACCGGCAGTTCCGTTGCGTACACGCTGGTCCTGACTGAGGAGCCAACCGGTGAAGTGACGGTGTTGGTTTCAAATTCGGATTACACCAGGGCATCGGCGTCGCCAGTGCGGGTGGTGTTTGGCTCCGGCAACTGGGACGTGCCTCAGACGGTGACTGTTTTCGGCTTGCAGACGGGCAGCGCCGTGATGAGCCACTCCATATCCGGCGGCGGATATGACAGCGTCAGTGTTCCTTCAGTGGCGGTGACGGTTACTGCCGGCGCAGTCGTCAAGCAGGTTGCGTTCTCTGATGACGACATGGCAATGGGCATCGTCGTGAATCACTCCGGCACCTACAGCCTGGTGCTTACTTCCAGGCCGACTGAGGATGTGGTGGTATCTGCCGTGAGTGATGCCGTCGACGTTGCAGCGGTAGCTCCGGCTTCACTGACCTTCACCACCGGCAACTGGAATCATCCAAAGTCCTTCACCGTCAACGGTGTGGCCTTGGGCTCGGCTCGGATTTCCCATTCGGTTTCCGGTGGTTCTTACGGCAGCTTGACTTTGCCGGCCATGGACATCAGTGTGGTTTCCGCCACTGGGCCGGGTGGTGGCCTGGGCGGCGTCAACGCTGCTTTTGACGACAGCGGCTCCAATTTCCGGGGCTTGCTGTGGCAGCCGCAGCCTTTGCGTGAGGTGTTTGCTGCGCCGGCGGTTCCCTGGGATATTGCCTGGTCAGAGCCGTCTCGCCCCAGTTGGCTGTTTCAGCCAGACCCAGTGAGTTACGGCAGTGCCCGTTATGGCTTCTCGGAGTTTTCGTCTGATGGTTTGGGCAACGCTGCGATTGCGGCCCAGGCACAGCGCGGCTGGGACTGGTTTGGTGATTACTTCGACATTGACCTGTATGGGTTCTCGCCCAACCAGCGGGTGTGGGCGTACTTGGTTCAGGTCCACGATGGCGAGGATGCGCCGTCCGACTGCAACCCGGCCGGTCGTTCGACGTTGCCGTTGTCGACCGGTGTCGTCGGTTCCGACGGCACGTACAGGTTCTCCGACATTTTGATTTCGGCGGACTTGTTTGAGGTTGGCCTGAACTACGTTTGCGCAGCCGACGCTTTGGGTCTGATGTTGCCCAATCCCTTGGTGCTCACGGTTTATGAACCTTCTTACGACTATCGTCTGCAGCTGACGATTACCAACATCCTGCAGGGCAGCATGCGTCCGCTGGACTTTGTCCGGCCTGAAACCAACTTCAAGGTGATTGATGGTCAGCTTTACGCCGGCGCCGATGAGAAGCCGATGGCTTTGCCGCAGTATCACGGCGGAGGCAAGACCATTTACCTCACCAGGACCGACGGCCTCCTGCGGCGTTGTTACGGCGGTTCAGTGGGCGGCACGGTGGGCCGTGTCGGGCTGGGCGCCGGGGTGCGCCAGGTGGGCTGTGAGTGGGGCGAGCACGATGTCACCGTGCCGGGCAAGGTCGGCACCGTTTTGGTGGACGACGATGATTCCGCGGTGCAGGTTCCCGGCGACGACTTGCGGTTCCGGATCGGCTTTCACCCGACGCAGTTCACGGGCTTGGAGAAGCAGCGCTTTGCCGTGTTCTGGGGGCCGGTGGACATCTGGTCGTTGGGCGCCCCTGCCGAGGGTAATTCCAGTGTTGTGGAAGCGTCTGAGTTTGCCATCCACGACGCTCATCTGGAGGGCTTGCAGACCAAGCTGGTGACGCAGTCGGACTTGGACGACACCGGTCACTACGAGTTGGTCATCAACCGCGACTCGGCGAGCGCCCTTGGCGACACCTTCGTGGCCGTGGTGCCCTGCAACCAGGATTACCTGGGGGTGCCGGCGGCTCGCGGCACGGTCTTGTTCCGCAACCAGCGTGCGCTTTCGGACTGTGGCATCCCGCTGACTTCGGCCGTCAACTTCGACGTGACTGAGAGCGACGACGGCGATGACGATGATGATCCGTTGCAGCTGTTGCGCATGGCGTGGCAGCAGCACGACGTTACTTCGGGGCTGGGCATGTCCTGTGAGGTCTCCGTGAAGTGGACCAGGACGGGGGATCCCGGCGATTATGAGTACGCCTACGAGCCTGCCGTGACTTGTCACAACTCTCTGAGTTCGGTGACTACGGTACAGGCGGAGCATTGCGACGCCAAACTGCGGAGCGCTCACACTTCGGCTGATCGTCCCAGGGACAACGACTCTGGTTGGTCAGCCGACGGTGAAATTACCCATACGGTGAGAAACTTGTCCTGTGGTTGGGGGCCACCCACGCCGTTCATAGAGGACAATTCGAGGTACTGGGCTTCGACCAGGTACAACCTGGCGCGTTCGGCTTATGCCTTTGTGGTTGACTGGTATCGGGGCAGCGGTTCACGTGGTGCCTCCGTGGGTTGCGGAGTTCATCTGTTGCGGTACCGGGTCAATGCCGACGGCGATGCCGTGAGCGTCATGGACGACGGACACCCTGTGGGCACTCGTTACTGGCGTTTGGGTACGGCGCCGCGCAACGATGTTGATTGCCGCGGCGTTGCTGGCCAGGATGCCGTGGACGTGAACTTCCTGATGGCGGACGCTGACCCTTCGTGGTCGGATTATCACCAGGCTTGGCACGGCATTCAGTCGGCGCACTTTGCGCTGTACGTTTCCGGCTTGCCGGCGGAGCATGATCACAATTTCAGCGACGCTGATGTTGATTCCTCCGAAGGTTGGCGGCGGGTGTACCTTGGTGGCTGGGACTGGCGTGACGGTCGCATCGGCTTGGACGGCGGCGTGCGTCGTCCCCTGGGCATGGCTTTGCCGGTCGCCGACGGAGTTTCCGGTGGAGATGACGTATCCGGTCTGTCGTTGGCTTCCGTCAGCGACTTCTACGACGGCAAGTCGTTCAAGGTGCCCAGGCACTACGCTGATAAGGGCGGTCGGGTACGCCTCTACGTGGTGCCCTGCTTGCCCAACTATGCTGAGCGCGCCATGTTGTCGTTGCGCCTCTGTAGCGACTTGGCGGCGGGCGCCGGTTCCAGTTTGCCATTGGAGTTTCGTCAGGCAGCATCGGATGCTGGTCCCTTTGGCTTGGATACCAGGTTGGGCGTGAGCCAGGTGCTGCATTACTCCTACGTGATCACCGTTACTTTTGACGACATGATGGCATCGGACAACGTGGTGCCGGTGCCGGTTCGTGAAGTTATTCCCAAGGGTGATGTATGTAGCGCAGTTCGAGGTGAGACTGGCGAGTGGCCCGAGGCCCTGATCTGGAAGGGGCCTTGTGATCGTGGCGACTTGGCTCCTGCTGATGTGGTGTTCGCCAACGGCGGCTCGGATTATTCGGCTTTGGCGGTGTACGCCACTGGCGGCCGCAGCGACGGCTTGGACTTAGCGGAGTTGTTCCGTGCGGGCTCCGGCTTGGATTCATCGCCCAGTCGGCTGGGCCGGCTGGGCTTGCTGGAGCGCTTGCCGCTTCGGCTGGCGGTTGGCAGCGGCCAGGTGGTGAGAGTGACGCCGGACATGGCCGACCCTGATGGTGACATCTGGTTGTTGGCGTACCACTGCGTGGGATCCGCTGCAGTGCAGATGTGTCCGCAGAGTTCCCGCGAGGTTGTGGACGGCAAGCCGGTTTACAGCTTGCCGATGTCGCCGTCCTTCGTGGTGCGCGTCAAGTACGCTGCCGATTCTGGAATATCGCATACCAGCCTTGGGCCGATTTGCCAGGGTGCAGATTGCGAGCCCAGGATGCCAGTATTGAGGTCTGCCCTTCCTAGTGGCACTGGTGTTTGCCGTGTGGACGGGTACGGCGGTTCCGGCACTGTCGACGATCTGACTTATTGGCCTGACCGCGTGGTGTCAGGCGGCGCTTGCATGCCTGATGACGACGGGCCGGTGACGGTTACAGTGCCTAACAGCGTCGGGCACAGTCGGGCGTTGGCGTTCTACGCCACGGGAGGCCGTGGTTACGGGTTGGATGGAATCCAGGTGCAGCGTGGTCCTGACGGTGAGCCGGCCGGTGCGGTTGGCCTGCAATTCTTGTCGACCACCGTTGCCGCTGATGGAGATGCCCAGGTAGTGGTTACGTCCGATATGGTCGACGAGGACGGACGTGTCCTTGTGTTGGCTTACGACTGTGGCAAGTTTGGGCATGAATGCCCTGAGCTGCCGGTTCAGTCGGCTTCCGCAGCCTTTGGCGTGGCTGAGCGTCCGCTTTTCCAGGTGTTGGTGGAGTATGACGCCGGTCTGTTGGAATTCTCCGATTTCTTCATTTGCAAGGGGGACAGTTGCTTGAAGTCTTACAGCGTTGGCCGTCAGGCTGAGCCGGAGGAAGCAGGCAGCTGTTCCGTATCAGCTTACTCAGATGGTGCCTCGCTTCGGTGGCCCAACCGCTTGGTCGCCGGCGGCGCTTGCGACGTTGACAGCTTGGATGACGTGCTGGTGTCGCTGAAGGTGCCTGGCGGCAGCAGTCCGCAAGATATGCGGATGTACGTGACCGGTGGGCGTTCGGCCGATCTCGACGTGGTCCAAGTCCGTTCTACTTCCAGTGACGGTGCGTCGTCTTCAGGCTCGCTTTCCGGTGTTTATCACGGTGAGTCCATTAGGTTGGAATTGCCTGGCGGAACACCGGATCAGGCTATGTCGGCACGGATTGCCAGCTTGGACTTGCTGGGCGGCAAGCCGTGGGTGGCTGACGGCCTGACGCCGGCGGAGGCGCGGTTCAAGCGCGTTTTCGATAGGTCCAACATTCCGGAGCCACTCGCTCGCAGGATTGCTGGCATGCCTTTCCTGGATGCTTTCGACGACACTGATCGTTTGGTCCTACTTGCGATTCAATCTTTGCGTTTGGACGAGGATGGACGTCTGGAGATGGTTCTGGATCACGTTTCGATTTCCGATGGCGGCGGTATCAGCGATGATGAGCGGGTCTTGGTCGTCGGCGCCAGCATTCAGAATTCGATTGCTGAAGTTCGTGCGTTGCTTGACCGTGGCGGGTATGGCGCCGGTGTTGAGACTGTCTCGAGGGGCACTGCCAGCACACCGTCATTGCAAGTTTCCATCGCCAGAGATGGCGCCACCAGGCAGTCGTATACCGCTGGTACCGTGGTTGATGCGGTCCGTCTCTCAGAGCGATTTATGGGGATCCCCCTTGGGGTGGACCATGTCATGCTGTATCTGGACGACAGCGCTTTTGATCCTGCCGAGGCTAGGACTCAAGGTTACAACCTTCAATTGTATGTCCCTAGTGACCCCGCTGCCACCAATGATCTTGGCCCCTACGTCATCACGTATCGACCTCATCTCGAGCAGCTTGCTGGTACAGAACAGGCCCACAAATTGCGGCGGGGAATCATCCACGAGGTGGCCCACTACTACTGGTGGGGGTCTTCGAAATGGATTGACGAAGGCATGGCCAGCCTCTTTGAGGTAGCGGTCGGCGAGGACATGGATGTCCCGGTTGTGCTTCGTCAGTCCAACGAGTGCAACGTGACCACCATTCGCGAGTTGCAGGCGGCTGCTGACCCCGAGCCGGGTTGTCCATACTACTTGGGCCAGGCCCTGTTCCTGGAGTTGCGCGAAGCGTTGGGCTTGCTCGATTTCCGGCAGGGTGTCCGGCGCTTGCACGCCGCTATCACGGCGTGCCGCGGCCTTACTGATTGCGGCACTGTACAGCAGGTGCGTGACGCGTTTCCTGGTGAGCAATCGCAGTCCATCATTGACAAGTGGGTAGGAACCGGCAACACCGTGGTTCCGGCTGGCTCTGACTCGCTTGGGCGCTTGGGCGTTCGTCGGGTCAGCGGGTCTCCGTCAGACGATAATCCCATGACGGTGTCCATCAACCCTGACTTGGCTGACGAGGATGGATACGTCTGGCTGCTTGCGTACCCCTGTGGTTCAGCCTCGGATTGTCCCGACGTCGTGCATGCCAATGGCTACGACTTGGTGGTTGGTCCTGCCTTCGTGGTGCGTGTGCGCTTTACGAAGGATTCCGGCCTTGCGCCTGCTGAATTGCAGGAAGTCTGCAATGGGCGTACCTGCGACGTTTTGCATCCATGGCTGCGCCGTGCAGAGCCGGACGTCGGGGAGTGCGGCGTCCGCTTGGGGACATACTGGCCCGACCGGGTGGTGCGGGGCGGCGAGTGCCGCGTCTATGGTGACACCTACAAGGAGGTCGTGTTCAAGGCGGAGCAGGCATCGAAGCTGATGGTGTACGCCACTGGTGGGCGTACTCTGGATCTCGAGACCGTGCCCGTGTACGGCGTTCTTGACGCCGACGGTTCCACGGCTGACCAGGGAGAGCCGCTGGGCAGTGCCGGACTGACGGAGAAGTACATTGACCTTGTGGCTGTTGGTGAGGACGCCGTCTGGGTACGCCGTGACATGGCGGACGACGACGGGAACGTCTGGTTGCTTGCATACCGTTGTGACGGTGCACGTGGCGATGACGGCTGCCCCTTGGTTGACCGTGGGCAGATTAGGCCGGCTTACAACGTGCCGTTGCGGCCTACCTTTGTGATCAGAACCGAGTTCCTGCCGTCGGTGAGTGAAGACAGGTCTTCTTTGGATGTCCATTGCGACAGCGACAGCGGTCGTTGCGTGGTGACGGCGGCTTTCCGTGACGGTGATGGCAATCCTTTGCCAGGGACCGCTCAGTTCCGGGTGGATGGCGGTTCGTTGGGTGCCTTTACACCGGTCGCCTTGGTGAGTGAGCATGGCCACATGATGAACATGGCTGGAAACTATCAGTTTGAGGAATCGCTGTTCCTGTTGCCTGGTGAGGTCGTGAACCTCGAGGTCGAGCTTTTGGGCTCGGGCTTGGTGCTGCGGGAGCAGGTTTCGCTGACTGGTGGGCTTTCCAGCCTGACGGCGCGAGTGTTGCGGTGTTCAGGTGACGAGGCCACTTGCCACGCCGATGATCTGACCGCTGTCGACGTTCTTTCGCCCGGCGACTGGTTCGTGCTGGGAGTCACGGGTTATGACGCGCTGGGCAACGTGGCGATGTCGGAGGTTAGGCGTTCAGCTGCACAGTGCCAGGCGGGGCCCTCTGGCGGCGGGTGGCCGGAGTTCCGGCTTCGTTCCGCTGACCTCAGCTCCTACAGTTACGGGACGTCTCAGCCTGATGACCGCGGTTACGTGGGTTGTGCCGTGCAGGTGCTGGATGACGCGGCTGCGGGTGCTCATGTCGTGGCAGTGTCGCGCGGCTCGGCGACGCTGGACGTGCAGGTGGTGGTCGTCGCCGGCGAGGCGACGCTGGGGTACCTGGACCTCAACGGTCCGTCCCAGATCACGTCCGGTGAGAGCGGGACGTTCACTGTCTTGGCCTACGGACATGATGGGCTGCCCCTGTCGTTTGACGATGGCTGCGTAGATCTGACCTTGTCGGGGGCTCTTGAGGAAGGCCAGGGAGGCGGTACGTCGCCTGCTGACGATTGCTTGACCGAGGGTATTCCGCTGGTCGGCCATGAGTTCACGGTGCAGGCACAGTCCGATGTTCTCTACGACACTGACTCGTCGGTGGGCGTTTCCTTCGGTGGTCAAACTGTCGCCAACCATGTGCTGGTGGTGCCGGCCGAGGACAGCTCCGGCAACGTACCTGCTCCGGCGCCGGTTTCCAGCGGAGACTCGCACATCAGTGACCTGACAATCACGCAGGAGGGTTCTCAGCTGAAGCTGAGCTGGGTCGGAAGTCCGACGGCGGCCTTTGCCAGCATGAGGGCGCAGGTCTGGGTTGTGGTCGGCGGTGAGGACGTCTTCCTGCCTGGCTGCGAGGGTGGGGAGGTTCACGACGTGAACACGCAGCAGGTGTTCTGCCTGCTGAGCTACGGGCAGTCCGGCGACGTTTACCACGCCGCCGTGGGCTTCATCCGTTACGACAACAGTGCCGTGCCGGTGGAGACCGCCCAGTGGACCCGACCCTAAAGCCGCCAGGGATGGCCCAATTACCGCGTTACGGCGGGCTGTGAGGCCCTTCTGACTCCCCGGGTGGAATATTCCACCCGGGGAAGTTTTCGGGCGTCTCCGGCGGGTCTGATGGGTTATTGGTCCGGTCGGGTTTACCCTGCGGCAAGTGAGCCGTGGCGGGACGTTATCATCCGCCCGACATTTGCAACATTGGAGTGGTTTCCATGATTGACGTTATTTCGTCCCGCAAGCCCGGTCGTTTCGTGATCTTCGCCATGGTCGCCATGTTGGCGCTGCTGTCGGCCGTCGTCGCCGGTTCGGCTGACGCCCAGACTCCTGGGCCAGCCGTGCCCGCCAACCTGAAAGCCTACAACGCTCACACTGAGGGCGAGATCGTCCTGCACTGGGACGCCTCGGAGGGTGCGACGCACTACCGCGTCTGCCGAAGGTTGCAGGATCCGGTCAGCAGGTGGGGCTGTTTCCACAGCCCTGACAACAGCGGCTTGCTCACCGGCCTCAAGGTTGAAGCCGTCCACGACTTCGCCGTGGCCGCCAAGGACGGCTCGTTCCAGTCGTCGTGGGTTTCGACCGAAGCGCTGGTCGAGGTTCCCGAGGTGGAACGAGACCCCTTCACCGGCCTGCCGATTCCGGACGGGTACCTCGCCGTGGGAGAGACCACGACCCACGTTTCTGGGCGTACCTTCACCCTCACGGGCATCACGTTCAAAGGTGGCATCACGCAGGGCGAGTCCGATTTTCCGCCCCTGGCTGGTCGTCAGTACGTCAAGGTGTGTGGAACGGTGACGGCGCCCGCTGGTGCGGAAGGGAACTTCGCACCGGGAAGCGACAACAACCTGTTCACCGACCGGGGCATTGGTTTCCGCGTGCCGGACGACAACGTGACCGATTGGTCGGAGGTGGGCGCCGTGCCGGCGAGCGAGACCCGAAGTGCGTGTGACGTGTGGGAAGTTCCCGCCGGTTCGAAGACCGTCATCTACGCGATCAACAACTGGCTGGAGGATCCGGGCGTCTACCGGGTTGAGATTTTCGCGGACCAGCCGTAGGCGGCTGTGAATTGTCGGGGCTGCGACGACGTGGATCGAGTGCGGGCCTGCTACGGCGAGGAACAGAGGAAAAACATCATGACGTTGGATAATTTCGTCAGCGTGATTGCAACGGTGAAGCAACGCATCAGGGAACATGGGGAGTCGCTGCGGTCCAGTGAAACACGGACGCGCATGGCGCTGATTGATCCGCTGTTGACGGCGTTGGGGTGGGATGTCTCAGACCCAGCCCTCGTGACGCCTGAGTACAACGTGAACGGGAAATTTGCCGACTACGCCCTGCTGGGGGGCGGTACGGTGGTCGTGTTCCTGGAAGCCAAAAAACTCGACGAGCCTTTGTCCAAACACCGGTCGCAAATCGTGTCGTACGCCAGTGAACTGGGCATTCGGTTTCCGGCTTTGACGAATGGCAACGTCTGGGAAGTGTACGACAATTCAAGGCTCGTCCCGATTGAGGAGCGTCGCATCCTGAACCTGTCAATCTTCGATACGCCAGCCCACCAGTGTGCCCTACAATTGCTCCTGCTGTGGAGACCGAACATTTCCTCTGGGGTTCCGGTGGCGGCGGAAGAGCCGTTGGTTTCGCTCCATCCCACATCCGTGCCGCAATCGCCGCAACAAGAGGCCGCTCTGCACCCTGCGCATCCGCCGGTCGGTGAACCCGACTCTGGATGGTGTCGCCTGTCATCATTCGTCGCGAACATGGACGACCCAGTGCCCGTTGCCATCAGGTTTCCGGATGGAGAAACGAGAGATATTCAATCGTGGGGTTACATCGTACGCGACACGGTTTCTTGGCTATTTGCCCACTCTTTGTTGCCAGAGAAGAACGTGCCTGTCTCGTCCAGCGACAAACGTTTCATCGTCAACACAGAACCTGTCCATCCAACTGGACGACCTTTCCAGCAAAGTGCGGCAGTCGAGGGGACGCCGTACGTCATTGAGTCCAACGCAGCCCGCAAAGCCGTGGTGAGCAACTCTCGAAAGCTGTTGCGCCACTGCGGGGTCAGCCCTGACGACGTCTGGCTGCAGGCGGCCTCATAGCCGAATCCCCTGCGGCTCCTGATCCGACGGCACCATTGGTGCGAGCTAGGCGCTGCGATGGTCCGTCGTGTAACACGCCTCCACGTCCACGAACAGCCCGTCAATCGGTTCGAGTTCTCGAGCATCCAACTGGAACCAGCCGATGGCGCCGGCGTCCACCAGTTCCTGCACCGCGTGGTCGTTCGACACGCTTCCCACCATGGGGTGTGCGGCATAGCCGGTGAACCTGGTGAGGAATTCGGCGTTTCGCCGGGCGCGGTCGGTGTCGCGGTGGTCGGCGGTGAACGACGCCTCGGCGGCCACATACGGGAATTTTGACGCTGCGTGATGGGTACCAATGTTGCTTTGCTCGGGCTGGTCACCTCGCGGCCGTTCGGCAGGGTTGAGTTTTGGCTCGGCGGCCGTCTCACGGGCTGGCTGTACCGTTTGACCGTCGATCTCTGGCGGGGTTGCGTTTCTTCATGCGCCGGCGCTTGCCGGCGCTGGGGGTAGTGTATCCGTTTGAATTACCCGGCGATTGAACGATGCTTGTCATCCTCCGGTCGGTGGGCTACTATCCTCCTTCCTACAGGAGGTACGGCCATGCCAGTAGGACCGCACGGAGAGAAACGCCCATCCACCCCGTTCACTGCCGGGATCATGGCGGCGCGGGTCTTGGTGGGCGACATTGAGGAAGAGAATGAAGAGCAGCCTACGCGGACGCCCAACCGCACCAAAGGCGGCAGGAAGGGTGGGAGAGGCAGGGCGTAGATTGCCAGGGCGGCCGCAAACGCTCGCTGGGAAGAGAAGGAATAGCAATGCGTTACTGCATCTTTTGCAGCATACAGGTATCGGACGCGCCGGACGCGCCGTTGAACGTGTCGATCCGTGGAAATAGTCGCCTCAATCCAACGCTAACCCACTGGTTCGGCAGACGTGGTACGCGTATGGTAACGCCAGTCGCCGAATCAGCGATGCCCGACGAACAAGAGCACATGGCTTTCGTCCACGGCTTTACGCCAATCTCTCAACACATGGTCAACGGCAGAGTTGTTTCGCAAGGACCGTGGGCCTGCATAGTTGACCGCGATGACATGCCGCACGAATTCGGCGAGCAATGGGAGCGTGTGAGCTCCCGTGAAGGGCGTCGGGTCGCGTAGCCCACACCCACGACTACCGCCTGCGTCGGCGTCGGCGGCTGGTACGACCTGCGGCCCGTACAAAAAGCGTGCGAAGGCCGCTTAGATTTCAAACGGATACAACACGGCGCTGGGCTTGCGGTTGACCTTTCGGAACTTGACCCACTTGGTGCGGGCCTTCTTTCCGGCGCCGTCGGCAGGTGGACCCATCCTTTGCCGTCCAGCTCATCTTCGAAGTGGACCCAGGCCATCACGTGCCGCCTGCCTTCAGTGCCGGCAAACTGGGCGTATTCGCCCTCCACTGGCGCTATTCCCTTGCGGGCCTGTCGTCGTTTCGTGGCAAGGTGCCGGCGGTAATGCTGGCGGAGTTTTTCCATCTTGTCGGTGCCCAGGTATTCGATGCTCTAGCGCAGGGACGCGAGGTCGTAGAAGCGAACGAATTTGTAGAACTTCGACGAGTGGTGCCGTGCGACGTGCTGCCAATATTTCTTCTTGGCCAACCACCGGGCGAAGCTCAGGGAGATGTTGATGTCGGCGTCGCGGAGGTCCTGGGCGGTGAAGCGGTTGATGGGTTTCTGGTTGTTGCGGTAGGCGTCAATGGCGTTGTTGCTCATGCCGCGACGGTGGTTGTAGCCGGCCATCGCGTTGATTATCTCCTGTGGAGGATGCGCTGCAACGGCGCTCAGAGTTGGCGTGTCGAAAGTCGGTCCGCTGACCGCAATGCCCGACCGAGGCCTTCCACGTCGGCTGCCAGTTACGGGTTCGACCGTGACCGAAGCATGCCTTGCCGAGCCGGACGGAGAAAAGCCGGCGTGCGTCCGCCGCGCCGGACCCTCAACCGGATACGTTTCAGCATCCAGCTGCCCTTCCCTCCTCGGGTATCAGTCCCAGCAGTTTGCCCAATTGCGCCGTGGCCTGCCGTCCGTCTTGGTACAGTGCTTCGTCCAACGAGCGGGTGAGGCGTGGTGGCCAGTGCCCCTTGCCGGTTTCAAAGACTACCGCCATTGCCTTGGCTTGCAACACCGGGTTTTCGGGAATTCGGTCATCTGCTTGGTCATGCTCAAGGTGGATTATGGTGCCTGAGCAGTAATCCTCGCCGAAGCAAGCCCGCAGTTCCTCCTCGATTTCGAGCAGCAGAGCGCGTCCCCTGATGATCTTGCCCAGCAGGAAGATGGCGGGGACCTCTGTCGGATTGGGGGCGGCTCCGGAGTCGAAGGCGGCGTGGGAGATCTCGATTTCGTGTGAAACGCCGCGGACATTGAGCCAGTGATCGCCAAGGACTATGTACCACCTTGGGCGCGTGGCGATTTTGATGAATATCAGTTTGTGGTTGCTCGGTCAATCACCTCCTTTCGCGCCCAGCAAAGCGCGATGTGGCGACAGTCGTTCCCGGTAGCTGGTGCCTTCGATCACGATCTGGTAGCTGGCGTTGGCCAGCCGGTCCAATGCACTGTTGCCGAGGATGGGATCGTCAAAGAGGCTCAGCCATTCGTCCACGGCCCGGTTGCTGGTGATGACGAAGCTTGATGATCGGTGGCGGTTAAGGATGAGCTCATACAGATCCGCCGACTGCTGTGGGGTGAGCCGGTGCAGGCCGAGGTCGTCGAGGATGAGCAAGTCGGGCGTGATGAAGGACCGGAAGGCACGATCCAGGGAGTTGTCGACCCGAGCCTGGGCCATGGCCTTGAAGAAGTCATCGGCGTGGCTGAAACGCACGGTGTGGCCGGCGCGGATGGCAGAATAGCCCAGGGCCTGAGCGAGAAAGCTCTTACCGACGCCGGCCGGTCCCACCAGTAGCACGTGTTCGTGCTTGTCGAGAAACTCCAGGGAGAAGACGGCGTCCAGCAGTCTGCGGTCCAGGGTAATTGACGCCGACCAGTCGAAGTCCTCCAGACGGCAGGTCTCCTCGAAACCGGCGCCATTGAGCCGGAGTTCGATACGGCGTTGAGCGCGGCGGTTGACCTCGTCGCTGAGGATGATCTCGAGGAATGATGCGTAGTCCAGCTGCTCACGGCGGGCCAGGGCGATGCGTTCGGGCAGGGTGGCGGCCATGGGTCCCAGTTGCAGACGCTTGAGCAAGGGCGTGAGTTCGGTGATGCGGGTCATGATCGACCTCCAGCAGCCAGGGCGAATACTGAGCCGGGACGGGCGAAACGACCGGCTGGCATGGGCAAAGGAAGCTGAGGCGTGGCCTCCTCTTCCAGAGCTTGCACCAGGATGCGCTCCACGCGGCGCACGTCGATGAGGTCCACATCCAGCGCTCTCTGGCAGGCGGCATCGAGGCGCTGGGGCGTGTAGCGCTCACCCAGGCGGATGAGCTTGTGCCCCTGCCTGATCTTCGACCAGGGGTGCCGGTCGTCGAAGAGCCGTTCGGCAAACTGGGCCACTGCCGGACCCTGCAGCGCCGCGCTGCGCTTGATGCGGTCCGGCGCCTTCATGGTGTAGGCGGACAGCTCGGCGGGATAATCGTCGACGTCGGTGGCGCGGCCGCCTTTGGGCTGACGCTGGTGGATCTTGACCAGCTTGCCCCGGTGGTAGATGCGCGCCAGTTTGCTGTCCAGCCTGATTTCCACCTTCTGACCCGGTGGGCAGACCGATGACGGCACCGAGTACAGCGCGTACTGGCAGGCCACGTGGTGATCGGGATGGACTTTGGCGGTGCGCCAGTGGGTGATCTCGTAGGGCTCGCCGTCCCAGGGGAGCAGGGCATGACGCTCCTCATCCTGGCAGACCACCAGCGGCTGTCGCCGAGTGGTGCCGTGGACCCGCTGACCAGCCACTTCCAGGCACCAGCGCTGAGCTTCCGTACGCAGATGCGCCAGTCCGTTGAAATCACCGCCCTTGAAAAGACGCTCCCTGACGTAGGACACGCTGCGTTCCACCTTGGGCTTGTCCTTGGGATGACGCGCCCGGGCCGGATCGGCGACGAAGCCCCGATGCTGGGAGTATTCCAGAAATCCCCGGGTCAGCCGCGGATGCAACGAATCCGGTCCCGCCACTGCGGCGGGGAAATTGTCGATGACCAGGTAGCGGGGCACCCCGCCGAAAAACGCCCACGCCGCTTCCAGTCCGGCAATCACGTCCTCCAGCTGCTGGCTGTGCGTCGGCCACACGAAGCAGTGCCGCGAATACGACAGCACGATGATCAGCGCCCAGACCACCTTCCGCTTGCCCGTGGCCGGATCGGTGATCATCCCCAACCGGCCGAAGTCGGCCTCGGCCACCTCACCAGGCTCGGTGTCGGCCATCCGCACGGTGCGGACGCTGCGCCGTCCCCAGTTTCGCTTCCGGATGAACCGGCGCAACGACGTGTACGACACCGTACATCCTCGCGCCGATAGCAACTCCTGGACCCGCGTCACCTGCAACCGGTCGCCGGTCAGCCACTGGTAAATCTGATCGGCCCACGGCGCCAGGCTGTCCTCAACCGGCGTCGCCACTTGCCGCGGACCAGCTCGGCTGATCCCAGCCAATCGGCTCAACTGATCTTCGCTGGGAGCCGGTCCTTCCTGGGCAATCCCCTCCCCTTTCACCGCCGACAGGTACTTGCGCACCGTCGCCCGCGACAACCCAGTCCCCTCCGCTATCTGTCGTTGACTGTTGCCCGCCTGCCAGCGGCGGATCACTTCCTGTATTTCCACTCGGAGCACCTCCTTGTACGCCATCGCTGCACCTCAAAATCGAAGTGCGGCAATGGTCGCCGCGTTGGCGCCCACCGGTGGTCACAGACCTTGGCGAACTGGCCTATAGTTCCTGGCGATTTCGCAGATCACTGGTACATAGTTCGTGGCGTTTTACATTTCGGCCTGTTCCATGGCGTCTTCGGGTGTGGACCACAGGGTGTTCAGTGCACGTTCGGCGGTTGGGTCGAATACGCCAGCGCCCATCCAGCGTGCGGCCTCGTCTTGGGCCGTGGCGTGCCAACCCACGATGCCCTGGTGGTTCTTCACCCAGGTGACGTCCGCCAGGAGCTGGCCGCGCTGATCCACCAGGTGCTTGTGGCTGGGTTTCCCGGGTGGGTCGATCCATTCCCACTTCGAAATGTCGGTGGCGTTTGGACCGTATGCGAAAGGATTCCACTTGTCGGGCATGTCTGGCTCCTCGTAGGTTGAAGCCGCCGCTTCGGTTGCCGACGGCTTGTTCGGCAATGTCAACGTGCGATGGTTAGTGGTGTGGTCCGGTATCTGGTCCGGCGTGGCGAAGTTACGTGGCGGCGACTGGTCGAGATTCTGGTATCAACGATTTGGCGTTCTCGTCGGACACGTAACGTGTTGATGGGGAGCACCTTGGCGTCGCTGTTTGCCACGGTAGTGGTGACGGTATTTGCGACTTTGCCGGGTTTCCGTGACGACGGTTATACTCTTCCCAGCGTACTCAGTTCCTGGGGGGTGACGACCATGTTCGGAGTTCTGACCTTGTTCAAGGCCTTGACGGATACGCCAGCCAGCCAGCAGGATGTCGCTGACTTGCGTCAGGGTTTGGCCGGTATGCGGCAGGACTCTGCAGAGCAGTCTCGGCAGATGTTGGACGCCATGCAGAGCATGACTGCTCAGATTTCGCGTCTGGCAGACCGGCTTCCTGAGCCGGGCTCGCAGGGTCATGATATTTCCGGCGGGGACTCTCAGTCGGGCGATTAGCTCGGCTGGGTCGGTAGGGGACTCTGCCTTTGGGCGGGGTTGCCGGCTCAGACTCTCATCGCCAGCACGCCGCGGTTTTCGACACGCTTCCGCTCAGTCCTTTGGGGGGTGGGCGTTTTATTGGGAATACTGGCGTCGTCGCTGGCCTTTCCGGGTGGACGATACGCTTGTTTTTGCAGGCCGTGGCTTTTGCTGTCGTCACGCACGTAGCAACCCAGCAGCTTGCGGTCTGTGGCCTGCAGGACAGCGCTCACGATGATGATGCCCGCCGTGGCGGGGCCGGCGACCACTTCGGCTTCGGGTAGCAGGATGTGGTTCAGGATGCGGGCTGCTGGAGCGTCGGATTGCTCCGGTTCTTCGGGCTGTGCAGACCCGGTATTGGTTGCGGCGGCTGTCTGGCGGACTGACGGGTTACGGGCGGCGGGTCGACGCGGAAAATATGCCGTTCTCATTCGGGGCAGCGGGGTCGCTATTCGCTGGCTGGCTCTTGGTGGAGTGCCAGTTCCCGGCGGGCCCGGGCGATGCAGTTGGCGCGGCCTTTGCCGACGGCGTCGGCAGTAGCGTCGTAGACGTTCTTCGCCCTGATGAGGCGTTCTGAAAATCGGGCGCCCAGGTGGCGACCTGCCTTCTGGGGCAACATGGCGGCGCCGTAGGCGCCAGGCGCGACTTCGCGCACTGCGATGTGGCAGCCGCACGGTAGGTGCACGAACAGCGTGGTGCCCGTCTGGGTGGTGGTGACGGCTTGGCACCAGCGGGGTTCCGTGCCGGCTTGCTGGAAGGCCACCACCATGCGGGCTACTTGGTAGGCGTTCAGTGGGTGTTTGGCGGCGGGTAGAGCGTTTTGCTGGCGGAGACGTTGCAGCCAGAGTTGCACGGCGTTTTGCCGGCTTTGTGATTGAACCATTTTTGAACTCGGCGGCGGCGTTTTTTCAGCGTCGACCATCGGCGGTTCTACCCATGGTGCGGCGCGCCTTGCGGGCTTTGTCGAAGGTGGTGAGCGGTTGATGGCGCATGCACTTCGCCGGCGGCTCATTGCGCCGGTGACAGACGCGGGCTTGTGGCAGCCCGGCTATGTTATCGGGGCGTGGCTCGATGGCGGCGCGGCAGACGTCGCTGTGGTGCTGGCTTCTGCTGCTGCTGCTAAGCGGCACTTGACCAGGTGATCATGCAGCCATTCCATGGGGCCGGCGGCTTTCTGCGCCGATGCTTGCATTGAGTCGGGTCGGGTCAATGCAAAGTGGATTCGGAGTCCACTTTGCTTTGTGGGATGCCGGCATCTGCTTCAGCGGGTCTGTCGCTCGGAGCGTTTACTTCTTCATCTCCGTCCATACCGTGGGGTTGTCGGGCAGGCATTCCCAGCGACGGACGCTGCCGTCTCGGTAGGTGATTTCCAGCTGCGGCGCGTCGCCGCAGGCCTTGGCGTCCGTGGCGAGCAGCACGGCGTCGCCGGCGAGGTAGCGTTTGGATATGCAGCCGCAGCCGTAGGCGGTGGTGCCGCGGTAGTCGTTCCGCCAGCGTCGTTTGTCGATTTCCGCGACACCGGTTTTCGGCAGCTGTGCTTCGTTGCCGCGCTGCGGCGGTCTGCTCTGCGGTCCTCGGTTTCTCGGTGGCGTTGGTTGCATTCGTCGTTGTTGCATAGTTGTTGCTCATTCTTGGGAATGGTTCGGCTGCCCCACGACGTCGCATGGCATGTTTGCACTCCGATTGTCCATGACGTGTCAACAATTTGGCGCGGGGGACTGACGTCAGAATTCGTGGCTCAGCCGTCGGCTCGGTGCGCTGGCTAGAGCATACGGACAAAAACGGTTTGATGTTGTCGTGGTCAGTGAGGAAGCCCTGCCGG
This sequence comes from Dehalococcoidia bacterium, assembly GCA_034423115.1. GTDB lineage: Bacteria > Chloroflexota > Dehalococcoidia > Lucifugimonadales > UBA3495 > Bin87. The sequence continues at coordinate 2,095 of DAOUJD010000085.1, read as the reverse complement.
TCAATGGCGACCGTGGACGGTGACGCCTCCGTTCCTTGGTATGTCTGAGGGGAGTTTTAGATGATGACGAAGGGGCCGTGGCGGGGACAGCATTGGTCGCAAAGGTAGGGTGGGCCGGAGATGGCGGCGGCGCTGGCCGTCCACGACGCGGAACAGGTTGAGCTCGTTGTCGTCGTCGTTGGCGCCCCTAATGGTGCCGATGCCACGTCCGCCGGTGGGCGTGAGCGTGACGCTGTTCGAGGTGACGGCCAGCGCGATGGTTTGCAGGACCCGTTCCTCGGTTTCAGCCAGATAAAGCCTGATCCGCTGGGTGTGGCTGGGAACTAATCGATCAGGCTGGGTTGGGCTTGATGGGCTCAAGCAGTTGCAACACCCCCTCAACCTCACTCAAGTCGGGAATCGCGGTAAGATCAACACCCGCGTAGATCGTGCCCGTACGACGTTGGTCTTCATATGAGAATCCGCGTTCTTCCAGCCACGCGATGATTGCTTCACCATCAGTGTCCGCCGTGAGCTGAATCCAGACCCGGTGTCGCAGCGGGCGAACGTGTTCTGACTGACCTTCCTGTCGATTCGCCTGTTCTCTTTGGGCATCCTCCACCAAGGACTGCAACTCAGCGTCTATCTTGGTATCGTCATCGTCCCCTTCCACCGGAGGGGGAGGGCCGCAATGCTTGATGGGATTTCCTTTAGCGTCAACAGTGTCCGCGCAGATTGTCGGCAGTGGCGTGGGTTTGCTGCCGCTGGATTGCTGTTGGACGGGGACCGACTCAATACCGTCTGACGGTGGCTGGTCGCTGGCCGATACGTCCGTAACCGTCTGGCCGGAACCGGGCGACGCGGGAGAGGCAGGGCTGCAGGCTAAAGCCGCCCCAAGTAGGACGATCAACCCTACGGCCATCATGAACACCAGCAGGCGAATTGACGCGCGACAGCGGGTGAATAATCGGATTTTCGTCATGGGTTGTTTCCTGCTCGGCTGGACCGGTATCTGGTTGTTCGGGTCCCCGAACCTGCCACTGACGTCGTCAAGCCACGCTTGATACTCGTTGCGCAACTTCGGGCGGCCTTCGGCTCTGGATTCGTCGTTCATCTCGTGCTTGGCCTTGTTGATGATTGTTGTCACCCCTGATGGCCTGTGTTTCAAACAAGGCGTTGACGGCGTTGCATGCAGGCGTCCAGTAGGGAACGGCCGGACTGCCCTCCGTCAACGGGTATACGGGCGCCGCTCTCGGCAGGGCCGGTTAGCGCGCGGCGTTTGCGGGGTCTCGGGCGGCATTTCTACCGGCGAAATGCGCTATTGGGACTGCCAGTAGGTGTCGGGGAGCAACTCTTGCACTGGTTCGTAGGGCACCAGGTCGTGGATCTTGTTGAGGTCAAAATACCGTGCTCGAAGGAATTGCTTGCCGTCGTGATCGGTTCGGGTCAAGGTTTCGATGTTGTACTCCTGATCGTAGGTGACGGCCACGGTGCCGGAGGCTGGGTCATCAATTTTGCGGATGTATCCATCCGGGGTTTGCTGCGCGTCGTCGCGTGGCACGGCGGACAACATCATGGCGTAGAACCAAAGGGGGCTAATGTCCTTCAGCGGCCCGACATCGACCTTCGAGGAGTTCTCAGGGAGGAAGTACCACTTGTTCTCATCGAGGTCGTGGAGGTACATGTTGAAGGTGTTGGGGCGGCTGACGACTTCGATAGAGCGTTTGATGGGCTTGGTCATTTCTATTTTCATGAAGAACTGGGATGTGGGGTTGTCGATTGCCCCCATTGTTGCCCATCCGTTGACGGTGGCCTCGACCGGGTAGCCGCCCTGGGCGAACTCGCTGAGTATGTCGAAGGAAGCTTCGTACGAGATGCCGACGAAGTTTTCGAGGAAGTCATTGGCTCCCGCCTCGTCCCCCGGAGATGTGGAAACGTGGGCGGAGGTGGGAGTCGGTGAAGGGTTCTGAACGGGGGTGGGCGTCGGCGATAGTTTTGGAACTGTAGTGGCCGTCGTTGCTGGAAGTCGAGCATTGGCCTCGGCGACGGCGCCAGAGACAGGTGCTGGGGTGGCTACGTTGGATACGGCGTTGTGTCCTGAGTCTCGACTGGGGGT
>DAOUJD010000084.1:0-21636 GCA_034423115.1 Dehalococcoidia bacterium | reverse complement strand
GAGGTCATCCGTTGCCTCAAGCGATACGTCGCCCGCGAGGTCTTTTCCACCCTGCGGAACACAGACCACATAGCTAAAACTATCCCTTGACTTCTATAGGAGCATCAGTTGCTGAGCTTGTCGAAGGATGGTGTTCATGGTTCGACAGGCTCACCATGAGCGAAAACTCGGCAGACTTTGCAATCGTCCTGGCCCGCACCCAGGGCAATCGCATTTCAATTGTCGGCCCTTGGATAAGGCCCTCCCGGCCACCGTCATACCGGCGAATGTCGTCCGCCCATGGCGGATCCGCCATAGGCGGATGCCGGTATCCAGTGCCTGAAATCGGCAGTTTCGCGGTCGCCCTCTTCATTCGGCGGCCTCTGGACTCCGGCGCAAGCCGGAGTGTCGAGTCTGTAAATTCCAAATGCAATTGCCCTGGGCCTGTCCTAGCCGCTGCGGGATTCCCGACTTGGCGGCCACTCGCAGCGCATCACCCAAACTGAGCGTCCCAGCGCGGTCCGGTCGTTCGTTGCGATATACTAAGCCGCAACTTATTCCGAGGAGCGCAAGTTTATGCCTTGGACGGAAACCATAGTCGACACCCTGAAAAAGTGGGACACGTCGCTCATCGCGTACGTCCCCGACATATCAATAGACAAGGTGACCAGCATCATCGCCGAGGACCCTTTCTTCCACCTGGTGTCCTGCACCCGTGAGGAGGAAGCCGTCGGTGTCGCCGTGGGCAGCTACGCCGTGGGCCGTAACGCAGCGGTGTTCATGCAGTCCAGCGGGTTTGGCAACAGCATCAACGGCATCGCCAGCCTGTGCCTGCCGTCCCGCACGCCCATACCCATCTTCATGAACCTGCGCGGCCAGGTTGGCGAGTTCAACATCGCCCAGGTCGCCATGGGCCGCAACACCAAACCCATCCTGGACCTGTTCGGCATCGCCCATTACACCATCGAAAGCGAGGACCGTATGGATACTTTGCTCGACGGCGTCATGAAGCTGTGTCACGCCCACCGCAACCCCGTCGCCATCTGCATGACCCCCATGCTCCACGGAGGCAAAATTGCTTAGGTTCGACGCCACACAACTGGTCCTGCGCCACGCCGGCGACTCCCCCATCGTGGGCAACTTGGGGCCCACCAGCGACGAGCTCTTTCACGCCGGCCACCGCGACCGCAATTTCTACACCTACGGCAACATGGGTCTGTGCTCGTCGATAGCCCTCGGAATGGCCCTGTCCACGGACGACAAGGTCATCTCCCTGGACGGCGACGGATCGCTCCTCATGAACCTCGGAACCATCGCCACAATTGGCCGCGAGATGCCCGAGAATCTGGTGGTGTTGGTCTGGGACAACGAGGCTTGGGCACAGACCGGCGGCCAGCCCAGCCACACGGCCACCAACACCAACCTCGAAGATGTGGCGAACTCTTGCGGCATCGCGAAGACCACCACGGTCGACGACCTCGAAACCCTGGAAGAAGCCTTCGGCCGCGCCATGAACGAACCCGGCCCGTGGTTCATCGTAGCCAAAATCGAAGAGGCCGACGAGTACATGCCCGTCGCCCCCGTCGAACCCGAGTTCACCCTCTACCGCTTCCGCAATACCTACGTGGGGTGACGGTGGAGCCTCAGCGGCGTGAATTTAGCGATTACATCGTCTATGTGGATGAGAGCGGGGACCCTAACCGTGAGTCATTGGACGCAAACTATCCCGTTTTTGTCCTGAACTTCTGCGTGTTCCGGAAGGATGAATATGCGTCGTCGGTGCTGCCTGCGGTGACGGCGTTCAAGTTCGCGCACTTCGGGCACGACATGGAAGTGCTACACGAACATGACATACGCCGGAGAAACCCGCCGTTCACGTTCCTACAGGATGAACACAACCGCACCAAATTTATGAAGGATCTGAACCGTATAATCGCGACGATAGATTTCACCATCATTGCAACCGTGATCGACAAACGCCGGATAGCGACGCAACAGACGGTGACAGCGGATCTCTACGAATTGGCCTTTGGATCGTGCTTGAAGCAGGCTCGCGACTTCCTGGAAAGCCACGGCCAGCACCGAAACAGTACTCCGATTGTAATGGAACGGCGAGGAAATCGAGAGGACAACAGGTTGGAACGGGAATTTCAACGTTTGCAAGAAGGAGCAAATCCGTTGCATCGATCTTTGTCGGGTTTTACGATTGTCTTTGCCGACAAGAAGACCAATTCGGTGGGGTTACAGATCGCGGACTTGACGGCTCGCCCAATCGGACGACACTTTATCGTACCGGAACAGCCAAACCGGGCGTGGGACTTACTGGGCCCCAAGTTGTTCTACAGCTCAAATGTCGATTCAGACGAACGCGGTTTGATCGTTTTCCCCGAAAAGGGAAAGGCCCCAGAGTAGTCCGGGGGCCTTTAACAGCGATTGGAGATTACACACGGCCCTCAGCGACAGGTTCGTACTACTCCGTAACCCGCCGCCCGCCGGCTCTGCCAGCGTTCAACGAAGAGTGGCTGCTGGGCAACCCTTTCCGCCGGCCGTAACCACCCCCAATCACGTCTCCATACTATCCATTCTGATAGTAAAGGTCAACGCCCGGTTTGCCACTCCCGCCCGGTTGGTCTATCATTGCGGTAGGCGGCCGTGGTCGCCGGCTTATGCTTAAAGAGCCAGCAATCGGGAGACGATCACTCCGATGACCCAGGCAAACGTTACCGACGCCGCAACCGGCATCCTCGCCGTTGATACGCAGACTGGCCCGCCATTGCCGGAAGGATTGACCTCGTACGACCTGCTGGAGGTCTGTCGCCAGATGATCCTGGTGCGCACCATGGATGAGCGCATCTGGATGATGAACCGGCAGGGCAAGGTGCCCATCGCGGCGTCCTGCCAGGGCCATGAAGCGGCGGAATTGGGGTCGCTGCTGGCGGCCCAGAAGGACGGCGATTGTTTCCTGTTTCCTTACTACCGCGACCTGGCGCTCAAGATGGCGGCGGGCTTGACGCCGCGTCAGGTTATGTTGTCGTTCATGGGCAAGGAAGGCGAGCCGTACTCCGGCGCTCGCCAATTCCCCCTGCAGGGCGCAGACCTGCCCCGGAAGATCATCCAGATCTCTAACGTGGTGGCCGCAGGCTTGACCCAGAGCGTCGGGTACGCGTTGGCCTGCAAGATGATGGGCGACGACACCGTAACCATTTGCTACTTCGGGGACGGCGCGTCCAGTCAGGGCGAAACCCACGAGGCTATGAACTTTGCGGCGATCCACAAGTTGCCCGTGGTGTTCATTTGTGAAAACAACAAGTACGCCATCTCGACGCCTCAAGCGTCGCAGATGGTGGTGAGCGACGTGGCGGCCCGGGCCGAGGGCTACGGCTTCCCCGGGTTTGTCATCGACGGCATGGATTTCATGGCATGCTATGAAGCCACCCGTGAGGGCATTCAGCACGCTCGGAGCGTCGGCCCGGTGTTGGTCGAGATGAAAGTCGAGCGCTTCATGCCACACACCACCGACGACGACGACCGCCGCTATCGAGACCGCGACGCGGTGGAGGAGGCCAGGCAATTCGATCCGGTGGCTGTCTTTCCCAATCAGATGGTTGAGCAGGGCATCGCATCCCAGCAGCAGATCGACGAGTTTCGCGCCGATGCCATGCGCCAGGTCAACGACGCCACCGACTTCGCCGACGCGGCCGCGCCACCGGATGCCTCAACCATCTCCGACCACCTGTATGTTGAGGGAGGCGCCTGATGCCGGAAATGACGGTAATCGAAGCGGTACGCTCTGCTCTGCACGAGGAGATGGAGCGCGACGAGCGCGTGTTCGTCATGGGCGAAGACGTCGGTCAGCGCGGCGGCGTGTTCCTCGCGACCCAGGGGTTCATCGATGATTTCGGGCCGCAGCGCGTTATGGACACCCCCCTCGCCGAGGCGTCCATCATGGGCATCGCCCTCGGTGCAGCTTTCCGCGGCATGCGGCCCATCCCCGAGGTGCAGTTCTCCGATTTCGTGTGGCCCAGCGTCAACCAGTTGATCGGCGAGGCGGCGCGTGTCCACTACGGGACCAACGGCGCGCTCAAGGTGCCCATGACGGTGCGCATACCCTACGGCGGCGGCATCCGGGGCGGTCTGTTCCACTCCCAAAATGTCGAGTCGTTGTTCTTCCATACGCCGGGATTGTTGGTGGTCACACCGTCGACACCCTACGAGGCCAAGGGACTGCTGAAGTCGGCCATCCGCGACGACAACCCCGTAATCTTCCTGGAACACAAGAAGACCTACCGCCTGGTGCGCGGCGAGGTGCCCGACGAGGAATACACGCTTCCCATCGGCCCGGCGGACATCAAGCGTGTGGGTTCCGACGTAACCGTCGTGAGCTACGGGCTGTCGATGCACTACTGCCTGGCCGCGGCCGCAGCGGTGGAGAGCGACGGCATCAGCGCCGAGGTCGTGGACTTGCGAACGCTCAAACCGCTGGACGCCGAGACCATCCTCCAGTCGGTCCAGAAAACGGGCAAGCTGCTGGTCGTGCATGAGGACAACATCAGCGGCGGTATCGGCGCCGAGATCGCGGCCCTCGCTGCCGACGAGGCGTTTGAATACCTGGATGCTCCGATTGCAAGGTTGTGCGGGCCCGACGTTCCAACCATGCCCTTTGCGCAAACGTTGGAAGATGCTTATATGCCCAGCCCCGAAGCCATCGCGTCAGAGATCCGACGGCTGGCAGCCTACTGACTGAGGGAAAATAATTCGTGGCAGAGTTGATTGAGCTGCCCCACGTCGGCGAGAGCGTCGTTGAGGGCACCATCGGAAAGTGGCTGAAGCAGCCGGGCGACCACGTCGAACGGTATGATCCGTTGGTGGAAGTGGTCACCGACAAGGTGACCATGGAAGTGCCCTCGCCCGTGGCCGGCGAGTTGCTCCGGATCATCGCCCAGGAAGGCGAAACCGTCCCCATGGGAGCGCCCATCGCCGAGGTGGAAACCCAGGGCGGCCAACCGACAGCCTCGTCGTCACCCACAGCAACCTTGCCAGCCCCGGCGCCCACCGCACCCTCTGCGCCTGCACCCCCACCAGCTAGGCAGGCTGCGGCGCCATCTCCCGTGCCGGTGGCATACCTGATCGATGCGCAGCCCGTTGGCCCCACCGGCGGCTCCGCCGTGGAAGCGCGGGCAGAGGCTGAGGAACCCGGAGCAACAACAACGCCGCCAACCCCCACGGCGGTGCGGGTCGAAACGATTGACACCGACTCCACCCCCCCACGCGCCAACGGTCAAAAGGGACCCAATCGGCTGTCCCCCGCCGTGCGACGCTTGGCGCGAGAGCACAACATCGACGTTGACGGCATCGTCGGCACCGGGATGGGCGGCCGCGTAACCCGAAACGACGTGCTGGCCTATCTGGAGGCCGGCGCCGCAACCGCCCCACCGACTCCTGTCGCTCCGGCAGCAACGCCCGTAGCCGCGCCGATCACCACCGATGGAACCGACGAGGAGCGGGTCCCGTTGACTCCCATACGCCGCATGATCGCGGAAGCGATGTCCCGCTCGGTACGGGAGATTCCGCACGCCTGGAGCATGGTCGAGGTGGACATCTCGAACCTGGTGGCGCTGCGCAACCGGGAACGCGATGGATTCCGGCAACGCGAGGGCATCAACCTGACCTACCTGCCCTTCGCGCTCAAAGCCGTCGCCGGCGCGTTGAAGGATAACCCCACGCTCAACGCGTCCTGGGCCGATGATCACATCGTGCTGAAGCGACGGATCAACCTGGGAATCGCGGTGGCCGCTCCCGCCGGGTTGGTGGTGCCCGTTATCCACAACGCTGACCGCCTGAGCATAGCGGGATTGGCCCACGCGGTGGATGAATTGTCCAATCGTGCCCGCGCCGGCGGCCTGCGTTTGGAAGACGTACAGAACGGCACATTCACGGTGAACAACACCGGCGCGCTGGGCAGCGTTCTGGGCGGGCCTATCATCAATCACCCCCAGGCCGCCATCATGACCACCGAGGCGGCAGAGCAGCGGCCCGTTGTGATCAACGACGCCATCGCGATCCGGTGGATGATGAACCTGTGCATATCGTTTGACCACCGCATCAACGATGGAGCCGAGGCCGGGGCTTTCCTGCAATCGGTGAAGAGTCGCCTGGAAACGTTCGATGGCGACACTCCAATCTACTAGCGAGCCCTCGGCAGTAGATCCTGGCGTCTGCCGGATCATCAGGGCCGGACTGGTTCCATACCGGGCGGCATGGCAGCGTCAGGTTGACATTGCCCAGCAGGTGCGGGAAGGATTCGCGCCGGAGACCCTCCTGTTGTTGGAGCACCCCCACACCTACACCCAGGGCCGGCTGGCGCCCGATAGCGACCTGCTGGACGACCCGCAATCGCTAGCCGCCCGAGGCATTGATGTGGTGGAAACAGACCGCGGCGGGTTGATCACCTACCACGGACCCGGGCAGCTGGTGGCCTATCCAATCGTCCGACTGAAAGGACGCGGCGGCCCGCACTGGTACGTCCGCACGCTGGAGCGGGTGATCATTCGTAGCCTGGAGTATTTCGGACTGGCTACTACCGCGGTTGACGGCCTTACCGGAGTTTGGACTGAGGACGGGCGACGCAAAATAGCCGCCATCGGGGTCAAGATAGCCGGAGGCGTGGCCTACCACGGATTCGCCATCAACGTTGATCCGGATCTGTGCATGTTCCAAGGAATCGTGCCGTGCGGAATTACCGACCGGGAAGTTACGTCGCTGGCCGTGGAGTTGGGTTTCACGCCGGCTATGGACGTGGTGGCTAGCGTGGTTGCAGAGCGGTTCTGCGATGCGGTTTCCTTATCGCCATTGTGCTAGCATACAGACAGGACAGTAGCGCCTGGTGGCAATTGTATGGAAGCTGACAAATGGGCACTGTTTATCAAATAATCGAAGTAGGCAGTCTCCAGGGTGGGGCTATGGTTGAGCTTGAAACTATTGTGGATACCGGAGCTGCCGATTCGGTAATGCCTTCAGGGGTACTCGCGGAACTTGGCATATTTCCTCACGAAGAGATTTCCTGCACCCTGGCTGACGGAAGTACAGTGGACTGGGGCTATGGCAGCGCCATGATAAGGATTGACGGCCGGCAATGGCCCTGTCCAGTCATCTTCGGGCCGGATAACCTGGAGTCGTACTTGCTGGGAGCCACCACGTTGGAAATTTTTAAACTGACTGTGGACCCGGTTAACAATCAACTGAGGCCGGTGACAACTTCGCGGTTGGGTTGGGGCGGCTCGGTGTAACCCTCGTTGTTGCGACGAAAACCGCAGTATGCCATACGACGTGATTATAGTGGGCGGTGGTTCTGCCGGCTGTGTGCTGGCGGCGCGGCTGTCCGAAAACCCCGGGCGGTCTGTTCTATTGCTGGAGGCGGGCCCTGACTTCGTGGATTTCGAGCGCTGGCCGGAGGAACTCCGGGATGGTACCAGCCAGGAGGCATCCACCCCCGGCGGCCCGTACAACTGGTCTTATCAGGCGATCGGCACTGCGGAGCAGGAACGGCCCATGGAGATTGCACGAGGCCGGGCCATCGGTGGTTCCGGTTCCGTGAACGGGCAGGTTTTCCTCCGTGGTTTGCCTGAGGACTATGACGGATGGGCGGCATCAGGCAATGATGAATGGGCATACCAGAAGGTGCTGCCATCTTTCCGGCGTCTGGAGTCGGACGCCGACGTGCAGGATGATTTTCACGGTAGCGATGGGCCGATCCCGGTGTTGCGCGCACCCCGCGAAACCTGGCACCCGCTCCAGCAGGCATTCGTGGATACCTGCATAGCCATGGGATACCCCGCCGACGCAGACATGAACCACCCGGAGTCCGGCGGTGTCGGCGCGGCTCCAATGAACAACCCCGCCGGCATCCGTATGAGCTGCGCCTTAGCCCACTTGTCTGCTGCGCGCCACCGTTTGAACCTGACGGTGCGCGGCGATGTGACGGCGCGGCGAGTGTTGTTCGACGGCAACACCGCCGTCGGAGTGGAGGCCGAAAGCGGCGGCGAGATCTGCCACGTGCTCGGGGATGAAATTGTCGTCAGTTGCAGCGGAATCGCATCGCCTCAGTTGCTGATGCTCTCTGGCGTCGGCCCGGCAGCACATCTCAGGGAATTAGGGATTTCGGTTGTAAACGACTTGCTCGGGGTCGGCCAAAACCTGCGCGACCACCCGCTGGTGTACGTGGACTCCGCGTTGCATCCGGACTACGCGAAACCTGATTTCAACGGTTCCCGGATCCAGACGATGTTGCGTTACACGACCACCGGCTCAACGTCGCGAAACGATATGCAGTTGTACGTGAACAACGTGGCGTCCGGGCCAAGCCCTCTGGGCAGCGGACCCGGGACCGATCAACCAATGCTCCGTATGACGTGCATCCTCCAGCAGGCCGAGAGCGCCGGAGAATTGCGTTTGGTTTCGGCCAATCCGCACGACAAACCCCACATCGATTACCGATATCTGCTCAGCGAGCGCGACCGTCAGCGATTGCGCGAAGCGGTGCGCCTGTGCCGGCAGATACTGGGACAATCTGCGTTTTCCGAAATAGCCGGTCCGGCCGTGTCGCCCACCGAGAGCGAACTTGGCGACGATGCGGCGCTGGATGCCTGGTTGCGGCGGAACGTGTTCACCACCTTCCACACTTCCGGCTCCTGCAAGATGGGGCCGGCATCCGACGCAATGGCCGTGGTGGACCAATACTGCCGGGTGCACGGCGTCAACAACCTTCGCGTTGTCGACATTTCCATTTGTCCAAACGTGGTGCGGGCCAACACTAACGCCACGGCGGTGATGATTGGCGAACGCGCCGCCGACTTCTTTCCATAAACAGTGCCCGCTCATCCTGAGTTGCCGCAGGTTCGCCTATGGTGAATCGAAGGATGAGCCCATCATGCCCTGCGCTATAATTGCCGGGCAAACCCGCGCCCCGGAGACTGCCCGATGCCCATATCCGAATACGTCAGCCGCTCCATGGAAGAAGGTGGATGGATCCGCCGCATGTTCGAGGTGGGCATCGCCCTCAAAGCGCAGTACGGCGACGAGAACGTATTTGACCTTTCGCTGGGCAACCCGATCATGGAGCCTCCGCCGGAGTTTCACGCCGAGCTACTGAGGATCGCCAGCGCGCCGTCGCCCGGAATGCACCGCTACATGCCCAATGCTGGTTACCCCGAAACGCGACAGGCCGTTGCCGACACACTGTCCGGCGAGACCGGGTTGGCGTTCGGCGTCGGCGACATCATCATGACGTGCGGCGCGGCCGGCGCGGCTAACGTCGTGCTGCGGGCTATCCTGAACCCCGGCGACGAGGTGGTCATCCTGTCGCCGTTCTTCGGCGAATACACCTACTACATCCAGAACCACACCGGCGTGCCCGTCATCGTGCCAACGAATGCCGAATTCGAGCTGGACCTTGCCGCAATCGACGCCGCCATCACCTCGCGCACCAGGGCCGTGATGCTGAACTCCCCCAACAACCCTTCCGGAGTGGTATATCCGGAGGAGGACGTGAAGGCGCTGGCGGACTTGCTGAGACGCGCCGAGCAACGTTTCGGATCGGAGATTTTCATAATTAGCGACGAGCCGTACCGGCGCATCATCTACGATGGGCTGGTATATCCGCAGGTGATCCCCCACTACGAGCGGACCATCGTGGTCAATTCCCACGCCAAGGACTTGGGGCTGCCGGGTGAACGAATCGGGCACATCGCGGTGCATCCCGACTATGCCGGTAAAGCGGAGTTGATGGACGGGCTGGTTTTCTGCAACCGCACGCTGGGATTCGTGAACGCGCCGGCATTGATGCAGCACGTAGTGCGCGCCGTGCAGGACGCCTCGGTGGACGTGGGCGAATATCAGCGCAAGCGCGATTTCCTGTACGACAACCTGACCGGGATGGGATACTCGGTGGTGAAACCGCAGGGGGCGTTCTACCTGTTCCCACGCTCGCCGTTGGAGGATGACGAAGCGTTTGTGGCGGCCTTACAGGAGTACAACGTGCTGGTGGTGCCGGGCAAGGGATTCGGAACGCCCGGACACTTCAGAATCTCGTACTGCCTGGACGACCGGGTCCTGGAGGGTTCGATGGACGGGTTCGCGCGCGCGGCGGAACAGTACCTGCGCTAGGTCTCTGGCAGGGCGGCGCCCCGTATCAGGGCGAAGATCGGGGCCAGGTCGATGGCAAGGCCCGGTATTACGTCGGACACGAGAACTTCGTCGGCTCCATAGACCGTGGTCAGCGTCATGGTGGCGCCGTCGCCCACGTATTTGGACACCGTCTGTACGCGGAGGTCGGCCATCCACGCCTCTCGGACGCCGTTGCGCCCGTACACGGGAAGCTTGAGGTTGAAGTCCCGCCCGCGTGTGGATTCCGACAGTACCTCCACCACCACGTCGGGTGCTCCGGTCACTCCCTGATGCTCCAGGATGTGCCTACGCTCGTCGGATACGAACAGCAAGTCCGGCTGGAAGGTGTTGTGCTCGTCAACGTAAACATCAAACGGCGGAAGCCTGATCTCAAATGCCCCTGGGCTGCCTATCTGCAACCTGGCGGCGAAGTACAGCTCTCCGACGAATACTTGGTACGGTTGATTGGCACCGGCCATCTTGACGAGTTCCCCTTCTATCAGTTGGTAGCGCACGCCCCGGTGCGACGGCGGCGTCAACCTCATGTAGTCCGCGCCGGTCAGCTTGGTGGTTGGTTTCGCTTTAGGAGACGTCATCGCGAACCTCCGACTGATTGCCTACGGCCAGTTGCTGTTGGCTTCTCGGGACGGGAGACGGACGGTGGCGTTGCCGCGGGTCGTCACCTGCTGGCGTTGGTTCTCGCCCCAGATGTCCATGTCCACCAGGTACTCGCCGTCCTCGACGCGTTTGCCGGTGATTTTGCCCTTGCACCAGGTGGTGTCGCCCACCACGTTGAACCGACGCAGTTCCACGTGCATCGTCTTCAGGAAACCGTCGTCGCCCATCCAGTTGGTTAGCAGGTGGCCCATCCAGCAGCAGCGTTGGCACCCGTAGTCGTAAGCGCCGGGCAGGCCGGCCGACTCGGCGGCCTCCTGGATGTCGTGGACCCGTATGATGGCCTCCTGCGCGCCCGTGTTGGGGTCGGTGAAACCCCAGGAGGGATGGCGCAGCATCTCCTGCAGCTGAATGCCGTGGCTGATGCCGCCGATGCAGCCGGCCACGAAGGCGGTGATGTCGCCGTGGCTCAGGGGCCCTTTGATCACCGGCGTCAGCTCATCGCCGATGTTCACGTCCTCGAACCAGCGGGGGTTGTTGCCGCGGATTTCCTCGTTGAGTATGGCCTGGTGGATGGTTTCCAGTTCGTCGCGGGAGTACTGGTAAGGCTCGAAGGTGTATTTCTGGCGCTCGCGGGCTGCGCTGCGTTCTGCGCGGATCTGCCAACCCTTGGTCTTGGCGATGGTCTCGCCGCGCTGGTTGAAGTAGTTGGTGACGCTGGACTGGATGATGATTCGACCGGCGAACTCGCTCTCTTTTTCCTCCAGGCCGGTGAACTGCTCCTGAACGCTGATCTGATCGTCCAGGTAAATGGGGCGGTACCACTCCCAGTCGTTGCCGGCGTGGAAACCGTGCACGCCGGGAAGGCCGCCGGTGCGGCCGGAACACCAATAGACGCTGTACAGGAAACACGGTGGCGCGATGATGTTGCCGTACTGGGTGGCCTGGGCGTAGGAACGGTCCCAGTAGAGGGGGTTGGTGTCGCCGATGCCCTGGCAGAAGTGGCGGATGGCGCTGCGGGACGCCTCCTCGTTGAATAGGCCGACGCCGTACTGACGCGGACGGTTGAAACTGCCCACCCGGCTCCGCAGGCGTTCGAGCCCCTCTTCAGTGATTCTGCCAGATTCCAGCACCATGTTGGTTTGCCTCCCGGGTGTTCTCTGGCAGAGATTATAGCCTACGGCTGGTTAGGCAGGCGGGGGCGGGATTGTGAGGACCGGCGTGCGTTCGCTGAGGTATTGCTCCGTGACGAAAGGCGAACCGAATCCGAATTCGTCGGCGCACTGGCGGACCAGCGCCAGGGTCTCGGCGCGCAGGGTTTGGGGAGCGGGTTCCGCGCCACCGTCAATGATGCTGCGGATGAGCCGGCCGGCCAGATCCTGCTTGGTGTCGGGGTGCCCGCAGATCCCCTCGTAGGCAACGCCGCCGCAGATTGCGCAGTACCACCACTCAAGCGTTAACACCGAACTGATCCCAAGGTCGGGGAGGTCATTGAAAATTTCGTGGGCGGCGTAGCGGCCGTAGTAGTCGCCGACGCCGGCGTGGTCGCGGCCAAACATGTGGTGGGTGCAACCGAGATTTTTGCGGACCAGGGCATGGAAGACGGCCTCCCTGGGGCCGGCGTAGCGCATGTCCCAGAGCAAGGCGGTAGTACGGTGGATCTCGTCCAGGAAGAAGCCCTGGGTCCGCAGGTTCTCGTGGGTCAGAACGATGGCCTCGTCGATATAGTCGCCGATTTTCTTTTCGCCGATGACCGCGCTGACCAGGACACCGTCAGCGCTGGCCTCCATGAAAGCGCCCTTCATCAGGTATTCATGGCCGCTGTGCGGAACGTTGCGGGTCTGATGGGCGACGGCGCGTTGCCAACCGAGGGTTTCCAGTTCGGCGCGCAGTTGCGCCGGGGTGCGCCAATAGCGGTCGAAAGGCGGGTTAATGATCGGTTCGCAGACGAGGGTAATGTCACCGGCCACAAAACGGTCGGAATAGTTCAGGGTTCGCTGGACGCCCGGATGGGCGGGATCGGTAGTCCCGTACACCTTGCCGGCCAGTTCAGTGAGGTCAGCCTCGAATATCTCGGAGACTTCCAGGGTAGCCAGCGGGTTGCCCTGGTGGGTGAGCAGTACGACGTCGCCGGCAGAGACACCCGCCTGCAAGAGCTCAGTATGTGGGACGTCCAGAACGATGGGTATCGGCCAGACGTATCCGCTGGCGAGGCGCATGTTGTCGGCCACCGACGCCACGTCGGCGCTGCCCATGAATCCGGTGAGCGGAGAGAAGAACCCATAGGCGAGGTTCACGCACTCATGGGCGATCTGCTCGCGGACTTCGATGGCGGGCAGGCCGGCAACATTGCTGGCAAAACTCAGTGGGCTCACCCGCTCAATCAGCGCCCCGCCGTGCGGCGACAGACTGTTGTCGACGGAGGTCATGCGCGAGAATTGCCCGAGATAGTCGGCGGTGGCTAGTGGTCGCGGTATTGAGCGTCCCGCTTTTCCCGGAAGGCGGCCACGCCCTCGATGTGGTCTCGGGAGGTGAGCGTGATGGTCTCACCGGCCGCAGCCATTTTCATGGCGGTGTCCAAGTCAAATTCCAGGCCCTTGTAGAGCATGAGCTTGGACAGACGAATGGCAATAGGCGGGCCGGCGGAGATGCGTTCGGCCATTTCCATCGTCGTAGCTTCCAGTTCCTCTTCCGCGACCAGGCGATTGAGGAAACCGAGGCGGTAGGCCTCCTCGGCCTCCAGGAAATCGCCGGTGAACAGCATTTCGGCGGCGCGGCCAAGACTGCCGAGGGTGCGGGGGTAAAGCCAGGTGCCACCGAATCCGGGGAACAGGCCGATACGTACATAAGCTGACATGAACCGCGATCGTTGGGTACCGATACGGATATCGCAGGCACAGGCGAGGTCGAGTCCGGCGCCGGTGGCGACGCCGTTCACCATGGCGATGACCGGTTTTTCGCAACGTTGCACGCCCAGGATCATCTCCTGCGCCAACCGGAAACTTCGACGTACTTCGTCGGCGTTGCCCGAAGTCCAGCCCTCGCCGGACCCGTTGGTCGACCCGCCGAGATTGTTCAGGTCTCCGCCAGCACAAAATGCGCGTCCGGCGCCGGTAATGATCACCACACGGATGTTGGGGTCGGAATCCGCCTGGATCACCGCGTCGGCGATTTCGATTTGCATCTGGTCGTTGAGGGCGTTGAGCCGATCGGGACGATTCAGGGTGACGCGAGCGATGCCGGTATCGTGGTCAGCGTGGTAGAGAACGAGTTCGTAATCGGTCATGGATAGCAGTTCCTGGGTACGGGATGCGGCGAGAAATTATAGCATGCAATAGGCACATTTCGACGCGGGATGATTAGGCTATAATGCGGCGCACGAAACATCGGCTACCCGACGACTTCATGCAATATTTGAGGAATATCCGTCGTCAATAATCGGACGAGTGAACCTAAATAGAACATTGAAGAAAGGGAAATCATAATCCCGTTGGCCACACATACGACCGGAGGTAGAAGACTTGGATGAGGCAAGCAAAGGAGTCCTGCTCGCGATAGATTGGGAAAACATTCGGAGGGGAGCTCAACTTTACCAACGCAGCGTGACTCCGCAGACCCTATATGAAGCAATGAGAAACGTGGGAGAAGTATTCGGAGAGGTAAGAGGAGGAAAAGCGTTTGGCGACTGGGGATTGAGGCCCGATGACGGGGTCGCTTTCAACGAGACGGGAATTCAACCCTACCAGGCGCCACGGACACTGGCCGGCAAGGACCGGAGCGATCCGGCCATGCTGCTGGAGGTCTATGACTGGTTACGCGACCGCGAAGATTGCGGGGTTATAGTGCTGGGTTCCGGTGATTCCGACTTCCAGATATTGGTGGATAGGGCGCGGGACATGGGGCGTCGTATCGTGCTGTGCGCGTTCAGCCAATCGGTGGCGCGGGACATGCTCGCCGTGGCTCCGCTGTTTCCGCTGGAGGCCGAGCTTGGGATACAGCTAGCGGAACACGGTGACATTCCGGTACAGGAACATCAGGAAGCGGCGGCTCAGGATATTCTCCAGATGTTCGTGCGGGAAATGGGCAAGCTTGAAAGTCGCATGAACTTCGTTGGGTACAGTATGCTATGTAACCAATGGATGCTCGATTGGGGCATTGCCTGGAACGAGTACGAGTGCCGCAAACTGGTGGACCAATGGATCTACGAGGAGATCATAGAACGGCACGACGTGCACAATCCAAACAATCCGCAGTTCCCGACCTCCGCCATACGTCTGGTACGGACCAACGAACTGGTCAGGGACGCCCTTGGGTTGAATCGACCGAGCATCAGCAACCCGGTGATGGCGGGTGGACCCGCCGAACCAGATTACCAACCGGAGTGAGGATGCCAGACTTCAGCTACATCGACCATCTGGAATGCACCATCAGCGGCGACGAGTACCCGTATGATGGGTTGGCCACCGTCAGCCCAGGCAGCGGCAAGGTCCTGTTCGTCCGCTATGACCTGCCCCGCCTACGCCGGGAGGTGCCGCGATCGGTCTTCGATAGCCGCCCGGCCAATATGTGGCGCTACCACGAACTGTTGCCCGTAACCGATCCGAACCAGGTTATCACCCTGGGGGAGGGCGGCACCCCACTGCTGGACGCCACCACCCTGGCCCGGCAAGTGGGCATCCGCCGGCTGCTGATCAAGGAGGAGGGTCTCAACCCCACGGGCACCTTCAAGGCCCGGGGCATCTCGGCTGCGGTGTCCAAAGCAGTGGAGATGGGCGCCACCGGATTCACCATGCCATCAGCGGGGAACGCGGCCGGTGCCGCCGCCGCCTACTGCGCGCGGGCCGGCACTCCGGTCAAGGTGTTCATGCCTCAGGACGCGCCGGATGCCAACAAGAAGGAATCCATCGTTGCGGGTTCCGAGCTGAACCTGGTGGACGGGTTAATCAGCGATGCCGGACGGATATCGGTGGGGATCGCGGCGGAACAGGGGTTGTTCGACCTGTCCACGCTCAAGGAACCCTGCCGTGCCGAAGGCAAGAAAACGATGGGTCTGGAGATAGCGCACCAACTGGGTTGGCGGATGCCGGACGCCATCGTGTATCCCACCGGAGGCGGCACCGGAATCATCGGAATGTACAAGGGGTTCCAGGAACTGCTGGAGTTGGGATGGGTAGAAGGCAAGCCGCCCCGGTTCTACGCTGTGCAGGCGGACGGTTGCCAGCCCATTGTCAAGGCCTTCAACGATGGTACGGATACTGCGGAGCCGTGGCCAAACGCGACGACCAAAGCGGACGGATTGCGCGTGCCCGGGCCGTTCGCGGACTACCTGATCCTGCAGGCTATCCGAGAAACGGGTGGCGGAGCGCTGGCGGTCAGCGACGACGAAATGGTGGATGCCATGTACCGATTGGCGGCCACCGAGGGAATCATAGCGTGTCCCGAAGGCGCTGCGACCCTGGTTGGCCTCGAGCGGTTGCTGGCGGACGGCAGCATCAACGCCGACGAAGAGGTCGTGCTGCTCAACACCGGGTCGGGGTACAAGTACCTTGACCTGCTCAGAGGGCCGGAGGAGGCATAGCGCATGGTAACCAGAAAGCCGAAAGGCAAATACACCCATGAGGACTATGCTGCCACCCCAGAAGGCGAGCGGTGGGAGTTGATTGATGGAGTGCTCTATCACATGGCCGCCGCTCCCAACACCAGGCATCAGACCATTTCGATCATGCTCGGAGCGCTAATCGACCGACACGTTATCCCGCTGCTGCTGGGATTACTGTACCGAGCTCCCTATGCAGTATTTTTGCCCGGCGAATCGGCGGTTGAGCCGGACTTGGTGTACATCAGCGCATCCCGCCGGCAGATTATTAGCGGTCGTGGCTGTGAAGGAGCGCCGGATTTGGTTGTGGAAATCCTCTCGCCATCGAACCGAGGGAACGACTTGGCGGTGAAACGGGAACTGTATGCCCGCCACGGCGTTCCTGAGTACTGGATAATTGATCCTGACGGGGAAACCCTGCTCGCCTTAACTGACCCGGTCATTCGGGACGGTGACGGGCAATACGCCTCGGAAACGCCGTACCGAGCCGGCGACGCCCTTACCACTGACCGGATACCAGGTTTGGCAATCCCTGTGGCGGATATTTTTGCCGAGCCGTGGTAGATGGTAATGGAGTCTTGATTGCCGATTTAGCGTCCCTTGCTCAGCGCCTTTTTGATGCTGCGCACCGCTCGGCGCATTGGCCGTCGACGTTGGTGCAGGTTGTTGGCGATCAGGGGCGCCAGGGTTGGGTTGGCGGCCACCAGCGGCGCAACCCATTTTCGAAGGTCGGCCATGGTGGGCGGTTTCTCGTCCCAACCAGGCACCAGTGAAGTCATTGGGTGCCACTGTTTACGGGCGGATAGACGGGTCATGACGGTGCCGCCGGCTTCCTGAACTGCCACCGCGCCGCCGAGCATATCCCACATGCGGGGCGCGCCGATCACGGCGAATTGCAGTACGCCCATGGCAGTCATGGCGAGTTCGTAGGCGATGCTGCCGGTCACGCGGAGTTGTCCGAGTGGTTGGCCCTTGAGTCCCTTGCCCACCCGGGTTGACGCGCCGAAAGAGCCGGGCAGGCCCACCAACCGGTCGCCGCGCAATTTGTCGGTTTGATACACCGTGATGGGCTCGCCGTCGGCGAAAGCACCGCCACCGGCATGGCAGTGGACGACGATGCTGCTGCCGGTTTCTGTGGGCCACGGTATGTACACCGCGCCTGCTACGGCCACGCCCCGATGAAGCACTCCGATGGACGATGCGTACACCGGAAGGCCGTTCATGAAATTAGTGGTGCCATCCAGCGGATCAAGGACCCATAGGAAATCCGGCGCGACCCGGTCGCCGTCGGCGCTGGCGTCATCTTCTTCACCTAGGATGCCGTGGGCAGGGAACCGTTCCTTTATGCGGCGTTCGAGGTAGGCCTGGGTCTCCTTGTCGACGGCGGTTACCGGATCCTGCTGTGCCTTGTCCTTGTACTCAACGCTGATGGTTTTGCCGAAATGACCGGCGAGCAGATCCCCGGCGCCGCGTGCGAACTCAACCGCGGCGGACTCAATCTGAATGAGGTCGGATTCGGGAATGGTCATAACAATCCGGATTGTACACTATGACGTTGTTGAATCACTGACGCGACGGCGAGCGTGGGGCCGCCGCAGAGTGCGGTGGAATCGCGGCTGTTATAATCGCGGGCAGCATTTATGGAGGCGGGCAATGGACCTGGAACTGAATGGCAAAGTGGCGATAGTGGGCGGCGCGAGCAAGGGCCTCGGCAGGGCTTGCTCGGAAGTGCTGGCCGAGGAAGGAGTCCGGGTCGCCATGTGCGCACGTACCGTGTCGGATCTGGAGCGGGCGGCGGATGAGATTCGAGCGGCCACCGGGGCGGAGATTTACACCTTTGCCGGCGACCTCGACAAGGAAGAGACCATCGCGGAACTGGTGGCGAGCACGGCGTCGCATTTCGGGCAGCTGGACATAATGATCAACAACTCCGGGGGGCCTCCGCAAGCCTACGCCCAGGACTCCACGGAAGAGTTGTGGCAAGTGTCGGCGAACCGGTCGCTGTTCTTTTTCGCCCGCATGACCCGGGAGGCGCTGCCGCATTTGCGGGCGCAGGGCGGCGGCAGGATCATCAACATCCTGGCGAGCACGGTGTACACGCCGATCCCGAACCTGGCGCTGTCGGCGGCGACGCGGATGGGCGTGATCGGGTTCATGAAGAACCTGGCGGACGACATCGGGCACGAGAACATCCTGATCAACAATGTGTGCCCCGGCAGCATCATGTCGGAGCGGATGATGGAGAACGTGGAGGACCGGGCGCGTACGCAGGGCATTCCCATTGAGGATGCGTTGGCGCAGCGGGCGGAACAGACGGCCCTCAAGCGCATTGGCGAGCCGCGGGAGTTGGCGTATCTGGTGGCGTTCCTGGCATCGTCTCGGTCCAGCTATATCACCGGCACGACGATGCTGGTGGACGGCGGGCTGGTCCGGTCGGTGATGTAGCCCACACCTGCCGACAGGATTGCCGCACCACTTTCCCAATGACCACCTCGAGGCCGCAATTTACGCAACCCCCGGAGCCGACCTCCGCGGAGGAGTACGTCGAGCGGGGCAACCGATACAGCCGCAACGGGGTGTACGAACGGGCCATTGCAGACTATACGGCGGCCATTGAGATGGATGCCGGCTGCGCTGATGCGTGGTTCAACCGGGGCGTGTCGTGGTACGAGGTCGGCGAGTACGAGCAGTCCATCGCGGATCTGACTGAGGCCATTCGGTTGGACCCGGAGGATGACAACTACTACTCGCGCCGGTCGCTATCCTACCTGTTCAACGACCAACCGGACGAGGCGCAGGCCGACATGGACACCAGCGAGGAGATACGGCTGCGGGCGTGGGGGTGATGCGAGTAGTGGGCAGTAGAATGTGGGCAGATAGGAGGCCAACTATGACCAGCGCCACAGATAGAAGCGTTCCGAGGCATCCCGATCCCGAGGTGGTGCGCAAAGCAGAGGAAAACTTTGCGATCATGGGGTTGACGCCTGAACAGGCCGTTGCCAGGTTTTACGAGTTGATAGCCGACCACTGTCAACTGTGCCTGAAGACGGGGCGCGTGCCTAACGCGGAGACACTGGAGGCTTTGAGCGAACCGAAAGAAGAGATGGTCATGTACGCCAGCGTCGATGAAATGATGGCGGAATTTTACGATGCGGATCCTACGCACCTCAGCCCGGTACCGACGCGACCTCCGACGGGCGGCTAGACGGGGCAAGGATCCTGAACTGCTGAGGGACGTGGTAAATAAACTGCTCGCGGGGGAGCTGTTGGAGGCACGGTATCGGGCGCACCGATTGAGCGGTGATATGGCTGGCTACTGGGAATGCCACATTGAATTTGACTGGCTTCTCGTTTGGGAAGATGACGGCGAGATTATAACGTTGCAGCGTACCGGCACACACAGCGACATCTTCAGGCCGCGTTAGCGATCCGTTAAGAAACGAGGGGCGAATAAGCATTCGCCCCTATGTTTTTGCGCTTTTGGATTGTGGTTATGAGGCCGGCTTGAAGTACGGGATGGTGATCTGCGGCGTGGCGGTTTGAAAGGTGACCTCCACGGCCATGCCTATGTGGACGTCGCGGGGGTTGCAGTCCACGATGTTGGTGAACATACGGACGCCTTCCTCGAGTTCCACGAGGGCCAGCACGTAGGGGACCATCTCGGCGAATCCGGGGGTGCGGTTCTGGTAGGTGATGGTGTAGGTCCAGACGGTGCCGCGGCCGCTGGACTGGACCCAACGGACGTTTTCATCCCAGGAGTCGGCGGAGATGCCGCGGGGGTACCACTGATATTCACCGCTACCTTCGCAGAACTGGATGACCAGTTGGCCGCGGCGGCACGAGTCCCAGAAGGGCTTGGTCTCGCCGGAGACGGTGGGCAGGGGTTTGTTCCAGGTGGTGGTCATTATTAATCCCTCGCTAGGATGACGGTGCCGCCGCTGTGACGGGAACCGAGGGCGCCGCCGGTGCCGTGGGCCAGGGCGATCTTGCAATCGGGAACCTGGCGACCGGTACCGTCGAACTGGTGTCGGAGCTGGCGTGTCGCTTCCAGGAGTAGGAATATCCCCCGCATACCCGGATGGTTGGAGGACAGGCCGCCGCCGTCAGTGTTGATGGGGAGCGCGCCGCCAACCTGAAGGCGGCCACCACTGACGAACTCTCCGCCCTCGCCCTTCTTGCAGAAGCCGAGGTCTTCCAGGGTTTCGACGACGGTGATGGTGAAGGAGTCGTACACCATGGCCATATCGATGTCGTCGTGGGCAACGCCGGCCATCTCAAAGGCGCGAGGCGCGCTCTGGTGAGCCGCGGTGTACATGAGATCGCGCTTGCCGGCGCCCTGGTGGGCGATGGCCTCACCGGTTCCGAGGACCCAGACCGGGTTATGGCGACAGTTGCGGGCGACCTCGGGAGACGCTACGACCACGGCGCCGCCGCCGTCGGTGATGACGCAGCAGTCCATGAGGTGCAACGGATCAGAGATGACGCGGGAGCCGACCACGTCCTCCACGGTGATGGGGTCGCGGAACAGCGCCTCGGGGTTCATGGACGCGTGATGCCGCATGGCGACGGACACCTCGGCGAGCTGCTCGGAGGTGGTGCCGTAAAGGTGCATATGACGGCGGGCGATCATGGCGTAGAGGCCGACGGTGGTCATGCCGTAGATTTCCTCGAAGCTGTCGGGAGACGGCTCGAGGATGGGATGACCGAAGCGTCCAATGCCGCCGGTCCCGACCGACACGCCGCCGGAGCGAGCGAGGCTGCTGTAGGTGATGACGCCCACGTTGATGCGGCCGGCGGCGATGGCGGTGAGGGCGTGGGACAGGTGGAACTCAAAAGAACCCCCGCCGACGGTGGTGTTGTCCACGTAGCTGGGGTACAGGTTGAGGTAGTCGGCCAGGTTCATGCCGCTGTTACGGATGCTGCTGGACGCGGTGAACAGGCCGTCAACGTCGTCCTTGGTGAGGCCGGCGTCCTCCAGGGCCTTGATGACGCTTTCGCCCTGGATTTGGAGTTCGCTCTTGTCGGGGGAATAGCGGGTGACGTGCTCGTGGATGCCCACGATGGCGGCAGCGCGCCTGAGGTCAACCATGCGGGGTGCACCTCCGTTGGGATTATTGGGTCGGCGTATTATGCCACAAACCGGCAGAACGATGGGGTCGGGTGACGCGGGCGGCAGGGCAATCGCGTCTTCAAAACAAACGATGCCGGTGCCTGCATTACATTCCGTTTGGTGATAATGTCCACACACCTCGTTGCCTCAAAGTCCCCGAAGCCAGCCCATAACC
>DAOUJD010000083.1:0-94704 GCA_034423115.1 Dehalococcoidia bacterium | reverse complement strand
GGGGTTATGGGCTGGTTTCGGGGACTTTCAGGCAACGAGGTGTGTGGTCATTATCACCAAACGGAATGTAATGCAGGCACCGGCATCGTTTGTTTTGAAGACGCGATTGCCCTATCGGCAGCAGCCTCACGCGTACCCGCCTTGCAATTGCGTGGTGAAAGGATGGAAAAGTCGATTTCCCGCTCATTTCCTCTCATTTCCGCTAATTCCAGTAGGCCATTGGGCGGGTTGTGGGGCTGAATGGGGGCCGAGGGAAGGGTTTTGGAGGCGGTTTTAGCGGTATTGGCGGGCAGGTGAGCGGGTTTGGGGGGAGGGAGGTTCTCGGTGTTGGGAAGTGGGCATAGGTACGGCTGTCGCGGGCTTGGGTGGCGGGTTGGGTTTGGGGCGTTGGCAGGGCAATCGCATTTGGAATTTACAGACTCGTAACTCCGGCGAAAGTCGAAGATGTCCGCCATAGGCGGATGCCGGAGTCCAGAAGCCGCAGGATGAAGACAACGGTTGCGAAACAGCCGGCTTCAGGCGCTGGATACCGGCACGCCAGAGGCGCATCTGCGACTTTCGCCGGTATGACGGTAGCCGGGAGCGCCGGACCAATGAGCCAAAGATCGAAATGCGATTGTCTTGGGGACGCTGGGTAATATGGTACGGATGGTGTGGGGGTTGGAGCAAGGTGGAAGTGTCGCCGGGGGTGTCTGAACTGGGGGTTTTGGGGGATTTGGGTGATGATGGGGGAGATGGTACGTCTTTTTGCCACAAAAGGCAGGTGAATCAAAAAAAGTTGGGCGTTTTGGCGCCGACAGGAATGTTTGTGCTACCTGAATTGGGGCAGTGTGGGCGCTCGCATTTACAGGTTGCGCAAAGCGGGTACGCGTGAGCGGGAGCAGCCTGTCCAGGGCTCGGCGCATTGATCAATCGGAGCATTGATCAATCGGAGCAACCCTGCGCCGTTTCACGCCATCACTACAGGGCTACTCCGTGGCGAGGGTAGTTCGGGAGTGCTAGAATTGACCCACGCAGCCATTCGGGTCGGGGGTAAATTGCCATGAGCACGTCTTCATCTTCATCAGCGCGTCGCAAGCGGGTCTATACCAAGTACGGCGACCAGGGCGAGACCAGCCTGCTCTACGGCGGTCGCGTGTCCAAGGCCAACCCGCACACTGAGGCCTACGGCATCACCGATGAGGCGGTCAGCCTGATGGGTCTGGCCCGCGCCCTCACCGACGACGACAAGGTCAAGAACATTCTCCGCGACCTGCAGCGGGAACTGTTCACCGTGGCCGCTGAGCTGGCCACCGACCCCGAAAAGTACGACCTGTTCCATCAGCACTTCAAGCCCGTTACCGAGGAGATGGTGGACAACCTGGAAGAGACCATCGACGAGCTGGAAACCCATTTCCAGATGCCCCAGGTGTTCATCCTGCCCGGCGGCACCCCGTCGTCTTCGGCCATGGACTCTGCCCGCACCGTGATCCGCACGGCGGAACGGCGTGTCGTGGCCCTCTCCGAGGCCGGCGGTCTCACCAACCCGCTGATCCTGGCGTACCTGAACCGGCTGGGCGACCTGCTGTTCGTGCTGGCGCGCTACCACGACCGCGAAATTCCCATCGAGCGAGCCACCGGCGACCGGGTCTGACCGCGCGATGGCCGCATCGAAAAGCCCGAACATTGTCATCATCGACTACGAATCGGGCAACCTGCGCAGCGTCGCCCGCGCCGTGGAGCGAGCCGGTGTTACGCCGACGGTAACCTCCAATCCTGGCGCCCTGGACTCGGCCGATGGCGTCATCCTGCCCGGGGTAGGATCCGGTCCGGCTGCGATGTCGGCGTTGCAGTCCCGCGGCTTGGTGCGACCTCTACTGGACTACATCGCCGGCGGCCGTCCGTTCCTGGGGGTTTGTCTCGGCCTTCAACTCCTGTTGGATGCCACCGACGAGGGCGACGCCGATTGCCTGGGCCTGGTGCCTGGTCGGGTGCGGCGATTGCCAGACGGTCTCAAGGTGCCCCACATGGGCTGGAACACAGTGCGCTTCCAGCGTGAGCATCCGCTGTGGGAAGGCATCCCCCAGGACAGCCACTTCTACTTCGTGCACAGCTACTACGCCGACCCTGACGAGCGCGACGACGTGGCCGGCCTTACCGAGTACGGCGTCCCCTTCTGTAGCATCTACGCGCGGGACAACGTGGTGGCGACCCAGTTCCACCCCGAGAAAAGCGGCGACACCGGCCTGCGCATCTACGCCAACTTTGTGAAGCAGGTTTTCGCGGGCCGCTAGTGGTCATCAGGAGGCAGTGATATGTCGAAACCGACCATAGATGATCAAACCATGAAAGATTACAAGCGCGGCAAAGTGCTGTACGAGACGAAAATCAAGCATCTGGTGGACCCGCAGGAAAAGGGCAAATTCCTGGTGTTGGACATAACCACCGAAGAGTATGTGGTTGGTCGCGACCTCGGCTACACGACGCGGGAGTTGCTGGACCGACATCCAGATGCCGTCCTGCACACGGTCAGGATCGGGCATCCGAGCGTGTACAAAATTCCCAGAATGCGGTAGTGGTGCAGGGTGGACCCGGTTGTGACGAGCGGTTGGATGAGCGACAATTGGGAATTGGTGCTCCCGGTCAGGGTGTTTGACCGGAACGACCATGTTCACCGGATAGAAGCGCACATCGATACTGGATTCAATGGCCAGTTCACACTGCCAAGTGTTTCCATTCAATTGCTTGGCCTCGAGCCCGCCCGACCAATTGCCCTCACGATGGCAAACGGCGATATGGGAACCTTTCCTACGTTTTTTGGCGTCTTGCTTTGGCAGGGCCAACGTCGGGAGGTTCGCATCATCGAGTCCGAAGGCGCACCTTTGATTGGTACAGAGCTACTTTGGGGCAGTTTGCTCACTGCTGAAATGACCGACAACGGCGCGGTAACCATCGGCTCGCTGCCGGCGGGAGTATCTGGATAGACGCATGGAAATCATACCGGCAATCGACCTGCGCGGCGGCAACTGCGTCCGCCTGTACCAAGGCGACTACGAGCAGGAGACGGTGTTCTCCGATGATCCTCTGGGCGTCGCAGAGCGTTGGCAGGCCGAGGGCGGCCAGCGTCTGCACATCGTTGACCTGGACGGCGCGCACACGGGCAATCCGGCCAACCTGGCGGCCATCACCGCCATCACCCGCACCCTGACCATACCCGTGCAGGTCGGCGGCGGCATCCGCAGCGCGGACACGGCGGCCGGCCTGTTTGACGCCGGCGCGGCCCGCGTGGTGGTGGGGACCGCAGCCGTGTCGAATCCCGAACTGGTGGAGGAACTGTGCCGACGGTTCGGCAGCGAACGGGTGGTCGTCGCCCTGGACGCACGGGATGGCCTGGTGGCGATACGCGGATGGACGGAAACGTCGGAGATTACAGCAACCGAGTTGGCACAACGCATGGCCGGCCTCGGAGTGGTGCGCCTACTCTACACCGACATCTCCCGCGACGGCACGCTGGAGGAACCGAACTACGACGCCACGGCGGCGCTGGTGCGGGACAGCGGTCTGGCCGTGCTGTCGGCCGGCGGCGTCGGCGCACCTGAGCATGTGGTGAAGCTAATCCCAACCGGCGCGGAGGCGGCCATCATCGGGCGGGCGCTGTACACCGGGGATATTACCATAGCGGAAGCGGTGGCGGCGGTGGGGTAGCGGACTGAACGTTAGCGTCTTTTAAAACGACGGTATCCGGAGATGAACTGTGAGTGAGTTAGCCCGTACAGAATTCGATAATGCTCGTATTCAGCAAACAACACAGAACGACGCCCGACGCATCCGCCAAAGGGTCGAAGCGGCTCAACAGGGCCCATCACGCGCCGGCGTCCGATGGCCCTTTGAGCTTATGCAGAACGCTCACGACGCCGGACCGCGAGATGGCGACGAGCAGGTAGAAATCGATTTCGTCCTTAGCGATGACCGTTTGACAGTATCCCACACCGGCAAACCCTTTGTGGCCCAGGAACTGGCGGCCTCAGGGCAATCGCGTCTTATCCGAGGAGGACTTTGAGCAGGTAGTTCTCATCCCAACCGGCGTTGAGCCGTTTGCCCTGGATGCCTACTTTCAGGGTTTTCTCGTTCTTCAGCAGGTTGTGTCCGATCTGCCGCAGGGTGTTGATGTTCTGAGGGCCATTGTCCTTACGCACTCGGCACTGATCTTCCCGAAAAGTCACATCCAAGGTCCAGTGCAACGAGTTTTCGATGCTCCAGTGGCTTCTGATGGCGGCCATCAGTTGTTCCGCTGAGGCCGCAAGGCTGCTGATGTAATAGCGGGGCTGAGTGATACCACCCTCGTGGGTTTGACGATGGCCCACCACCCTGACGGCGGCTTTCAGTTGCGGCCATTGCCCGTGAGGGTCCAGGTAGTCCAGACAGTCCGGATCGGTGATGACCCAGCAATCCCGCCGTTCCACCCGCCCGTGTCCTTTGTCCACGGTTTCAGTGTGGTCATAGGGCACCCCGTCAAAGCCCAATGCCTCGGCCCCTTCGAACAGGTCTCGGATGCCATCGTGCAGTTGTCCCTGGTTCTCCTTCACCGCCAGCACGTAGTCGGCCCCGCCCTGGGTGATCTGCTGGGCGATCTCCCGCTGGCAGCCCATGGCGTCGATGGTTACGATGCAACCGTGCAACTCCAGCATTTCCAGTAGTTGGGGAATGGCGGTGATCTCGTTGGATTTCTCGTCAGTCTTGACCTGTCCCAGGGACAGCGTCTGCCGGGTGGCCCAGGCGCTGACCATGTGGATGGCGCCCTTCTTCCCGGCCCGGTCATAGGACCGTCGGGCCGTCTTCCCGTCAATGGCCACTACCTCACCGGATAGCAGTTCAGCGATGGCTTGAGTCCAGGATACGAAGCAGTTCTGCAATTGCACCGGGTCCAGCCGAGCGAAGACATCGCCGAAGGTGTCGTGGGATGGAATGCCGTGGGGCAGTTCCAAAAAGCTCTGAAACCAGGCCAGCTTGCTTTTGCCGAAGAGCTCTATATGAACCCAGGAATCGGCGCCGCAGATGGTGGCACAGATGGCGATGGCCAGGATGTCCACCAGTTTATGGCGTCGGGTGCGTTCCACCCGTGGGTCGTCCAGCTCAGCGAAATGATCGAGAATAGTTGCCTTGGGTCGTTGTGCCATGCCCATCTCCCTCCACGTCCTCAACGAATCATCGGACATTAGCACATTTCTAAAAATCTCATTAAGACGCGATTGCCCTGCCCGCGAGGGCCGTCCCAATGCCCACTTCCCAACACCGCGAACCTAGCTCCCCCAAATCCGCTCATCTGCCCGCCAATACCGCTCAAACCGCCATCAAAACCCTTCTCTCTGCCCCCATTCAGCCCCACGAACCACCCAATGCCCTACTGGAACTAGCGGAAATGAGAGGAACTGAGCGGGAAATCGACCTTTCCGTCCTTTCACCACGCAATTGCACAGTGGGTACGCGTGAGCGTAGCAAGCGCTTGTTGAGAAAATCACCGGAACAACGACCGATCTACCGTAGTGCGGGCCGAAGGTGGAAAGTCCGCCAAATTACCAATCAGAGGTAGGATGGCGTTGCTTGTATCGGCAGGATCCGTGGTCGCACCCCGCATGGTGAAAATAGTCCCGGCAAAGTTGATTTGGCGCGATGAGAACGGCTCGGGATATGCCAGGGTACGCCGCCAAATTTTCGTTGCCGCTGATCGCTCCCGGTGATAGAATGCGGCTCGTTATGTTGAGTTTCTTCGGCATATTTTCAAAAACAGGACAAATAAAATGCCTGACTTTGACGATTACCTTTTAGTGAGCGAATATCCGAATAAACCTGTTGAACGGATGGTGGTGGCTTTCAGGGGCTGGCCGGACGCCGGGGACGCGGCGACTGCAACACTCGATTACATGTTGACCACGTTCCAGGCAGAAAAGTTCGCGGAAATCGACCCGGAAGAATTCTTCAACTTCGCCCAGGAAAGGCCACGTTCCACCCGCAGCAAGGACGGCACGCGCCATCTGCAATGGCCGGCCAATGAGTTCTACGTCTGGCCGGGGAACCAAGATTCTCCGCCGGCGGTGCTCTACTTGGGCACGGAACCGCACCTGCGCTGGCGCACGTTTTCGTCCCTGGTCGCCAACGTGGCGCGTCGCTGCGGCGTCAAATCGGTGGTGCACATCGGCGCGCTGCTGGACGCCGTGCCCCACACCCGGGCGATTAGGTTCACCGGAACATCCACCAACCGCAACATCCAGGCGAGCTTTGACCGGGGCAACATCAGATCTTCGAATTACCAGGGACCATCGGGGATCACGCTGCCGATGTCGGAATCGTTGGCGGCGAACGGGATCAGCTACACGTCGCTATGGGGGCACGTATCCCACTACCTGCACGCCACGCCGAACTTTCGGGTGAGCCTCGGCCTGGCCCGCTACCTGTCCGACATGCTGGCCCTGCCCATCGACCTGGGCCGGCTGTACACCATGGCCGACGCATTTGACCGCGAGGTGGAAAAGGTCATCTCCGAGGACGAGCAGTTGGGCAAATACATCGGCACGCTGGAAGAGCGCTACGACGAGGCCAGCGAGAGTCGGCACACGCCCGACCCCGCCGACCTGGTCAAAGAATTGGAGCAGTTTTTGCGGGCCGAACGGGGCGGCGGAGGCTAGGTTCTACGGGCCGCGCCGGGTTGCCCGACACCTACCGGGGCGGTATAGTCAAGCGGACTCCATCCTGCGTTAGCGAGGCAGTCCCTTGATGATTTTTGACTGGCCGGCCCGTATGCGGCAGATGGCCGAGTTCGTAGGCTTCACGGATGAAGATCTGGAATTGGTGCGGGCGAGTAGTCCGGTACTGTTGCCACGCGCCGATGAACTGGCCGCCGCCGTCTATGAGCATTTCCTGTCCTATCCGGCTACGGCGCGTTATTTTCTCACTCGCGACGGCGAGGTCAACGAACCCCGGCTGGAGAGGCGAAAGCACAGCCTGGCCCGCTGGATGCGCAACAGTATCGAGTTCAAAATTGACGAGCAATTCCCGGTCTTTCTGCTGGCGGTGGGCGTGGTACACAGCAACCCCCCGTTGCCGGCCGGCCGGCACGGTTCCGTTCCCGCTCGCTTCATGACCGGCACCATATCGTTTATTCAAACACAGATTGCGTCCATGCTGGCCGAGGAAATCCATGACCCGGTTCGCGCGCTGAAGACGTCGGCAGCGTGGAACAAGATGCTGATGCTCCAGTTGGATATCCTGCTGGCGGGATACGTAACGGAGACCCCCATACCGCCGCGTCCGGATGCTCCCCTGATGGATGATGACGGAAGGGAAATCGAGCCGGGAATCACTGTGACGCCCGAGAGCGGCCGCCGCAACGGCTCACCACACACTCAACAGGAGAACTAGCATGACCAAGGTACTGGTAATCCAGGGCGCCGGCATGAACATGCGCGGCAAGGTGCAAGTCGAAATCTTCGGCCCCAACACCCTGGACCAGATCAACGAGCAGATCCGCGGCTACGGCGAGAGCCTGGGCGTCGACGTCAAGATCGTACACTCCAACGTCGAGGGCGAGGTGGTGAACGCGCTCTACGACGCCTGGGAGGACGGATACGACGCCTGCCTGATCAATCCGGCCGGCTACACCACCGCCAACGGACCGCTGCGGGGTGCGATCCAGCAGGTGCCCATGCCGGTAATAGAGGTGCACGCCAGCAACCCCACGGCTCGGGGTACGGTATCCGCAGTGCTGCCCGTGAGCAAGGGATGCGTGTACGGGTTCGGGGTGTACGGGTACTACCTGGCCCTGGAAGCGGTGAAGCACACCGTGGAATAAAAACAGGGCGGGTCGCGAACCCGCCCTAGTCATTGGCGCTGGTTCCGCGAGTTACTCGCAGCGCAGACAGCGGACATCCTTAAACACGGTGTCGTGGATGCTTGGGTTGGTGATCATGTAGTCCATGATGATGCGGACGACCTTGCCCTCGTCAGCGATGTTGTACTTTTCCTTGGACGTGTTGATGAGGCCGATGTGCTCGGCGTTGACGTCAACGGAGAGTGCGGTTTTCGTCCCTGCCATTTCGATTCACTCCTGTTTCCTGTGGGTGTGGCCAGCGGGATCATCGCCGGATGTGCCAGCATAACATAGCAAAGTTCGATGGCGCCCGACTCAGTTGGATCTGCCGCTACGCGCGCGCTCATCGCCTTGCAAACCACCGGCCTCTTGACTACGCTGAATGCAACGCATACCAACAAGGAGGGAAATCATGGCCACTATCGCAACACGGTTCGTCTGCGCCAAATGTCAGCACACCGAATACGAAACCGACGAATTCCGCGCGACCGGCGGAAATTTCGCCAAGCTGTTCGACGTGCAGAATAAAAAGTTTTCCACCGTGTCCTGCAAGCAGTGCGGGTACACCGAGATCTACAAGGGCAGCACATCCACCCTGAGCAACATTTTTGACTTCTTCGCCGGCGGATAGGCGCGGCCGTCTGTGTCATTGTAGGAGCGAAAAATCATTCGCCCCTACGGTTGCGCCAAGAGAAGCGAAAAGCCCTCCGCAATTGCGGAGGGCGATGCGTTTCTGGTACCCCGGATGGGCTTCGATCCCATGATCTCCACCTTGAAAGGGTGGCGTCCTTGACCAGGCTAGACGACCGGGGCGTGAGGGTCGCAGTGCGACGTTTTTTGATTCTATCACACAACCGGTATTTACGGATAAACGGCTAGCGCCTCCAGGGACATCTCCTCGGGAAAGCCGCACATGAGGTTCATGTTCTGCACAGCCTGTCCGGCGGCGCCCTTGACGAGATTGTCCAGGCAGCTGATGACGATGAGCCGATTGGTGCGGGGGTCAACCACCGGGTACACCAGGCAGTAGTTGTTGCCCAGGGTCTGCTTGGTCTGTGGCGGCGCACCCGTGACCTGCACGAACGCGTCGTCCGCGTAGAAATCCTGGTAGATCTGCCGGATGCGATCCGAGGCGTCGGGATCCTGGGCAAACTCGGGACTCAAAGGCGCATAGCAGGAGCTGAGGATGCCACGGGTCATGGGGATCAGATGGGTGAGGAACGTCAGATTCACCGGCGCATCAGACAATGTGTCCAGTTCCTGGCTGATTTCCGGCAGGTGACGATGCCCGTTCACCGAGTAGGCCATCACGTTCTCGTTCACTTCGGAGAAGTGGGTGGTCATGCTCAGGGTGCGGCCGGCGCCCGAAACGCCGGACTTGCTGTCCACGATGATGTCGCTGCCAATCAGTCCATGCTGGATGGCGGGGGCCAGGGCCAAAATCGCGCTGCTAGGATAGCAGCCGGGATTCGCCACCAGGCGCGCGTCGGCGACGGCGTCACGATTCAGCTCGGTGAGGCCGTACACCGCCTCCTCCAGGTAGGTCGGGTCGGGATGTTCGACGCCATACCACTGGGAATACACGTCAGCCTGCTTGAGCCGGAAGTCTGCGGAAATATCCACGACCTTGACGCCCTGCTCCAGCAGGGGGATGCAGGCTTCGGCGCTGGCCTTGTGGGGCAACGCTGAGAAGACGACGTCGAGTTCGTCGCACAGGTCGGCGGTAATGTCCAGTTCCATGTTGTCCAAGTGGGGGAACACCTCGCCCAACGGTTGACCGGCGGCGCTGCGTCCTGTTACCGACGCGATTTCCACCTCGGGATGGTGGCGCAGAATGCGTACCAGTTCGCAACCGGCGTATCCGGTTACGTTGATGATTCCGACTTTCACGGTTGAAGCTCCTTCACGACTTGGGTGTGCGGGACGGGGGTTGGCGAAGCGGACTTGCCGCTGCGTCGCCTGCGTCCCGGAGCCTGAACGTCGGGGCGGTCTGAGTCGTTGGCGACGGCGGCCGCAGCCTCTGCCGCCTCCTGCATGGCTTTTTCGTCGCGG
The DNA here is from genome assembly GCA_034423115.1 of Dehalococcoidia bacterium. GTDB lineage: Bacteria > Chloroflexota > Dehalococcoidia > Lucifugimonadales > UBA3495 > Bin87. The sequence continues at coordinate 84,809 of DAOUJD010000083.1, read as the reverse complement.
GATGGGCAGCCGTAGTTCACGACGCAAACCCCGCACAGGGGCCGCTGGGCTTTGCACACTTTCCGCCCGTGGGTGATGAAAGCGGCGTGGAACGGGTACACGTCCTCGGGAGGCATGGCGGCTTCCAGTACCTCGTGGGCCTTGTCGGCGTTGACCTTGGGCCCAATGATGCCCAACCGCTGGCTCACCCTGAAGATGTGGGTGTCGACGGCCATCGCAGGCATGCCCAGGGAGAAACTGAGGATGATGCCGGCCGACTTGGGGCCGATGCCGGGCAGTTGCCGCAGCCAGGCCCGGGCCTCGTCCATGGGCATTTCGGCGAGGAACGTGAGATCCAGCGAGCCTTCGTTGAGTTCCAATATCCGGTTCAGCACCGTCTTGATGCGGGGGGCCTTGATCTTGGCCAACCCGCCGCCGGCGATAGCTTCCTCAATGTCGTCGACCTCGCCGGCAGCCACGGCCTCAAGCGTGCCGAACCGATCCATGAGGCTGCGGAACGCCCGCTCCGAATTGCGGTCGGAGGTGTGCTGCGACAGGATGGTGAATGTGAGTTCGTGCGCCGGATCAAGGCGCGGCTCGTTGGCGAACGGGCCGTGTTCCTCGGTCATCAGCCGGATGGCGTCGGAGATGGTAACGCCGGGCTTCTTGGCGCGCCGGGGGCGGCGGGTTGTAGCGGCTTTCTTTGGTGGCATTTCCCTGTCGCCAACGCAAGATCAGGTTCAGTGACAGGGGTGATTTTAGCACAGGGCCAATCGGCACAGCATCTCGTGCGTCGCCCTAAGCGGGGAGGTCCCGATGGGGGTACCTCCGGCGGGATAGCGGCTATTTTGGCGGAATCCCGCTCATTTCCGCTCATTTCCGTTTATTTGAGTAGGGCGGTGGGGTGGGATGTGGAGGTGAATGGGGCGGATTGGGCGGGTTTTGGGGGCGAGATTGGTGGTTTTGGCGGGCATTTGGGAGGGTTTGGGGGAAGGGCGGTTCGACCCGCCAAAGGCGGGCCTACGGCAGCTCCCGCCAGAGGCGGACGTTTCGCACCATGAGCGCGTATGGGACTACATGAGCGGGCTACGGGCTGATGGTTCGATCCGCCAGAGGCGGACCTACGGCAAATTCCTCCAGAGGCGGATCGTTCGCACCATGAGCGGGAGTTGGGCGGTTGGATAGTTAATGGTACGGATGGATAGCGGGTTAGGGCAAATGGGGAAGTGTCACCGCAGGGGTGTGCAAAACTGTCATTGCGAGTCCGCCGGAGGCGGAGGTTCCGCAGAATGAGGGGGCGATGGTCTGGAGGCGCGGGGGTCAGGATGCCTCGGTTTGCGGGCGGGCCACCGTTTGAGGAGGAGGGTCCGACGGACGCGTTACCAATGGCGTCAGGAACAGCGCGGGCAGGGAGATGGCAATGCACGCCAGGGCGTTCAGAGTGACGGACATCTGGATGCCGATCCAATCACCCAGCCAACCCATCAACAGGACGCCCGGCGGGGTCCCGATGCCGATGCACAGGCTCTGCAAACCGACCATGCGACCCCGCATCTCCGGCGGCGAAGACCGCATGGTGATGGCCCCCTGCATAGTGCCGAAACAGGACAGACCGATGCCGCTGAGCACGAGGATCGCAAATGTCACCGCGTACCACGGCGACCAGACGAAGATCGTTGACGTGATCATGACGCTGAACGCGCCGATCGCGAAGATTCGCCCGTGATAGCGAACCGAGCCCACCGACGCCAGGATCACCGCCGTCACCAACTGGCCCACCGATTCCGCCGCGGCCAAGACGCCCACCAGCGTCTCCCCGACCCCCAGGTGGTCCCGGCCAATGGCCGGCACGAATTGACGGGCAGGGAAAGCCAGTCCATTGATCATTATGGTGATAAACAGCATGCCCATCAGTTGACGGTGGCTGAAGGCGGCCCGCACCACGTCGCCCAGGCTGTTCCAGATCGGTTCCACGCGCCATTCCCGCTCAACGCGGGGAATTCGCACTCGAAACGCCAGCGAAACGGCCGCAAAGTGCATCGCGACGATGGCGGTGTAGGCCCAGGTGTAACCGGCATAGTAGGGCCACAAATAGCCAACATGCTCAATCAGGAAACCGCCCACGAAGGGGCCGATCATGCGCCCGACGGTCCCGCTCATGGAGTCTATAGACAGGGCGTTGACGACCCGTCGTTCCCCCACGATGTCAAATATTGCGGTGCGACGGGCCGGGTCTTCCAGGGCCCGGCTGATGCCTTGGAGCAGCATGGCCGCGAACACATGCCACGACTCTATCTGTCCCGTAAAGAGCAGGAGGAACAAGGCGACGCCCGCGCCCAGTTTGATCACCATGGAACTGAGCCATATTTTCTTCCGGTCAAATCGGTCGGCGATGATCCCGGTGAAAGGCGAAAATATGGGCCTGGGCAGGTTCTCGAAGCCCAAAACCAACCCCAGCATGAGGGTGGAATCGGTCAGCGTATAAACGAGAACGCTGGTGACGAGCAGCTCCATCCAGCGGGTCAGCTCGGAGACGTTCACGACGTACCAGATAGCCCTGAACCGGGGGTTCTGCAGAACCTCCATCATGGGCGAAGCCGCGCGACCGGCGGATGTTACCAACTAGACCTCTCTGACGAACGTCGTGGGACGCTTGCGCACGGCGGATTTTACACCCCCGTAACACGCGGACGCTTGCGTTTGCCTTGCCGGATTGCAAGGGTTGGCCGGCCTGTATATCACACTGGAGCCGTTGAGGTATAATCCGAAACTGTTGATGACACACGGATCGAGAACCATCTCTACTGGCAAGGATCGGTCGATATGGCTACTTCCAGAGTTACCAACGATCAGCATGAGGCCCGTCGGGGCCCACGATTCGTGCGCAGCGGATACAAACCGGCTGCGCGGACCGAAGCTGATTCCGGATTCAGCACGGGGTTCAACAGTTTCCTGGCGACGGGACGGCTGTCCTTGGCCCTGCGCCTGTGGCTGAAGTACGGGGTCGACCGCCGGTTCATCCCCCGATACTTGGGCATCCTCGCCACCGATGTGGGGTTTGCCCCGTTCCGGTTGTGGCAGAGCCTGGCGTACGGCCGGCGCATTGATCGCACCCAGATCCATCCGGAGCCCATATTCCTGCTGGGTTTCTGGCGTTCCGGCACCACGCTGCTGCACAACCTGTTCGCGTGCGACCCGCAGTGGGGATACGTCAACACCTACCAGGCCGCGCTGCCCGACCTCTTCCTGGCGGGCCAGAACCGTCTGCGCCGGATGCTCACGTCCGCGCTGCCGGAGAACCGGGGCATTGACAACATGCCCGTCGATTTCGGCATGCCCCAAGAGGAAGAGATCGCGCTGATGTGCGCCAGCGGGCTCAGCCCGTATGTGTCGCTCAATTTCCCGCGCACCGCCAACGAGACCCTCGAGTATCTTTTCATGGGCGAGGGTGTCGAGGCCGGCGTCCGCGACCGATGGCGCGCGGAATACACCAGGTTGCTGAAGGCCGCCACCTTGTACATGGACGGCAGGCCGCTGGTCCTGAAATCGCCATCAAACACCAGCCGAGTTGCCGAACTGCTGGACCTGTTCCCGGACGCAAGGTTCGTATATATCCAGCGCAATCCCTACGACACGGTGCGTTCGTACATGCACCTGCTCAGGCTCATGAACGGCTGGCACGCTTTGCAGAGTTTCGACTTTGAGGAACTGATCCAGCGCCAAATCCGGATCTACAGGCGTATGGCCGAAGCCTACCTGGAGCAACGTACCCTGATCCCGGACGGGCGGCTGGTAGAGATCAGGTACGAGGATCTGGATCAGCACAAGATCGAGCAGGTGCAGCACATCTACCAGGCCTTGGATTTGGATGGATACGATACCTTCGCACCGCAACTGCACGACTATGTGGCGTCCATCGCTGATTTCCAGAAAAACCCGTCGCAAATCAGCAACCAGGTGATCCAACTGGTCAACGACCATGTCCCATTCCTGGTGTCCGAGTTCGGCTACGAGCCGATGCAAGCCACGGAGTCGGTGTAGCGGGCGGGCCGTGATAACATCGAAATGTAGACGAAGGTTAAGGGAGGCCGGATATGGACCAGGCAGTCACCGATTTTTGGGTAGCCACCTGCGCGATCCTAGACGAGACGCCCATCAACGCCACGCTTTCGGAAAATCCGGAACTCAGCGGCCGCGAGTTTGAGACCTGGAACGTTTCGCTGAGCAGCTACGGAGGCCAGCGGCTGCGCGGGTTCTACACGGCTCCGCGACACGGCAATGCGTCTGGCAAGTTTCCCGCGATGCTGGCGGTGCCAGGCTACGGGGGCGCCAAGGAAATCCCCTACCACGTGGTGATGCACGGTTTCGCGGTGCTGACCCTGTTCCCGCGCGCGCAGGGCGAGAGTATCTCCGAGTGGGACCTGCCCGAGGGAACCAACAAGCTGACCTACAACGTCACCGACCGCGACACCTACTACTACCGCGCCGCCTACATGGACTGTGTGCGGGGCGTGGACTTTCTGGTCGAACGCGACGATGTGGACGCCAACCGCATCGGCATGTGGAGCCGGAGCCAAGGCGGCGGATTCACCCTGGCAACGGCGGCATTGGACCAGAGGCTGGCGGCAGCGGTGGCTGAAGAGCCATTCATGTGCAACTACTCCTTGGCAATCGACATCGAAACCCGCCCTTACCACGAATTGCGCAACTACGTGCAGGAACACCCCGAACAACGGGAGGCCATGCTGGAGACCCTGCGCTACTTCGACACGCTGACCCTGGCCGACGCCATCCAGTGCCCGACCCTGGTGAACATCGGGATGGCCGACACAACCTGCCCTTACGACACCATCATGCCAGTGTTCGACCGCATCAGGGCGCACAAATCCCTGCTGGTGTATCCCGACCTGCCCCATAGCCCCTGCACCGATTTCAACCTGCACGCCATGAACTGGCTGAAGCGGTATTTGGGCACCTGATAACTCACTCTATCCGCCACCAACTTTCATAACATCCATCCACTCCCGCATAAGACGAGGAGCCATATCATGAGCGCTCGAACCGGGGCCGAGTATCTTGCCGGCCTCAAAGAACAACCCCGGGAGATCTGGCTGGACGGCCGGCGCATCGACGACGTTACCGAGTTCCCGGGCCTGTCCAACGGCGCGCGTTCCATCGCCGCCCTATACGACATGCAGCACAACGGCAACGCTGGCTGTGAAATGACCTATCCGTCGCCGAACACGGGCGACCCGGTGGGGCTCTCGTTCATCATCCCCAAATCCTCCGACGACCTTTCGCACCGCCGAGACATGATGTCGGCCTGGGCCCACGCCAGTTACGGGATGATGGGGCGCACACCCGATTTTCTCAACGTCACCATCATGTCCATGGCGGCGGCCGGCGACTTCTTCGGCGACAACCGGCCGGAGTTCAAACAGAACGTCGTCAACTACTACGAATTCGCCCGCGAAAACGACCTCTGCATGACCCATACGCTGGTCAACCTGCAGCGCAACCGCGCCCCGTCCGCAACGTCCATGGACTACAGCACCGACGTCGCGCTGCACGTGGTTAAGGAAACGGACGCCGGATTGGTCGTGCGCGGCCCTCGCGTCCTGGCGACTCTCGGCCCGCTGTCCGACGAGATAATGGTCTATCCCACGCGGTCGAGCCTGTTGGCGCGGGACGAGGACGCCCACAAGTACGCGTTCGCGTTTGCCGTGCCCTGCGGGATCGACGGCCTGAAGTTCATCTGCCGCGAGAGCTTCGACCTGGACAAATCTCACTTCGACCATCCGCTGGGTTCCCGGTTCGAGGAGATGGACGCCATCGTCTATTTCGACGACGTGCTGGTCCCTTGGGAACGGGTCTTCATGTATGGCGACCGGCACAAGTGCAACAACATGTCCAACGCCACCGGACAGTACGTGCACACGGGCCACCAGGTCGTCACCAAGAACGTCGCCAAGTGCGAGTTCGTGGCCGGCATCGCCAGTCTGATGGTCAAAACGCTGGGCAGCGGCGACATCCCACAGGTGCAGGGGCTGCTGGCCGAGCTGGTCGAAAACCTGGAGATAACCAAGGCATTGTTGACCCAATCTGAGGTGAACGCGGCCGTCGACGAATGGGGCGTCATGCTACCCGATCGCATCCCATTGAACGTGGCCCGCAACCTGTTCATCAAGATGTACCCGCGCATGGCAGAGATAATCCAGCTACTCGGCTCCAGCAGCCTGATGGCGCTCCCATCCGAGCGGGACTTTGAAGGGCCGCTGGGCGAGGTCCTGGACGCCTACCTGGACACCGACACCGCCTCGGCTCGCGAGCGCGTGCGGCTGTTCCGGCTGGCTTGGGACACCGCGTGCAGCGCGTTCGGCGGCCGGCAGGTGCTGTACGAGCGCTACTTCCAGGGCGACTGGATGCGCAACGCCGCCCTGCTCCTCAGCATCTACGACCGTGAACCCTTGATGGAGCAGGTGCGGGAGTTCCTGGAACGCGACTGAAAAGTAGGCAGCCACACGCGATAAAGTTGTAGGGGCGGGTCTGAGACCCGCCCCTACGCCTGGGTTTTGTGTTGCCGCGGCGAATTACCGCATCAGCCCCTCGGCAACGGCGCCCTTGAAGGCGTTGTCGCCGCCGAACACTGTGCCTGTGATCCCGCCGTTGAACTTGCCCAAGCTCAGGTCGTACACCTCCTGCGGGAACGGGATGTAGCCCACAGAGGCGGCCAGATGCTGGCCGTTCTCACCAAGGTAATACCGCACGAACTCCGCTATGTGCTGTTCCTGCGCAGCATCCGCACGCACGTAGATGAACAGCGGACGGCTCAGCGGCGCGTATGAACCGTTGTTGATCGCCGCGTCCGTCGGCGCGATGCAGCCGCTGCCGCCGTCCACCGGCACCACCTTCAACTTGTCCTGGTTCTCCACGTAGTACGCGTAGCCAAAGTAACCCAGGCTGTACTTGTCGCCCGAGATTCCCTGCACCAGCACGTTGTCGTCCTCCGACGCCACAAAGTCGCCCCGAGACACGCCGCCGTCTCCGTTGATCGCCTCCGTGAAGTAGTCAAACGTCCCCGAGTCCACGCCCGGCGCGTACAGCTTGATCTCCTCGTTGGGCCACGAAGGATCAACCTGATCCCACGTCATCACCACGCCCTCGGACTCCGGCTTCCAGATCAGGTTGAGCTGCTCGACCGTCAGGCAGTCCACGAAGTCGTTGTCGGGATTGACCAGCACGGACAAGCCGTCGATGGCCACCGGCAACTCGATGTACTCGATGCCCGCCGCTGCGCACAGGTCGACTTCCTTCTGCTTGATGGGGCGCGACGCGTCGGAAATGACCGTCTCGTTGGAGCAGAACTTCTTGAATCCTCCGCCCGTGCCGGAGATTCCCACCACTGCGCGGACGTTGCCGCCGGTCAGGTCTCCGAACTCCTCGGCCACGGCCTCGGTGATCGGGAACACCGTGGACGAACCATCAATCGCGATGTCGCCGGAAAGCGAAGAGTAATCGACCGCCGGGGTCATCTTGTCGCCGCTGCCCGTCGTTATGACGCCGCCCAGACCCTCAGCAACCGGACCCTTGAAGGCGTTGTCGCCGCCGAACACCGTGCCCTTGATCCCGCCGTTGAACTTGCCCAAGCTCAGGTCGTACACCTCCTGCGGGAACGGGATGTAGCCCACAGAGGCGGCCAGGCGTTGGCCGTTCTCACCTAGGTAGTACCGCACGAACTCGGCGATGTGCTCCTCCTGCGCGGCATCGGCACGCACGTAGATGAACAGCGGACGGCTCAACGGCGCGTACGAACCGTTGTTGATCGCCTCGTCCGTCGGCGCGATGCACCCGCTGCCGCCGTCCACCGGCACAACCTTCAGCTTGTCCTGGTTCTCCACGTAATATGCGTAGCCAAAGTAGCCCAGGCTGTACTTGTCGCCCGAGATCCCCTGCACCAGCACGTTGTCGTCCTCCGACGCCACAAAGTCGCCGCGCGACACCCCGCCGTCGCCGTTGATCGCCTCCGTGAAGTAGTCAAACGTCCCAGAGTCCACGCCCGGAGCGTACAGCTTGATCTCCTCGTTGGGCCACGAAGGATCAACCTGGTCCCACGTCATCACCACGCCCTCGGACTCAGGCTTCCAGATCATGTTGAGTTGTTCGACCGTCAGGCAGTCCACGAAGTCGTTGCTCGGATTGACCAGGACGGAAAGCCCGTCAATCGCCACCGGCAACTCGATGTACTCGATGCCCGCCGCGGCGCACAGGTCAACCTCCTTCTGCTTGATGGGGCGCGACGCGTCGGAGATCACCGTCTCGTTGGCGCAGAACTTCTTGAACCCTCCGCCCGTGCCGGAGATTCCCACCACCGCGCGGACGTTGCCGCCGGTCAGGTCGCCGAATTCCTCGGCCACGGCCTCGGTGATCGGGAACACCGTGGACGAGCCGTCAATCGGTATGTCGCCGGACAGGCTGGCGTACATGCTGGGATCAGCTGCCTTGTCGGTCTGGGTGGAGCCGGTCGTACCGGAACTCGTGGCGCTGCTGGCAGCGGAACCGGTTGTTCCCGTGGAACCGCCAGTGGTGGAAGAGTCAGTTGACATTGCGCTGGAAGCGGAGCTGGCTGCCGCGCCGCCGGTATTCGCGGGCGTTTCGGCCGACGGGCCGCAGGCGGCAGACATCATGACAATTGCGTAGGCCGCAGTGGCTGCAAGTATCAGCAAACGATTTAGAGTGTCCGTTTTGGGGGAACTCATCAATCCTCCTCGAATCGTTGGTTTGTAGCGTTCCTTGTCTCTGGACTATTTCTGGGCGTTTAGCAAATAGGGCAGCCGAACTGGTACGGCCGCCGTCAGATATCATCGTTCGATAGGCTTCCCTCCATTACAACTCTGGCGACGCTCGGACGCGACGAGCAAAAATAAGAGCGAAGCGTGGGCTTCGCTCTGTCGAACGAGGAAGGGGCCTTTCCCGCGATGGGAAAGGCCCAAACGGGAATGGCAGGCAATTTCAGAGTTCCATCTTTCTGAATGGCGGCTGTCCGGTCTGGAACGGCGCAAAAAAATACGGGGAATAAAATCCCCGTATCGTCAGTAACTGGAGCCCCAATCGGGCTAAATACAGCGGGTGCGACGATTTCAGACGCCGCGCCCGCTGCCGAATTTACCGGCAGAAGGCGTTTGGTCACCACCTTCGGCTTGCGGCGCACCGGTCTGGTACTGAGCTGCGGTTTGCCCAATGTGGCGGACAGCATGCTTTACCTTGAATCCTTGACGATAGCTTCCAATTCGTCAGGTTCTTTCGGAATCCTCTCCGACAGCACGCGGCAACCGTCCTCGGTCACCAGCACGTCGTCCTCGATGCGGATGCCGATGCCCCGGTAGGCTTCGGGCGTTTGCTTTGCCTGCGGACCGAAGTAGAGGCCTGGTTCTATGGTCAATACCATCCCCGGGCGGAGCCGGATTTGACCCTTGTCGTCGCGATAAGGGCCGCAGTCATGCACGTCCAGCCCCAACCAGTGGGATGTGGCGTGCATGTAGTAGTCGCGGTAGGCGGCGTCGCTGAGAATTTGCTCAACGTCGCCCTGCATGATGTTCAGATCCACCAGTCCCTCGATCAGGACTCGGGTAGCGACCCGGTGGACATCGTCGAATCCAACTCCGGGCCTCACCGCGGCGATGGCCTTTTTCTGGGATTCGAGCACGATGTCGTAGGCCGCCCGTTGTTCCGGCGTGAACTCACCGGATACGGGCCATGTGCGAGTAACATCGGCAGTGTAGTAGCCGTACTCGGCGCCGGCATCGATCAGGAGCAGGTCCTGAGGGCCCAGCTCCTCGTTGTTTCGGATGTAATGGAGCACGCAAGCGTTGGCGCCGCCGGCGACAATGGACGGGTAGCCGTTGCGCGGCGATCCGAGATGCCGGAAGGGCCCTTCCAGGGCCGCCTGCACTTCGTACTCATTCACGCCGGGAGCGGCGGTTTGCATGGCGGCCTGGAACCCCACGGCGGTGATGTCGATGGCGCGTTGCATGAGGGCAATTTCGTCGTCAGTCTTTACCTGCCGCATGCCGTCGACTTGAGCCGTCGGGTCCTCGATGCGACGGATGCTCTTGGCTCCACGTTGGGCCATACGTCGGCGCTGTTTGACCAGTCCGGAGATGATGCCATCCACGCGGTCGTCGCTTCCCAACGCGTAATAGATGGTGTCGTATTCCGACAGGAGGCTGGGAAGCTGAGTGTCCAATTCGTCAATAGGATACGCCGCGTTGGCTCCCAGGGCACCCACCGCGCCGCGCACCCCGGCCCGCCGTCCCACCCAGATCTCGAAGGTGGGGTCGTAAGGGCGAACAAACAACGTATAGGGGGTGTCGGACCCGGGACGCAGTACCGCAACGGCGTCGGGCTCATCAAACCCGGTCAGGTACCAGAATGAGGAGTCCTGACGATACTGGTGGTCGACGTCATTGTTGCGTGGGGATTCATGCCCCGCTGCGATGACGATGGCTCCGCCCGTCAGGGAATCCATCAGGCGACGGCGACGGGAACGGAACTCTTGCGGTTGCGTTGCCAGAAGGTTAGCGGTCATTCGTTACAGTTCTCAACCGAGTGCGGCGTTGATATTGACCGTGCGGCATTATATCAAGGGTATCGGCGCTCAGCAACACCGGATCCGGCCCGCGTGTCGGTAATCCGCTGTACGGCGACGATTTCGCTCACGCCGATCGTTCGGCGTTTTCCTGTTCGCTGGTAAGCGATTCTGATATAATTCCCGCGCAACCGTGATGCCTTAGACTGCATGCAGGTAGACCAGCCGCCACGGACTGATCTCTGTGGTGGCGATTTTTCGGTTAGTTCTTAGTTTTTGGAGCTGAACATAATGCCGGCTTATGCCGTAATCGGAGGACAATGGGGCGACGAGGGCAAGGGCAAGGTAATCGATTACCTTGCCGGCGATTCCGATTGCGTCGTCCGCTACGCCGGCGGCAATAACGCTGGCCACACGGTGGTCAACGAGCGCGGCGAGTTCCAGCTCCACCTGGTTCCATCGGGCATCTGTTGGCCCGGCGTTACCGGCATCATCGGCAACGGCGTCGTGGTGAACCCCGACGTTTTGCTGAGCGAGATGGCGGCCCTAGAAGAGCAGGGAATCGACGTGAGCCAGCTATTCGTGAGCGATCGCGCCCACGTCATCATGCCCTACCACATCCTCTTAGACTCCCTCCAGGAAGAAGCTCGGGGCAGCGGCGCAATTGGAACCACCGGGCAGGGCATCGGTCCGGCCTACGTGGACAAGGCGTCCCGCGACGGCATCCGTGTGGGCGACCTACTGGACACCAAGGAGCGGTTGCCCGACCGGGTGCAAGCCGCCGTAGAGATGAAAAACCGCGTCATTACCGGAGTGTATGGTGGCGACCCGGTGGATGCCGACGAGATACTGGCCCGCTGCCACGACTGGGGAGAACAGTTGAGGCCAATGGTGCGCCCCACCGAGCAGATGGTGCAGGACCTGCTGGCACAGGGCAAGCGCGTACTGCTGGAAGGCGCGCAGGGCACACTGCTGGACGTTGACCACGGTTCATATCCATACGTAACTTCGTCCTCGCCATCCATTGGCGGCGCCATTATCGGCCTGGGTATCAACCCGCAGTCCATCAAAGGCGTGGTCGGCGTGTTCAAGGCGTATTCCACCCGAGTCGGCGGCGGCCCTATGCCCACTGAAATGCACGGTCAGGCCGGCGAGGAGCTCAGGGAGAAAGCCCACGAGTATGGAACCACGACCGGGCGTGCCCGTCGCGTCGGTTGGTTCGACGCCGTAGCCGCCCGCTACAGCCATCAGATTAACGGTTTCACCGGCATGGTGCTTACCCGTCTGGACATCCTGGACGGTATGGAAGAAGTGAAAATCTGCGTGGGTTATCGGGCCGACGGGCAGGAAGTGGAACGCTTCCCGGCCAATACCGCCCTTCTGGAAGAGTGCGAACCGGTCTACGAGAAGTGGCCCGGTTGGCAGGAACCCACCGCCAGCGCGACCCAGACGCAGCAGTTGCCGAAGAACGCCCTGGCGTACGTACGCAGGATAGAGGAATTGGTGGGGTGTGAAGCACAGATAATTTCTACCGGACCAAGTCGCGAAGAAACTATCGCGATAGATCGGGTAATACACTAGCAAAGTTGCATAAGTAGTATTAACATGTCGCTGCAGCCTTGCCGGTTAATAATATCGGCAAAATAAATATCCGCTGCGGGGGAGTATAATTATGGCCACGAACGCCTCCACACCAGGGGCCGAGCCGGATACGTCCATATTCGGGCGCATATTCGGGCCCGGCACCGAGTACTTCTATCTCCTTTTCCGACTCATCTTCGCATTTCTCGTCTCACTGCATGGCGCGCAGAAAGCGTTCCAGATGTGGGGCTTCCCACCCCCGGGCACCGAAGGCGGACCGCCTGGAATTGTGTACCTCGCCGGTTGGGTTGAACTGATTGCATCCCTGCTCATCGGGTTTGGCATCCTGACCCGCCTGGGCGCCGGCGCGCTGGTCGTTACGATGGTGATCGCGTACTTCATGATGCACGTGGGCAAGTGGCCCTTCCAGCAGGGTGGAGGCGAAGTCGCGATCCTGTACTTCGCTGTCGCCGGCATCATCGGCATCATGGGCAGTCGCAAGTTCGGCATAGAGCGCCTGATTTTGAAGAGGGAAATTCTGTAATGCAACAGCAAGCAGCTCGGTTCGGCATCTACTTCAATGCCGAGCAGAACCAAGTGGTCCGTATCAACTCGCCCTACTGGTTCCCACCGGAACCCGAATGGCAGAAAGTTACCGGAGAGGTCAACGCGACCCTGTTGGACCTGCGGCGCATGGTCGGCGAACAGGGGCTCTCCAGCGACCCCGACTCGGTGACCTGGACCACGCTGCCGCTGCTGGACGAAGACGCCTAGCAGCCCTGCTGAACATCCTCCGATGGGGCCGGAACCACCGGACCAGTCCCCGGATTCGGCTTACGACGCGGCCAACTACCCCCGCCCTCCAGGGTGGCGCGGTAAGTTGGCCGCATCCAGTCCGGCCCAGGCCCGGCGATGGATGCGCTGGGGTTGGCTCGCCGCGTTGGCCTGGTGGGTATGGAACACGGGCCTGCTGCTGGTGTGGCTGATTGCGTCGGTCATCCCTCCGGAGCCTGGGGTCGCCGAATCCGACCCGCCCATCCCCGCGCGCATAATTTTTTACTACGGCGTCGAGGGGTTCTTGATCGGGCTGCTGGGCCTCGGGCTGAATTTCAGGTGGCGCATGGCCGGTCTGCTGCTGCCCGTGGTTTTCCTTATCACCCGGGTTATCGCCCTGACCAGATTGGAGCCTTTGGCCTTCGACGTGCGCGCGCTGCTCTGGGTCGTGGTTTATCTGTTGTTGTTGTTCCTGTTCGTTCGGGGCGCACAGGGGGCATGGACTTTCCACTGGTTCACCCATCTGGGATTCCCAACGCGACGTTGATGCTGCCAAATGGCGGGTGAACCAAAACGTCGTCAAAAACAAAGAGGGCGGGAATCGATCCCGCCCTCATTAATTTCTAATCCCGTTGGTTGGTCAGTTGGTGTTGAAAGCCGGCATCACATCCTGGGAGAACCGCGCCAATTGGTCCTTGAATATCTCGCGGGGCATGCCCATGACCGAACCGAGGTTGATGCGCTCCACGCCGGGATACCTTGCCTCGTCCTCTTTCAGGGTGTTGATGATGTCGTCGGGCGAGCCGCAGAGCCAAGCGCCGCTCTCCACCGCGCCTTCCAACGTGGGAAGTTCCACTCCCCGACGCAGGCCGGGGTTGGCCACCGCCTCGATCTGCTCCGGTTGAAGGGCCATGAGACCCAGCGGCGCGGCGAACTTCATCGCCTCCTCAAAGTAAGGACGGGCTTCCTTGATGGCCTCTTCCCGATTCCTGCCCAGGAAGAACCGGTAACCTAGGGCGATATCCTCGCCGAGTTCCAATTCACGGCCGTACTGTGCGGCCGCCTGCTGGTACATGGTCAGACGATCGTGCCGAGTCGGCTCTGGCGTATTCGCCACCATCGCCTTGATGCCGATCCGGGCCATGAAGTCCACACCCTTGGGGTTGCCGGACACCAGCGGCTGCCAGATCTCCACGGGATCCTGCATGGGCCGGGGCACCAGGCTCAGTTTCTCCAGCGTGTAACCCCGGTAGGGGACCTCGGCCGGTATCTTGTAGTGCTTGCCTTCGTGGGAGAATGACTCCTGGCTGAAGGCCTTCACCATGACCTCAACCTGTTCCTCGAACATGTCGCGGTTGGCGTCGCCGTCGAACATTGGCGAACCGAAGGTCTCCACCTCGCGGGAGTGATAACCGCGACCTACGCCGAAAATGATGCGCCCGCCGGACAGGATGTCGGCCATTGCGAAGTCCTCGGCCAGCCGCAGCGGATGCCACATGGGCGTGATGTTGAAGCCGCAACCGTACTTCAACCGTTCGGTGTTGCAGGCCAGGTACAGCCCCAGCATGATCAGGTTGGGGATGCACTCGTATCCTTCAGGTTGGAAGTGGTGCTCCGCCATCCAGAACTCGTCGTAGCCGTGCGCCTCCAGGTGCTTGGAGATGTCCAAAGCCCAGTCAAAAACACTGGCCAATTCATCCTTTGAATACCAACGGTCGTTGGCGGGCGTCCCTTCCAGGCCGAGATTATCGTCCACGACGTGGCCGGCGTATGATGCGCTGAAACTCTTGAACATTTTCGTTGACTCCTTCCTGCCTGGTGGAAATCGCTGCCTCGCGCGTGTAGCGCACCTATGCGCTGGGCGGCGGCGCGGGCGCCGGATTGTACAGTTCGATGCCGATGGTGGCCGGGAACACACCGGCGAGTTCATCCACGCTCCAGCGTCCCTGCTTCCGGATGGTCTTGACCGGCTCCGGCTCGTTGAGCAGCGTGACCAGACCGCCCGTGACGTGGAATACGTGGCCGTTCACGTGGGCCGCTTCGTCGGACGCAAGCCAGGTGACCATCGGCGCTACGTCCTCCGCCTCGCCGCGGAGACTGCCGCCGGCTGCGATGCCCCGGGCCGAACGCAGCGCGCGCGCCTCGTCCGGTACGCTGGTGGTCATGCGGGTGCTGGCGGAGGGTGAAATCGCGTTGGCCGTTACGCCGTAGCGTCCCAGGTCGCGGGCGCACACCCGGGTGAATCCGGCGATGCCGTCCTTGGCCGCGCCGTAGTTGGCCTGGCCGCTGTTGCCGTAGAGTCCCGACGTGCTGCTGAACGTGATGATGCGCCCCGAACGCTGTTGCCGGAACAGGATGCTGGCGTGCTTGACCACGGTGAACGTGCCCTTGAGGTGAACGGCGA
Source organism: Dehalococcoidia bacterium (assembly GCA_034423115.1). Lineage (GTDB taxonomy): Bacteria > Chloroflexota > Dehalococcoidia > Lucifugimonadales > UBA3495 > Bin87. The sequence goes on along the minus strand of DAOUJD010000083.1, from coordinate 69,486 downwards.
TCACGTCGTCCCACTCCTGCTCGGTCATGTTGAAAACCATGCGGTCGCGCAGGATGCCCGCCACCGTGACTACAATGTCCAGCTTGCCGAAATTGTCCACGGCGGTCTGGACGATCTTTTCGCCGCCGTCCATGGTGGCCACGGATTCGGTGCAGGCCACGGCGTTGCCGCCGTCCTCCTTGATCTCGTTGACCACCTGCTGGGCCACCGATATGTCCGCGCCGGTGCCGTCAACGTTGACGCCCAGGTCGCAGACGACGACGCTCGCGCCCTCCTGCGCCATCAGCTTGGCGACGCCTCTCCCGATGCCGCGGCCGGCTCCGGTTACGATTGCTACCTTGTCTTCTAGTAGGGGCATTATCGTTCAGTCCTTGTGAGGTGTAGGGGCGAATAATTATTCGCCCCTACGATGCTATCGGGTTTGCGCCGGCGCCGGATTGGATATCCCCGCCGTCAGGTAGTTGCGGGCGCGGTGCGAAAGTTCGTCCATGTCCCAGTGGCCCTCCTCGGTCCAGATGGCGCGCTCGGGACGGGGCTGGGACACCAGCGAAATGGTGTCGCCGTAAACCAAGAACGTCTGGCCGTTCACGTTGGCCGCGTAGTCGGAGGCCAGGTAGCAGACGAAGGGCGCAACGGCGTCCGGATCCAGGTCGCGGATGTTGTCGTCGCCCGAAGAATCCGAAATAGAGGCCACGCCGCCGCGGGCCCGGATCTCGGCAGCGGTGTCGGGAATCGACCCGATCATGCGGGTAGTCGCCCGGGGCGCAATGGCGTTGGCCGTCACTCCGTAGCGGCCCATGTCCTTGGCCACCACCTTGGTGAATCCGGCGATGCCGCTCTTGGCCGCGCCGTAGTTGGCCTGTCCGCTGTTGCCTACCAGGCCCGACTCGCTGCTGAACGTGATGACGCGACCGGAACGCTGCTGCCGAAACAGGATGCAGGCGTTCTTGACCACGGTGAACGTGCCCTTGAGGTGGACGGCGATCACGTCGTCCCACTCCTGTTCGGTCATGTTGAAGACCATGCGGTCCCGCAGGATGCCGGCGCAGGTGACCACAATGTCCAGGCGGCCGAAGTTGTCGATGGCGGTCTGCACGATCTGTTCGCCGCCGTCCATGGTCACCACCGATTCGGTGCAGGCGACGGCCTTGCCACCGGCCTCGGTGATCTCATTGACCACCTGTTGGGCCACCGATACGTCCTGTCCGGTGCCATCCACGTTGCCACCCAGGTCACAGACGACCACGCTGGCGCCTTCCTCAGCCATCAGCTTGGCGATGCCGCGGCCAATGCCTCGGCCCGCGCCGGTGACGATGGCTACCTTTCCTTCCAGATTGTTGGGCATTGTAAATTGAGTCCTTTGGGTAGATGTTTCGACGTGCCTAATCGGAGCGGCTGGGCAAGGCAACGGTGGCCGTACCCGGGGTGGTCTGCTGGCCCTCGGGGTTCTCCAGCCAGATGGTGCAGTCCACCAGGTTCCGCTGGCCCTCCTGGTACACGCGGGTAACGCGCCCCTTGGCGGTGATGGGTTCGTCCGGGTAATCCATGCCGCGGTATTGCACCGTCAGCCGCTGCAGGACACCGGCTGGCCCGGCCCATCCGGTTACGTAGGCTCCCAGCATGGCGTTCTTCAGCGCGCCGTGGATGATGATGTCCTTGAGGCCGTTGTTTCGGGCGTAGTTCCTGTCGTAGTGGATCTCGTAGAAGTCGCCGGATGCGCCGGCGTACTGGACCAGTTGGCGAGGGGTGGGATTGCGTACCTCCGCGGGAATCTCCATCCCTTCGCTGATATCCTCGAAATAGATCTGTTCGGCCATGATATCCCTCAGATGTTGGGTTGATCAGTAGCGTATCGAAGTGCTGGTTTGAGTGGCGACGATGGCATCATGCTGGTTGCGATAGGTGAATTTGATCGTCGCGATGAGCATTTGCCCGATGCTGCCGTTCCGTTCCCGTATGTCCTCAACGCGACCCACCGCTGTGATGGTATCGCCAGGCCGCACGTGGTCAAAATACTCCCAATCACTGCCCCCGTCGAGCAGGCGAGTGAACGGTATTTCAAAGGGCAGTTCCGGCCTGATGTCCCTGATCGCCCGCAGGAAGGTGGGTGGAGCGACAATCCCGCCGGTTTCGGGCGTCCCCACCGTATATGCCGGGTTGTCGTCGCCGATGGCCTCCGCGAACCGCGCGATGTGGCCCTGCTCAATCGCCATGGATACCGGCTCGCTTTCCACGCCGATGGACTGTTCGCGCATTTCATCGGTTAGGGTGAACGAGTTGGTGGACAATGTGGGCCTCCGATTAAGCCGTCGTGGGCAACGACATTATTGAAAATCATAAATTTAAGCAGACGGCATTATGTCCCTAGGTTAGGCTGGTGTCAAGAAACCAGGGACGGCAGCAGGTATTCAGTCCAGGGGTCGGTGATCTCCGAGTCCCTGATGCTGTCAACAAGGTACGCGACCTCCGGCCCGTGCGTGGACGCCAACTGGTGTGGCGCCATGTCGCCGGCCAGGGCGGTAACCGCTTGCCGCAGCCTCTCCACGTACTGGACCGTTTCCTCGGTTGCCGATTCCCGGTCCTGTCGCGCCCGTATCCCTTCGAGCCGCTCGATCCAGTCGATGCCCTGCTCTACCCTGTTAAAGTCGTCGTCGCTGGCTTGAGTGGTGATGGTGGTCATGCCGCAACGCACCTCCGACCAGTGTGTCCGCTTGTTATTATTTGTTCGGGGATTTTAGCATAACCACGAGAGCACACAGCGCGCGCCCAATACGGTCTGGTGGGAACGACGCGTCCCGCCTGCCGAACAACGCTGGCCCTCCATCGTGGGGATCGAGGGCGTGTTGCGACTGAGGACATACGCCTGGTGCGCCCTGGCGCTGGTGCTGATTTTTGCCCGCGACTTTCGCCCCGACGCGACCGCCATCGCCATCGCGCCCTACCAGTTCGACGTGGTGGCCTGGGAGTTGGCCAACCTGCCCGACAAATGGGCGCGTCGGGTGTCTGACTTCCCCCGATGGCTACTCGAAGATCCCGATACCAGGTCGGCGGCGGCCCGGGCTGAGCGATTTTTCGAGATCGGACACCGGTTGCGGTGGATCGACCGCCGCTTGATTACCCTGGAGGCAGGGACGCAATCGACCGCCCCGCCAGGCTCCGAGGCCGTGGAGTTGCGGCGCGAGCGAGACCGCCTGGTGAAATCGCAGGCCGCCCTCCGACCGTGGGTCGAGGAGACGTTGGAATCGGCAATCGCGGACAGCCTCCAAGAATTGGGTTTCAAGGCGTGGACCGGGGTGTTCCCGCCCGTGGATACCGTCCTGACCGGATCGCCCACCTTCCTGGTCCTGTCCCCGCGGGATCGCATCGAACGCATCGAAGGCGGGCTGATGCAAACGGCTCTGGGCAACGACCGGCGCGAACGCGTCGAATCGTTTATTGAGAACGAAACCGACCGGTCGGCGCTCGTGGTCAATACCGGCGGCCTGGCGTTGTATCCCTCAATAACCGCGAATTATGTGCCGTTGGAACACGCCGTCGAGGTCATCGCCCATGAGTGGGTCCACCAGTGGCTGTGGTTCAGGCCCCTGGGTCGCCGGTACTTCACCAGCCCGGACCTCACCACGTTGAATGAAACGGTGGCCACCATCGCAGGGGCGGAAATCGGCCAACTGGCGATGGCCCGTATTACCCATGATCCCGACCGGGCCGCCGCGGACCATCAGGACCCGTCATCGCACACCCACAATAAGCCGCCCAAAGTCGCCCCTCGTTTCGACTTCCAGGCCGAAATGCGCGCCACCCGGGAGCGGGTGGACGCAATGCTGGAGGCAGGCGACATCGCCGGCGCTGAGGCGTACATGGAGCAACGGCGCCGGTTGTTCGTGTCGGAAGGTTATCCGATCAGGAGGATAAACCAGGCGTATTTCGCGTTCCACGGCACCTATGGCACGACCGGCGCGGCCGGCGTCAGCGTCATTGGGGAGCAGGTGCAGCAACTGCGGCGGCAGAGTCCATCGCTGGCGGAGTTCCTGCGCACCGCTGCCCAGTTCACCAGTCCCGAAGATCTCGCCCGTTACGTCGAGCGCAACCGGCCGTAGGCCGCGACACCCAACCCACACCTATCGGGCACAGCGCTCAAGCAGACCGGATGGCTTCCTCCAGCAGGGCCAGCGCGGTGCGAGCAAACACCCACATGTTTTCCTCACGCTCCGGGCTTCCGGTCTCCAAGGTCTGGGATCGCTCCACCGGGCCCGCGACGCCGAAACAGGCGTGGCCGTAGTTGTCTCCATACCGGTTGCCCGTCGGCCCACTGGCCCCGGTTTCGGCCAGCGCCCAGGTGGTGCCCATGATCTCCCGGGACGTCCGGGCGTTCAGCAGCGCGTAGTATTCGGTGCTGGCCCGGTGCCCTTCCATCGCCGAATCGGGCACCTGGAGTAATCCCCGCTGCGCCGTTCGGGTGTACACCACCGAGCCGCCCACGTAGTACGCCGATGCTCCGGGTATCGACACCAACGCGGCGGAAATCAGACCGCCGCACGAGGACTCCGACACCGCCAGGGTATCGCCCCGCTCCTTCAGCAAAGCGGCAACCGATTCAGCCAAATCGTTCAACTCACCCATTGTTAACCTCTTCTTGCGTATTTTTTGACGCGGATAGCCTACAACCACGGCAACCGCTTGGACAGGGTCTTGCCCGACTCCCACGTCGGCAAGCCTTTCTGTTCCATAAGTATCAACGCCAGTTTGCGAAACTCTTCCCGGTCCCGGCCGGTCACCACCGCCTGCTCATGGGCCTCGGAGACCACCACCGGGTAGCCGAAACCCAGTTCACACTGCTTGGAAAGCATGGTGTGGCTCAACGCCAACAGTCGCTCATCAGCAGCCACCCACGCGGGAATCTCCACGCGACCGATCTCCGTGCCGCTGTGCAGGTAGTAGAAATGGCTCCACTCCTCGCCCAACGCCTGCCCGACGGCGAACCGCGAGGCTAACCTCCCGGACTGGTACAGCAGAGAGCGGTGGCCCGGTTCAAGTAATGCGTCGAACAGTTCCCGGTCGTCAAACCCCGCCGCGCTGTCGCACTGCATCAGGTCCGACCGTCGCGCACTGCAACGGCGCGTACATTCCGTTGCATCTCTCCCACACAAGGCCACGCGCACCGCTCCCGCAACCTCGCTGGTCTGAGGCTTGGACGTGTAGGCAGCCACCGCAACCGGACGTTCCGGATGGGACGCCTCCGCCAGCCACGCCAGGGCAGGACGCAGTCTTTGGTTGATCAGGTGGTCCACCACGTAGCCGGGATAGTTGCCGCGCTGCACGTCCCAGAACGCCAGCGTGCCGTCCAGCAGGGCCAGCACCGGATGGTCCGTTGTCAACTCGTCCACCGCTTCCGCCAGCCGCTCAACCTCCCGCACGGTGCGCAACGCTCCCAGGAGCTGGCCTGAAATCAGCGTTTCGTCCAGCGATTCCTCCTCAGGCCGCAGGTACAGCTCGGCATCGTCGACCGCCAGCGTCGGCTCACTGAACAGATCGCAGGACGGCTGCCCGCCATACGTGATCACACAACCGCCAAGGTTGATCAGATGACAGCGCAACGGCAGGTGCCGGTCAACATCAATGTGCGAGCCGTCAACGGAAAGGGCGACCCAGTTTTCGGGCGGACTTAACGGTTCACGGCTGCCCAGCAGCCCCTCCGGTCCGGTGCGGGAGAATACGAACGGACGGCGGCCCGATGCTGCGGTACGGTCGGCAGCCTCCGCCGGAGAGATTGCCAGCGCGCGATCGAGCGTGTCCGCGAATCGTTGGCGTCGATTGCGTCTGGAGCTTGCCGCCCCGTCCATGGCGGCCATCATCTGGCGTGCAGTTTGACCGAAGTCCAACCCCATGTCGTTACCGTGCGAACGTACCTGGTACGGGCGCCTTTCTTCGTGGGCGAGACTCAGCACGCATCAGGCAATTCCGTAATGGTCACCAGGCCGCCGGGCACCGCGTCGATGTTCAGGTTGTTGCCGTAGAGCAAACCCATCCCGATGAGGGGATCGGTTCCCACGTTTACGACTTCGACCTCTCTGATTCGGTCATGCCACAGAACCCGCGCGAGATACAGTCTGCCTGGGCTGCTGGAACCGTCAGCCAACGTCACGCCAATATTGTCCGGGTCTTCGGCCAATGGCAAGTTAAGCCGGTCAATAATCCACTGCGGGAGAGTCATCTCGCCGGTGGCCCCAGTGTCAACGATGCAGGCGATGGGGATGCTTTCATCATTGTCGTCCAGGACGTTGAGCACGATGTTGGCTTCAACATCGCCGTTGACAATACCGTACTGCATTCAGCCCGTTACCCCATCCTTGCGTACGATGCGACGCGGACTGCGGAGACGCACGACGTAAGTTTCGTGCCGGCGCATGGTGTGTATCACCGCTTCGGGTCGTCTTTTGCGCAACTTGACGCGAGCCTCCACCGAGCGGTCCGCGATTTCATAGTCGCCGGTCAGGACGTCCACCAGCACGAACTTGCCTGCGTCCTCCGGGGCGATCTGGTGTCGGATTTGGGCGTCGTAGATGTCCTCGCCCCGGCGCTTCTGCTCCTCGTAGGGCATCCTGCGTTTCTCAGACATCGCTCCCTCCTCCTCCGCCGAGGCCATCTAACGCGGTCGAGGTCACCTTAACACGCGCTCGTCACCCACGCGCCGGGTTATGCGCTGTTGGTCCAGGTACTCCAGCAGCGGCAGTACGTACTTGCGGCTGGTTCCGAATATCTCCCGGGCGGCGGCCACCGTCACGCTGCCATTCTCTTGCAGGTGCGCCACAATGCGGCCGAGCATGTCGTCGTAGGCCTCCGTGGTGAACACGACGGTCTCGTTGACTTTCACCACATCGCCCTTTTCCTGCAGGTACGCCAATAGCTCCGGATCCACGGGCCGATCGGTCGGCGGCGACCAGGGCTCTCCGGCAAGTTCCGACAGGTAGGTCGCCACGGCGGCCTGCTGCTGTTCGCTGAGTTCCACCTGGTGGTCCAGCGTGCGCACCAGTCCATCATCGTCCACTACCACGCCTTCTTCGGCCAGCCGGGCCGCCGCTCGCAGGTAAACGGGCTGGGAGACCCGGAGGCGGCTGCGCAATTCCTGTGGTGGCGCGCCCCGCCGCAACGGGTACTGGTTGTGGTACGCCTGCAGCGCGATCTGGGCCTGGTTGCGCAGGATGTCCCAACCTCGTTGGGAATACACTACCGCATCGTTCTGGGACCCCATCTCGCCGAGGGCCACCACGTCGCCGGACTCAACCAGCGCACCCAGACGCTCCAGGACTTCCTCGTCCGCAAGGTTCGACCGTTGGGACAACGTGCGCAGGTCGCACGGCCCCATCTGGTCGGCCACGGTGAAAATCACGTCCTCGCTGGCGCCGGCGTCCAGCATGGTCAGGCGTTCCAGTACCTCTGGAACGAACCGGCGGTGTCGCCGCGTCGGGTTCGGGTCGGCGATCTGGCCTCCGCCCAGTGTGTCTTCCGACGAGCGCAGCACGAAAAAGTCGCCCTTGACCATGGGAATCGGCTCGTCCAGCAGCACCTGCACCCATCCCTCAGTGCCGGGCTGCAGACGGTCGGCGTCCAGCAAACGGACGCGGGCGGTGGTCTCGCTGGTGAACAGATGGAACGTGACGCCTTCGTTGTGCTTCAGCGCGTGCGGCGCGCCTTTGACCATGCGGACATTGGCGTCGAAGCGACGGGTGGGCCGCAGCCAGCCCGGGTTGGTCAACACCTCGCCCCGCAGCACTTCGTCCCGTGAGATCCCGGACAGGTTCAGCGCCAGCCTGATGCCCGGCGCGGCGGCATCCAGCCGCGACTTGTGGCTCTGCAACCCCCGGATGCGGGCGCGCGTGCCCGAGGGAGCGAGTTCTATCTGCTGGCCCACGGCAACGGAACCGTCAATCAAGGTGCCGGTGACCACCGTGCCGAACCCGCTCACGGTGAAGCAACGGTCCACCGGCAGGCGCGGGCGACCGAGGTCACGGCGCGATTCGGTGTCGTTCAGTATCTCGTCGATGGTGGATTTGAGCTCGTCAATGCCATCGCCGGTGTACGCCGACACGGCCACCATCTGGCAGCCGCCAAAAGCGGTGTCCTCCAAGACGTCCTCGACCTCCGCCTTGACCAACTCAACCAGTTCCTCGTCGACCAGGTCGGTCTTGGTGATGACCACCAAGCCCCGCCGGATGCGGAGCAAATCGAGTATTGCCAGGTGCTCCCTGGTTTGGGGCATGACGCTCTCGTCGGCGGCGACGATCAGCAGCGCCAGGTCAATCGCCCCCACTCCGGCCAGCATATTCTTGATGAAACGCTCGTGCCCGGGCACGTCGACGATGCTGACCTCACGCCCGCTGGGTAGCGTCATCCACGCAAACCCCAGATCGACGGTCATCTCCCGTTCTTTTTCTTCCGGGAGGCGGTCGGGATCAATGTCGGTGAGGGCCTTGACCAGGGTCGATTTACCGTGGTCAACGTGGCCGGCTGTTCCAATGACGTACATGGCGATCCGTGTGGGACTGGTGGTTTTTGCCGTGTTGGCGCAAACGATACCACACGGGCCGGCCAGCTACCATCCTTGCGATATACTTGAGTGGTATAGTTGGCAACAGCAGGTTATCGATTCCAACGGACGCCATACGTCCGTGCATCTCCCCCACCTAGTGACCGTTCACCATGACGACCATTGACGACACCACGACTGTCGATCCCGAAAACTACTCATTGGTCGCTCCGCCTGAGCGCAGGGCAGTCAGCGACTCGACTCCCATGGTTGCCATTATCGGCAGACCCAACGTCGGCAAGTCCTCGCTGTTCAACCGCGTCCTTTCCCGCCGGCACGCCATCGTGTCCGAGGTGGCCGGCACCACCCGCGACCGTTTGATCTCCCGAGCCTCATGGAAGGGCATGCCGTTCCTGCTGGTGGATACCGGCGGATTGGAGGATGACCCGGAGGGTCATATTCTGGGCCGCGTCCAGGAGCAGGCGGACATGGCGATGGGCGCCGCCGATCTCATCATATTCCTCACCGACGCCATACAGGGCATGACCGCGACCGACGAGGCCGTGGCCCAGCGGCTCAGGCGCACCGACAAGCCGGTGATCCTGGCCGTCAACAAGGTAGACAACGACAACCGTGAGCTGGCCGCCAGCGAGTTTTACGCCCTGGGCATGACCGACACGGCGTTCGTCTCCGCCTACCACAACTATGGAATCTACGACCTGCTGGATCGTGTGATCCAGTTGCTGCCCGCCCCCGAACTCGCCGAACTGTGGGACATCGAGGAAGCAGCGGCCATCGACGGCGTCGATTACTGGCCGGACGATGTTGACGAGGATGCTGACGGGGCCGAAAGCGAAGCCGATGAGGTTCCCGCGCCGCCGACCGAAATGCGCCTTGCCATCGTTGGGCGAACGAACGTGGGCAAATCGCTGCTGACCAACACCATCATCGGCGAAGAGCGCAGCATCGTCAGCCCGGTGGCTGGTACCACCCGCGACGCCCTGGATACAGAGATTGAATACCGCGACCACGTCATCACCCTCGTTGACACGGCGGGAATCCGCCGGCCAGGACAGGTGGAACGCGGTATCGAACGCTACAGCGTCCTCCGCGCCGTCAACGCGGTGCGGCGCAGCGACATCACCCTGCTGATAACCGACGCCACGGAACTCGCCACCTCCCAGGACGCCCACATCGCCGGCCTGGCCTGGGACACCAGCCGCGGCCTCATCGTGGTGGTCAACAAGTGGGACCTGGTGAACCGCAACCGTTTCCGGATGGAGCGCAGCCTGCACCGCGTCCAGGAACGCCTGCACTTCATGTCCTACGTCCCCGTGTGCTTCACGTCGGCGCTGACGGGCGAGGGCATCGAGGACCTGCTGGATACCGCCCTGTCGCTGTGGGAGGAACGCCAGAAACGGGTGCCGTTCCGCGAGTTGCAGTACCTGCTGGCCGACGCCGTGTCCATGCACTCTCCGCCGTCCCAGCGCGGCAACATCCGCAACCGTCTGCGCATCCGTCGGGTGCGGCAGGTGGGGGTCAACCCGCCGACGTTCGCGTTCAGCGTGAACGACCCCAAGCTGGTGCATTTCTCGTACCGACGCTACCTGGAAAACAAGATCCGCGACCGTTTCGGGTTTGACCGCACCCACCTTCGCATGATCTTCCGGCCCGACCGGGACGAACGCACCCCCCGTTCTGGCATCCGCAACCGCGCACCCCGGGGGTCCAGAAACACACGATGACGCCAACGCGCCGGGCAAGCCCCGCCTCGTGGGCGATGCTCACGGCTACGCCCCTGCTCTGCGGGGCCGCCGTGGTTCTCCTGTTGTTTGCTCCGCAGCTTTCGCCCGTGGCCCGGTTGGTGTCCGTATGGGTGTTGGCGTACCTGGTGGGGTCGCTGTCTTGGGGTTACATGCTGGTCGACCTCGTGATGGGCGAGGACATTCGGAATTTCGGCAGCGGGCGTACCGGCATGTCCAACATCCTGCGCACCGCCGGCGGCAAGGCTGCGGCCCTGGTTTTCGTGCTCGACGCCGGCAAGGCGGTGCTCATCGTGCTTTTGGCCCGCAGCGTCTCCGGGTCCGTGGAGGTTGAGGTTGGCGCCGCTTTGATTGCCCTCTGCGGACACAACTGGCCGGTGTACTTGGGATTCCGCGGCGGCCGCGGCATCATGCCGGGATTCGGCGGCCTGTCCGTGATGGCTCCGTGGGTGGCGGTAGCCGGCGGAGCCCTTTTCCTGGTGGTTACGCTCTCCACGCGAATCCTGTCGCTGGGCAGCATCGTCGGCACCCTGGCCGTCGCGTTGATCAGCCTTGCGCTGACCTTCGCCATCGGGCACCACCAGCTGTACACGCTGTACGCCTTCGTGGGCGGCGCGCTCATCATCTGGCAGCACCGGGACAACATCCGCCGGATTGCCAACGGGACCGAGCGCAGACTCGGCCTTCCGGGGCTGCGAAACCGCTGACTTCCGTCGTCCCGCGCGCTCATCTCCCGATTCCCTCCGCGCTGGTTTGCAGTGATGAATCCTGTGCTAAACTGCACATAATCACCGGACTTGGCGGGTAAATGGCAGTACAGAACACCATTGAAACCAACGCGATGGGGGTCTCTCAGACCGTTGTTGAAGCCACCGCGGTCGCTCATCGCATCGCGGACAACGTAGCCAACGTTATCATTGGCAAGAACGACGTCATCGAACAGGCCCTCGCCGCCCTGATCGCCGACGGACATATCCTGGTAGAGGACGTTCCCGGCGTGGGCAAGACCATGCTGGCGCGCTCCCTCGCGGTGTCCATCGGCGGCACTTTCTCCCGCATACAGTTCACTCCCGACCTGCTGCCCAGCGACGTTACCGGTGTTTCCGTTTACAACCAGGGTACCGGCGATTTCAACTTCAGGTCCGGCCCCATTTCGGCCCAGTTGGTTCTCGCCGACGAGATCAACCGCGCTACTCCGAAAACCCAATCGGCTCTGCTGGAGGCAATGGAGGAGCGCCAGGTCACGGTGGACGGCGTCACCCACCAGTTGCCGGCTCCGTTCCTGGTCATCGCCACCCAGAACTCCATCGAGTACGAGGGAACATTCCCGTTGCCCGAAGCCCAGTTGGACCGGTTCCTGATGCGAATCAACGTGGGCTACCCCATGTTCAACGAGGAAATGACCATCATCGCCCAGCAGGAATTTTCGCATCCGATTCAGGAACTGGAGGCGGTGGCAACGCCCGAGGAGGTGATCCTCCTGCAGCAGGCCGCGCAGAGTGTGTATGTTGATACCCTGGTGCGCGAGTACCTGGTGTCGCTATCCGAGGCGACCCGGTCCCACCAGGATGCCGCGCTGGGAGCATCGCCGCGCGCATCCCTGGGACTGTTCCGAACCGGACGCGCCCTCGCGATGATACGCGGTCGCGACTACGTGCTCCCCGACGATATCAAGGAGTTGGCAGTCCCCGTGTTGGCCCATCGTGTCGTGCTGACCCCGGCGGCCCGCATGCGCGGCGTCCGGCCCGAGCGCCTGGTGTCCGAGGTTCTCAATACCGTGGCCGTCCCGGGAGCCGGATAAGCGCCCATCGTCCATTGGCCTTCCCCATTCACTCAGATCGCAAGATGCGTCAAACAATCCGTAAGTCCATCAGCGAGCACCGGCGCAAGATCCTCTTCGGCCTGCTGATCCTGGCCGTGTTGTTCTACGCCACCGGCACGGGCTTCCCGTTTTTCTACCGGCTGCTGTTCACCCTGATCGCCCTGGTGACCATCGGCTACGGTTGGGCATGGCTGAACCTCAGAGGGCTGGAAGTGCGCCTGTTCCGCGTCGGCACCCGCGGGCACATCGGCGAATACCTGGACGGCCAGATCCAACTGGTGAACCACACTCGGCTGCCCAAGTCCTGGCTGGAAATCGTTGAGGACACCGACCTGCCCTTCCCCGGCGGGCGAACCGTATCGCTCATCAAGGGACAACTCCGGTCCTTCCGCATCGCGACCTACCTCTCTCGACGTGGCGTCTATCGCACCGGTCGGTTGCGTATCACCGCCCGGGACCCGTTCGGCCTCTTCCGCCTGACCCGCACTTACCTCGACTATCAGACGTTCACGGTTCTCCCGCAAACCGTGCCGCTCCCCGATCTCGACCAACGTTTCGCCAACCTGCCCAGCGACAGCGTTTTCTCCCGTCGCACACCCGCGATCACGCCGGAATCGTCCACGGTGCGCGATTACGCCCACGGCGACAGCCTGCGGCGCATCCATTGGCCGTACACCGCGCGCATGAACCGTCTCATGGTCAAGGAGTTCGACATCGGCGTCTCCGCTCAGGCCTGGGCCGTGCTCGACATGGACCGCCGGTCCCATCTGGGCGAGGCACCGGACAATACTGAGGAACTCGCCGTGACCGTCGCCGCTTCCCTGGTGCGGCACTGGGACGAGTCCGCAACGCCGGCCGGCCTAGCCGCCAACGGCGCCGAGACCTGGATGCTGCGGCCCGACCGACGGCCGGCCCAACTTGGTGTGCTCATGGAGGCGTTGGCGGGACTCCATGCCGACGGGTCTCTGCCCCTGGAACGATTCCTGCAGGACCTCCGTCCCCATCTGTCCGGTTTCAACACCCTCATGATAATCACGGCGTCCCGACGGCCCGAATGGGTTTCCGTGCTGGTGGGCATGCGCCGGCAGGGTGTGAACGTCGCGGTTTGTTATGTCGACCCGACGACTTTCATTGACGGCGACAACAGCGCGCTGACCGGATCCACCGGACAGACCACCGCCGATTACCTGGCCCAGCACGACATTCCGGTGTACCTGGTGGGTCGCGGTGACGACATCAACCAGGCCCTTTCCCGACCCATGACCCCTCGAACCGTGCCCTCCGCCAACGGCGTGTCTCGCGCCGACCCACGTGCGCAGCCCGCTGTAGTGTAACCCCGATATGGTAACCGCAACTACAACCGCTCCGCCGCTCGCTCGGCCTATCTCGGACGGCGGCGTCCTCAACAAGGCGGCAGGGGCGCTATATCAACGTTTACTGTGGGTGTTGTACGTTTTGCGCCCGCCCGACGGCTGGATCGCGGCCGGCCTGTTGGCAGTCAACATGGTCGTCGTGGTGTGGTCCGTGGAAGTGGCCGACTGGGCTCCCACGCCGGCCCTGGCGGTAACGATCCTGCTGGCCGTACTCACCGCGCTGGTCCTGGCCAGGGTGCGCCTCTGGGGAGCCGCATTGATACCCCTAGGCTTGCTCATCGGCGCCGGGGTCATCATATGGCAAATGACCGTTTCCGCACCTTGGGAACTGCGCATAGCGTCCAATGCCGAGTTGTTCGGTCGCCTCTGGGACTGGGTGCTGGCGGCGCGCCACGAAGGCATCAGCGTCGACCCGCTGCCCTTCGCCGTCGGCCTCATGATTTCCGCCTGGCTCTCAGGATTCCTGGCCGGCTGGGTGTTTTTCAGGTACCGGAACTTCTGGGGGGTATTCGCCCTGGGTTCGCTGGGCCTGCTGTCCAACCTTACCTTCCTGCCCGAAAACGCCAGCATCTACCTGGGCATCTACATCTTCACCGGCCTGTTGCTGGTCGGTTGGGTACAGTCGGTGCGGACCAGGCAACGCTGGGACCGCGACTTCCACGTGTACGACGGGCACCTCGGTATCCTCACCGCCAGCGACACCGTCCTGGTGGCCCTCGTCGCGATCCTGATCGCGTTCCTCATACCCGTCGGAGGCCAGTGGGGCCCGGCCAACGCCGTCTACAACTTCACCCGGTCGCCACTGATCCACTGGGAGGAGGATTTCAACCGTCTTTTCGCCGGCCTTCCCGCCCGACGACCCCTGCCGTATCGCATCTGGGGCGATACCATGGCTTTCCAGGGCACCATCAATCCCACTAACACGCCGGTGCTGCAGGTCAACTCCGCGGTGCCGTTGTACTGGAAAGCCCGCTCCTACCCCACCTACACCCACGAGGGCTGGCTGTCCGAAGGCACGGTGCTGAAAGAGCCGGGCTGGCAGCCCGAATACAGCGTTCCCGACCCGGAGCAGGAGCGGTTCAACGTAACCTTTGAGGTCATCCCCAGGTACGATAGCCGGAGCCTGTTCGCCGGCGGCCAGACCGTCGGTGCGAACCGAGACATTCGCATCGAAACCTTCGACTCTCCCCGCTACGTGATTAATCCCCGGTTGGGCGACGCAACCGACGACCTGCCAACGCCGTTGCGCCAGGCTGTGGCCGGAGTGCGCTCGGCAGTAGCAATGGATCTTTACGCCTCTGACCAGGATATCGCATCCGTCATTCCGAATTCGTTCCAGTTGGAATCGGTCGAACGAGAAGACGACGGCTCCGTGGTGTCCGCAACTATTGGGGAAATTGTGCCCGCCCAACCGGATGTGCTGGCGGTGCGGGCATCCGGCGGCAACGCCAAATCCGGCGACCCATATCAATTGACCGCGTCCGTCTCGTCTGCCGACCCTGAGGAATTGCGGCAGGTCAACCAGGAATATCCGACCTGGGCCTGGGTGCGTTATACCCAGTTGCCCCCCGATATGCCGCCGAGGGTGGAGGAACTGGCCCGCCAAATCACTGCCGGCGCCGATAATCCTTACGATAAGGCCAAAGCGGTGGAAACGTGGCTGAAAACCAATATCACCTACAACTTGGCCATCGATCCTCCCCCCTTCGGCTCCGACGGCGTCGACCATTTCCTGTTTGAAAGCAGGGAGGGTTACAGCGAATATTTCGGCTCGGCCATGACCGTCCTCATGCGCAGCCTGGACATTCCTGCCCGCATGACCACCGGTTACACCACCGGCAACCTGGTGGACGCCTCGAACCTGTACCTGGTTTCCGACCGTCACAGCCACGGATGGTCCGAAGTGTATTTCCCCGGCTACGGGTGGATACCCTTCGAGCCAACCCCCGGCAAGGAGATCCCAATAGTGGTGCCGCCCGAGGAACAGGCCGCGATGGCCGCCCTGAGCGCCGCCAGTGGAGGATCAGGCGACCTGCCCTGTGAAATCGAAGAGGACTGCGAGGAGGCGGACCTCTCACTGGACCCCAACAACCTGCCGACACCGGAAAACCCAACGACCGCGCTTTGGAACGCCGTCCGCGCCGCACTGCCCTGGGCAATCGGTCTCGGCGCCGCTACGTTGCTGGTGTTGGGCTCCGGTTGGCTGGCCTGGCGCCTGCTGCTGGCAACCCCTCGGGACGCGTCGGTCACCTACAAGCGTCTACGGCGGTTGGGCAGATTCGCCGCTTTGGCTCCCGCGCAACACCAGACTCCCCGCCAGTGGGGTTCAAAGGTCGCCGATGCCCTCCCCGAGCATAGATTCGACATTCAGCGCATCGTCGATGCCTATACGCTGCGCACGTATTCGGGCCGTTCGTTTGACGAACTGTCCGATGGCAACCAAGTCGCGGATGCGTGGCACGCCGTTCGCTTCCCGCTGCTCTGGTATGCGCTGCGCCGTCGGGATGCCTGATCGGGTTGCGTCGGCGAAGCGATAGGCTCGCCGGGTAATGAGCAAAGCGATGCACAGTTCCGCTCCTCTTTACCGGTGTCTCCACGAGTCTCCCGTCGGCTGGATCGCCCTGTTAGGTTCGGACCTGGGGCTGAGGCGCGTGAGCCTCCAACCCCAACTGCAGGACGCCCTGGCCGGGTTGGGCGAGGAAGCCAACGTCGCCGAGGATAACCCCGATGTCTTCGCCGACGTTCTGTCGGCCCTGAACGATTATTTCGCAGGGAACATGTCAGCGCTCCAACGCATCAAAGTGGACCTGTCCGGTTCGTCTCCGTTCTTCAGCGCCGCGTGGGACGCCTGTCGCTCAATCCCGCCCGGTGAGACCCGCTCCTACCAGTGGCTGGCTGAGGCGGCCGGGAACCCGAAAGCCTCCCGTGCGGCGGGCCAGGCAATGGCGAGGAATCCGGTACCGCTGGTGATCCCATGCCACCGGGTGGTGGGCAGCAACGGGAGCCTCCACGGCTACGGCGGCGGGGGCGTGGGAGTCAAGGCCCGCCTCCTAGAACTGGAACGCCAGCAACGGCCCCTCTTGTAGTCGTTGAACGTGAACGGCCCATCGTGTTGCGGCGGTCGGGTCTTGCCGCTATCCTTGGGGCCAGAAACCTACTACGCATCAGGCACACCGACCTATCAATCCAACCGCGCCGTCGGCAGGAGGTTCCACCATGGCAGGCCAAAAATTCACTTCTTGGGTTCACGGTTCCGCGATGACCGGCGAGTATCTCAACCGCATTACGGCCGTGCGTCATTGCGGCCCCTTCGTTCGCATCGAGGGCAACGAGGGCCAGAACACGTGGCTGCATTTCGCAATCCCCACTCCCACGGTTCAGAACGGCAACCGCACCAAGGCTGAATCAGTATCCGTAGCGTTCCGTGCCCGGTCCCACGCCAACGTGGCCGAGGTCCTGGTGTACGACGGCGAGAAGATCATCGCCGAGCATCTCGGCATGGCGATCAAGGGCGACAACCTGGACGCCAGCTTCGAGATTCCGGATGCGCCCGAGGTTGACCGCGGCATCAACGTCGTGGTCGGCGTCACATTCGACCAGGGCGCGCCCGACATCCGTTCCATGCAGGTTGAAATCGTCGGCGTGGGCGTGAATTTCGAGGGTTAGCCGGCCCTCGCCCAAAACCCGGATTATTGAGGGGCGGGTAGCAATTACCCGCCCCTGGTTTCGTCTGCGTTCAGCGCCTATTGCCGGCTTGGTGGGAAACTCGCGCTACACGCCCTCCACGATCATCACGTTGGAGATGGTGGAAGCAATGCGAAGTTCCTTGGGTCCCGCGTAGTCGTCGGAGTAGTACCAGCTCTTGGCCTTCTCCAGGCTGTCGAACTCCAGCACCACCGTGCGGCGTTCGGGCTGGTCGCCCTCCACCACCGACACCTCGCCGCCGCGGACCAGGTACCTGCCGCCGTGCTTCTCAATGGTCGCCGGCACCTGCCCGCGATACACCTCGAACTTCTCCGGGTCGGTCACTTCAATGGTGGCAATTACGTAAGCGGCCATGCTGTTCCTCCGGTCTACGACTGTGTCAGTTCTTGCACCGTTTACACGGTCAAGAGGATATCAGGTTCAGACCATGCCCTAACCCTGCCCTCTCACCAAACCACCCAAAATTTGTGAAAGTGTGTTTTCTGCGCCGGGAATATGCACTACTGCATCCCCTACGCTCACATAGCTATCCCACGCATCCAGGGGTTCTGCCGCGCTTTCAAATGACCCTTGCTTCTTCAAAGTCTCGTAACGCGTTTCCCACTTCGGCGGTTGGAATAATGTGGCGCCTCCAACGTCCACTCTTTTTGAGCGGTAGGTAGTCGCTATCGAATACCGACCAGCGACGTGGTTGATTTGCACTCTCGTTTTGGCCAAGTTCACTTCACCGAGAGTTTCCCCGCTGTCCGGGTCGCGAATCACATCACCATTGGGGGCCAAGATCTCAAAAACCATCCCGAAATTAACGCCATGATCTTTGCCAATGTTCAACGCGACTTCACGTGAATTGAGGACTTTAGCAACTTTACCCCGAATAGGCTCAACCGGTGTGTCCATCATTCTCCGACCTCCGTTCTGGCGGCCATTTCTCAACAACCTCATCGACATCACCAGGAGCGACGTCTCTCCAATCCTCAACGGCAGAGAACCCAAGTGGTATTTGTTCCTCCACAACCGCTTGAACCAGGTCCAATCTATGATCGGCGTTTTCGCCTTTCATGTCCTCAATCCTGTGAGACAGGCGATACAGGCTATCGTGCAATGTAAGTATGCTGCGCAGAGCGGAGCGCGCGTGGGGCCTTACAACATCGTAGGCTGCGTGTTGAGCGGCGTTCCTGCCGAATCGGTATGAACCAAGCAGGCCGGTGGCGAGTGTAACTACTTGAAACAACACCACCTCCAATTGCGAGAGCTGTCGAATTGACGATACCACAATCATAGCCACGAGAGTGACAGCGAACAATGCCCACAACCCAATGAGCGGGACATCTTGCCACCACTTAACGCGGTGCGCCGAGTCTCTCGATCGCATGACGGCGCACCTCCAACGGTCGGACAACCTAAATCGTTGCTTACGACTGCGTCAACTCCCGCACCGTCTCGGTTAGCGCCGGTATCACCTTCTCCCAGTCGCCCACCACGCCGTAGCGTGCGTCCTTGAATATGTTGGCGTCGGCGTCCCTGTTGATGGCGACGATCGCTTTGGACCCGCTGCAGCCGGCCATGTGTTGGCTCGCGCCGGATATGGCAACCGTGATGTACAGGTCGGGCGTGATGGTCTTGCCCGTCAGGCCCACCTGGTAGTTCGCGGGCACCCAGCCGGAATCCACCGCAGCGCGGGACGCTCCCACCGCGCCGCCCAGCAGGTTCGCCAGTTCTTCCAACTGCGCGAACGGCTCGGGGCCGCCCAGGCCGCGCCCGCCGGACACGACGATTCGAGCGTCCTCCAGTTTGATTCCCTCAGCCTCTTCCTTGACCACGTCCACCACGCGGGTTTTTGCCGCCGCCGGGTCAATCTCCACCGGGAAAGCCACCACCTGCCCGCTGCGGCCAGCATCGGCATCCAGCGGCTCGTAGGTCTTGGGACGTATCGCCGCGATCTGGGGAGTCTGGTTGCAACTCACCACGGCAACGGCGCTCCCGCCGTACACCGGACGGTTCGCCAGCAGCTTGCCCGTGCTGGCGTCGGCGGACACTTCCAGGCAGTCCTGCGCCAGGCCCACGCCCAGCCGGAACGCCAGCCGGGGAGCCAACTCGCGCCCCTCGTTGTTGCGGGCGATCAGGATGATGTTGGGGTTGGCCTCGCCGGCCAGCGTTTGCATGGCCGACAAGTACAGGTCGGGGTGATAGTCGCCCAGCGCGGGATTGGTCACCGCGTAGGCCCGATCGGCGCCGTGGGCGATGGCCTGTTGCGGCGCGTCGGCCAGGTCTGAACCGATCAGGCCGATGCAAAGTTCCTGGCCCAGGGTGTCGGCCAGCGTCCGACCAGCCGCCAGCAGTTCGTGTGAGGTGGATGCGAGTTCACCCTGGGGTGCCTCGCCGAATACTAGGATTCCGGTAGCGTCTGCCATTGTCGTGCAGTCTCCGTTGTATGGTGTCGGGCGGTTGTCAGATGATGCGGTCCTCGCGCAGTTTCAGGGCAAGCTTGCGCGCGGCGTCGGCGTCATCGTCGCCCTCTATGATCTCGCAGTCCTGTTCGCGTACTGGCACGAAAAGATCATGCAGCGTAACGCGCGGTTCCAACTGGCTGTCGTCCAGGTCCAGATCCCCCGTGGTCCATACCGTGGGCCGCTTGCGCGTGGCTGCCATGATTCCCCGCAACGTGGGATACCGAGGCTGGCCCAGTTCGTTGCTGACCGTCACCAGCGCGGGCAAATCAGCCTCCACGACTTCGAATCCGTCCGGGGCAAGACGCTCGACAACCACTTTGTCGTACTTCACGTCCACCTTCTTGCCCAGCGTGATACACGCCATGCCCAAGGTTTCGGCGACGCCCAGCGGCACCTGTGCGTTATCCCAGTCGGAGGCCTGTCGTCCGCAGATGATCAGATCAAATCCGCCCAGCTTGTTGATGGCGGATGTCAGCAACTGCACGGTGAAGAACGAATCCACCGAGTTTGAGAAGGCATCGTCCTGGAGCAGCACCAGTTCGTCCGCCCCCATTGAGAGGGGTTTCTTCATGACGTCCAGGGCGAACGTCGTGCCGGAGGATATGACGGTGATGTTAGCGCCCTGTTCATCCTTAATCTGCAAAGCGGCTTCGACTGCGTTTTCGTCGAAGCCGTTAACAACGGGCGGGATATTGGGCGGCGGGACGACCTGGTGGGCGTCCGGGTCGATACGAAAGGCGGCGGCCGGCATTTCAGGGTCAACCACCTGCTTTGCCAGCACGCAAATGTTCACGGGCATCGGAAAATTACCCCCGGCTCAAGGCGAAAATGGAATATGTGAAAGTAATCACTATCCTATTATAGCGTCAAACTTCCCTGCCACAACCTGCGCCCCGTTCAGCCGACGTTATCATCCGAATTGATGACACTTATCAACGCCTATGGTAACCTTGGCGTCACCAATTCAGCTTCTGGAGATGACCCCGATGTGCGCCATGGTAAAGACTCGCAACGGTCTCACCGTCACCACCGCGTCGCCCGCCGCCGCCGACCTGTATCAGGAAGGTCTTGACCTGGTACTGTCGCAAAACTACGGGCCTGAGGAGAAGATTCGGGCCGCAATAGACGCGGACGACGGTTTCGCCATGGCAAACGTCGTGCTGGCCTACGTCCTGCACCTACAGATGAACGTTCCAGCCGCCCGGGCCGCCGCCGAACGTGCGGTGGAACTCTCCGACGGCATCTCCCAGCATGAGCGGCAATTGGCGCAGATCGTGCACTGCTTCACCCACGGCAAGGGAACCGAGGCCATCAAGCTCATCCATGAGCATCTGGCCGAATTCCCCACCGACACGCTGGCCATGCGCGTGGCCCAACGCCTCTATATGCTGGGCTGCTTCGGGGCCGGCGTGCCCGACTTCCCCAACCACCTCATGGCGTTGATGTCCAAGGTAGCCCCACACAACGGCGACGACTGGGCATTCCTCGGTCAGTATGCCTTCGCACACCATGAGACCAACCAGCCCGAAAAGGCCATGGACCTGGCGCTCCGCTCCCTGGACGGCAACCCCCAGAACGCCGTTGCCAGCCATTCCGTTACCCATTCCTATTTCGAGCAGGGCGACGCCGCCAACGGCGGTGAGTGGTTGGCAAACTGGTTGGACGGTTTCGACCGGCGCGCCTCCTACAACACCCACCTCTCCTGGCACCTGGCCCTCTTTGAACTGGCGCAAGGCAAATACCAACAGGCCCTCGACCTGTACGAAACGCACATCCGGCCCGGAGTGCAGGCACGGAACCTGTCCAACCTCCAGGACGCGGCGTCGCTGATGTGGCGGTTGCAGATTTACTCGGGTGAAGCGCCCGGCAAGCCGTGGGATGAGGTTCGCGACATGGCCTTGCCGGCCGCCGACGGACCCGGTGCAGCCTTCCGCGACTGCCACGCCGCCCTGGCTTTTGCCGGCGCAGGCGACGCCGACGCCACTCAGCGACTGGTCGATCGCCTCACGTCGCAGGGCGAGAAGGGCGACGACCTGTCCCGCGAAATGACCCTGCCCATCGCCTTGGGCGCGGCGGCGTTCGTCGCCGGAGACTATGACCAGGCCGCCGACCTCATGGGCCCAACCTACCCCGTGCTCGCCCGCATCGGTGGCAGCCACGCCCAACGCGAGGTTTTTGAGGACACCCTGCTGGAGACCTACATCCGCGCCGGGCGCTACGACGAGGCCAAATCCATGCTGGACGAGCGTCTGTCTCGCCGTTCCTCGGTCCGCGACACCTATTGGTACGGGCGACTGGAGGCCGAAGCCGTACAGGGCAACGCCGACGCCTCGCGCGAATTGCTGGTTCGCGCCCGGGCGGCTTGGGCTCCAACCGCCGACGAAAGCGCGGCCGAGTTGCAGCGCCTCGCCACCAGCCTGGACTGCGGCTAATCCGAACTTGGCTCCGGCAGCCGATTGAGCAGGGATTCCAGCCCCAGCGGCTCGCAGAATTCCGCGAAATCCGGTTGCCGGACACCGAGCCAACGCAGTTGCTCAGGCTCCGTTTCGGGTAGAGGCACGTCCAGCCTCAGCGTCGCGAGTTCGCGATAGAGCAGGGCATCATCCATTCGCTCCGCCAGCCCTGCGACCAATCCAGCCGCGCCTCTGACGTTGACGGCCCATTTGCTGGCATCCAACGGGACGGCGTCAATGCTCCCATACCGAGTGAGAACCGTCGCGGTGGTACGCGCTCCCCATCGGGGGATTCCAGGAATTCCATCCGCCGAGTCGCCCACCAGGGCAAGGTAGTCGGGAATCGCCCCCGGCGGAACGCCGAATTTCTCGACGACGCCAGCCTCGTCCATCACTTCTCCCTTGCGCCGGTCCAGCGCGACCAGCCGTTGCCCTGACACCACCTGCGCCAAATCCTTGTCGGGGGAGCACATCAATACCTGCTCCACTTCCCCAAAATCTGCGAACCGGATTGCCGCCGTGGCCAGGGCGTCGTCCGCCTCAAACTCCTCCATCGGCCAAACCGTTAACCCCAGCGCGGCAGTCATTTGCTCCGCCAACGGGAACTGCGCCAACAGGTCGGGTTCCGTCCCGTCTCCAGTCTTGTATCCGTCGAACATCTCGTTGCGGAAGGAACGAATCACGGAATCAAAGGCCACCGCTACATGGGTAACGTCCGGTTGGTTCAGCAGCGCAATGAGGGATTGCGCCAGCCCATGCGTGGCTTTGACATCCCTGCCGTCGGGCCCGGTGCGACCGGGCCGCGGCGAATAGTGGGCGCGAAAGAGCTCGTAGGTGCCGTCAACCAGGTGAATCTTCATAACGGCGCACCGAAGGTCCGCAGCGCGGACACTACGTCGCGGGGGCTTCGTGTAGAGCGAATATACGTTGTCTGACCTCGAACACGAACCCTGGCATCACCGGATCTCCGCTCACCGCTTCCGGGTCTTCCAGCACTTCCACATCCGCGCCAGGCCGGTACACGTGCACCTGCCGTCGGTAAGGATCGATCAGCCACCCCAACTGCGCCCCGTTGACCATGTAACGCTCCATCTTGCGCTGCAACGGCGGCAACGTATCAGTGCCGGAAACGATCTCAGCCACGAACGCAGGACACACTGTGATGGCCCTATTTTCTCCAGCGGGGGGTAGCCCGGCCATCTGTTCCGGCGACAACCACAATGCATCCGGACGTATGCGAGATCCATCCGGCAAGCGGGTATTCGCGTTGGGCCCGTATGCTTCTCCGCCATTCGATTCTTCCCAGTTGCCCAGCGCGACTGCCAGTCTGAATTCGGCTCGTCCGCCGCTTCGGTTCACCATCGGACTGATTATCAACTCCCCATCGCAGGTCATCTCCAGGTGTAGGCCGTTTTCCTCGTTGGCCTTTTCGAGGTCGACAAACCACTGGTCGATCTCCTCGTCCGTCATCTTGCCGGCCACGGAGTCCAGGATGGGTTTGATGTTCACCGACACGGGGTGCGTCAGTTCAACCTCGGCATCATCCGCGCGACGCGCTGATCGCTGGCTAAGGGCCGTCGTCGCCATCGCTACGCACCTTCAGCATCTGCGTGCAACGCGAATATCCGCTCGCGCACCGCGAACACGAACCCCGGCATCACCGGATCACCGCTCATCGTTTCCGGGTCTTCCAAGATATCCACATCCACTCCGGGCCCGTACACGTGCACCTGCCGTCGGTAAGGATCAATCAGCCAACCCAACTGCGCCCCATTGGCGATGTAACGCTCCATCTTGCGCTGCAACGGCGGTAGAGTATCAGTACTCGAGACGATCTCGGCCACAAACGCGGGACATACGGTGATAGCCCCTCCTTCGGAGACCGGAGGCAAGGAGGCCACCTGCTCAGGGGACAACCACAAAGCATCAGGGCGTATCCGAGAGCCGTCCGGCAGACGCATATTCGCGTTGGGACCGTATGCTTCTCCTGCGTGCGCCTCGGCCCAAACGAACAACCGAACAAAAAACTGGCCCTCAGCCATCCCGCCATCGCGATTCACCATCGGACTGATTATCAACTCCCCGTCGCAGGTCATCTCCAGGTGCAAGCCGTGCTCCTCGTTGGCCTTTTCGAGGTCCACGAACCACTGGTCGATCTCCTCGTCCGTCAACTTGCCGGCCACGGAGTCCAGGATGGGCTTGATGTTCACCGACACCGGATGGGTCAGTTCAACCTCGGCATCATCCGCGCGACGCGCTGATCGCTGGCTAAGGGTCGTCGTCATCGCTACGCACCTCAGCATCTGCGTGCAACGCGAATATCCGCTCACGCACCCCGAACACAAACCCCGGCATCACCGGATCACCGCTCACCGTTTCAGGATCATCCAGTATCTCCACATCAACCCCGGGCCGGTAAACGTGCACCTGCCGTCGGTAAGGATCAATCAGCCAACCCAACTGCGCCCCGTTGGCGATGTAACGCTCCATCTTGCGCTGCAAAGGCGGCAGCGTGTTCGTCCACGACACGATTTCGGTCACAAACGTAGGACAAACGGTTATTGCCCCTCCTTCGGAAACTGGAGGCAAGGAGGCCACCTGCTCAGGAGACAACCACAAAGCGTCCGGGCGTATCCGGGAGCCGTCCGGCAGACGCATATTGGCGTTCGCTCCATGGCATTCACCACCATAATCCCTTGTCCAAAGGCCCAAGTCCACACCCAATTCGACCTCTGCTTTCGACCCATCGCGGTTCACCATGGGACTGATTATCAACTCCCCGTCGCAGGTCATCTCCAGGTGGAGGCCATTTTCCTCGTTGGCCTTTTCGAGGTCCACGAACCACTGGTCAATCTCCTCGTCCGTCAACTTGCCGGCCACGGAGTCCAGGATGGGCTTGATGTTCACCGACACCGGATGGGTCAGTTCGCCACTCGCGTCGCTGATGGTGGCAGCCACCTGCTCGGTGACGGCTGTCGTTGCCATGGAGATCAGACCTCTGCGTCAGTCCAGATAACGGTAGCCGGGCAGCGTGAGGAATTCGACGAAATCCTCGGACAACACGATCTCATCCAGCAGCTCCACCGCTTTGTCCAGCGAGCCGGCGTTTTCCTGACCCCGCTGGCCCACCAAAGCCGCGGCTTCCTCCGCACGTACCTGCCGGTAAAGCTCGGCGGTTACGGGTCGGCCGTCGTCCAGCGATGCGCCATGGCGCAGCCACTGCCATAGCTGCGAGCGTGAGATCTCGGCGGTAGCGGCGTCTTCCATCAAGCCGTATATCGCCACGGCGCCGTTGCCACGCGTCCACGCGTCGACGTACTGCAACGCCACGCTGATGTTATTGCGCAGCCCCGCCTCGGTGATCTGTCCCTCCGGCACCGCCAGCAGGTCGTCCGGCGCGATCCGAACCTCCGGAATGACAGACAATTGGTTCTCAGTGGAGAACGCCGACTGGAAAACATCCAGCACCGGCGGCACCAGGCCAGGGTGGGCCACCCACGCTCCATCAAAGCCCTGGTCGGCCTCCCGCTGCTTGTCGGAACGCACCTGGGCGAACGCTGCCTCATTCGCTGCTTCGTCGTCGCGGCGGGGGATGAAAGCGGACATGCCCCCCAGCGCGTGGGCTCCCCGTCGATGGCACGTGTTCACCAGCAGGTGCGCGGCGGACGTCAGGAAATGGGTCGCCATCGTAACCTGCGCCCGGTCGGGGAAAACCATATCCCGACGGTTGTTGAACACCTTGATCACGCTGAAGATATAGTCCCAACGCCCCAGGTTCAGACCTGCTGGCCGTTCCCGAAATTCGTAAAGAATTTCTTCCATCTCAAAAGCCGCCAGGATGTGCTCGATCAGCACCGTCGGGCTGATGCTGCCCTGCGGAATGTCCAGTCGCTCTTCCGCGTATTTGAACACGTCATTCCACAGCCGCGCCTCAAGATACGATTGGAGTTTTGGCAGATAGTAGTACGGCCCGGTTCCGTGGCTCTGCTGCGCAACCCGATTGTGATAGATGGTCAGCCCGAAATCGAAAAAACTCCCGGCCACGGCTTCGCCATCCACCAGCACGTGCCGCTCCATCAGGTGCAGACCCCGCGGGCGCACACATAGCGTGGCCGTCTCGTCGTTCAATTGATATTGGCGTCCATCGGCTGTCTCGTCGCTGATGGTGCGTCGGTACGCGTCCCGAACGTTCAACTGCCCGTCCAGCGTCGGGAGCCATGCCGGCGAGTGGGCGTCCTCAAAGTCGGTCATGTAGACCTGCGCCCCGCAGTTCAGCGCGTTGATCACCATCCGCCGGTTCGACGACGGCCCCGTGATCTCCACACGGCGGTTGATCAGATCAGACGGCGCCGGCCGCACCCGCCAGTCTCCCTCACGCACGCTCCGGGTTTCCGTCAGAAAGTCCGGCGATGCTCCCGCGTCAATCTCCGCCTGCCGACGCTTGCGGGCGTCCATCAACCGCCGGCGAGTGGTCTCGAAATTGCGGTGCAACTCGGCGACGAACCCGAGGGCGTCGTCCGTAACAACTTCTGCGTAGTGTGCCGGCACGGGGCCGAGGATCTGAACGTTGCTGTCTGCCATTCTCACTTGTCCTGATTGGATGAATGCTGGTTATCGATCGCTGTCAGTAGGATCTACCGGATCAGGGTCTGACGCCGGCGCTACCGGATAGCGACCGTCGCCATGATGGTGAAAAGCAAGCCTGATGAGCAACTCCCGGTGGTTGCGTTCGGCCTGCGCGGAGAGTTTCTCCTCCGAAGCTTCAACTCTTGTGTCGAGCGCGGCGACCCTGGTTTCGAGTGCACCGACACGCTGACTCAGTTGGTTGATGGCATCGGTAACCGAGGTCCTAAACTCGGCCAACTCGGCTTTCCATTCCTGACGGTTGGCTTCCGACTCGGCTCTCCATTCCTGGCGGTTGGCTCTGGCGTCGGCCCGAAGATACAGCACAGCCCCAACGATGCCCGCCATAACCACGGCGTTCGTGCCAACGAACCCCACCAACGCAATCATCAGTTCAAGCTGGCCCATGATCGCCCGCTATTCTGCTCGCAGCCCCAACTCGGCCAAACGCTGCCGGCCCGCCACATCAACCGACAAACCCGCCTGCAAACCGTCGCGGTACTTGCGCTGCAACTCGTTTAGCTGGTACGCCACCGGTCGCATGCCTTGGCTTCGATGCGCAGCCGTTTCCGCCAGCGTTTCGTATGCCTGATCCAGCGACCAGTAGAACGACAGCAGCCATGACAGTTCCCGCTCGTCGGCCGGAGCCGGAACGTCCGTTATATCCAGAACGGTGTTGACCACCTTGGTGTACCGCAGGATACCGGCCTTGTCCTGCTGGTCCCGGCCGTAGTACCGCCGGTGCATCAGTTCCCGCACCCGACCGGCGTAGTCATCCTCGCCGTAGATGTTGATGGGCAGCCACTTCTCCCGCAGATCCAGCACCTCGTTGCCCCCGGCGTCCATCACCGCTACCGCCACCTCGGACCGCAGCACGCCGTCGTATTCGAACTTGACGGCGTTCCGCAGCAGTGCCTCCTGTAGCAGCATGGTCAACTCGCGGGGGATATTGAGGTACCGGGAACCCGACGCCTCTTCGTTGCTGTCCGCCCCGACGCCGCCGGTGTTGAAAGCGTAGTACTGCTGCGGCATCCCGCCCCAAGAAAGCTGCTGCAGAACGTGGTACAGCAGGTTGGCATTTTCGTCTTCCAGACCGATGATGAACGGGTCGGAGAAATATTCCACGTACGGCCGGCCAATCGCTCCGATGGCTGCGCCCATCTGCACCGCCTCACCGTACATCAGCACGCGAATGTACTGCTCCAGGCTCAGGCGGCGCAGCGGCGGTATCACCGTGTTCTGTCGCATCACCTCCTGCCAGAAGACCCGGTTGGTGCTCTCCATGGGCACATGCACCGAATCGGACAGCCGCCCGTCGGTGATTTTCCCGATCAGCCCCTGGGCTCCCTTTCGCTGCAGCAACCCGCGCCGCGATAGGATCATCCGCATGTTGCGCACCGGATTCTCCAGGTAGTTGGGCTCCTGGCTCTCGACTTTGACCGGAACGTTTTCCAGCGTCTCGTCCGCCGTGGTCACGCCGGGCGCGCCTCGCAGCACGTCGTAGGTGATGGGATCGTCGTCCCGAGTCAGGCCAAACGGTACCGCATAAAAATTGTTCTCCGTCCCGTCGATGGCGTGGGAGATCAGCGCGCTGCTGCCGTGTAGCCGGCTGGGTATTGGCTCATCCAGCGGCTGCAGCAGCACGATGTCATCGTTCATCGGGTAAACCCCTTCCTCGGGGTCGTGCGGCAGGTTCAGGATGCCGGCCAACTCGCTGTTCGCCAGCTCCACCATGATGGTCAACGTGCTCTTGCCGTGCAGCGACGGCCCAACAGTTACCAGCGCGGTGTTGGTAAGATCGCCGTCCAGCGTCCACGCCCGCGCCATGCTCAGGGCCGCCTGCACCGCCAGCCCGTTGTTCTGTTTCACCTGGTGCATGGCGATGGACAGCGGACCCATCTTGTGCTCGCCCACGTAGTCGAACCCGAAGTGCAGCGACAGCCCCCGCGTCGGCGCTTTGAACACCAACTGCGTTATGCCCGCATCCTGCAGCTGGTTTTTGAGCCCGTCGTCCAAACCCAGATCGTCCATCCAGTGCGGCACCGACACCTCCAGGATATCCGGCGATTCCTGCCACTGGTCCCGCGGCAGTTCAAACGTCAGTCGCCGCCACATGTACGGCGCCTGCATGTACCGCGTGCCGAACAGCAACTGCCGCGCGTGAAAAGACCGGCCGGGCGCGTCGCAAATCTGCCGGTCGGTCTGCACGATGCCCTCGCCGCTGGCGAAACTGGCCTCCATCTTGTCGCATACCTGGTGGAATACCTGGGTGAAGAGTCGCTGGTTGTCCTCGGAGAACGCCAGCGCGTCGCGATTGCGGGTGAACCCCTCCACGAAATACTGCGTGAGGTCGGGTCGTCGCACCACGCCCAACTGGCTGAAAAACGCCAAACCGCCGTTGTCCAGACGAAACACCGTCTCCGGCCACACTTTGCTCGACGCCCGGCCGGCTGCGTTGGCCTCTACCGCTTCGGCCTCCAACTCGTGCGCCTGCGCCAGCAACTCCGACTGTACCTCGGCCGGCAAATCCTGGAAGATCGGCATCTTGCCGACGATCCATTCCTCGGACGGATTGTAAAGCGGACTGTCCGTGCGCTGACCCTGACGCGCCACGGCGCACAGGCGAGTCAGGGCCGCTTCAAATTCAGGGACGATATCCGGACCGGACAACGGCGACTTGCCATCGGCTCGATCGGTGGAGTTGGTGGTCGGGCTGGTCAAGGTTGTTCTCCCGATGGGCAGGATGGTTCACAGCGCGGCTTTTGGAGTGTTAGCCACCATTAAAACACAAGCCATCAGGTGCGGATGCCGCTGATGGCGGAAGGGCTGTGGGTTCCAACGTGGTTGAGCCGGCGCCGGATTGAAAATGCGAGAATGCCGCTTAATTATGCTACCCCGAACCGCCCCTACTGTCAAAAACCGGCTATGGAACACTGGCAGAAGGAACGGTCCGTGGAAACGCGTCCGGGACGACAGGTGGTAAATTATGTGAGGTCGTATCGCCCACTTCATCAAACTCTTGAACCCAAAGCATCGTATAGGATGAAGTTTTTCACAGCATACCGAATTTTGGCTGACACGGTGTGTTCTCAGAAGATTCACCGATTCAGTAGTGCAACGGGGCAAGCTCAAAATCTAGCCCCGATCATACCCAAGCTAACCATAACTGGGGTCAATACGAACAGCTTCATCAAAGTCCGCTTTGGCTTCCTCATGTTGCCCTAAAGCGGACTTAGCGATGCCTCGGTTGTTGTACGCACGCGCATGATCAGGATTGATGCGAATAGCCTCATCATAGTCCTCTATCGCTTCCTCGCGCCTCCCCAACTCAGACTTCGCAACACCTCGGTTGTTGTACGCGGAGGCATATTCAGGATTGATCCGAATCGCCCCGTCATAGTCCGCTATCGCTTCCTCGCGCCTCCCCAACGCAGACTTCGCAACACCTCGGTTGTAGTACGCAAGGGCATATTCAGGGTTAGCAAACAAGGCTCGACTGTAAAATGAAATGGCAGACAAGCGATCGTTTTGCTGGGACAGCAAGTACGCGGCGCGCGCCCACGCCACGGCCGCCCGCTCGCTGTCTGTGGTCTCCAAAATACTGCCCACAGCTTGCCATTTCTCAATGGCCGCCGGATTATTTCCCTGTTCCCTAAACCGCGTCGCATCAGCAATGGCTTGCTCAACTAGGGAGTCAGTTTGTTCAGGTCTTGCGGTTATCGCGTTGGTCTCATCATCTGGCTCCCCAGGTTCAGACGAAGCAACATCGGATTCCGACTCCATTCTATTCTGGTGTACGACATGTGCATCTTGTAGGACCTGGTGGGTCAGTTCCCCAGTGCGCGCCGCATTCTGCGCAGCTTCTGTCGCACTTTTTCGCGCGTCATCAGCGGATTGCCTAGCGTCAGCCAAAATTTCCCTAAACCACCGCGTTCCGAACAACCCAGCCACTACTATGACAATTCCTACCGCCGTCACCAACACCGTTAGGAACGCAAACGATACTCCGACGGCCATGAGCCACCAAGTAATGCTTTCTGCGCGTTGATCCAAATATTGGCTTCGTATCTCACTAGATATTCGGTTGATTTCCTCCTCATTCAAAGCATCAGCGGACTCAATTACCACCATCCTACTCCGGCCATTCGCCTCTTGCCCCGAGTTTTCTAGCATCTTGAATACCGAAAATGGGCCCGATGCAAACGCCACGATCAGTAGCAACAAGAGCACTACCGCCCAAATCCCGATCATCCACGAGTTCATTTTGGAGAGCCGCCATGTTCCAGTGTTCCGTAGACGCTACGATGTTGTTCCCCGCATGGATACATTTAAGTCTTAGCGGGCGCTCAGGAAGTCATTGGCGCCTAGACAAAACGCAACACGCTTATCGCCGTCGCTCAACCATCATATCACCGTGCAACCCCCCATTCGCCACCAACTCCCCTGATTCCCAACTGGCACCTCCCCCGCCCGCGCTGTTATGATGACCGCGCGTACAGCGCACCTAAACCAGCCCGAGGACCCATCGAACCACATGAACCAACAATCCAATGTTGCCCCGCCCACCCTGCTGCCCGGACTTACGGGACACTGCGAGGAGCTGGTGGACGAGCACAACACCGCGCCCCATACCGGCAAGCTAAGCACTCCGTCCATGATCCGCGCCATGGAGCAGGCGTCGCAGCGCGCCGTTCTTGACTACCTCCCGCCCGAGCAGTCCACCGTCGGCTTTGAGGTCAACGTTCGACACGTGGCCACCGCCGACATGGGCGTAACCGTCGTCGCCAACGCCGAACTCGAGAAGGTCGATGGCCGCTGGCTCTACTTCAAGGTTGAGGTCCTGGACGGCGACCGCACTATCGGCGTCGGCACCCACCGCCGCGCCATCATCACACTGCCACCCGACGCCACCAACCGCGGCGGCGGAGATGAGCCTTAGGCGGACCACCGCCACGAATTGTAACCAACCGTTCCCACATCCCGACGCGACAAAGGAGAACGACCATGGAACCCATCATCCACAACATCAAGGACTATCCCGAAGGCGCGGTCGCCCGCCTCATCAGCATCGACGACAACCCCAATCTCGTAACCCTGGCTTACTCGGTAATCGAGCCGGGCGGCACCAGCTCTCACCACATCCACGAGTGGGAGCACGAGGTGTATATAATCGAGGGCAGCGGCACCCTGGTCGCCGACGGCAAGGAGTATCCGGTCAAGGCCGGCGACGCCATGTTCATCCCGCCCATGGTTGACCACGTCACCCGCAACGACGGCGACAGCGACATCCGCCGCATCGAGATCAACCCCTTGGCCGCCTCCAGCGGCAACGCCCGCCCCGGCGGTTCCGAGCCGGGCGCCGGCACTCCGCCGGTCATCCGCAACCACGCCGACCTCAACGACGAGACCGGGCACACCATGCTCGGCGGGCGCGACGGCTGCCCCAACTACCTGATGCTCTACAACGGCTACATGCAGCCCGGCGCGGTCAGCCACCCCGAAACCGGCGGCCACAACCACGCCTGGGACCACACCGTATTCATCCTCGAGGGCAGCGGCACCATAGTCATCTCCGGCACGGAGTACACCGTAACTGCCGGCGACGCCGTCCTGGTTCCCCCGGGCGAGCATCACCAGTGGAAGAACGAGACCGACGCCCCGATGCTCCGCGTAACCTTCAACGACATCGTCTCCGAAGGCCACGGCTGATACCCTTTATAGGGTTTCAGGCGCAGTCGCCGGGTCAATGAGTCGCCTATGGAAGTTCCAGTCTTTGCCACAGTCGTTGGCACGGGGATTGCCACCGTCGGCGTGGGCGTCACCATCATTGTGCTGCTGCTCAGAGGCAGCTACGCCCTGGGCAGGAGCACCGCCCAGGTTGAGGGCCTGAGTGCCGCGGTCACCGAGGTACGGAACGAAGTCGTCGGGGCGGTTCGTACCGAAATCGGGGAGACCCGCGCCGAGGCGCGGCAGGACAATGAGCATCTGCGTACGCAAGTCAAGCTGGATGTTGAGCATCTGCGGGCCGAAGTCAAGCATGACATTCAGCAAGTGCGAGAAGAAGTCAGGGAAGCCCGCGCCGAATCCAAGCAAGACATTCAGCAAGTGCGAGAAGAAATCAGGGAAGCGCGGGCAGAAGCCAAACAGGACATCCAGCAAGTGCGGATTGAACTCCGACAGGAAATGCAGGAGTTACGGGCCGAGGCCAAGCAAGACAACCGTGAACTGCGAACCGAAATGAACGCCGGGTTCGATAGACTGTTCGAAGCCATCAGCTCTATCCACGTCGAAGTCCAGCAGAGCAACCGGATGATTGCCGCCCTAGCGAACCACACCCACGATACCGACGGGCGCACCGTATTCACCGTGCCATCCCCGCCCGGCGGTTAGGCAACCAGAGCAATGCCGGACTCCACCACCATAACCGCCGTCCGCGCCCGCGAGGTACTCGACTCTCGCGGCAACCCCACCGTCGAGGTGGATATGCACCTTGGCGGCGGCGCGATGGGCAGGGCCATCGTTCCATCCGGCGCCTCCACCGGACGCCACGAGGCCATCGAACTCCGCGACGGCGACCCCGCTCGCTACGAGGGCCAAGGTGTCCTGCGCGCCGTCGCCGCCGTCAACACCATCATCGCGCCGTCCGTCTGCGGCTCAATGGACGCCACGGATCAGCCGGCGCTGGATGAGTTCCTGCGCGAACTCGACGGCACGTCCAACAAATCTCGCCTGGGCGCAAACGCCATCCTCGGCGTGTCGCTGGCCGCCGCCCACGCCGCGGCAGCAGCCACCGACCAACCACTGTACCGCTACCTCGGCGGTCCCGACGCCGCCACCATGCCAGTCCCGATGGTCAACATCATCAGCGGCGGGCGACACGCAGCAGCCGGCCTCGATATGCAGGACTTTCTCGCCATACCCATCGGCGCGGAGACCTATAGCGACTCACTGCGCATGGTCGTGGACGTGTACCGCGCGGTGGGTCGCGTCCTCTCCCAGATGGGCCCCTACGCCTACGGTGTCGCCGACGAGGGCGGGTACGGCCCGCCGCTGCCCTGCCATGAGGACGCCTTGGGAATCCTCTACGATGCCACTCGCCTGGCCGGCTATCGCTGCGCTCGCGATGGCGACATCGCAATCGGCATGGACGTTGCCGCCACCGAGTTTGTCGGGGGCGATGGAAACTACCTGCTCCGCGCCGAGGGTCGGTGGTTCACCACCACCGAATTGGCCGATCTGCTCGCCCAGTGGTGCGTAACTTATCCCATCATCTCCATCGAAGACGGCCTATCCGAGGACGACTGGGGTGGGTGGGAATACCTCACGCAGCAGATGGGCGCTACTACCCAACTCATCGGCGACGACCTGTTCACCACCAACCCGGAGCGCCTGGCCCGTGGCGCGGACGCGGGCATCGCCAACGCGGTACTGATCAAGCTCAACCAGATTGGCACCCTCACCGAGACCCTGGAAACCGTCCGACTGGCCCAGGAGCGTGGCTACCTGCCCGTGATCTCCGCCCGTTCCGGCGAGACCGAGGACACCACCATCGCCGACCTGGCCGTTGCCACTGACGCCGGTCAGATCAAGATCGGCTCCATCACCCGTTCCGAGCGCCTCGCCAAGTACAACCGCCTCCTCCGCATCGAGGAGGAACTCGGTGACCGAGCGCAATATCCCGGCCGCGACGTGTTCGCCCGATTCCTGTCCTCATGACCGTTGAGGCGACACAGGCGTCAGCAGAAACCCGCACGGCAATCCTCGCCGAGCGCGCGCCACAACTCGGCCTGACCCTGACGCCGCACCAACTCGCCCAGTTCGCCAGATACACCGAACTGCTCCAGGCCGGCAACCGCCGCGCCAACCTCACCGCCATCACCGACCCGGAGCAGGTACAGGTCCGGCACTACCTCGATTCCCTCACCGCCGTGCTGGCCATTCCTCAGTGGCCCGACCGTACCCGCGTCGTCGATATCGGCGCCGGAGCGGGCTTCCCCGGCCTCCCCCTCAAGATCGCGTTTCCAGGCATTCGGCTGACCCTCGCTGAATCCACGGGCAAGAAGACGGCGTTCCTGAGCGAGTTGGTTGGTGAACTCGGGTTGCACGATGTGGAGGTACTGACCATCCGCGCCGAAGACCTGGGCCGCATCGAGGGGTACCGCGGCCAATTTGACGTCGCGTTGGCCCGGGGCGTCGCATCGCTGCCCACTTTGATCGAGTACGCGCTGCCCCTGTGTAAGGGCCACGGATACCTGCTTGCCTGGAAGGGCAGCGACGGTCCGGTCCAGGCAAAACTTTCGGTCAACGCGCTCAACGAACTGGGCGGCAAAATCGCCGGCACGCACTCCGTCAACGCGCTGTCGCCGCCCCTGCCGCCCGACCGCTGGATCGTTTCGGTGGAAAAGGTCCGGCGCACGCCCGGCCGCTACCCGCGCCGGGTCGGCGTTCCAGCCAAGCACCCTCTCTGATCCTGCTCGCTCGCAGCTATCTCCAACGCCCGCGTCAAGTCCTCGGGACGGTTGACGTTGAAAAAGCTCAGCAACTCCGGGTCGAATCGGCGCGCCTCATCCTCGGCGACATACCGCACGCTCACCGAGTCCAGGAACCCCGAGGCTTTCAGTTCGCCCGCCTCCAGCCGTTCGGTGATCGCCGGAATGCACCGCCGTGAGTACAACGCGTGGGTGGGTTCGGGCCGCCCGCCGATTACCGGCACCACCGCATCGACACGGTCGCGTAATCCAGCCATGTAGGCGATTAACGGCGGTGAGAGGAACGGCAGGTCGCACGCCACCACTAAGGCCCACTCGTTCCACGCCGTTTCAAGTCCTGTATAGGTTCCTCCCAGCGCTCCCATCCCGGGCAGCGCGTCAACCACCACCCGATGCGGCACCTCCGCCGGCGTTCTCTCTGCCTGACCCTCGTCGGCCACGACGATCACCAAGTCATCCGAGCCAACCGCCTCGCTCGCCCTTCTGACCACCCGTCTCAGCAGGGTTTCGCCGCCGAACGGCTCGGTCGCCTTGTCGCGCCCCAAGCGGCGGCTGATGCCGCCGGCTAGGATGATGGAGGTGATTTCCATTTCGACTGTCACGATACGCTTGCCAGCGATTCCAGCAAGCCGAAGAACACTTGACCAATCAGTGGTCCCGCCAAAGCAAACAGTTCTATAAAAAACCAGCCATATAACAGATGGGCTAATCTCCGCTTGGATGTTTTTTGGTCGTGAAGTTGCACTGAGGTCGAAAATATGACGCGCCTACCGAGGATTAGCACATAGATATATGCAAATATGGCGATCAATGCCAAGCAATACATTGCCAACGTCGCTTCCGGAGATGTCGGGGCCACTGCGCGCTCGATGACAAAAAGCGCGCCGCCAATGGCCGCCGTCGCCACGGTGACGATGCCTAGGGCAATAGTATTCCAGTGGCGTTCACAATCCTGAGCAGGCATGTCAATCAGCGCCCTCTATCCCAGGGCCATATCGATCCCTTGCCCTCGCTTATGCGATGCCCTTGCCAAGTTTGCAGCGTAGCGCACAGTCCCGGAGCGACTGCCAGGAATATGCCGCCGCCGGCCGCCAGCACGAATACTCGCGTATCGTATTGCGACGTGAAGGCCGAGGTCAGCACAAAGCCACCGATAAAAATCCCGCCCAGCCACGCTAGGGCTACCCACTGCCACTCTGTCCGCCAAACTGAATGCTTCGTCTCGCCCGGGGAGTCGGCAGAAGTTATTTCTTGAGGCATTTCACTTGCCATGTCTATCATCTCCCCCGGGTCATTGTCTTTTCTGCCGTCAGTCTAACATAGCAGCTGGGTTTAGCCTGATTCGTGCTACTCTAATTCAAATGCAGACCAATTGAGGAACATCATGCCCCGCGCTGCTTTCATCTACGACGACGCCATGAGCCAGCACGTCCTGCGTCAGGACCATCCCATGCGTCCGATCCGCCTGCGCCACACCTACGAACTCCTCGAAGCATACGGCGCGTTCGATGGCGATGACTCGATGCTGGTTACGCCCACCCTCGCCGACGAGGCTACCGTCGGCGCGTTCCACTCCCGCGACTACATGGCCGCCGTTCGCACCTTCAGCCTCGGGCTCACCGGATACCAACCCCAGCGGTTCGGATTCGCCCAGGGCGGCGACAATCCCACCTACCCGGGCATGTACGAGGCCGCCATGCTCAGCACCGGCGCCACGCTGGACGCCGCCCGGATGGTCGCCGATGGAGAGGTGCAGGCGGCGTTCAACATCAGCGGCGGTCTGCATCATGCCGCCGCCCGCAACGCCAGCGGTTTCTGCGTGTTCAACGACCCGGTGGTCGCCATCCACTATCTGCTCAATCGCGGGTTGCGCGTCGCCTACGTGGATATCGACGCCCACCACGGCGACGGCGTTCAGGACGCGTTTTACCACGAGCCTCGTGTCCTGACCATCTCGGTCCACGAATCGGGACGCTACCTGTTCCCCGGCACCGGATTCGCCGGCGAAGTCGGCTCGGGCGAGGGCGTCGGTTACGCCGTCAACCTACCCCTCTATCCCTACACCGACGACGAGATCTACCTCGACGCCTTCGAGTCCATCGTCCCGCCGCTGATCAATGCCTTTGCCCCCGACGTCCTGCTCACCCAGCTTGGCATCGACTCATACCACACCGACCCGCTCACCCACCTGCAGGTCACCAGCCGGGGATTCATCGCCGCCGTCACGCGACTCGGCGGTCTCGGCTACCCGTGGCTCGCCACCGGCGGCGGCGGATACGACATCGGAGCGGTGGCGCGCTGCTGGACCCTGGCCTACGGAGTCATGTGCGGCGCAGACTGGCCCAACCGCATCCCCACCGTCGCCACGGAGCGCCTCGGACGCACTACCTTGCGCGACACCGAGATCCCGGAGATACCAGACCACATCCGCGCCGACGCCCGCGCCCTGGCTGCCGAAAGCGTGGCCGCCATCAAGGACGCGGTGTTCCCCGTTCACGGGTTGAGCGCATAGCCCTGCCGGCTCGGCGGCACGCATCGCACCGCCGTCGTGATGAACCCGCTGTGGGCCACCATCCGGTGCGCCGGCCGCACGCTGCGGCGCGTCACGTTCCAGCCCCGCAGCATCGTCTCGGCCGTCTCTATCCGCGCATACCGCCCGTCGTCCTGCAGCGCGTTGACCAATTCGTGCACCTGCAGCACGGTGGGCAGGAAGCACAGCAGGATGCCACCCGTGTGCAGGGCATCCGCGGCGGCGTCCAGGATCCGCCACGGTTCCGGCAGGTCCAGCACCACCCGGTCCACATCCGCTTCGGCAATCCCCTCGGCGATGTCGCCGACCTTCACCGACCAATGCGACGTATCGGGAATGACCGAATGCACGTTGGACGTGGCTTTGGCCACCACTTCCCCGTTGATCTCGTACGACACCACACGTCCCGTCGGCCCAACTGCCCGCAATAATCCTGTGGTCAGTGCCCCCGAGCCCAAGCCGGCCTCCACCACCGTCGCGCCCGGGAAAATGTCGGCCATCGAAACGATGTTCCCCAGGTCCTTGGCGTAAATCACCTGCGGCCCCCGCGGCATCAGGCGCACGTAGTCGCCCAGTGTGGGCCGGATGCCCAGCAGCACGTGGCCCCGGTTGGTGGTGTACCAGCCACCCACCGGCTCCCCGATCACGTTAGCGTGCGGGATAAACCCCAGGTGGCAGTGAAACTCCCCGCCCTCGGTCAGCGTCTGCAGGTAAGCGCGGCCCTTGCGGTCGAGGAATAACGCCAACTCGCCCGGCACGAACCGGTTGTTGCTAACGCCATCGTCGCCGAGGTCGGGTCCGGCGTCTTGGGTTGCGGTCATTGCTGTATTATACAGACGCTATGATGGAGCGGTTGTTCACCTACGACGAGGCCAACGACCTGGTGCCGTGGCTCGAGGAGCGATTCGCCGCCATCGCGCCCATGCGCAACGAACTGGTGGACCGCCAGGAGACGCTGCTGTCTCTCCTCCGCCGTCGGCGCAGCAACGGCCACTCCAGTAGCGAGCAGGAAATCGCTGACGCCGAGAACGTGGTCACCCGCCTGACCCGCCAACTACAGGATGCGGTCAAGGAGATCACCGACCGGGGCATCGAGGTGCGCGACATCGGCCGCGGCCTGGTCGACTTCCCGCACAACCGCGAGGGCGAAACGGTGTACCTGTGCTGGCAGCGCGGCGAACCCTCCATCGGCTGGTGGCACCCCACCAACACCGGCTTCGCAGACCGCCGGCCTCTCTAGGCACCGCCGCATCCTTAAAACGCAACCTTAGCATCCCAAAAGTTGCATCTGCGGTGGGCTAATGCAACCTACCTTGCACAAAATTCACCTCTATGTAATCTTTGGGGGATTCATTTACATCTCCGCAGCGCTGATATAACTTTCCTTACATCGCACGCATCGTCATGTAAAATATATCCGTTTGATTTACATAGCCATCGCGGTCCTGCGATGCCACCCGCACGCGCGATCCTGAGTGCAGCAACATCTGCTTACTTCCCCAATGCAAGAATCGGATTTCACCGCCAATAGCCCCGGCCGGTTGGTGCCCGCTGATACGCTGGACGGCAGTTATTGGCCGGCTTTCGTGCCGGACCCATTACCCCCGATAATCGATTGGAGCGATGACACCGTATCCCTGCTGTCCAATGCAGACCGTGCGTTGAGCGGATTGAATGGGCGCGCCGCCGCGTTGCCCAATCCTTTCCTGCTGATCCGACCGTTGACGACCCGCGAAGCTGTCGCGTCAAGTGGCATAGAAGGCACAACCTCAAACATCGCCGAGCTTTATCAGTACCAACTCGACGGCATAACAAGGGACCGCGACGACGCAGAAGAGTTGGATAACCACGTCAAAGCCATGCAGTTCGGCTTGGACAGGCTCCAGCAACTGCCTATGAGCTTGCGACTCATTCGCGAGGTTCACCAGGTGCTCATGTCTGGCGTCAGAGGGAGCACGCGCAGGCCGGGAGAGTTTCGCACGGTACAGGTGGTTATCGGCGGGCGCCGCGGTATCCGGTTCGCTCGCTATGTGCCTCCGCCTTACGCCGAAATGATGCCAGCCCTACATGAGCTGGAGCGGTTTCTTCATTCCGACACCAGGATTCCGCTGCTCGCTCAATTGGCGATGATCCATTATCAGTTCGAAGCCATCCACCCTTTTGAAGACGGCAATGGTCGTACCGGGCGTCTGCTGATAACGCTACTTCTTTGCGACCGCGGTTACTTGGCAAACCCTTGGCTGTACCTCAGCGACTATTTCCTGATGTACCGACAAGAATACATGGACCTGCTACTGGGAATCAGCCTACGGGGACAATGGGAACCGTGGATCCAATTCTTTCTGATGGCAGTGGCTACGGTTGCCGACGACGCCATGCTCCGGGTGGACAAATTACTGGCGGTACGCGAGGACTACCAGGAAAGAGTCAGCAGCCTGAGAACCGCCGGGGTAGCGTTCCGATTGATCGATTCCCTGTTTGAGCAGCCTTATGCCACCGGCCGGCGCGTCCAAGGCATTTTGGAGAGCTCCCATCAATCGGCGCGCAGCCATATCGGCCGGCTGGTGGATGCGGGAATACTGACTCAAGTTGAGCGGCGCGGGTCAACCCAACTCTACGTCGCGCAGGGCATCCTCGACGTTATCGCTGAGGACCCTGACTTTCGCGACTTCTGATCTCCGCTAGGGCGTCCCGGATTTCGTCGGCGTGGACGGCGTAGAAGGTGCCGACCACGGTTTGCCCGGCCTCGGAGCGGCGGGCGGCCGCCCTGATCATCCCGATCACCTCCCCGTGGGCATTCAGCACCGGCCCTCCGCTGTCCCCCGGGTCAATCGCGGCGTCCATCTCCAGGTTGCGACCGTAGCTCTCCGGCCCGAAGTTGGTGATCTGGGACAGGATGCCCGCGTTGGCTTTGGGCGATCCCACCGTACCTTCCCGCTTGACTCCGCTGCTGGAATATCCCAGCGCCAGCAATGTGCTTGCAATGTCGTCGCTGCCCGCGTCGCCCAGCGGCAGCGGTCTTGCCTCGGGTTCTAGTTCCGCGCCGTCAACGTCGTAACGCAGCAGCGCTATATCCCGCCGCTCGTCCATCCCTGCAACCGTCGCGATGAACGTCGGCGCGCTGGCCTGACGCACGATGACCTGCTCTCGTCCCGACACCACGTGCGCCACCGTAACGATCAGGCCCGGTTCCAGCAGCCATCCGGTCCCGTGCTGCCCGTCCGTCGGGTCGATGTAGAACACCGACGCCCGCGTTTCCCGGTAAAGCCTGTTCAAATCCGGCGCAGCCGATGACGCCACGGCCGTCGCCACCGCGCTATCAACCCGTGCACCAACATCGCCGCCGCCGTTAACGCAACCGACGGCGGCCAGGACCAACCCGACCGCCGCCAACAATACAAAACAGAAAATATGGCTCCGGTTATGTCCCCCCTCCCTCGATGGGAGAGGGCTAGGGTGAGGGTGAAAATTCCATCCGCCTCCCACCCTTTTGCTTATATGAACCGCGCCTGCGCCCTTGCCTCATCGGCATAGTCGATGTACACGGTGATCACTTCGCTGAAGAAGTCCACCGCCTCAACGCCCTGCTCGCGCTGCCCGACGCCAGACGCCTTCAACCCGCCGAAGGGCAGATGCACCTCGCCGCCCAGCGTGGGCGCGTTGACGTGTACCATGCCGGCATCCACCGTGTTGATGTACTTGAACGCCCTCGGGATGTCCCGCGTGTACACCGACGACGACAGCCCGAACTTGACGCTGTTGGAGATCTCCACCGCGTGCTCCAGGTCCCGCGCCCGGAACACCGTCAGCACCGGCCCGAATATTTCCTCCCGAGCGATCCGCATGTCGGGATCCACATCGGTGAATATCGTCGGCTCCACGTACCAGCCTTCGTCGTAGATTCCGCCCTCCAGCGTCCGCCCGCCGAACGCCAGCGTCGCGCCCTCGTCCCGGCCCGTGGCGATGTACTCGGACACCGTACGCTGCTGCGACTCGCTGGACAGCGGGCTCACGTCGATGCCGTCCTCCAGCCCGTCGCCGATGGTCAGCTTCGACGTGCGCTCAATCAACTCCCGCATGAATTCGTCGTACACGCCATCCTCAACGATGACCCGGCTGGTGGCAGTGCACCGCTGGCCTGTGGACCCAAACGCTCCCTGCACGATGCCTCCGAGGGCCTTGTCCAAGTCGGCGTCGGCCAGCAGGATCACGGCGTTCTTGCCGCCCATCTCGGCCTGCACCTTTTTCAGCAGCGACGCGCCCCGCGTGTACAGGTCCGTCCCGATCTCCGTGCTGCCGGTGAACGAAATGCCCGCCACGTCCGGCGACTCAACCAGCGCGTTGCCCACACTGCCGCCCGGCCCCGTGATCAGGTTGAAAACGCCCGGAGGCACCCCCGCCTCTTCGAACACCTCGGTCAGCTTCACCGCGCACAGCGGCGTGCTGGACGCAGGCTTAAACACGATAGCGTTGCCGCAGATCAGCGCCGGCGCCATCTTCCACGCGGGTATTGCAATGGGGAAATTCCACGGCGTGATGATCCCAACCACGCCCAGCGGACGCCGCACGGTGTAGGCGACGGTGTTGGGCAACTCCGACGGCGTCGTGTAGCCGAACATCCGCCGACCCTCGCCGGCGGCGTACTCCATGATATTCATGGCCCGCTGGACCTCGCCGCGGGCGTCGGGCAGCGGCTTGCCCTCTTCCTCGGTGATGGTCCGCGCGATCTCCTCGCCGCGCCGTTCCATGATCTCCAGCGCCTTGAACAGCACCTGCGCACGCACCGGCGCCGGCGTGTCCGCCCATGCCTCCGCCGCATCGGACGCAGCAGCCACCGCGCGCAGCGTGTCCTCAGGATTCGATAGCTGGAAATGCCCCAGCAAGAGGTCCTTGTGCGCAGGGTTATAGACGGAGTAAGTGCGCCCCGAATCCGAGGGCGTCCATTCCCCGTTGATGAAATTCATGTGAGTCTTGACGTCGGTGGTGGTCATCGCAGATCAATGCTCCTGGATACAATCGCATCCGCCCAAGCGGAGCGTGCATCGCAGAATACTACCGCCGTTAGGCGACGGCAACCGCTCGGCTGACATTCATTGCTCCTTACCCACAAACCGCACGTAGTGGGCCATTTCCTCGTCGTCCAGGGCTTCTTGGGGGCTTTGGGGTCTTCCATATTGTCCGAAGCATGATTCACAGGATCTTGAGGTTGGTATTTTTGGTTTGCCTGCCAGAGGTGAAGGTTTCCGATGGTCGTTGTCAGCCCCACGGCCGGGGGTTACGCAACTATTTGACCTACTTTTTCGTGTACTCGGCGCGCCGGCAAGGGCGCGCTTGCGCGCGGGCTCGGATAGTCCCGGGGACACCAGTGGGGCACGCGCCGGTGAGGAGTCAGGTCTTTGAGCGGCGTTGGCCACCTGGGCCGGTTGCGATTTTGAGTTCTGACGGGTTGGCCGCGTACGACCGATTGGTTGGCTTCACCTCTGGCAGGCGGGTTATGGGATTGCGGGACCAGCTGGTCTTTCACGTGATAAGACTATGATAGAACCGGCGTTCCGTTAGAGTCAACGGGGCGGATGTCACTTTGTCAGAATCAGGATTCGCGGGCCCCGTATCAAGTGCGGGGTGACCCCGTGTCGAGCACGGGGCAGGCTGTTAT
Organism: Dehalococcoidia bacterium; assembly: GCA_034423115.1. GTDB lineage: Bacteria > Chloroflexota > Dehalococcoidia > Lucifugimonadales > UBA3495 > Bin87. The sequence goes on along the minus strand of DAOUJD010000083.1, from coordinate 26,098 downwards.
ATTGGGATTTTCAGGATGGGGGCACGCGGCAGTTTGACGCTGCATAGGGGCGATGATAGCTTCATATCAACCGTTCGCAATTCGCGGGAAAACAGCATGAGCGGCACCAAGCAATCCCCTGACAACCCGATTCCTCGGTTCGCCACACGGGAAGAGGAAGCCGAGTTTTGGGACACACACGACTTCACAGATTACTGGGATCAACTACAGCCAATCTCAGTAATGTTCGGCGATGATCTGGGTTCACCCATCGTCATAAACCTGGACGCAGCAACCAGACAAAGGGTGTGCAAAGCGGCCCGCGACATTGGCGCCGAACCGGATGACTTGGTACGCCAATGGATAACAGCCGGCTTCAGGGCTTGACCGCCGACTAAAAAACACGCAGGCTTGGTTATGCAATGTTCTGTCCTACTGAGATCTTTTGCAGCATCTGCGATATCCCTGTCGGGAAATTAGGCTGCGCCGCTAACTCCAGAGTTTAGCGCTTTCGTTCCGCCCCGTCTTGTTCGTACCGCGGGGCATCCCACAATCGTAGATACTTCTCCACATCCTCGTCATCCAGGGACGTTTTGAGCGCCCTGAGGTCTTCCATGTCGATGATCAGTTCGCTGTCATCTGAACCCCCGAGCGGCTCGACTTCGCCAGGCTCAGATTCGCCATTTGGCAGCACTTCGATGGTCAGCAGCACCACCGAGTCTTCGGCCAGTTCGAGCCGTTCCCGAGGCGTCAGCACCCCCGTTGGCGTACTTGGCTTTCACCGTTTTAGCCATCGCTATCTCCCTTGCCGCAGGCAAACAATTGCCTACGATCAGTCATAGCGCCGGATAGCATCCTATCAACTAATGCGCTCAATATCGGGGCAATTATCAAATCCGGAGTCAAAGCTCAACACGCGACTGCAATCTACTGTTCGCATCACTGCCACGTGGAGAGCGTCGCGCGCGGAGATTCCGGGAATCGCGACTAGCAAAGACCGAGCCGCGCGTATCTCCGTCATCTCGTAAGACAAGACCTCGTCCACCAAGTTGTCAATTACGTCAAAAGCGTCGTCAATGGACTCCGGACGCCGCAAGGACGTGTAACGATGCAATATCTCCTGATAAACCTCGACGCTGGTGACTAAGGTCTCGCCGCCGTCGATGAGTTCGTCAACGAGAGCGGCTGCGCGGTCCTGATTGGGATGCGGAGTGCCTACGATATACATAGGCACGTTGGAATCAACGAAGATCACTATAGCCACCGGCCACCCTCAATCTCGCGCAGCATCTGGTCAATGTCCGCGGTAGGGTGATTACACTGTAGGCCCTTGATTAAGGCTCGACGCTTGCGCTCTGCCCTCTCGCGCGCGGTTTCTTCCGCTTTGCCTCCTGCTTGACTCGGGTTTTCAATTTCTTCGACTTTCAGCAGCACCACCGTGTCGTCCGCCAAGTCGAGGGGTTCCAGCGGGGCAATTACTCCGTTGGCGTATTTGGCCTTGATGGTTTTAGTCATTTCCCGCCTTCCTACGTGGCTTGCACATGGGTTCATCTCCAACCAACCCTATCGCCATTCCCCTTCGAGTTTATCAGCAAACCTCCATCGCCGCCGCGGCAAGCCCGCCAACGTCCATTCCCCAGCCATAAAATCCATCGAGCTTCGGCGGTAGCAATGGTCATCATTCGCAATCGCTCCTGAAGTCAATCCCATCCACCCAAGCCAGGCGTGCTCTCCGAGCCGAGCATATTCCGTAAAATACTGCCCCCATCCGCAGGCGACCCGATGTTGCGGTGGCAGCGCGTTCAGTTTGTCACCGGCTGGACGGAAAGTCGGCATCCGAACAAAAACGTCGTCATTCATCGAATAGGGTGCGCCGCAATTCGTCCTGGCTGATCTCCAGATACGCCGCAACTCTGGACAATATGCCGCTCAATGTTCCCGCTTTGAGCTGGGAATGTCGGGGAACCGAAACCCTGTGTTCATGACCCTTGAAGTCGGTCACCAGTCTCATATGGCTGCCTCGTTGACGGATAACCCGATATCCATAGCATCGGTTCAGCAGCCGCACCAACTCGTCGCCCGACAAATCTCTGGGCAGCATTACACGGCTACCACCTCATCCTTCACCAACCGGAGTCGAAACGCGTCAGGCATCTCATGGTCATCAAAATGGCACAGCACCGCATCCTGGGCCATGAGCTTTAGCTCTTCCCAAGAATCACCCTGGGTGATGATGTCGTGGCCTTGCGCTACCGCGTAGTAACCGCCTTCTTCAGCCTCGTGCACCTCAAAAAACAACTCGTCGTTCATCTCGCAAATCCTCCAATTGGAAGCATCCAATTTTGGATAAATCGGTTACGCCGGGCATCGCGGATGGATCGATCAACCCACCACCACGTTGTCGATCAACCGCACCGACCCCAGCCGCACCGCCGCAGCGATCATCACCCGTCGACCCGGCGGCGCAAATCCCACCGGCGCCATCGTATCCGCGTCCACCACGCTGACGTAGTCCACGCCGGACACCAGTGATTCCTGTTTGAGCACATCCAGCGCCGCCGTCCTGAGCTTTTCTCCGTCCCGTTCGCCGGAGTCCCAAACCGACTCGGCCACGCACAACGCCCGGTAAACCACCGGCGCGGCAGCCCGCTCCTCCTCCGTCAGGTACGCGTTCCGGCTGCTCATCGCCAACCCGTCCGGTTCCCGGATGGTGGGCATCGTCACCACGTCCACGCCCAGGTTCAGGTCGGCGTTCATCTTGCGGATGACGGCCACCTGCTGACCGTCCTTCTGCCCGAAATACGCCCGGTCCGGCCTCGTGATGGTGAACAGCTTGGCCACCACCGTCGCCACGCCGCGAAAGTGGCCGGGACGCGCCGCTCCCTCCATCCCTTCGGCCACCGCGCCCGGCTCGATCCACGTATCGAATCCCTCGGGATACACCTCCGGCGGCAGCGGCGCGAATACCAGGTCAGTCCCCTGCGCCTCCAGCAACTCCAGGTCTCGCTCCATGCTGCGCGGGTAGGTCGTAAAGTCCTCGTTGGGCCCGAACTGCGTCGGGTTCACGAATATCGACGCCGCCATCGTCGCGTTGTCCGCCCGCGCCTGCCGGGTCAGCGACAGGTGCCCTTCGTGCAGCGCACCCATCGTCGGCACCAGGCCCAACGGACGCGGAACCTCACGGCACAGGGCGGTCATTTCGGCACAGGTTGTGATGACTTGCATAACAGTACGGCCCTCACCCCAACCCCTCTCCCTCAGAGGGGCTATGCTATCTCATTCAGGTGGGAACAGCTCGTCGATTTCGCGTTGCATACGCTCTGCTTCGGTTTCGGGGAGGGCGGCCGCTCCGGACGGGATGCCGGCGGTGGCGGCAATCGGCGCGCCGGATATCGCCATGTCAGCGTAGAAGGACTCGTCGTAATTGCGGGGGCGCACCACCACCGGCATGGGGACGGCGTGTCCAAACACCAACGCCTGCTGCTTGCTGTCCAGCCGCGCCAGCACTCCTCGCAACTGGCCGGCGTCCCGCGCTCCCATCAGCACCGCGTTCATATCCCGGTCGTCGTTCAACGCGCACGACAGCCGCGTACCCAACTGGCTCATCACCTCCGAATCTATTCCGCTGGGCCGTTGGTCCACGATCATCAGCGTCACGTTGTATTTCCGCAACTCGCGGGCGATGGACCCGAAAATGGTCTGCGACGCCACCTCCGGCGTCAGGAACTTGTGCGCCTCCTCGATGAATATCACCAGCGGACGCGGCTCGTCGCCCTGTCCGCCATCGGCCAGTTCCTTGCGCCGCACCCACGTCTCGTGGATCCGCCGCGTCAGCAGGTTGCTCACCAGCACGTAGGCGGCGGTGTTGCGCCCGTACTGCCCGAACTCCAGCACCACGTGGTTCCCACGCTGCAACTGCTCGATGATCCCGCCGGCGCTGCCGCTACCAGCCCCCGAGTCCGCCAGGAACCCAAACCGACCCCACGCCGACAACCGCCGGTGCAGCGTCTGCAACGCCGCCAGGTTGACGCCCAATTCGTTGGACAACTCCCCAACCTCGGCCCCACTCAACGCCAGGAACGAGCGCAGCCAATCACCGCTGCCGTAGTGCCGCTCCAGGTTCCACGCTGTAGCCGCCGCAACCTCCGACAGGTTCAACAGGTCGCGCAGCACCTCGATGTCCGCCGGCTCAATCTCGTCGTACCCGATGCGCACCACGCCGTCCGGCGACACCCCCCGCCGCCGGCTGCTCTCCTCGTCCAGCGTGAACGTCACCACACGGCTTGGGAAAAGCTGCTTGAGACCCTTGACCTGCCGCCGCCGGTCGTTGTCCTGTCCCTGCCACCCGTACTCGCTCTCCATGTCGAACACCAGCGACACCGCCTCGCCTTCCTTGACCAGCCCGGCCAGCAGCATCCGCGCCAGGAACGTCTTGCCCGAGCCCGACGCGCCGAACACCCCCACTGAGCGACTCGCCAACGTCCCCAGGTCCAGCCGCACCGACGCCGCATCCATACCTTGCGGAGAACCCAGCGCGAAAGCATCGCCGGCCTGCGCCGCAAACACCGCGTCAATATCCGCCTGGGACGCCGCGTACACCGGGGCAAAGTGCTCCGGTATCGTCTTGGCCTGCTCGGCGAGTTCCGATGCGCCGGCGCCGCTCGCTGGCGAATCCAACGGCGCCGTCATGCTCGGCATCACCGATAGTTGACCGTATGCCAGCGTCCCTGCCATCACATCTGCGGCGAACCCGTCCGCGCCTGATCCTGTTAACCCGGTCGGCGGGAAATGGCGCACACTGTCGTCCACCGCCCGCAGTTCCAGGTCGGTCACGACCGCAAAGTATCGTTGCCGACGCCCCACGATGGTCACGAACGAACCCACCGCCACATCCTCCAGCGACGCATCCGCCGAGCCGTCCAGCCGCACGTCCAGTCCCCGCGACAACGACCCGCCGACGACCACTCCCAATCTGCGCGCCGCGCCGGGATTCTGTCCGTTCCGCGTGATCACCCCGTTATCTCCCGCAATATCGCCTGCAACCGCTGCGGATCGCGCGACAACTCGGTCGCCAACGTCCGGCCGGCTCTCAGCAGGAACGCCGGTCGGTCAAGCATCCCGTCCGCCGCCTGCCGCAGGAAGCCCGCCAACGCCGAGTCGGCCGCCGCCGACCCGTCGGACAGGAAAAGCCGAATCCACCCCAGATCGTTGGCAAACGCGGCAGTCTCATCGGCGTCGCAGGTAAACACGAACGCGTGCAGATTGGGCGGCTGTGCCGGCAATCCGAACCGCACCGCCGCGCCGTCTCCATAACCCACCACCGTTCCAGCGAACCTGGTGGTCAACATCGCCGAAAGCTGCGGGTTGGCGGCGTATATTTCCTCCTCGGTCTCCAGTGACAACCCCCGGGGCGCCAACGGCCGACTCGGGTCCAACGGCTCGTGCCAGATCTCCCGCACCACCGCGTACACCGGCGGCGACCCGACCCTCAGCAATGCGCCCAGCGGCGGAGCAGCGTGCAACTCATAACACTGCGCCTCTATCCGCTGCGAGTGCGACACCATCACCTCGCCCACGCGCCGCCCGGCCGCTATGTCAGTAGTGCTAATCTCGGCCACCGCCAACCCATAGTTCCGGCGATTTTAGCACGCTGCTTGCCAATCCCGAGGCCCCTTGCCACATGCCCGCTGACCGGTGTGAAACGAGTGCCCACACCGCTCGATAACCTCCTCTACAATACATCGAGAATTGCCGCCAGCGTTCTACCCAATGGCATGGCGGCTTACGGTTCTACTGTAGCTCAGCGGTAGAGCGGGTCCGCCTATGGCGGATTGACCGCTAGGTCGTAGGTTCGAATCCTGCCAACCGAACCGCCCATGACTACCGAGAATACTTGGATCACCTCGCTCTGCTTGCTAGGTATAACCCTCGGTGCTACAATTTTAACGCGTCGCCTCCATTGCGATTATCGGTACGGCGACTTTACCGTTCCCCTGTAGCTCAGCGGTAGAGCAGGTCCGCCTCCGGCGGATTAACCGCCAGGTCGTAGGTTCGAGTCCTGCCCAACGAACCGCCCATGACTCCCGAGAATACTTGGATCGCCTCGCTCTGCTTGCTAGGTATACCCCTCGGTGCTACAATTTTAACGCGTCGCCTCCATTGCGATTATCGGTACGGCGACTTTACCGTTCCCCTGTAGCTCAGCGGTAGAGCGGGCGGCTGTTAACCGCTAGGTCGTAGGTTCGAATCCTACCAGGGGAGCCATTCCTACCCAATTACCTTGGCGGTAGCGCGGGTCCGCCTCCGGCGGATTAACCGCCAGGTCGCAGGTTCGAGTACTGCCAAGGGAGCCACCTCCTACGCCAGTGCTCGCTACCGCTGACTTCCCCGGCCAATCCCCTCCAACTGTTTTCGAAGTTTGTCAGTTTTCACCGTTTACGTCCTGAAAAGTTCCTCGTCTTCCCGTCTTTACATCGGTCAAACTTCCGATCTTGCCAGGCGCTTGGAAGAACACCATCATGGCATCGCACGTTATACCCGGAACCGTGGACCTTGGACCCTGGTGCACCAAGAAGAGCTCCCAACCCGTTCCGAAGCGATGCGCCGAGAACGTTTCCTAAAATCAGGCGCAGGACGTACTTGGATCAAACAACTGCTGAGCGGTAACGCGGGTCCGCCTATGGCGGATTAACCGCTGGGTCGCAGGTTCGAATCCTACCAGGGGAGCCATTCCACCCCCCAATTTCACGGCTCCAGTTCGGCTGCTTTCTCCAGATCCTGTTCGGCCTGGTGGTGGTTCCCCAGCGATTTGTGGGCGAAGCTCCGGGCCTGGTAGATCTGGGGATCGTCGGGATCAAGCTGGATGGCCCGGTCGAAATCTCCGATGGCCTCCTCATAACGGCCCAGGTCCGTGTACGTGTTGCCGCGATTTTTGTACGCTTTCTGGAGCTCGGGGTCCAGCTCAATGGCTCGGTCGAAATCCTGGAACGCCTCGGCGTATTGCGCCAGTTGGGCGTGCGCGGTTGCGCGATTGTTGTACGGCAACGGGTCCTCGTGGTCGATGGCGATGGCCTGGCTAAAATCTCTGATCGCCTCTTCATACAGGCCCAGATCTGCATAGGCCGTACCCCGGTTGTCGTAGGCGCGAACAAACCGCGGATCAATCTCAATGGCCTGATCGAAATCCTCGATCGCGTCGTCGTAGCGTTGCAGGTCGGCGTATGCGGAGCCCCGGTTGTTGTACGGCAGAGGGTCCTCCGGTTTCAGCATGATCGCCCGGCCGTAGTCCCGGATCGCCTTCTCCAATTCACCCAGGTTCGACAGCGCCACTCCCCGGTTGTCGTAGGCCCGGTGGAACCACGGGTCCAGCGCTATGGCCCGGTCGTAATCGGGTACCGCGTTGCCATACCGCCCCAACGACGCGTGCGCGGACCCTCGGTTGTTGTAGAGCTTTGGATCCTCGGGGCTGAGTTCGATGGCGCGGCTATAGTCGCGGATCGCGTTGTCGTAATCCCCAAGCGCGGCGTAGGAGTAACCGCGATATCCGTAGGCCAACGCGTTTTTGGAATCATTGGCAATGATGGCGTCGTACCTGCCGATGGCAGCCTCGTAATCGGACGCCGCCGCGTTGGCCCCGCCGGCTGCTCCAACTGGAGGCGGAGCAATGCTGGTTGAGTACGACGCCAGCGACGCTTCTTCCGACTGCGGGTTGCACCGATTGAGGAGCCCATTGAACGTGTCGCACACGCACGCGCCGGACGCCAGGGTCGTCGCAAGCACGCAACAGACCAACGCAGCGAAGGCGCGGCCCGTGCGCCGCCTTGAGGGTCTCGGTCGATCTATAGAGATTTCCATCGGCTAACGCGGGGACTCATTACGGAACGCTATCGCACCAAACCGCAGGCGGCACCGTCCGATTTAGCACGGTCGATATTACCAAAGCGTATCGATGGGAGTTCCGCAAGTATCGGCCCGGTTTGGGCGCGTCCCGGAGGGAGCATCCGACTTTTGCAGCGCGGGTCTCTTGAGTTAGCTCGCCGCACTTCTGTGCCTGCGGAAGTATCTCACTCACTCTCCGGATCACGAAAACATAAAGCCTCAGAGACACAATTCAATACGGGAGTGTGACCACCATGTGCTAAAATCGGAAAACAAGCCTCGAAATCGGACGCCTATAACCTTTTCACGGGAGTAAAACATGCCGTTATCCACGCTCAAATACATAGTGCCTTTGGCGCTGATACTAATGCTCATCCCCATGGTCATCGCTTGTGGTGGACCCGCGGAAGAAACTCCGCCCAGTTCCGCCGCCCAGACCAGCCCCACCACCGCGCCGGCGGCCCAGGGATCCGGCACGGCGTCCCAGCCCACCACCGCACCGGCCCAGGGCTCCACGGCTCCGTCAGCACCCGCAACCGATGAGCCTTTCCGCATCGGAGTCATGGAATCCCTCACCGGACCGGGCGAAACCTACGGCACCGTGTCCGTCCAGGCCAAGCAGATGGCCGTCGACGAGATCAACGCCGCCGGCGGCATCAACGGCCGCATGCTGGAGCTCATAGTTGAGGACTCCAAGTGCGCCGCGCAGGACGCCATCACCGCATACAACAAGCTCACGGACGTCGATGGGGTGAAGATCATCCTCGGCACGTCATGCAGCGGCGCAATGCTCGGCGCGGCCCCGTTGGCCGAAGCCGATGGCGTCATCCTGTTCTCGGGGCTGGCGACCAACCCGGATATCGCCCACGCCGGCGATTACATCTTCCGCACCTCCATGAACGACCTCCAGGTCGGCATCGACACCGCCAACGTCATCTGGTCCGATGGTGGCCGAAAGCTTGCCACCATCACGGAGACCACCGACTACGCCGAGGGCGTACGTCGCGTGACGGCAGAGCGCTTTATGGAACTGGGCGGCGAGATCGTCGCGGAGGAACGTTACGCCTCCGACATCACCGACTTCCGGTCCCAGCTGACCAAGATCATCAACGCCAACCCCGACGCCGTGCACATCGCCGCCCAGGCCGAGTTCTCCGGCGGCACCGTGGTCAAACAGATCCGTGAACTCGGATACGAGGGCCCGCTGTACTCGGAAATCGTGCCGGTCGGCGCAACCGCCCTGGAAGTCGCCGGCGACGCAGCCACCGGACTCAAGGCCATCACCGCGGAGCTTGACCCCAACAACCCCAAGGCAGTGGAGGTACTCGATAACTTCCGCGCCCGCTACGACTACGTCACCCTCCCCTGGTACCTCGCGTCCGGCTACGACGACGTGTACATCACCGCCGAATGTCTCAGCATGACCAACGACGATCAGGACGCTGACGGGTTCCGCGATTGTCTCTACGGGATCACCTACAGCGGCGCAATCGGCGAAAACTTCAGCTTCGACGAGAACGGCGAAGTCGTGGGACTGGCCAACGCCGTGGTCGAGGTGCTGCCCATTGGTGAGCGCACCGACGACAACAACGGATATCTCATCCTCGGCCCTGCTCCGGGCGCGGAACCCGGCTCCGGAGCCGCCATGATGCAGCCGTCCGACGAGCCTTTCCGCATCGGCGCAATGGACGCCCTCACCGGTCCGGCCGAAACCTACGGCAACCCGATCATGCAGGCCAAGCAACTCGCCGTTGAGGAAATCAACGCCGCGGGTGGAGTCAACGGTCGCATGCTGGAACTCATCCCCGAGGACTCCAAGTGCGCTGCCCAGGACGCCATCACCGCCTACAACAAGCTCACCGACGTTGACGGGGTGAAGATCATTCTCGGCACCACCTGCAGCGGCGCGATGCTGGGCGCGGCCCCGCTGGCCCAGGCGGAAGGCGTCATCATGCTGTCAGCGTCCGCAACCAGCCCGGACATCGCCACCGCCGGCGACTACATCTTCCGCACCGCCATCAACGACGACCAGTTGGGCATCGACACCGGCAATGCCATCCATGTCGACGGCCATCACCATCTGGCCACCATCACCGAGTCCACCGACTACGCGGAAGGCGCGCGGCGTACCACCGTGGCCCGCTTCGAGGAACTCGGCGGACACGTCGTGGCTTCTGAAAGCTACTCCTCCGAAATCACCGACTTCCGTACCCAGATCACCAAGCTCATCGGCAGCGAGCCCGACGCCGTTTACCTGGCATCGCAGTCGGAATTCGCCGGCGGCACCATCATCAAGCAGCTTCGGGAATTGGGATTCGAGGGCCCGATTTACACGGAATCGGTGAACACCGGACCCGAAGCCTTGCGCATCGCCGGGGAAGCCGCCACCGGCATGAAAGCCATCATCCCCCTGGGGCTGACCCAACGGGGCGAAAAGTTCCTCAAGGACTTTGAGGCGCACTTTGGCATTGTGGCAACCCAGCCCTGGTTCCAGGCCTCCGCCTACGACGACGTGTACATCGCCGCCGAGTGTCTCGCCCAAACCGGCGATGACCAGGACACCAGCGGGTTCCGGGCGTGCTTGAACGGCATCAGCTTCACCGGAGCCATCGGCGACAACTACGGCTTCGGCGACAACGGCGACGTGCTCGGCCTGAGCAACGCGGTGGTCCAGGTGCTTCCGGTTGCAGAGCGCACCGACGACAACCTCGGCTACGTGTCGCTGGGACAGGCCCCGACTCCGTAGTCTCTCCTGCGCTACTGAGCAAACTTGGGCCGGCCGCGCTGATGCGGCCGGCCCATTTGCTTGTGATATTATTGCCCCGCTTGCCAGCCAACGATAACTGATAACAATGTGAGGACATGGATTTATGTCCACCCAAAGCGAAAGCGCCCGCGGGCTGCCCCGTTTGCTGAATATCCAGGGCACGCGCACGCTCGCCGTGGTTTTGGCCGCGGCCGCCATAGCCTACATCGCCTGGAAAATCGGCCAGTCTCCTCCTCAGGCCCTGCAATTCGCCTTCAATGGCCTTGCCGTCGGCGCCGTGTACGCCCTCCTGGCGATGGGGTTCACCCTCGTTTACAGCACCGTCTGGTTCTTCGACCTCTACTACGGCGCGGCCGCCGCCATGGGCGCGTACGGCGTTTTCTACCTGCGCACGTCCTCGGCCCTGGGCAGCCGATTTGATGTCAACAACATTTATGTCAACGCCGTGTTCGCCGCCATCGTGGCCGGCGTTGTGGGTTGGACTCTTCACCAGGTCTTGTATCCGCGCCTGCGCGGGAGATTCAGTCCCAACACCATTGGGTTGCTCGTCGGCCTGATGGCAGGAGCCGTCGGCGCTTATGCCGGCGTCGTCCTCTCCTACCCCGCAATCCTCCACGTCATGACGAGCCCGGCCGTCGGCGCAGCCGTTGCCCTGGCCGCCATAGTCGTCCCGTATTGGGCCATCCAGTCTTTCGCCCCTAGCGTCCGCTTCACCCTCATCGCCGCCATCGCCGGCCTGCCTGCCGCCGCCCTCGGCGCGTGGTACGGCTACCTGGTCTCCGGCGCCCCCGGAGCCGGCTTGTACCTCAGTTGGGCAGTGTCCTGCCTGCTCGCCGGATGCGTGGGCTTGGCACTGTACCGCGGCCTCTACGTGTACATGCGTCAGCGCGCCCGCTCGCCCCTTATCATGCTGGTGGCATCCCTGGGCATCCTGCTGGCCATCGCCGCGTTCATCGTCATCGTTTTTGAGAGCGCGCCTAGGCCGCTGCCCAACGCCTTCGGCAGCGAGACCTGGAAAATCGCCGGAGCGCGCATCAAGGGATTCAACGTGTTCGGCATCGGGGTCGCCCTGGCCGGTTTCGCCATCCTTTGGCTGCTGCTCAGGCAGACGTCCTTCGGCCGCGCCGTCCGCGCCATCGGCGACGACGAAGAGGTCTCCAAGGTGGTGGGCATCAACACCACCGTGATCATCGCCGCCGTGTTTTTCATCGGCTCGATGTACGCGGCCCTCGGGGGCATCCTCAACGGCCACGACACCGCCGTCCAGCCCCGCATGGGCCTGCTACTGCTGCTCAAGGGTTGGATCGCTTCCGTCGTCGGCGGCATCGGCAACCTCTACGGCGCAATCGTCGGCGGCTTCATCCTGGGCATTGTCGAGCAGTTCGGCATCTGGGACCTGGCCGGGGAATGGAAAGACGCCATCGCATTCATCCTCCTGATCCTCTTCCTCTCCTTCTGGCCCCAGGGCCTGCTCCCCAGGAGGTGATGCCATGCCCATCGACACCCAGCGCATCCGAGAGTTGGCTTCGTTGGTCCGCAGCCCCCGAGACCTCGCCCGTCACGCGCGCAGCAACATTGAGCTGTGGGCCAACCTGTTCATCATCGGCTGGGCCATCGCCTTCATGTTCTGGCAGGGCTTCGGTTTCGCCGTCATCATCGGCACCGTATTCGCCATCTGGGCCATCCTGTCCGTCAGCCTGAACCTGGTGGTTGGATTCACCGGCCTGCTGTCCGTCGGCCATATCGGGTTCTTCGGCATCGGCGCATACACCATGGCCATCCTCACCTCCGACCCGGCCTACGAGCAGCTTCGCACCGAGGCCATCCCGACATTCGGCTGGCCCTTCTTCGCCGTTCTCCCCCTCTGCGCCCTGGTGGCCGGCGTCGCCGCCATCCTGGTGGGCGTGGTGTTCAACCGCTTCCGCGACGACATTTTCGTCCTGGTTTCCTTCGGGTTCGCCATCATCGCGTTCAACGTCTTCCTGAACCTCCGGCCCGTCACCCGCGGCGCGTTCGGCATCCACGAAATCGCCCGACCCCAGGTCGCCGGGTGGGTGATCGACGGCGAGCTGGAATTCCTGCTGATGTGCCTGTTGTTCCTCGCCGTCGTCATGCTCATTTCGTGGTTCATAGTTTCATCGTCCTTTGGCCGCGTGCTCACCGCCATCCGCGAGGACGAGCAGGCCATCGAGGTCTTCGGATACCAAGCCACCCATTACAAGCTCGCCGTCTGGGTGATCTCGGCCATGATGGCCGGCATCGCCGGCGGTCTGTTCGCCAGTTGGACCACCTTCATCGACCCCAACTCGTTCATCCTGTTGGAGTCAGTCCTGCTGGTCTCCATAGTGATCCTGGGCGGGTTGGCAACCATCTGGGGCTCGCTGCTCGGCGCAATGGCCTTCGTCCTGCTGGAGGAGGGCATGCGCTTCATCCCGTTCCTGCCCACCGAGCACATCGGCCAGGCCCGGCAAGTCGTCCTCGGCGTCCTGCTCGTCCTGCTCATGCTGTTCCGGCCCCAGGGACTCGTCGGGAGGTACCGCCTATGACATCGACGCAATCCGACCGCATCGACTACGCCCTGGAAACCCAGGCCATCTCCAAGCACTTCGGCGCAGTCCGCGCCGTCGACGAGTTGAGTCTGTCCATCCCGCGCCAGGGCACCACCAGCATCGTCGGGCCCAACGGCTCCGGCAAGTCCACCCTGGTCAACCTGCTCAGCGGCGTCCTGCCCCTGGATGGCGGCATGGTCATCATCGACGGGTCCGGCCTCCGCGTCGTCAAGGCGTACGAGACCCCCGACCACGGCCTGACCCGCACCTTCCAGGAAGTCCGCCTGTTCGACCAGATCACCGTCTGGGACAACATCCTGGTCGTCCTCACCGAGCGCCGCCTGTTTCCGGCTATCTTCGAGCGCACCAAACCGTCCACGCGGCAGAGAGCCCAGGGCATCCTTGAGCAGGTCGGCATGTGGGAGAAGCGCGATTCCCTGGCCCAGGAGCTGTCTTACGGGCAGCGGAAACTCCTGGAGATTGGACGCGCCCTAGCCATGAACGTGCAAACCTATCTGCTGGACGAGCCCTTCGCCGGCCTGTTCCCGCAGATGCTGGAGCGCGTCAAGGACATCATGAAGCAGATGCGCGCCGACGGGCACACCATCGTCTTCGTGTCCCATAACATGGACATCGTCCGCGAACTCTCGGACCGCATCATCGTGCTGGACAGCGGCACACTGCTGGCCTCCGGCGACGTGGAACCTGTCCTCAACAGCGAGGAAGTCATCGAGGCCTACCTCGGCGAATAGCCGCTCATGTTGTCATTGCGAGGAGCATAGCGACGTGGCAATCTCACCACCCGAAACCAACGGCGACCCGCCGCTCCTGGAACTCACCAACATCGCGGTGGAGTACGGCGCCGTCCGCGCGCTGGACGACGTTTCCATGGAGGTCCACACCGGCGAAGTCGTCGCCGTCATGGGACCCAACGGCGCTGGCAAGTCCACCGTGCTCAAGGCCGTCATGGGCCTCGCCCCCGTGGTGTCCGGAACCGTTTACTGGCGTCAGCAGCCCTTGGCCGCCGAGACCCACGAAATCGTGAAGGAAGGCATCGCCTTCGTTCCCCAGGGCCGCCGCGTGTTCACCCACCTGTCCATCGCGGAAAACCTGGAGATGGGTTGCATCTACCTGAACGACCGCGCGGAGAGGGCCCGCCGTCTCGATTCGGTCATGGAACTGTTCCCCGTCCTTTACGAAAAACGCCGCGATTACGCCAGCCAGATGTCCGGCGGACAGCAGCAGATGCTCGCCCTGGGTCGTGGCCTCATGGCATCCCCCGAACTGCTGCTCCTCGATGAGCCCACCCTCGGCCTCGCGCCCATCATCGTCCGCGAGGTATTCCAGAAGGTTGCCGAGATCAGCGACCGCCTCAACACCACCATCATGGTCGTCGAGCACAACATCAAGGGCGTCCTCGATATCGTGGACCGCGCCTACGTCCTGGACAAAGGCGCCGTCGTCCACAACGGCACGCCCCAGTCCATCCGCGACACTGATATATTGACGCAGGTATTCCTCGGCAGCGCTTAGTCTCCATCCTGCGGTGCGTTCACCATGACTACCAAACCTGCATCTCAACCGCCCAAGGCCGGCCAGCATCGTCGCCTCACCCCGCTGCCCGGTGTATCACATATCTTTGACATGCTTGAGCAAGGTCCTCACGTCAGCCGCGCCTACCTCATCCTTGAAGACCATTTTCTGTCGCGGCCCGATGCTTTCGTCGGCATGGAAGGATGGCTCTGCAATCATGCCAGCGAAGCGGGCCGCGCTCCCCGGCCAGACTGCCTGGTATCTTTCGGGGTAGATTTCTCGTCGGAAGAAATCACCAGCGTCAACGGCTACGTCATCAGCGAAATCGGCAAGCCGCCGGACTTTGTGCTGGAAGTGGCCTCACAAACCACCGGACGGCGGGATTACGTCGAAAAACGGGAAATCTACGCCGGTTACCGGGTGCCGGAATACTGGCGTTTCGACCATACTGGCGGACAGTATCATGATGCCGCCCTGGCCGGTGACCGCCTGGTCGATGATAGATACGAGCCAATCCCGGTTGAAACCGGCAGCGACGGCATCATCCGGGGATATAGCGAGGCTCTGCAACTGGAGTTGCACTGGTATCACGGACTGCTGCGCTTCTGGGATCCGGCCACCGGCGAGTATCTGCCCGACCTCACCGAGACCAAGGCGCAGTTGGACGTCGCGGAACAGCGGGCCCAAGACGCCGAAACCCGCGCGGAAGAAGAGCGCGCCGCTCGATTGTCCGCAGAAGCCCGCGTCACGGAACTGGAAGCCGAACTCAACCGCCACCAATCAGAACGCTAGGGTATCGGTAGCCTATCCCCAGGTCTTCCACGGCAGCACCTGACCACACGCGGCGCTCACGCCGTCCGCCGCTGGATCGGTTCCCCCACGGCCCCGCTTTAACCCGCTAACGTCGCCGTATCAACACGTAAACCAAAACCACGAGGATCCCGACCAACGCGGCCATCAAGCCGGCCTGGACGATCGTCATCGCCCCCCACGCGCTGGATTCCTGATCGCCAACCGCGGTTGACTCTGTTCCTGTCGGGGCCGTAGGGCTGTCTTGGCTTTCCGCTCCGCGCTCCACAATCACGATCTCGCTGGACGCGACTCCCTCACCCTCTGGTAAGCAGTCCATGCGGCCCATCAACCGGACCGTTCCGGCGCTAACCCCTTCCAACCGCCATTCAACGTACTCCGGGTCCAGCTCACTGGTGTCCACCAACTCTGCCGACCCATCCCCCTCCATCGCCAGATTCCAGCTGCGTTCCTCGGTCCCAACGCCCACGAACCAAACCGAGAACTCATCGCCCACCACCACTTCTTGATGGCTCACGCTCAGATGAACGATGCAAGAATCCGCACCCGGCTGCACGGTAGGGTCCGGAATCGGTTCCGCGTCCGGCAGCAAAACCGTCAGCGTCACCGAATCAGTCCCTATCCCAGGCTTGCGGCAAGCCATCCCGACCGACACCGTGATCTCACCCTCCCTTTCTCCCACAACGGTCCACTCCACGAACTCCGCATCAGGGTCCAACACCCGTGCGCCCTGCAAGCTCAGCGAACCGTCCCCGCCTACCTCCAGATCCCAACTGCCCGGCTCCACGCCTGCGCCCCAAATCCACAGGTGCATGGATTCACCGACCCTTAATTCCCGTCTTTCCGCGCTCACCGACACCAGGCACGCATCAACCCCCTGCCCCGGCCCCGGCGTCCCTCCCTGCGCCCAAACCGGAGTCCATACTCCTGAACAGAGAGCCAGCAACGCCACAAAAATCAGCGCCGGCAACGGCATCAGGCACCGCCACGCCCAACGCCGGCAATCATGGACACCCACTCGTATGCTTCCGTTCAACCAACTCTCAACCACGAGATCGTTACGCAATATGTGCGCTCTGGGATTCAAGCTTAAACGGGCAGACAGGACACTGATATCCCGCTGCAACGAAAACGCCGCGATCGTTTGACCGCGGCTCTGACTCCATGAATGCGGGGTGGAAAATCACCCGTTCCGCAGCCGCTCGTTCTCCGCCTCTAACTCCCGCACCCGCTCCTCCGCGGCGATCCGGCCATCGGCTTCATCATCGAAAATACCCAGATACCGCTCGGCCACCGGGTCATACCATCGCAACTCACTGTGCTCCCAGCACACGTCCAAGTTCAAAACGTCGCTGTGCCCCCAATACCTGTTCTCATCCACTTGATGGATTTCAACGGGTTGGTACTCCCCATCCTCTAGCACGTCGCCTGCCAACGCTTGCTGGTACCAACGGCCACCCGACGCGTCGAACCTCCAGTATTCCCGCACGCCGAAATGGGCGTAGTCTACCCGCTTGCCCCTCTCGTCGTTCCGAGCCGTGTTCGGCGACGCCAACTCAAGCGCGAAATCCGGCGGTTTGCCATGCTCGTCGATAGAGTAACCCATCTCCGCCACCACCAACGCCCGGTCCACGTCCAGCGCGACCAGCAGGTCGGGCACTCGTATCACCTCGCGCCGGGTGTGTATGTTCCAACCGATGGGCACCTCGCCAATCACCACCGTCCGGTCCGGGTTGCCCAGGCGCCGGCGCAGCGCTGACTGATGGCCCTGGTCATGCAGGTGAAGGGTGTTCTGCATATCGTCCCGGGGCGGAAACTCTGGGAACTGGCCGGCGGGCATTGCTGATGTGGACGCCGGCGCAACTGGCTTCGTGGTCATGGCATGCCCTGTATCTCACGTGGATGGCAACCGCTGGGGTAATTATACGCCAACGCACTTGATACCAGAAAAGGCCGCGACACCAGCCGCGGCCTTCCTTTCATTGCTTTGTCTCGAAGCCTAGAGTTCGCCGGCAAACATCGCGGTCTGTTTGGAGAACACCTGCACCCGGTGGCGGGCGGTTTCCAGCACGAACACGTGACCGTCGTCGTCCACTTCCACCGCGATGGGACCCTGGAAAGCCCCTTCCCGCTCTTGCAGATTCAGGGCTCGGTTCCGGGCCTGCACGATGGTCGGGTCAAGATACACGCGCTCCGCGCCCCACTTGGAGAGGCCGGCCTGGCCCCGCATGGTGGTGACGTAACTACCGTCGGAGAGGAAAACCTGCACGCGGTCGTTCTTGTAGTCCGTCACAAATATGTGGCCGTCCTTGTCCACCGCCACGCCCGTGGGCCGGTTGAACTGTCCGTCGCCGTCGCCCGACTCCCCGAACTTCATCAGGAACGTCCCGTCCGGCGCGAACTTCTGGATCCGGTCGTTGCGCCAGTCCGCAACGAAAACGTCGCCGTTGTGGTCGATCTCGATGCCCCAAGGCAGGTTGAACTGGCCGTCGGCATCGCCATGGCCGCCCCAGCCGAACTGGTACTTCCCATCCTTGGTGAACACCGAAACCCGGTGGTTCCGGCTCTCCACCATGTACAGATTGTCATTCTTGTCGAACGCCAGGCCCGCCGGCCGGTTGATCTCGCCGGGCGCATCGCCGGGGATTCCCCACATGCCGATCCAGTTGCCGTGCTCCTGGTCGTAGACGGAAACCCGGTTCAGCCACTCGTCGGAGACGTAGGCGTAGCCCTGGCTGTCCAGCGCCACCGACGTGGGCCACATGAACGACCCGTTGGGCGTGGTCTCGTCGGCGTCTTCCGGCGGTATCTTCTGCCCGAATTCAGCCACCACTTCCTCTTCGTCGGGATGGAAAACCGTCACCCGCTTGCAGGGGAAGAACGCCGGCGTCTCGGTTCCCCGGCTCAGCACGTAGAGCAGCCCGTTGTCGTCGCGGGTGATCGCCACCGGGTTGAAGAACCCGTTGCCGCTTCGCACTTCCTGCCGCCCAATGACGTGGCTGTACTGGAACGTTACCGGCGCAATCTCAGTCGCAGTAACCATTGTATTCACCTTTTTGCGTAGATGTTGCTGTGCCGACACTGGGCGCCGTTGAAATAATGCGGGGCAGGCGTGAAACCTGCCCCTATCTGAATTGCGCCAGTGTCAGTATGACGGGGCCGGTAGCGGCCGTTTACTTGATGAAGTCGAACTGCTCGAACTCGCCCTGCAGGATCGCCTTGTCGTCCAGCTCCAGCCACTTGTCCAGGATGGTGGCGTAGGTCTGGCGGAAGTCGTTGTTCCACTTCAGGTCGCCTTCGTCCAGCTTGTCCGGCTCCAGCGAAGGATACTCGCCGTACAGGCCGCCCTTCACGGCGTCGCCCAGCACGAACGCGACGCTGCCCGAACCGTGGTCGGTTCCGGATCCGTTCTCCTGCACCCGGCGCCCGAACTCGGTGAACAGCACCATCACCACTTCCTGGTTGGCGTCGTGTTCTTTCAGGTCCTGGTACAGGTCGTTGACCGCGCGGGAAACCTCGCCCCACAGCTTGGCGAAGGAGGTCGGCTGGTTGGCGTGCGTGTCAAACGCGCCCGGATTCAGGCCCGTGTAGAGGACACGCGTGCCGAAGCCCGCCGTGTGTACCTGCGCCACGTTCTTCACCCATTGGGAGAACATGTCGCCGCCGTACTCAACGCTGGAGGAATAGATCTCCGGCGCCGTCCGCAGGATGTCCGCGCCCTTCAGCGCGTCCAGGCCCGTCTGCGACAGGTAGTCGTTGATCGGCCCGCTGCCCACCATGGGCGAGTACATCCGCGAGAAGATGTCCAAGGCGTCAGCGCGCTGGTCCTCGCCTTCAATGCCGGTCAGCACACCGTAGGTCTCCAGGCTGCCCACCGAAGCGACGGACACGCCCGGCGCGGCCAGCGCCCGGGGCAGTCCGCGACCGAAGTTCACGGCTGTCAGCACGTTTTCCTTGTTGGGGTCCAGGTCCTGGATGGCCCGGCCCAGCCAGCCTTCCGTCGACATCTTGGTCGGCTCGGCGGTGTGCCAGATGTCCATCGACCGGAAGTGCGACCGGATCGGGTTCGGGTACCCGATGCCCTGGATGACGGCAACCTTGCCCTCGTCATACAGGCCCTTGATCGGCGCCATGGACGGGTGGAACCCGACCTTGTCGTCAATCGCCAGCACTTCTTCCGGCTCCACCTTCAGGTGCGGCCGGTAGTCTTTGTACAGCGGGTCGCTGTAGGGGATGATGGTGTTCAGCGCGTCGAACGCGCCGGACATCTGCAGTACCACCAACACCGGGTCTTTTTTCGTTGCGGTCACGGTTCATTCCTCCCGTTGGGATTGGTTTGTTACCTTATTCTCGGTTGCGCTAGCCGATCCGAACGGGCTAGGCGTAAATATACTCTTTGGTCGCCACGATCATCTGCAGCAGTTCGCTCACCCGACCGCCGAATTCTTCGGTGTCTGTGTGGACGGTGCCGCCCTTTGCCACGCCTGCGGCCAGCATCTGACGCGTTTCGTCCGCCAGCTCATAGTGGCCCAGCAATCGGCAGGTCTCGTCCACCATCTGCTCCGGTGAAATCATCGGTCCCAGGTCGGCCAGCCGGTCAATGATCTCTCGAACTCCGGGCTGGTTCACGTCGCCGACGAAGTCCGCCGTGAAGTTGATGCGGTGCACCAGCGTGCCGCCGTCGATCCACTCCTGGCCCGTGTGCCATCCTTCCACCGACGGCGGGTTGAACAGCTCCTGGCCCATGTGCTTCATCTCGTCAAAGATGAACTCGAAACCGGGCTTGGGCTCCGTCCAGTCGCCAACCAGCCGCATCGTTCCCATCACCGTCTCCACCGGGCTCTTCACCCGCTGGAACCGGGCGTTCTTGAACGCGTCGGAGTGGAACAGCACCCGCAGCATCGCCTTGATGTTGTAGCCGGAGCGGAAGTACTCGTCCTCCAACATCTGGATGGTTTCCATGTCCTTGGGCGGGGTTTCCATCCAGGACGGCACCTGCGCTTCGTCGGAAATGAAGTAGCTGTACAGGTGGCGGGAAATGAACCGCGCCGTCGCCGGCTGCTTCGCGATGATGTCGACGATGTCCTCACCGTTGAAGTTGCCGGTCTCGCCCAGGAACGTCTTGGCGCCCTCGTCGTGGTCTTCGGGGTTGTACACGAACTGCGCGTGATAGCGGCCGTAGGGCTGGCCCGGAATGTTGTTCGCGATGGTCCAGCCGGTGAACGCGCGGGCGCATTCCTTAACGTCGTCCTCGGTGTAGTTGAACTCGCCGTCCATGCCCACGCCCATCGAGAACAGTTCCAGCAGTTCCCGGCCGTAGTTCTCGTTGATCGCGCCCTTGTGGCTCAGGCAGTTGTCCAGGAAGAAAATCATCGCCGGGTCGCGGGAAATCCCCACCAGCAGATCCCGGAAGCTGCCCATTCCGAGCGCTCGGAACATCTCGATCTCGTCATATGACGTGGGGTAGCTCTGCGTCTTGCTGTCGGCGGTGCACAGAATCCCGTGCCAGAACAGCACCATCTTTTCTTCAAGTTGGCACTTCGAGTTGATCATCCGGAAAGCGAAGTATTCCGGCACGCCACGCGTTTGGTGGCTCCACTCGATGAAGCAACGCTCCGCCACGTCCAGGTCCATGCCGTGGTCGTTAACCTCGGGATTGAGCAACTCTTCAACCGTCGCATCGTATCCCTTGGCGGCGCGCTCCTCCAGTTCCGCGTACTGAGCGCCGAATCCGGCCCGCCGCATCAGGTGGGCCATCAGCGCAATGTCATGGTTTAGATCAGCCATCAAAAAAGACCTCCTCGACTTGAACTAACAAATCGCCAGCGTCATCCTACCATTAAGCGCACCATCCCTCAACCTTAAATCGTCACTCCCCTCGCAATCGGCAACCCCAATCCGCCGCCGCTTTCCCACCTCTGCCATCGGACCCTGCTCCCGCACCCTACCCAGACTCCATTCACATATCCAATCATCCTGACCATCCGGTTCATCCATGTAGATTCACCCCGTGCGGCCCAACCATCGCGCCCGGCCCCTCACCTCTATAATGTCCACCCACTACAAGCCATCGGAGTTTCCCCATGCCAGAGGATTTGGTCAGCGTCGCCCAGAGCCTGGTCCCCGAGATCCTGTCCAATCTCGACCGCATCGACGGCGAGTGCCAACTGCCGCCCGAACTCGCCGACCGCATGGCGAAGCACAACCTGTTCTCCCTCTACGCGCCCAAGGAACTCGGGGGCCCCGAGCTCGATCCACTCACCGCCTTCCGCGTCGTCGAGGCCATCTCCCAAGCCGACGGGTCCGCCGGCTGGTGCGTCTTCAACGGCACCGCCATCACCGCCGCCGTCTCCCGCCTGACCGCCAAAGCCACCACCGAACTCTTCGGCGACCCGCCCAACCTGCTCGGCTCCGGCTCCGCGCGACCCGAGGGCACTGCCACCATCACCGACGGAGGCTACCTGCTCAACGGGCGTTGGAACTACCTCAGCGGCATCGACCACTCCAACGTGCTGTTCATCAACTGCCGCCTGCTCAATTCCGACGGCATCCCCGTGACCAACGACGACGGCACCCTCGCCACCCGCATCGCCGTCGTCCCGGTCGCGTCCGGAACCGTCATCGACAACTGGACGACTCTCGGCATGCGCGGCACCGCCAGCAATGACTGCGAATACTCCGACGTTTTCGTTCCATCGCACCACACCTACACCCGCGGCGACGTCGCCCACTACGACAGCCCCCTCTACCATCCGCCGCAGAACGCCATCCTCCTCAGCTGGACCCTCTCCGCCGCCAACGCCCTCGGCATGGCCCGCGGCGCACTGGACGCGTTCCATCATCTCGCCACCGGTTCCGGCACCACCAATTCGCCGGCCCTGCTCCGCGACCGTTCCTACGTCCAGATCACCTACGGAGAGTGCGAGGCCATGCACGACGCCGCCCGCACCTTCGTCCTCGACGCTATCGGCAGACTGTGGGACGCCCAGGTGCAACAACTGCCGGATCTATCTGATCACGCCGTCCGCGCCCGTCTCGCCATCACCCACGCCATCCGCCGTTCCGTGGACATCGTGGACAATCTGTTCAACGTGGCTGGCACCAACGCCATCCATCGCTCCGTCGGCCTGGAGCGTTTCTTTCGCGACCTCCACGTCAGCGGCCAGCACATCTCCGGCCTGCCCTCCAACTACGAATACGCCGGCCAGACCCTCCTCGGCGCCAACATAACCGCCTCCCTCTATGCCTGACCCGCACCAATAACCCGCCAGGGGCCTGGGATCATCTCTCAATCCCTTGATGATCTGGCTAGCCCGGGCCCGGTTATCAACCCAACCAACCCTCCGAGTGCTGTGGTCGCAAGGTGCCACAAAGCCCGTTTGGATTCGCCGAAAGCTCCTTCAGGACTGCCCGCCACGCCTGCATACACATCCAGTGCAACCGCAACCCCAGCGAATATCAACGCAAGCACAGCAACGGTGCGAATGGCTTGCGAATAGAGCCCGCCAAATGCCGGTTCATTCGGTTGCCGAGCCATTGTCCACCCGAACCTCCCCCGTGCGGTAATTGACCCGCAATGGCTTGCCACCGTGCCTTAGCGAATATATCAAGATGCGAACTGATGCCAGGGCCATTGCCACCCAGGGATTTTTGGAATCTTCCTCTGGAATTTCCTGGTCCGTGGAGTCTTTGCGTTCCATTAGCTACACCACCTATGCATATATAGTGGAAATAATATCATAATCGTTGCCCGACCGGCAATCTTCATATGCCAATATATAATTGTGAGATCGGTCCCGATGTTCAAGCAAACCTCCGGCGTTCTCGAATTATGCCTCCATCTACACTTGACCATCACCAAAAATCATGGCGGAAATACTCGGTTACCTGCCGGACGGTATCAAGACGATCGTAGCGCTCTTGGTGGCCTTGGAACTCATGGCTACTGCGTCGTTCGCGTTCTTTCACCGGATTCGCAACGAGAGCTTGCCTTTCGGAGCCAGTTCCCCGGCCTTGAGGTCTTTCGTCGCTTGGCTCGTAGCCCTACCGCCGGTCGTACGTTTCGCATTAGTGCTCTACGCCATTGGCAAATTATTTTGGTAGGAGATTGCGAACTTGCCTGATCCGGCACCAAAGCAGCGGTCCGATGTCCCGGGCCATCCACCAAGTCATAATGGTGAACGCCAGCGTCCAAACCACGCAACCGACCAGTAACAGGCACATTCCGACAGTCTGCATTGGAAAGTTACCCTGATTGTCGCCCCAGATCAGTGCCAGTGCTCCCAGAAAAGTGACCGCGGTTGCAGCCGCGAAACTGTAAAAGAGCCAGTCAGAACTCATTAACCGGCTGCGCTTCACAGCCGCATCGGTCGGCTGCACGGCCAAGCCCCCGGTTTCCGGATTCCCGCTGTCCCTGTCCGTCGTCGCCATCATGCGCCTCCCTCGGTAGTAATCGTACCGCCGAACCGCTAGGCTGACAAACCGCTCTATCCCCTACTCCTACTCCGGGAAAATCCTCCGGTACACCCCCGGCGATCCCTCCCCGTGCACCATGTGCGGCCGCACCTCGTGGGTCCACACCGGCGTCACTATCTGGCTCCAGCCCTTCCAAGCGTCGCTTTCCGCCACCGCCAGCGACTCCATCTCGTGCACCGTGCAGTACTTTGGCTCGCCCATCATCGCCTGGAACCGACGCGCCCGGATGTACCCGGGGATGTCCAGGGCCATCGGCAGCCGCTCATTGTTGTAGGCGTTGTTCCACGCCTCCTCCAGGTGCTCCGGGATCCCCATGCGGCCCACCAGCAGCAACGGCGACATGCCCGCCTGCTCCGTCTCCTCGGATAGAGTCTCCGGATGAACCCGCTTGTAAAGGTTCCGAATGTACTCCGTCCCAATCACGCTGGGCGACATCCGCCGCGACCATTCCGTGGGCTCCCGCAGCCACTTCTGCCATTCTTCCGAGTGCCACGCCTCATACGACTCCAGTTCGTACACCGCCAGGTACTTTGGCCCACCCTGCACCGCCTCGTACCGCGCCGCGTCCAACACGCCCGGAATCGACAGCCGCTCGAGGATGTGCTCCTCGTTGTACCAGCGGTTGTATTCCTCGTCGTTCTCCGGCGCCACGTCGCTGTACACCAAGAGCAGCCCGTCGCCCTTCCTTTTCGTCGCCATATCGCCCCCGTCCCAAATCTTGTAATTCGCCGCCGAGTATATCACCGACAAACCCCAAACCCAGCACCGGATGCCGTTCGCTGAGCCTGCGCTGCCCCAAACCTTTGGTCCGCCCTTGGCGGTTCCATCTCTGAAGGATGCTCCAGACCACAAGGATATTCCTATCCCAACGCATCAAACTCATCCTGTAAATCCTGGGCATCCATGCAAATTAATTCAATGACACCCTCCCGTTGCCCATGCGCACGCCCGTTCTCTACACTGTACTTCACGTCAGGCAGCAAGCCTAAGTACACGGCCAACTGCCCGACCGGAAATTTCCTAACCACAGGGGTCATCAACGGGACCCTGTGCGTTGCTACGTCTGCGTGTTCGCAGGTTGGCCCACCATCGTTTCGGCAGACCAGATCTCCAGCGAAGCGTTGGCCGGCTGGTCATTCGACGCGATCATCAAGCCTATCCCGATTGCCAGCAATACCCCAACGACCACCCACAACCACATCCCTTTATTCGGCTGGATTTCCTTGCCGTTCCATCTTCTGTTTTGCGCCCTCTGCCATATCATGTCCCCTCCCTGGCGTTATGTCCGCGTGATTGCGCTATGTCACGAATTGGTTGAGTTATGTGCGTAACCTCGGCATCCGCCCGACGCCGAGTCGTTCCGTCAGGACAGAAACGTGATTGCAAATCACCCGGTCTGTTCCCACTGGTTCATCCACTCGCGCCACCAACCGAGAACGAACGCGGGAACGTTTCCGGCCCGGCTCCATCCGCTTACCGGGTTACGGTCTCCGCATGTTGGCCCGTCGCCGCCTCCGCGGACAACATGTTCTGCGGCCCGCTATCGGCCACGCTGGTCGAAGTCATCAACAACGCAATGGATATCACGGCGACGAACGCGATGGTTGTCCCGAACCACAGCGCGATATGTCCGCGCGGCTCCATTGCGCGCCGTATCCAGCCCCGCGTTTGCTGTGAGAACATCGTTCCCTCCTGAGGCTATATTCGCCAAATCTCGTTATTCGGTGCCGGTTCAGTTCGGGACGCTCGTCGGCCCTGTTTCCGGGAGACACTCGCGTCCACTTGCCGTGCGACCAATCTGCCCGGCCTTGCGGCTCTCTGCTCGGCGAGTTTGCCGGAGTGCCGTCGCGCCTGTGTTAACACCGTGTTAACAGGTTAGCAAACGATTGTGAAAATCCAGGAAAAACCGCGTTCTCGGAGTGTGAAAGTAGTATGAAAATTTCGTGACCGCAGCCGCAGCCACCATGCGCCTTCGCTGCCGCGTCCGCCCGCGTCAGGGCAATCGCGTCTTAATGAGCAACAGCGCCGCCATTGGAATTGGCAGTAACGGACGGTGAATTTACAGGGATAAACAGGATGAACGGGATGGACAGGATATTTTGATTTG
>DAOUJD010000082.1:0-9059 GCA_034423115.1 Dehalococcoidia bacterium | reverse complement strand
ATCATCGCCGGCAACCCCGAGTCCTGCATCAAGACCTGCCAGATGTACGAGGACATCGGCGTCGACCAGGTCATGCTGATCATGCAGACCGAGACCATCCCCCACGAGAAGGTGATGGGCTCTATCGAGAAGTTCGGCAAGGAAGTGATCCCGCACTTCCGGAACGGCAACGGCTCCAAGTAATTGCCAAACGTCCCAAAGTCCCCTCTCCCCCTGTGGGAGAGGGTTAGGGTGAGGGGTATCACCCCATCCCACACGCCAACTCACTCCGTAGTAGGGGCGACGCATGCGTCGCCCCTACCAAGTTTCCAATCGACCCATGACATCCCAAGCAACAGTCAAGTTCAACGTTCGCGTCAACCAGTACGCCTATTCATACGAGGACCTGCAGCGTATCTGGCTGGAAGCGGACCGCCTGGGCTACTACTCGGCCAGCCTGTTCGATCTGCTCAACACCGACGCCCTGGAGTGTTGGACGACACTGACCGCGCTGTTGGCGCAGACCGAGAAGATTCGGGCCGTGCCGATGGTTTTGGCGAATCCATATCGGCATCCGGCGCTCTTGGCCAAGATGGTGGCGACCTTGGACGTGATCAGCGGCGGCCGCATTATCCTGGGCATCGGAGCCGGGGGCAGCGGCAGCGACACGCGGGCCAGCGGGCTGCCGTTTCCCTCCACTCGCGAACGGTGCGAGATGCTGGAGGAGTCGGTCGCCCTGATTCGCCGGCTGTGGTCTGAGCCGTCCGTAACGCACACCGGTCCGCATTACAGTGTCGATGGCGGATCGGTCGAACCCAAGCCGGTGCAACAGCCAATGCCGCCCGTGCTGGTAGGCGGCCATGGGCCGCGTTACGTATTGCCCGCGATTGGGCGCATCGCGGACATTGGGAACGTGGGGAACAACGACACCGTGGCCGAACACCGGCGGTATCAAAGCATTGTCTATGGAGCGGCAGAAGCGGCCGGCCGCGATCCTTCGGGCATCGAGTGGACGCACAACGCCGACTGCGTCATAGCGCCAACCCAGCGGGAATACGATGCCTTGGTGGCTCGGCTGGCGGAGGAGTCAGGAATGACCGCTGCTCGGTATCAAACGGAGCGGCTGCGGAACACGCTTTCGGGGACGCCGGAGCAAGTGGCGGAGCACGTCGACGAATACGTGGATGCCGGCATACGGTACTTTTTCTTGGTTTTCCCGAATCCGGCTCCGTCGGATACCCTGGCGCTTTTCGCCGACGAGGTAATGGCTCGATTCAGCTGATCGCCGGATTCTCCACCCGTTGGGACGGCGACAAGCGGGGCTGGCCCAGCATCCAGAACAGGCCGGCGCCAATCAAACTGATGACGGCGGCCCCTACCGCTACCGGGATGTAAGCGCCTGTCAAGTCACGGAGGTAACCAGCGCCGGGCAGCGCCGCCGACGGTACTATCGAACCGACGAACAGCGACGTGACGGCGATCATCCCGAAACTCCTCCGACCGAAATAGATGCCCACCGCGGCAATTCCCAGTGCGGGCCCAATCCCCGAAGCGACTCCCAGTAAGACGCCAGATTCCAACAACACTGGGCCGTAGCCCGCCAGTAACAGGGCTACTCCAACCGTTTGGACGATCCCCGCACCCGCCAACACGAACCTGACCGGGAAGCGATAGCTCAGCAAACCGCCAATCAGTATGCCGGCCATCGATGTGAGCGTCTCGAACGACCCAAGCGTGTCAATGTCCTCAAACGTGGCGCTGCCCTGCGAGGCGACCTGCCACGCATAAACCGATCCTATCGTGGCTGCTGAGCCCACGCAGGCGCCGGCCGCCGCAAGCATCCAAAACTGTCGCGATCGCATGGCCTCCCGCCAGGAGTAGTCTGGGATACTCCCTGCCGGCGCCGGCGACACCCCATCGGGTCGCTCGCCCCATTCCTCGGGGCGGTTGCGTATCAAGAGCGCCAGCGGAAATGCCACCACCACGATCACCGCGCCGGTCGCCACCGTTACCGGCTGCCAGTCCACGACCAACAGCACCACGGACAACAACCAGTCGAAGACCACCCTGCTGATTGCCACGCCGAAGAGCGTCAACGACAATGCAAGCGCCAACCGGTCACGAAACCAGTGATTCAGGACCGACACCGTCGGTAAATACGCGCCGATCAGTGCAATGGCGGCCATGGCGGGCAACGCAAACTGCATGGATCCTGGGACCGGCAGCGCCGCAAAAAGTATGGGCAGCCCGGCCAGCGGCAATCCAATCTGAACCATCCGCCTCGGCCCCAGCCGGTCGGCACCACGGCCTGCAGCCCACATGGATCCGATCCAGATAATGACCCCGCCCGCGATGGCCGCCACATTCCACGGCGGTTCGATGCCGACATGCTCATGAAGCCTGGCCGCATACGCCGCGCTGCCTATTGCCTCGCCGATCTCCCGGCCCACCAGGATGATCAGGACGCCGATGGCGACCAGCCACCACCCATAGAAAACCCCGCCGGTGAAATCGCTGCGCAGGAATTTTGACAGCCACTCCGTCATCCCCGGTCGGGCAACGTCTTCGCCCGGGTCCATCAACCGTCGCCCCCGTTCAATCCCGTTGGCCCGGTCCAACCCGACGCTCCCGCGTCCCGCGGCACCAGCCGCCGCTGCGCCGGGGACAAACGGGGCTGACCCAGCAGCCAGAACAGGACGGCACCAACTAAGCTGATGATAGCGGCCGCTACGAAAATGGGAGCGTACACGCCGATCACGCTGATGGTGTAACCTGCGGCCGCCAGCATACCGGATGAAACAACCTGATCTATGAGGAACGTGGTTACGATGATTGCGCCGAAACTGCGGCGGCCGAAATAGATGCCAACGGCGGCAATGCCCGGGGCAGTCCCCATCGTGGATGCTGCGCCCAACAAAACGGCCGATTCCAGAAATACAGTCGCGAATCCGGACAACAACAAGGCCATTCCAACCGCCTGGACCACGGCTGCTGCGGACAATACGCGCCTCACAGAGAAGCGATAACTCGCCAGTCCGCCGATCAGTATGCCCGCGGTCGACCCGAATTTTTCAAATAATCCGAACTTATCGACGGCTTCGAACGTGGCGCTGCCCTGTGCGACGACCGACCAGTCGTAAACAGATGCTATCGAGGACGCGACGGCCACGCAGCTACCGGCGGCCATCAGCATCCAAAACTGACGCGAACGCATCGCTTCACGCCACGGGTAGTCCGGGATGGTGGCTTCTACCGCTGGGATCAAGCCGTCGGGGTATTCGCCCGAGTTTTCGGGACGGTCGCGTATCGCGCGCGGCAACGGCAGCGCCACCACCAATATGGCCGCGCCGACCGCTACTGTAACCAACCACCAGTCCGCGATCATCAGCACCACGGACAGCAGCCAGTCGACCAAGGCTCCCCCGACCGCCACGCCGAAGAGCATCAACGATAACGCCAGGGCCAACCGGTCGCGAAACCAGTGGTTCAGGACCGTTATCGCGGGCACATAGGCGGCAATCAATCCCAGTGCCGTCAATACGGAGAATGCAGCCTGAAGGACTCCAGGAACCGGCGCCGCTACCAACAACATGACCAGCCCCACCAGCGGCAACCCGATCTGGGCCATGCGCCTCGGCCTGAGCCGGTCGACTCCCCGTCCGGCAAGCCAGAAGGACAGGAGCCCGCCGATTACGACAAAGGCGATGACGAGCAGGTTCCAGGGGGTCTCTATCGAGAAACCGTCAAAGCGCCGTTCGTTGGGCGGCATGGTCACTACCGACGTGCCGATTTCCCGCCCGACGAGAATTATCAGGAAGCCGATGACGACCAGCCACCACCCATAGAAAACCCCGCCGGTGTTATCGCTGCGGAAGAATTCCGACAGCCACTCGCTCCACCCCCGCCGGACGTCGCCTCCGTCAGGGTCGATCAATCGGCGGCTCCGGCGCCCCGGGTTACCAGGCGGCGGACGTCAGCCTGCCTTCGTTGCGATGGGGACAGCTGCGGGTTGCCCAGGATCAGGAACATGAACGAGCCAATTGCACTGACGATGGATATGGTGGCGAAGGGTATGTCGTAAGAGCCGGTAATCGAGTCCTTCATCCACGCGATGTAGGGCACCACGACGATGAACATGATGTTCATGGGAATCATCGAGATGCCGGTAATCCTGGCAAAGTTGCTGCGGCCGAAGTACACACCGCGGATCGACGTGGTGAGCGGCGTGCGTCCGCCGAATCCCACGCCCATCAGGATCGAAAACAGAAAGAACAGCGGCAGCGTTTGTGCGAACAGCAGCACCGTTAGGGCGATGGATTGCAGGAATGAAAACGCGAAGATCGCGATGCGTATGGGGATGCGGTCGCCGACCATGCCACCGATGACCATGAACGCCGTGGACACCGCCGTCTGCACCGAGATCACCAGCCCGACCTGCACCAGGTTGAACCCGCGTTCCACCATAACGAGTCCCAGGTAGGTCATCACGCTGATGATGATGATGGACGAACTGGCGTGACCCATGGTGATGAGCCAGAAGGCCCGCGCCCGGATCGCCTCCTGCCACGTGTAGTCGGGCGCGACCGCGCCGCCGTTGGCAGATTGGCGGGGACCGGTGTCGGTTACGGTTTCGGGGTCGATGCCGTCGGGATGCTGTCCGTGATCCTCGGGGCGGTTGCGCACCAGCATTGCCAGCGGGACCGACGCCACCAGGCCGACACAACCCACGACCAGCGCGGTGTTCTGCCAACCCAGGCGTCCCGGGATTTCCGTGGCGGTGCGGGCATCCCAACCCATGGCCCAGGCCATCAGGGGAACGATCACCACGCCGCCCAGTCCGAAGCCCAGCATGGGTATGGACATGGCGGTGGAGCGGCGCGCTCGGAACCAGTTGTTCAAGGCGGTGTTGGCCGGGAGCCAGGATCCCAAGCCGGCTCCAAGGCTCACCACGATGAACGAAACGTAGAACATCCAGAGGTTGGCCGTGCGGCTGAAGAAGATGAAACCGGCGGCGAATACCAACAGGCCGATGACGACCATCTTGCGCGGGCCCAGCTTGTCCACGCCCCAGCCGGCGATGGGACCCATGACGGTGCCTTCCACGCGGGTGAGGGTGAAGGCCCAGGAGAGCTGCGTGGTGGTCCAGCCGAAGTTCTGCTGCAGGATGGGCATCCAGAGGGAGAGCGCCTGGAAAAGCGGCACCGTCCCGATGACCATGATCACAGCGCCAATAACCGCCAGCCACCACCCGTAGAACATGCCCCGCACCAGCCGCACCGGGTGGGCGAGCTCACGTACTTGCAACAACAGGGGACTCCCTCTCTGGACTACGATAACCGCACGGGCGAACGATGTTTTTCGCAAACATCGCGAGATATTATACTCCACCCGGTCTTATATTGGTGTTTCGGAGTTATTACAGGAACCGATGCCACCCCTGACGGCGGACCCCGTCTGCAAAGGTACCGGGACACTCACTCGTACCCACTTTGCGCAACCTGTCACTGCCAGCGCCCACGCCGCCCCAATTCAGGCAGCACAGTCATTCCTGTAGGTGTGACTTCGGTGTTGCCAAAACGCCCCACTTTTTGTGATTCACCTGCCTTTTTTGGCAAAAAGACCTACCATCTCCCCCATCATCACCCGATTCCCCCCAAAAACCCCCAGTTCAGACACTCCCCGCCCGGCGACACTTCCGCATTGCTCTAACCCCTACCCCATCCGTACCATATTACCCAGCGCCCCAATTCCAACCCGCCACCCAGGCCCGCGACAGCCGTCCCAATGCCCACTTCCCAACACCGTGAATCTCCCTCCCCCAAATCCGCTCACCTGCCCGCCAATACCGCTAAAACCGCCGCCAAAACGCCTCTCGCGACGCCCATTCAGCCCCATGACTCGCCTGATGCCCTACTGGAATTAGCGGAAATGAGAGGAAATGAGCGGGAAATCGACCTTTCCATCCTTTCACCACGCAATTGCTAGTGGGTACGCGTGAGTACCGGGAAAGCGGTCGGTCGCTATCTCATCCACGGCGGTGTGCCCAAGGGCGGCGGTCTGTTGTACCATGGCGCCAAATCTGACTGGAGCCTCCCAACATGACCGCAACCGCGATTGGCGCATCCTCGATCACCGCTGCCGACCTCGCCGCCGCCGTCCCGTCCATGGAGGGCGAAATGCGCCTGACGGGACTCAGCGACACCGTTACCGTGTGGCGGGACAAGCTTGGCGTCCCCCACGTGCGCGCCGCCAACGAGCGTGACGCGTGGTTCGCCCAGGGATTTGTAACGGCGCAGGACCGGCTGTGGGCTATGGAGTTCGACCGCCGTCGCGCCGTGGGGCGTTGGGCCGAGGCGGCCGGCGCGTCTGCGGTGGGCCAGGATATGCAGATTCGGCGGCACCGATTGGAGGACTCCGCCCGCGCCGACTATGGGGCCGCCGGTCCACGCGCTCGCGCCATGCTGGACGCCTACGCGGACGGCGTCAACGCGTTCATCAACAGCGACGCGCCGCTGCCCGTGGAGTATGCCATCACCGGTATCGAGCCGGAACCGTGGGAGCCGTGGCACGGCCTGGCAATCTACAAGGTGCGGCACATTTTCATGGGCGTGTTCGAGAGCAAGGCATGGCGCGCCCGGCTGGTGAAAGAGCTGGGGCCAGAACGGGCGGCGGAACTTTTCCCATCCTACCCGCCGGGCCAGCCCGTGATCATACCCACCGGCGCGGACTACGACGGCCCCGTGGACATTGGGCTGCAACAGATGCTGGACGCCGCCGCCGACCTGAACCTGATCGGCGAGACCGACAGCGGCTCCAACTCGTGGGTCATCGCCGGTTCGCGCACCGCAACCGGCGGCCCCATTCTGGCCGGCGACAGCCATCGCGGGCTGGACACGCCCAGCGTGTACTACCAGAACCACATCGCCTGCGACACGTTCGCCGTCATCGGCGTCTCGTTCGCCGGCCTGCCCGGGTTCCCCCATTTCGGGCACAACGGGCGCGTCGCGTGGTGCGTCACCCACACGGCAGCCGACTACCAGGACCTGTACATTGAGAGGTTCAACGACGCCGACGCGTCGCTCTACCAGCGCGAGGAGGACTGGTTCAACGCGGACGTGCGCGACGAAGTCATCAAGGTGCGCGACGGCGACGACGTTCACATCCGCACGTGGGCGACGCACCACGGCCCGGTGGTCGGAGGGGACCCGCTGTCAGGCTACGGCCTGGCGCTACGCTATACCGCCGGAGACGGGCCGGACTCGTGGACCGACATACTGTGCGCCATGCTGGATGCCCGCACCGTTCCAGAACTGGCCGATTCCATGAAGGGCTGGGTTGATCCGGTGAACAACTTCGTGATGGCCGACTCGGAGGGGAACATCGGCTACCAGTGCCGGGGTGAGATTCCACGGCGTCCCGGTGACGCGCCGGCGCCACTGCCCTTCGCCGGCTGGGACGGCGAGCACGAATGGCAGGGCGCGATTCCTTTCGAGGAACTGCCCCGCAACATCAACCCGCCCGAAGGGTACATCGCCACCGCCAACAACCGACCCGTCGCGGCCGATTATCCCTACTACATCTCCATGGACTTTGCCCCCGGCTACCGGGCCATGCGGGTAACCCACGGGATCAAATCGATCAACAACCCGTCGGCCAACGACATGGGCCGCATTCATGCCGAGCGGCTGTCCATACCCGCCCAAACCTACATCGCCGCGCTGTCGAAACTGATGCAGCCTTCCAGCACCCGCACCGCGTCCGCACTGCGGCGGTTGCGGATGTGGTCGGGCAGCATGGACCCCGACGCCGTGGAACCCACCATCTACAGCGCGATGCGCGACGCGCTGATGTGGCGGTTGCTCAAGCACAATCTCGGGGAACGGTTGGCTGCGTTAGCCTGGGAGCCCATTGACCGCGGGCGCGGAGTCTTCTTCAATCGCTTCCGCAATCTGGTGGTCGATGCCATCGCCGCGAACGACACCGCGCTGCTGCCCCGAGGCGTAACGTGGCAGACCGCGCTGAGTGAGGCGTTGGACGAGGGCGTCCATACGCTGACCAACAAGCTGGGACGGAATGTTGAGAACTGGGCATGGAACCAGGTCCACCGCACGCGGCCTCAACATCCGTTGACTCTGGCCGACGCCGCGCTCGGTCCGGCGCTGGACCCGCCGCGCATCGCCACGGGCGGCGACGCCGACACCCCCTGGGCTGGGCCCTATTCGCCCGCCGATTTCGCAGCGTTGGGCGGCATGTCGGTGTTCCGCTACGCCTACGATCCGTCCGATTGGGAACGGTCGCTATGGGCGGTCCCGCTGGGTTCGTCGGGCCACCCGGGCAGCGCCCACTACTCTGACCAGGCGGAGATGTGGAGCCAGGTAAGGATGGCTCCCATGATGTACGGGTGGGAGCGCATCGCGGCCAACGCGGAGACTACGCAGATCTTGCGGTCATCATGATGGTACACTGACATTGTCAAGGTATAGGAGGGTATTCAAATCGCCCTGCGACCGGCCCCATTAGAAGATTGGAGCTTCCCGGCACGAGTATTGCTGTTGGGCGCCGGCATAGTTCTTGTCTGCACGGCGTCCCTGATAGCGTGCATGCTATTGACAGGTCTGGGCCCCCTGGGACAGGCGGTTACTGCCTTGGGCGGCGAGGCCGGAATCTCTGTGTTGGTAGCAGGCGGTGTGCTGGTCCTCTTTTTGTTGGGCAGTGCGATCTGGGCTTTTTGGCGTCAAGGATTGAAACCTTGGGGCTGATCTGGTGATCAGGGGTGTCTTGCGCGAGGCTCTGGTGGCTTTGGGATGGGCTTGGTGCGGCGCTTATACCTTATTGGGCGTGCTGATAATGCTGACACCAGTGCTGAATCCGGACCTGCCCGCGTCTATTCAGTCCAGCCGCGGATCCGCCCTGCAATTCGTCGCAGCTATCATCGCCCTCGCGGCCGTCGTGCCGGCATTGCTTAAGCCCGAATCCACCGATGCGACGCGGTATTGCCGGTCAGGTGAGGGATGTGAGGCCAGGAGAATGGTTTGCCAGGCCGCGGTTCCGGTCGGAATAGACGATGCCGGAGGTGGCGG
>DAOUJD010000081.1:0-21135 GCA_034423115.1 Dehalococcoidia bacterium | reverse complement strand
GTGTGGATTGACGCTGGCCCCGTTGCAACCACGCCGGGTAAGAATTGTTCGGCGCTGATCCTGGCGGAGACGGTTTTGCGATTTGGATTCTGACGGGTTGGCCGTGTACGACCTAATTCACCTCTGGGCAGCACTGGATAGGATGTTCTTACTCGAGTGATTTCATTATGGGCTCATGTGTTCGGATTTGTCAAGGGATGCACGGGAATGGGCATGGATGTACAGGATAAACAGGATAAAGGTGCGGGGGCGGGGCATGCCTCGCCTCTACGACGGTGCGGCAGTGGTCCGGTTGTCCTACTCTCGACAGGGGCGGACGTTGCGCAGGATAAGCAGACTACCTTGCCGCCGAGCCATAATCGAATGCCCCTGGGATATCGGTGTAACAGTTCAGACTTACTGAGCCATTTCCACATTCAGCCCGTCATTCCGGACCCAGTATCAGGTACGGGGCAAGCTTTGAGCCGAAATCCAGAAAATCCTCGCCCCACTCACGCATGCCTGTCGGCAGGTTACTTGGATACCGGCATCCGCCTATGGCGGACATCTCCGGCTTTCGCCGGTATGACGGTTTGCGTTCCTGACGGTCACCTCGAACCTGAACAGTTATCTATCGGTGGCTGTGTTGCCGTGGTTAGGTGCCCGTGCTAATCTGCGGGCCGGAAACATGACCGTATATTGGCGCAGTCCCTTTCAGCCCAGGGGCGGAGACGAGGTGCGATGAGAATCACCGGCGGTACCACACGCGTCCTACAAACCCCGGCCGACAATCCGTTGGTAGTGGGTATCGACCAACCGGGCACGCGGGAGTTTGTGACGCTTGACCTGCATACCGACGAGGGCATATCCGGCGTTGGCATTACCTTTTTTGGCGGGCCGTTGGTCCACGCCCTGCGCAGGGCGGTGGACGACCTGGTTGACCTTGCGACGGGCGAAGACCCGATGAACCCTGAGGCGGTGTGGGGCAAGTTGATGGACGCCTGTGCGTCCGCGGGGCCCGAGGGGATTCTGTCGCTGGCACTGGCGGCGGTGGATATGGCGGTTTGGGACATCAAGGGCAAGGCGCTGGACCAGACGGTATGCAGCCTACTGGGCGGCTACCGGGACCGAGCGCCGACCTACGCCAGCGGCGCCCTGATGCGGCCGATGGGCGTGGAGTACCTGGCCGAGGCGGGTCCGCGCCTGGTGGAGCAGGGTTTTCGCCAGATGAAAACCCAGATGGGGGCGGAGCCCACCGCAGCCCGCGAAGTGGCGCGCATCCGGACACTGCGTGAGGGGATCGGACCCGACATTGACCTGATGTGCGACATCAACCAGTTGTGGAACGTGAACCAGGCCATTCAGATCGGGAGCATGGTTGAGGAATACCACCTGTTCTGGCTGGAGGACGTGGTGGCGCGGGACGATTACCAGGGCTTGGCACGGGTCGCCGACGCGCTGGTTACGCCGATCTGCGCCGGCGAGTATGTGTATGGCATCAGGTCGTTCCGGCACATGGTGGAGCAACGGAGCGTGGACATCGTGATGGTTGACTTGCTGCGGGCCGGCGGCATCACGCCGTTCCGCAAGATCGCGGGGATGGCGGAGGCGTTCAACCTGCCGGTGGTTTCGCACCTGATTCCGGAGGTGCAGACGCACACCATTGCCGCGATTCCCAACGGCCTGACCGTCGAGTACATGCCGTGGACGCTACGGCTGTTCGACGAGACGCCCGATATCGTGGACGGTGAGATTGTGGTTCCGGACCGTCCGGGCCTGGGTCTTTCTTTCAGCCAGGACGCCATCGCCCAGTACGGGGTTGCCTAACCTCAAGCAAACTTGCATGGATGCACAGGATAGACAGGATGGATCTTATTTGTTCCTGATCCATGCAAAACGAATTGCCACACAACGACTTCGAGGAGATTGACGAATGGCTACCTATCAACTGCGGATTTATACCATCAACCGGGGCATGATGGACTCCTGGCTGGGCGTATTCAACGAGCACATCCGCCCGCTGCACGACCGGCTGGGGATTCCCGTGGTGTCCAGCTACGTGAACGCGGACCGGACGGAGTTCATCTGGGTGCGGCGATTCGACAGCGCGGACGAGATTGCCGAGAAAGAGGCCGCCTACTTCGCTTCTCCGGAGCGCTCGGCGCTGGGGGACCGGCCGACGAGCCACATCGCCAAGATGGAGGTGCGCGTGATGGACGGCGTGGAGGAAACGGCGGGCGTGGCGTAATCTGGTCGGAGGAGCCACCCTCACCCTAACCCTCTCCCGTCAAGGGAGAGGGGATTTTTTAGCCCTACAGGTTTTTGACCATCTCCCGGTGGGGGATACCCTCTTCCAGGAACATTTCGCCGACTTCGTGGTAGCCGTGCTGCGCGTAAAAGGACTTGACGTATTCCTGGGCGTGGAGGGTGATCTGCTGAAATTCCAGCGACCGGCCCTGTTCCTCGAGGAACGCCAGAACCTTGCCTCCCACGCCGTTGCGACGCCAGTCGCGTTCGACGGCCATGCGTCCGATGTGGGGTCCCTTGCCGTCGACGTCGGGGAGCAGCCGGCCGGTGGCGATGACCGCGCCCTGATGCAACGCCACGGCGTGGACGGTGTCGGGCGCTGAATCTGCGTCATCGACCTCCACGTTAGCGGGTATGCCCTGTTCGCCGACGAACACGCGCATGCGCACGGTGACGGCTCCCTCGAACTCGGCGGGAGTTTCGGCGACCTTGACGATTATTTCAGGGACGTCCATTTCCGGCGTATCACCTGGGGACGGCATTGTAGGGCAGCGCTCCTATCCGGATCATGAATCGGCGGCCTGTGCGCCAGCCTGATTCGCGTGCCACGCGGAGTTGACGCCGTTCCAGTATTCCTGCCACGTCTGACGCATCTGGGACTCGGTTGCGCCTCCCCAGTAGCCTGGGGATACGAGAGGCAGGGCCTGCTCGACACGAATCAGCGCGACGGAACGAACTCGCGAGTCCAGGCCGTGCAGGGTGGACGGGCCGTTGCGCATCCGTTCGAGCACGGCTTCGTGTACGTCGTCGCCCTTGTGAATTTCCGCGACACCCTTGAATCTGAAACCCTGGCGGGCGAAAACGTCCACCGTGTTGATCTCGATGGCAGGGTTGGATTCCAGGTTGCGCATCGTGCCGGGCGAGGCCAGATCGGTGAACAGGATGTGATCGTCGTCCCAGACCATGACGGTGCCCTTGGGCGAGAGGTTGGGGGTACCATCGGGGCAAACGGTGGCGACGAAGATCAGCCGCTGTTCCGTCAAGGCATGCTGCATCTCGTCGGTCAATATGCCCATGCTGTCTATAACCTCTCTAAAGGCTGATACGACCCACCAAGCGCACCATCGGCATACGAGCGGGCCGCGTGACGTTCGATCACGAACGATCATCGGGTATGCATCGAACCATCGCGCCAAGCGTTTCAATTGACATTGTACCCGCCCCTAGTTAGCATTGCACCAACTGAGACAACCGTCGTTCCTGTCATCTTATGGAGGCCTGCGTCATGTTCGTGCGGCGAGATCTTACCGACACCGTTCCCACCCGCGAAGGCAACATGCACTTCGTCAAACAAGGCACCGGCTACCCATTGGTGATGCTGCACCCGCTGGGCACATCCACCTGGGCCTGGAGCACGGTGATTGACGCGTTCAGTCAGCACTACACGTGCTACGCGTTTGACATGCTGGGGCATGGGAAATCGGACAAACCTACCCGACACTTCAACATACCGGATTATGCGCAGGCCTTGGACGATGCCTGCCAGATACTGAACATTCACCGGGGACACTACGTGGGCAACTCCGTGGGCGCGGTGCTGGCCACCGAAATGGCAGCGTCGTTCCCGGACCGGCTGGACAAGCTGGTGCTGGTGGGAGCCCCGGTCTGGGACGCCCGAACCGCTCCGGAACGGATCGCCGAGGCCGCGGCGGGGTATGACGACGAAGGCATGCCGGTGCCGCGAACCATGGAACAGGCGAAAGAGTCCACCACCTTTGCCGAACCCCGTCAGGATTGGGTGGACGCTCAGAACGACACCCGAGCACAGGCGGGGGCGTGGGTGAAAAAGCTCCACGAATCGCTGGCGTGGTACGACATCATGAACCGACTGCCGTCGGTGAATGCGCGGGAAACGCTGGTGCTGTACGGAGAGGTGGACCGACTTCGGGACGGCGAGGAACTTCTGCACAAC
The DNA here is from genome assembly GCA_034423115.1 of Dehalococcoidia bacterium. Classification (GTDB taxonomy): domain Bacteria; phylum Chloroflexota; class Dehalococcoidia; order Lucifugimonadales; family UBA3495; genus Bin87. The sequence continues at coordinate 16,937 of DAOUJD010000081.1, read as the reverse complement.
AACATAGTACGGGCCCGCAAGCACATCATGCCGGGAGTGGGGCACATTCCGCAGATCGAAGACCCCGAGGGGTTTGTCGATGCGGTGCTGTCTTTCCTGAAGCCCGGCTCGTGAACGGGCGGGTCCGGCTGGATCCAGATTCCCCTGAACCCACGGCAACATTGACATGTCAACCATATTCGTGCGGCCCCGCAGCAGGGGCCGTCAACTACTACGCACCGCGACGAGGAAGACGGCAGGGAGTCAGCCATCGTTGGTTGTGGTTGGCGTAGGCACGGCGGGAGCGCGGCGGGCGTTGCTGTTTCTGCAGCGCATGTCGGAACTGTCTGAGATCGGCCGGGTTCAGAGTGCCGTTTTTTACGATTGCAACGAGATCACCGTAAATTACATCCAAAGCTTCCTACGGAAGTTGTTGGGCAGGTCAAAGCACGGCACGGGGGTGCAGATCCTGTTCCCGACCTACATCCCGCTGCCCAACGGTTTCATGCGCGATCCCAAGCTGTTCGCGGAATACGAAGGCCCGTTGGAACGGGACATCGACACCATCGTGGCGCAGATCATGGTTCAATCCGAACGATGCAGCCAAACTCCCGAAGCGATCGTCGAATTTATGGGCTTTGCCGGCCATTCAGTGCTGGGCGGCCGATTGCACCGAAAGTTGCGGGCGGCGTTTCCGGCTACAGTGATCCTCCCCATATTGATGCTGCCGGAAGACCACGTCTCGGAAGAATGGACCAGGCGGTTCATCTGGGAGCAGTTTGAGGACCTGCTGGAAGGAACGGAGTGCCTGCTGACGGCTCAATCCTCCAGCCATTTTGGCGAGGATGACCTTCGGTTGGCCACGGGTCTGGCCGGGATTGAGGTGGCCGACTTTGATGAGGAGGGCAGGACGGGCAGTCCGTTGGCTGCGGCGTGTCAACGTTTGAGCATCGCGTCCGGCGGTTGGCTGGGGATGGCGACCGTGAAGCGCAAGATGCAGTTGATGCGAAAGTTTGAGTGGTTGAGGATGCCGCCATGGTGGCGGCAATATGCAGCGGTGGGAGAGGAGGAGGAGTTGTCGAGCGCCGTGGGGCATGCGATTTGGTCGACGTTGGACCCACCGGCTCAGATAGCGGCGGGGATGAACGACTTGCGTCACGTCCCCCAAGAGGTGGTGGTGTCGTTGCCGGTCCATCCGGACGCCCTGGAACCGCTTGCGACCAGTGCTGCCGAGGTCCTGGATCGCAGCAATCTGTTCGGACAATTCCCGAACATGGACATCGCGTTCAATACCGCCCGTTTCCTGGAAGGATCGACCAGCGAGCCGTACATGCACATTACGCGGGTTTACCCGGTGCAGGGGGAGTTGGCTCCTGTGATCGAAATCCTGCATCCTGACAACTCACCCGAGAACCGATCGGGGAGATGGGCGCACGAAACCGGGTTCGGGACTTATTACCACCTGGAGGCCTTCAATGGTGATGCTCCGATTCCGCCTCCCGATGATCCCGATGAAGAATGGACGCAACACGTACGCTACATTTAGTGGTTTTTCCATAATTTTACGAAATAATTGTTAGCCGGTTAGTTTGACGAGTTTGGGTGATTGCGACTATAATGTGTTCGACGAACGACCCGCCTAATCAACAGCGGAGCGAACTTTACAATAACTAAATCGGATCATCTATAATACCAACGAAGGAAAGTAGTTCGCAGTCAGACCACGGGCCGATAACCCGCAAACAGCGACTACCCAAAACGGCAAGGGGGTTCCAACAGCCATGCCGCCTAAATTGCAAAATCGAACGTTTCACATTCGCCGTAACAACCCGCATCGCCTGGGTTCCCAGTTGGACCACGACCGCGATGGGGTGCCTCCGCCAATCGTATCCGTTGCGGTAGGTACCGCCGGCTACAAGCGCAGTTGGAAATGGGCTCAGCGAATGGGCGAGGCCGGCGTGTTGGACCGCGTGCAAAGCCTGCTGATGTACGACTGCAACCAGGGCACCATCGACACCATTGATGCCGAAACGCGGGCGATGAGGAGGCGGGATCGGAACGCCAACCTACCGGTGATCGTACCGGGCTATCTGCCGAAGGTGGATGGATTCCTCAGGGACCCCAACGCATACAAGGACTACTTCGGGTTGATACACCGCGACATGGAGCGGATGGTTGACACCGTCAGCCGGCGCTCTGAAGAGGTTGGTGCGCCGCCGCAGGTGATCCTGGAATGGCTGGGGTTCGGCGGGCATGCGAAGCTGGGCGGCGTATTGCACCAGATGCTTCTGGAAAGATTCCCTGACGCGCTGTTCATGCCTATCATGCTGATGCCCCGGGAGCATGTGCTGGAAGAGAACATGCGACGGGAGACCTGGGGAGCCTACGAGGAAACGATGGGCTTGGCGCGTCCTCGTAACGTTCACGGCCCTGCCGGCGAGCCCCGGGAAATACGAGGCTATCCGGCGCTGATTACCGACAACAGGCTGTCCCGAGACTATCAACGGTTGGACCAGAAACTGGCCGTGGGCCTGTCTTCCCTGGAAGCCGGGATGCGCGACCGGGTGGACAGTGGATCGTTGGCCGAAACGGTAGCGAGCTTCGGCGGTTATTCAAACGGTTGGTTCGGGATGCGGGTAATGAGCCGCAGGCTCGACGTCAACCACGTACCGCAGCTGAACCCACGATGGCTGCCGAGCCGAATGCGGCGCTCGGAGCTGGTGGTGGTCAACGACGACGCCAAGCAGCTTTCCTGGGCTACCAAGAAAGCGATGTGGGACATTCTGGACCCGAACCGGCAGGACATGAACCTGGCCAACCACGACTTCATCCACGGCGAGTCGGTGATGAGGATGGTGGTCACGCTTCCCATTGAATCTGAAGGGCTCGCGGAGGTGGAAACCGACGTTCGCGACCAGTTGGACCGGGAAGAGTTCGAGCTGGCGTATCCGAACCTGACGTGGTCCTTCGCATCGGCCAACTTCCAGGAAAACCCTGGGGACCGGCACCTGCACGTTTCACTGTTCTACCCATTGCAGACGGCGAACATCTACAGTATCACCGACATCATGTACGATACGTACACGCCGGCGCACATGGCGGACGGCCTGGAGCAGACCGGGTTCGGCACGGGCCACTTCATGGCTCCGAACGGCTACAACACGGAGACCCAGTTCGGGTACGTATCTCGCGGGGCGCAGGTGCGGAACGAACGAGAGCGCCAATCCAGGGCCGCCGCAGCCGCACAGGAGCGGCAGCAGTATGGCAACGGCCATGAGAATGGAGCCGGCGGTTTCCGGCAGTAAGTCGCGTTTTATTACACGCCAAAAGTGAGGGGCGGCCAAAAGGTCGCCCCTATACGTTTTACGACGACACCGTCGAATCAGTTGTCTGCGGCGATGGCCTCCTTGCGGGCCTTCTCCTGGAAATGGGGGATGATGTATTTGCCGAACAGGCGCAGCGACTCCATCACTTCCTCGTGAGTGACGGGACCAACCTGGAACAGAGGCATGATTTCGTCAACGCCCATGCGCTCGTAGTCTTCGATGTACTTGATGCAATCGTCGGGGTCGCCGATGCAGAAACGTCCTCCGTCGTCGATGAGGGAACGGGAACTGACCTCGTCGGCGCGGGCGGTGTCGGCGTTGACAGCGCGCTGGTAGTGCCACTGGTAATCTTCCGGCACCCGAGCCGGGTCGTAACCCTGCCAGACGTAGGAATCGCGGATGCGTTGTTGTTCCCGGTACCAGTCGATGATGGTCTCGGCGCGTTCAAAAGCTTTCTGCCTATTTTCCATGCAGAGGCCGACGGTGTTGCCGGCAACACGGGGGTAAACGAGCTTGGTTGCCGGCTCGGGGTTCTGGATGGCGTCCCGGTAGATCTTGATCAGGTTTTCCGCGCGGTCGAGTCCGACGCTGGTCTGGGCGAGGCAGCCGAGGCCCTGCCGACCGACTTTCTCAGCGGTGAACTCCTGGCTGACCGCCTGCCAGATCGGCGGGTGCGGCTTCTGCACGGGCTTGGGAATGACCTCGCGCGGCGGGATGTCGTAGTGCTTGCCCTTGAAACCGAACATCTCCTCGGTCCACGCGCCTGGAATAATCTGGAGATATTCCTCGACCATCTCGGATACGTCGGGCAGGTCGGCTCCATAGGGCAACATCTGATAGGGGTAGCCGGAGCGGCCGATGCCCAAGTTGACGCGACCGCCGGACAGAATGTCCAGGGTGGCCATTCGGGATGCCACGTTCAGAGGATGGTGCAAGGGCGCCAGGATCACCGCAATACCCAGGCGCATATTGGTGGTGCGTTGGCTGAGAGCCGCCAACGTAATGTCGGGCGCGCTGGAGTGGGACCATTCCGAACGGAAATGGTGTTCCACAAACCACACTGAGGTCATTCCCATTTCCTCGGCGAAGCAGACCTGCTCCACCATCTCCTGGAATTTCTGCGTTTCGCTCCGGTCGTCCCAAGGCTTGGGCACCTGAATCTGATAGAAAAGGCCGAGATCCATACTGTTACGCTCCTGAGAGGGCAGATGGCCGCATTATACATACTCGGACGCCATAACATGCCCACGCCACGGTATGGGAGGGCGAAACGGCATGGCGACAAGCACGCCACGGGGAGGCTGTAAACCGCAAGACTCGATAATGCTCAAAATAATTGTCAAGCACATACAATTTTTTGAAATATGTTTGATGTTGTTGTAAAGACATACATTCAATTGACACTGTCCGAACGCCGCCCGTAGAATTGTCGGGCGATTGGGGTCATGTTCGGATGGCTCCTACTTCCCGATGACACCTGATTGAGGAACATAAGGAGAGGGCAAATTATGGCGACGAAAGCCTTTTTGCTGGTCGAGACGGCCGTGGGCCGCACACGGGACGTGGCGAACACGTTGCGAGGACTGGACGGCATCGAATCGGTGGACGTAGTTACAGGGCCCTACGACATTATCGCGGTGATATCCGGGGAGGATATGTCTGTAGTCGGAGGGCTGGTCACGGAAAAGATCCACACGGTGGTGGGAGTGGTACGGACGGTCACCTGCGTCGCGGTGGATGCTTGACGCATCATCATATCCGCGACGCAGCGACGAACGTGACAGGAGGCACCGGTGGAGTATCGTTTTACCCCGGATGACGACCAGTTTCGGGGCGACCTACGCCAGTTCATCGAGTCAGAACTGCCCGATGGCTGGGAGGGCGGCGGCCGCTGGCCGGAAGAATACGACTGGGATTTTACGATGCACCTGCGGGGGCGGTTGGCCGACCGGGGTTGGCTGACCATGCACTGGCCGGAGGAATACGGCGGCCAGGATGCTTCGCCGGTACGATCCGCGATTTACAACGAGGAGTTGGCCTATCTGCGGGCTCCCGGTCGAGACATTTTCGGGGTGCGGATGCTTGGGCCGACGCTGATGATTCACGGGAGCGAGGAACAGAAGCAGACGCACCTGCCGCCCATCGCGCGAGGGGAAATCCAGTGGTGCCAGGGGTACAGCGAACCGGAGTCAGGTTCGGACCTGGCGTCGTTGAGCACTCGGGCAGTGCGCGACGGCGACGAATACGTGATCAACGGGGCGAAAATCTGGACGACCCTGGCGCACCGGTCGGACTGGATCATGTGCCTGGCGCGTACCGATCCGGAGGCGCCGAGGCACCGGGGCATCAGTTTCATCCTAGTGGACATGAAAACCCCCGGCGTAGAAGTGCGGCCAGTGATCAACATGGCCGGCGGGCACGAGTTCAACCAGGTGATTTTCGACAACGTGCGCGTGCCGACCAGCAACGTGGTGGGCGAGGAGAACCGCGGCTGGTACGTGGCGGTGACGCTGCTTGATTTCGAGCGTTCTGGAATCGACTACTCGGCCATCGCCCGGAGGCTGCTGGACGACACTCGCGAGTACGCGGGAAACGTATCGCGAAACGGGAGCAAGGTCACCAAGATTCCCTGGGTGCGGAACCTGCTGGCGGACCGATACGTGGAATGCGAGGTGGCGCGGCTGATGGCCTACAACGTCGCGTGGATGCAGGGCGAGGGTCTGGTCCCCAACAAGGAAGCATCCATGAGCAAAGCCTTCGGCAGCGAAACGTTGCACCGGTCGGCCAACGCGGTGCTGGAGGTGGCCGGCCTACCAGGGGCGTTGGCGAGAGACGAGGTCCGGGCTCCGTTGAAGGGGCGTTTGCCCGAGAACTGGATGATCAGCTTTTCCCACAAGATTGCCGGCGGGACCTCGGAGGTGCAGCGCGGCATCGTTGCGGGCAGAGGATTGGGGTTGCCTCGAGGGTAAGGCAGCGGGAATTTACCGATTACTCGGCGCGGGCGGTTTTGCCAAGCACCAGAGAGGCGAACACCTCGGCCTCTTCGGGCGTGAGTTCCTGCATAGCGTTGCGGCAACGATTGAGGACGCGGAAGATGGTTCGCGGCGTGAGCGAGAACCGCTGGGCGGCCTCCTTTATGGAAATCCCCTCGGAATGGATGGCGGCAGCAATGCGAAAGTCGCGGGCCAAGCGGCGATAGTTGGTGAACCAGGCCATGTCGTCGAACTTGCAGCGGGAAAGGGGACATTCCAGGCAAGTGCGGGCGACCTCACATCCGTTATCTGCGTAGTAATCAAGACCGGGTTCCCTGGTTCGGCGTTTGCTGGCGGCAACGGCGTTCACTCCGTACATAGCGACTCCGAAACGTGGGTTCTTTATTTGCCCAATTATAGAACCGGCGTTCGGCATGGGTCAAGTAATTTCAGAACTATTTATCGTTGCCGGAGCGCCGCACTACCTCGCCTATCAAACCGGCCTGCGCCAGCAGCAAACCGGTCCAGCACAGGCGGTCAATGTGCTAACATCAACGGGTAAGGTGGTGTAGCGATGTTGAGATTTCTCTGGCCTCTGCTGCTGATGTTCGGCCCTCAACTGGCGCCGCGGGTGATCAAGTTTGTGCGGGCAGTATGGCGATTGCACAAAGACCACCGGGTGAACATCGTGCTCAAGCTGCTGATTCCCCTGGCATTGGTGTACGCGGTCTGGCCGTGGGACTTCATCAAGGACCGGATTCCCTTCGGATTGGGGCGCTACGACGACATCATCATCTTCGGGCTGGCGGTCTTCATTTTCTGGAAGTTGTGCCCGCCGGCGGTAGTGCGGGAGCACATGGGGGAACCGCCGCCACCCCGGCCAGAAGACCAGGATCCGGACAGCGTAGTGGACGGCCAAGCCCGCCCAAGGGACGATGGCGAAACGCGTGAGTGAACATCTCGCGCATGACGTACGACCGGGTAACGAGGGGCGGGTTTTGAACCCGCCCCTACACACAGGTGCAGCGATGTCTCAGTTGGTTGATCCCGTGGACTCAGAGCCTTCGATGCTGGGCGATGAGGGTATTTCGTTGTACGTGCACGTGCCTTTCTGCCTGAGCAAGTGCCCCTACTGCGATTTCAACACCTACCAGGGCATAGAGTCCCAGTTTGGCGATTACCTGACGGCTGTTACCGGGGAGATCGAGGCGTGGGCGCGGGCGCTGGGACGACCGACGGTGAACACCATCTTCCTGGGAGGCGGTACACCCTCCTACCTGCCGGATGGGGACGTGGGCCGAATACTGGAGGTAATCGCGAATACATACCCGGTGCGAAGCGGAGCCGAGATAACCGCTGAGTGCAACCCCAATGACCTGACCGCTGAGAAATGTGTGGAGTTGCGGGCCGCCGGCATCAACCGCATCAGCATGGGCGTACAGAGCATGGACAACGGCCTGCTGGCGATGCTGGGGCGGCGGCACGATGCGGCCGAGGCGGTGGCAGCGCTGGAAACATGCCGCGGGGCTGGATTCGACAACGTGAACCTGGACCTGATGTATGGACTGCCGGGCCAGACGCTGGAGCAGTGGCGGGACACGGTGGAGAGAATACTCAGGCAGTCGCCGGAGCATATTTCCATGTATTCGCTGACGCTGGAGGACGGGACGCCGCTGAAGCGATGGGTTGAACAGGGTCGTCTGCCCGAGCCGGACCCCGATGTGGCGGCGGACATGTACGACCTGGCCCAATCCGCCCTGCGCGACGCCGGTTATCACCACTATGAGATCAGCAACTGGTGCCGGGATGGAAGGGAGTCGGAGCACAACTTGGCCTACTGGCGCAACCTGGAATGGCTGGGGATAGGCCCGGGCGCTCACTCGTCGCTGGGCGGTTGCCGGTTCTGGACAGTACGCTCGCCACGGGAATACGCGCGGAAAGCGGCAGAGTGGGTCGCGATGGCGGAACCGTGGGCGTCCGCGACTGCGGAGCGTGTTGAGGGAGTGCCGACGGTCGATGGCCTGGAGGTTATCGACGAGGCCACGGCGGCGGCGGAGACGATGTTCCTGGGACTGAGGCTGCTGGACGGAATGGACGTGGCGGCAGCGTCGGCGAGGGTTGGGATTGACCTGACGGGACGGTACGCGACTGAGTTGGAAGAGTTGACAGAGGACGGGCTACTGGTGCGGGAAAACGACGGACGGCTGCGGCTGGCGGAGGAGGCGTACCTGGTGGCGAATCAGGTGTTCACGCGGTTTTTAGTAGAATAGCAGGGTTATGTGGCAGGCTGTTTCGAATCTGATACGCCTGATCCCTACGCTGATTAGTGAACTTCCCCCGGTTTGGAGGCGCATTGTCATTATAGGGGCGTTCGCCACGGTTTTTGTGGCTGGGATTTGCTTCGCGCTGTCCTGGCGGCTGAGCGGCGGCGTTCCGCCGACGGTATTGACCGGCCCTTTGTCAATATTTCTGGACGCCAAACTGTTGGCGCTCGCTATAGCCGCGATAGTGGTCATTCTGTCTTGGTTGGGGATGCTGATTTACTCGCTTTATCGGAGGAACTAGACCACCGCCTGATTATGCTAACTATCATTGCCACTCCAACGATTGTCCAACCTGCTGCGGCCAAGGACACTAAGCTCACTCCGATCAGAACGGTCAAGTCATCGCGAATCAGGAACACGCCGGACATCACCACGAGTAAGCCGATGGCAGCGATACCGGCAGCAAGATAACTGATGGCCCCCAGCCAATCATCCGCAGAAGGTGGACCTTTGACCGTAGGCTTGACGGGCGAGGTACCGTCCATTCCGATTTCTTCATTCTGCACGTTAGGTGTAGCCATTTTGCCTACCTCATAGGTTCATCTTACCATTTGGCAAAATGGGCTGCCAAACGAGGCGATGAGTGCGGCGGTTTTTGCTGTGCTAAACTGCCGGCGTGTGCGGCTACGGCCCACACCGACATTTGATTTTCCTGTTGAATTCGGAGGCTTTATATGGCGGTGCAGCCTTACACCATTTCGGTGTCGGATGACGTATTAGAGGACCTCAAGCACAGATTGGCCCACGTGCGGTGGCCGGATGAGATTCCGGGAGCCGAATGGGACTATGGATCCAACCTGGACTACATCAAGGAGTTGGTGGCGTACTGGCGGGACGGTTTCGACTGGCGAGCCGCGGAAGCCGGCCTGAACTCCGTGGACAACTTCTACACCACCATCGAAGGGCAGGGGATCCACTTCATTCACGAAAAGGGCCAAGGGCCGAACCCCATGCCCATCATCGTTACGCACGGGTGGCCGGGCTCGATCTACGAGATGCACAAAATCATCCCGATGTTGACGGACCCGGCGAGCCACGGCGGAGACCCATCCGACTCGTTTGACGTGGTGGTGCCGTCGATGCCGGGGTACGGATTCAGCGCGCAGACCCGCGAACGTGGGATGAACACGCGCAGGATCGCCGAGCTGTGGGACAAGCTTATGGCCGACGAATTGGGTTACCAGCGCTATGCCGCGCAGGGCGGCGACTGGGGGGCCGGCGTGACCGCTCGGCTGGGATTTCACCACTCCGACCACGTGCTGGGCATACACACCACCTCGGTCACACAGGCCATTCCCTACCAGGGCGCGAGCCTACAGGGACTCAGCATGCGGGAGCGGCTGGAGCAGGTGATCGGCACGCCGCAGGGTGGATACCGTCGGGACTTTGCCGCCAGCCTGTCGGACGAAGAGTTGGCGATGATCGACCAGCGCGTCTCGTGGGCCGCGGCGGAGGGCGGGTACGCGCACATCCAGGGCACCAAGCCGCAGACGCTGGCGTATGGCCTGAACGACTCGCCGGTGGGCCTGTGCGCGTGGATCGTGGAGAAGTACCGGACTTGGAGCGACTGCAACGGCGACGTGGAGAGCGTGTATACGAAGGATGACCTGTTGACGACGGTAATGATCTACTGGGTCACGCAGACCATCAACTCCAGCACGCGGTTGTACTACGAGAACGGGCGGACGCCGTGGTATTTCGGTCCGGAGGACAGGATCGACGTGCCATGCGCCATTGCGGTGTTCCCGAAAGAACTGTCCACGCCGCCGCGGTCGTGGGCGGAGCGCACATACAACGTGCAGCGGTGGACCGAGATGGACAGTGGCGGGCACTTCGCGGCGTTGGAAAAGCCGACCGAGTTGGTGGCCGATATGCGGGAGTTTTTCCGCGGCTTGCGGTAGAGTTTGCGGCCGCAGTGTCCGACCGGCATACGAACCAAGAATATCATCATGGGAACCACTGAATGGACGATCATCGCCACCGCCATTGCGCTTTTCGTCGCTTTGGGGTCTCTGATAAGGGTGAGCAGCACAGGCGCCAAGAACGAACTCAAAGGAGATATCGCCAACGTCCGGTCGGAACTGAAGGGGGACATAGGCGACCTGCGCGCTGAGTTGAAGGGGGACATAGCCGACCTGCGCGCCGAGTTGAAGGGGGACATAGCCGACCTGCGCGCCGAGTTGAAAGGGGACATGGCCGACCTGCGCGCCGAGTTGAAGGGGGATATGGCTGATCTACGCACGGAATTGAAACTTGACTTTCAAGCCAACCGCGCGGAGATCATAACCAACCGCCGTATGCTGGGGCGTTTTGCGCTGCACCGCCACGGCGAGGACGGATTGCCCCTTGCGCCACTGACCGACACTCTGGAACCGCCCGACGGCAGTGGCGACCCTCACGGCGGCGAGAACGGCGGCAATTAGACACGGAATTACAGTCAAGGCTGACAGAGTTTGTAAAACCCGCTACCATGTCTGCACTTGGTGAACAGTTGAGTCCGGAGCACCGGGCGACACAAGGAGGAATCCGTTAGATGATTACGAAGTTTGGCAGCCTCTGGGCCGGCAACGTCGACATGGACAACCCCGGCTATCAGGGCACCCCGGCCAACGACCGCTGGCTATCGGACGAAGAACTGGCCGGCGGCGGCATTGAAAAGGCCGAACAGATCGCGATCGCCATGGACCGCTTGGGGTATGACACGTTCTGGGCGGCAGAGCACCACTTCCAGCGGGAAGGGTACGAGGTCATTCCCAACCTGCTGATGCTGTGGGTGCACCTGGCGCACCTGACCGAGAAGCTGCGGTTCGGCTGCGGCTTCAACATCAACCCGATGTGGAACCCCCTGCGCCTGGCCGAAGACTATGCCACCGCCGACTGGCTGACCGACGGGCGGGTGCGTTTCGGCGTAGGTCGTGGGTACCATACCCGCGAGGTGGAGTCGTTCGGCGCGCCGATCATGGACCAGAACGCCAACCGCGAACTGTTCGAGGAGCAGGTTGAGGTCATCTGGAAGGCGTTCAACCAGCGCAGCTTCTCGCACCACGGCAAGCACTACAACATTCCGCCGAACGTGCCCTACCGGGGCTATGATTTGGAGGAGATCACGCTGGTGCCTCGGCCCAAGTACGAGGTCGAATGGTGGCAGCCGGTGGTGTCGGCCAGCGACCGGGCCATCAACTTCATGGCCAAGTGGGGAATCAAGGGCATCATCGGCGGCGGCGCGGCGACCGGTGGCGCCAGCGACGACGTGATTCACCGGTGGCAGGCGATCCACGCCGAGCACGGCAAGGAATGGCAACTGGGCGAAGGCTTGGCCGTCGGATACTCGGTGCAGATTGCCAACTCCGAAAAAGAGGCCATGGATCAGGCCCGCCTGTGGATGGAAGAACGGGTCAAGATGTTCGGACCGCTGGGGTTCATTGCCGGCCTGAGCCAGGAGCAACTGGACGCGCTGAACGCCTTTGGCCGTCCGGTGCCGCAGGGTCTGAAGATGCCCACCATCGAAGAGTCGGTGGCGGCCGGCCAGTACCTGGTCGGGCCCCCAGAGCGCATCACCGAGCAGTTGATGGAAGTGCAGGAGAAGTACCCGGGTCTTGAGGAGGTCAACATCGGCGTGACCAACATGGGAATGCCGACCAGCGCGTCCATGGACCAATTGGAGTGGTTCGCCAGGGACGTGATGCCGCACTTCGAGACGAAGCAGGGTTCGGACAACTAGTCCGCAATTTCCGGCGCAATTCGGGCCGGCGGCTGTAAGTCGCCGGCCCATTAATGTGCGTTTTGACCTTTTCAACGAACCACGACCCGTTGACAACCGCTGTGGTGGGCACGACCACCTGGGGTACCACGTTGGCGGTGCTGGCAGCCCGCGGCGGTGCTCCGGTAAGCCTGCTGTGTCGTACCAAGGACGAGGCGGATGAGTTGGGGAGCGCAGGGGAACATGCGAGGCGGTTGCCGGGGGTCGCTTTTCCGCACACCTTATCCCCCGAGGCCACCGTTGAGCAGGCGATGTCGTCCGTCCGGTTGGTGGTCGTTGCCGTTCCATCAGACCGATTCCGGGACAATATACGGCGCATAGCGGCACACCTGCCGGCGGACGCGGTGGTGCTCAGCGTCACCAAGGGTCTCGAGCTGCCGGCGGGGTTGCGGATGAGCGAGGTGTTGGCGCAAGAATTGCCCGATCACCCGTCGGAAAAATTCGCAGTGTTGTCGGGGCCCAATTTGGCCGGCGAGGTGATTGCGGGAAAACCGGCATTGACCGTAGTGGCGGCGCCCGACGAGGCGGCGCGACAGTTGGTTCAAGACACGCTGATGTCGCCGGCGTTTCGCGTTTACACCAGCGACGACGTGGTGGGCGTGGAGATGGGCGGCTCCCTGAAAAACATTATCGCCATCGCGGCCGGGATGGCGGACGGACTGGGCGCGGGGGATAACGCGAAGGCGGCGCTGGTAACGCGCGGGTTGAGCGAGATCGGACGGCTGGGTATTGCCGCGGGCGCTCAGCTGATGACGTTTGCGGGGTTGGCGGGTTTGGGCGACGTGGTGGCGACCTGCAGCAGCCCGTTGAGTCGCAACCGGCGGGTTGGCGAGGAACTGGCGAAGGGGAGGACGCTGCCCGAGATTCTGGCCGGCATGGACGCGGTGGCGGAGGGGGTGAACACCACGGTGGCGGCGCTGGAGATGGCGGAAAAGCTGGACGTAGATATGCCAATCACCCGCTTGATGTCGCGGGTATTGTTCGATGGGCTGCCAGCGGCGGAGTGTATCCCCGAACTGATGGAGAGGCCGCCGCGGGCGGAGTGGTAGAACAAGGATCCGGGTAAGTACAATATACATCAACAGAAGGGGGAGAATGATGGCGAGGTGGAGCCTTTACGGCGTGCGGATTGACGCACAAGACAAACTCACCAGGCGCAAGTACGTTTCCAGCCCTTCAGTGATGGGATGCACTCTGATTACTGAAATCACAGGTATGCTGTCGGATTGGGGCATTGACGAATTACAAGCCAAAAGCAGGGCATTGCAACTGTTCGAACCCGATTGGCTGCAACGGGATTGGATTTTTGCCGGCAGCTTGCGCGATTTGCTTGAACAGGACGAAATGGCCGACGACAGCCATCTGATTGAATCAGACATCGCCTGTGATTGGGCGTACATCCTCAATTTGGACGACCTGCGGTTCGAGGTGTATCAATACTTTCAAAGGGAGCCACACCAACGCGGGAGGTACGCCAACTTACGGCCCGACAGCCGAGGGAAATTTTATCCGGTGGCTCTTATTAAAGACTGGCCGCTGGCCGCCCTGCCGAAACCGTATGACTTCCTGCAAGAACTTATTGCCATCGAACCAGCAGCTTCGGAGATTGAATAACACGCTTACCGCAACTCCCGGGGCAAGGTGAAGGTGATGTCTTCCTCCGCGCCCTCCAGCAGGGTCACGCGCTCGGGCCGCAGGGATTCGATTACGGCTTCGACCAGCACCTCCGGCGTCGATGCGCCTGACGTTACTCCGGCGCGGCGACATCCCACCAGCCAGTCGGGATCGATTTCGCCGGGTCCGTTTATGAGGTAAGCCGGCGTACCGTTGGCTTCCGCGACTTCCCGAAGGCGATTGCAGTTGGACGAGTTCTGCGCGCCGATGACCAGAACGACGTCGACAAGGCCGGCCATCTGGGTTACGGCGTCCTGCCGGTTGGTTGTGGCGTAGCAGATGTCGTTGCGCACCACTGCGCCGGGGAAACGTTCTTGGATTGCGCCGATGGCGTTGCCGGTATCCCCGACAGACAGGGTGGTCTGGGTGATGACGGCGACCTCGGTATCGGCGGGCCAATCGATGTCGGCGCTGACGTCCTGCTCAGCCAGCGGGGAGGTATCGTTGATCAGCGTCATCGGCGCCTGTCCCATGGTGCCACGGACTTCCTGATGCCCTTGATGTCCCACCAGCAGGACGCGCTTACCCTCCCGATGGTACTTTTTGGCCTCGTTGTGGACGCGGGTAACCAGGGGACACACGGCGTCGATGACGCGGAGGTTGCGTTCGTTGGCGCGCTCGAAATCCTCCGGCGGAGAGCCGTGGGCGGAGAAAACGACGAGGGAGCCTTCCGGTACCTCGTCGACTTCCTCGACGGTGATGGCGCCCTTGCGTTCCAGCTCGGCTACGACATAAGGGTTGTGGACGATCTGGTGCTTGACGTACACGGGCGGGCCGAAGCGTTCCAGACACTCTTCAACGACGTCGATGGCCCGCACGACACCGGCGCAGAAACCGCGGGGCGAACTCAGTATGACTTCAACCATCTTGATATCCTCTCTGGTTGTGCAACTGCCTTTGGTGCCCGTGAGATCTTTCAAGCTCATTCAGTACAATCCTGTTGATTTTGACCGCTGTGATGTAGTCGTTTCTACGCGCTGTCCGGCGTCCAGCCCCACGGACGGGGGCCCCAACCGGCCTCGAATACCTCGCCGCGTTTGACGGACAATACCGGAACGACGGCCCGCTCGGACTTCCGGCCGTTGCCCAGCACGTCGTACACGACCCAATCGCCGTCCTCGATGTCCAGCACGGACACGTCAGCCTGCTTGCCAACTGCGAGGCTGCCAAGGCGGTCCTCTTCGCCGATGGCGCGGGCGGGGTTGATGGTGCACATCTCCACCACGCGGTCCAGGGTGAAGCCCATGGCCAGGAAGCGGGTCATCATCTCGGTCATGCTGTGGACGGTGCGGATGCGCCCGGGGAGGGTAAGGTCGGTGCTGATGCAGTGGGGTTCGACGCCCTGATCGAGCACGCGCTCGCCGATGTCGAAGCTGAAGTTGGCGCGACCGTGGGCAGTGTCGAGCCAGACGCCACGTTCGTGGGCTTCGCGGGATTCGGGGACGAGGTTGCCATCACTGTCCAGCACTCCGCCGGGATTGGCGGTGAAAAAGTGGGTAACGATGTCGCCGGGTTCCATGATGGGCAGCAACTCCCGGATGACCTCGGCGGGGTAACGTTTTTCGGTATCTCCGATGTGGACCATCAGGGGTACGCCGGCTTCCCTGGCGGCGCGCTTGGCCTGGCGAGGCATCTCCATGCCCATGATCTCCAGGGCGGGGGACACCATCCGGGCCTTGATACCGCGGATGACGCCGTTGCTCTCTTCAACGACCTGGATGGTGCGCTCAAGGTCGATGCTGCTGGGGGCGAATATGTCGGGCGTGGTCGCCAGCCCAGTGCGGCAGATGTGGAGGAAAGGAATGATTTCGGTGTGGTTGTTGGGGATGATGTGCGCCGGGAATCCACCGTAGGTGTCGCAGCCGCTGCTGCCGGCGTCCACCATGGTGGTCACGCCGGCGCGGACGCCGCCGAGGTCGGCATTCACGCCATTGCCATTGACGCCTTCGTAGACGTGGGTATGGAGGTCGATGAGACCGGGGATGACGTATCGGCCGTTGACCTCGACGACACGGTCTGCGTCATCGGCCGGAAGGTCGGCGGCGACACTGGAGATTTTGCCGGCGGCGATGCCAACGTCGAAGACGCCATGCAACCCCTCCGTCGGATCGATCACAGTGCCGCCCTTGATAATCAGATCGTACGTAGCCATCGCAAGGTTCCCTCCGAAGCGTTTGGTCGAGTACGGTCGCCGGACGACGCGCGGCCGGCTCCGGCCAGCGTAGTGAGTGCCCGCACCAGTGTCAAGCAAGGTAGACGCGCCGGCAGGGCCTTTTCAAAGTCTCCATGCGTCCCGCTCATGGTGCGGCACGTCCGCCTCCGGCGGGAGCCTGTCGAACCACGAGCGCGTCCTTCGACAGGCTCAGGACGAGCGGATGCCAGAAGATCACGTAACTTTGGAATGGCCCTGACTCACCGGCAGAGACATTCGATTATTGCTCGGCGGGTGGATAGATCGCTCATCCTGTGCCGCCGTAGGATGAGCCCTCAATCCCATCCCGTTATCCAGTCCATCCCGCCGCAGGTCCGCCTTTGGCAGATGCATCCATGAAAATTTGATTTCCCGACAGCGACACCCGCTCGTTGCTCCAAGTCGCACCCGCGTTCTATCCTAACCATGTCAGGTTCCCCGCTCGGCACTCGAGAACCGAACGGGGTCGCCGCATCGCATGCAGCGGCAGCCACCAAACTACCAACATGGCGAGGTGTCAAAAAGGTTCGGGTCGCTCAACGGCCTGTCGGTTACCCAAAAGCAGAATAAGGTTCCCAAGGAGCCTAGAGTCGGCCTCTTCCCCGGCCAAGCTCCCGGAACCCAGCGGGTGTTACCACCGCCCCGTGCTCGCGCTGCCCCGGTATCATTGGCCGGCTACCCGCGAGGACACGGAAGCCTAGGACGATATCT
>DAOUJD010000080.1:0-13637 GCA_034423115.1 Dehalococcoidia bacterium | reverse complement strand
GATCTGGAGCCTGAATGGCGGTTCCGGCGGCCAGTGGCTGTCAACGTTGACGCAGACGACCGGATCATAGTTTTGGAGTCCTACCATCACCGGCTTCAAATCTACAACAAGCTAAAGGATTACGAGGAACCCTCAATAAACTTGTAGGCGCCTGCCCTCCTTCCTGAGCTAGTACGGGAAGCTGGCTACCCAGTGTGCCGCCGAGGGTGTCAGCCACCCCGACCACCTGCTGCGCCTCTCCGAACTGGAACTCACCGACCTACACCAGCGCCTGGTACAGCGCCGGGTCCGCGCTGCCCGTTTCCCTGCTACCAAGGGACTGGACGCCTTCGACTTCTCTACCATTTCCTCGGTAAACCAGCCACTGGTCATGCAATGGGCCGGTGCGAGTACGTCGAGCGGGGTGAAAACGTCATCGCCATCGGCAACAGCGGCACCGGCAAGACCCACGTCGCCCTGGGCCTGGGCGTCGCCGCCTGCCAGCGGGGAATGTCCGTGGGTTTCACCACCGCCGCGGCCCTGGTCAATGAACTCGTGGAAGCCAGGGACGGCGCCGGATGCTCAACCTGCAGCGCCAACTGGCTCGGCTCAAACTCCTCATCATCGACGAGATTGGCTTCGTGCCCCTGTCCCACACCGGGGCGGAACTCCTCTTCGAGGTCTTCAGCCAGCGCTACGAGCGGGGCTCCATCCTGGTGACCACCAACCTGCCCTTCGGCGAGTGGACCGAGGTCTTCGGGTCGGAACGGCTCACCGGCGCGTTGCTGGATCGTCTCACCCACACGTGCACATCCTGGAGATGAACGGCGAGAGCTACCGCCTCAGGGGCAGCCGGCGGGGTGCCACTGCGGCACCAGCGCCAGACCGATCATCCGCCGGTTAGCGCCCCGCAGATGCCAATGCTGGACCGTCGTCAATGCGGGGGGCCCCACCCCACACCGGGCCGTCTGGGCCATCAGGCATCACCCCGGTAGTCCAGTTTTATTCCGCCCGGCCGGCCCAACTTTGCTGCGCCCCTGACACCTCCACTTGAATCAATGCGATAGCCCGTTGATCTTTGGCATCGACGAGACCCTGGAGAGCCGCCAATGTCCACGGATCAACGCGTTGGTGGTCTACCGGGACGCGGTGCGCTCCAGCCTCAATCATACGGTCAAGGCCAGTCCGCCACAGGCAGACGCTGGATCTCCCTGATGTGGATGGGCCAGGTCCGCTGGGCGGGACGCTATTGGGCCTTGCCCTTTCTCACCGTGCTGGCGCCTTCGGCGCGCTACCACCGGCAGCGCGGACGCGGCCACAATCCGCCATGGGCGGAACCGACTGGGCTCGGCAGATGATCCTGTCCGCCTGGGTCGGACGCCGCTGGCTGCCCGAGTGCCCTCTGGTGCTGGTGGGCGGCGGCTACGCCGTCCTCGACCTGCTCACTGCTGCCAATCGTTGGCCCAACCCGTTACCCTCATCGCCCGTTTGCGCTTGGACGCCGCCCTCTATGAACCGGCGCCACCACGTCGACCGAGCCGGAACGGTCAGCCCCCGCTGAAAGGACGGCGCCTGCCCGCGCTGAAATCACTCGTCGACCATCCCGGTCAGTCCTGGGCCACCGCCGCGGTGGCTTGGTACGACGGCACGACCCGCACGGTGGAGCTCACCTCACAAACGATGGTCTGGTATCGTTCGGGCAAGCCGCCCGTGCCCGTGCACTGGGTCTTGGTTCGAGTCCCCCAAGGCGAATTCGCCACACAGGCTCTGCTGTGCACTGACCTGGCCGTGGAACCGGCGCAGATTCTGGAATGGTTTGTGCTGCGCTGGTCCGCCTTTGGCGGAGAGGTCACCTTCCAGGAAGTGCGCGCTCACCTGGGCGTGGAGACCCAAAGCCAGTGGTCCGACCGCGCCATCGCCCGCACCACGCCAATCCTGATGGGGCTTTTCTCCTGGACCACCCTGGCCGCTCGCTTGATGCAGGAACAACTGCCCATGAGTCACCGCACCTCGGCCTGGTATGCCAAGCCGTTTCCAACTTTCGTGGATGCCATCGCGTTGGTGCGCCGCCACCTGTGGCTGGCATCCGAGGGTTTTTACTGTCCGACGCAGAACCGGAAATATGGAAAGTCCCGGCTGCCCTGTACCACCGACTGATCGGCATTATTACCATAAGCAGATATAGGATTTATGATGGTGGCGGATCCGATTTCTGGGAGGTGTAGAAATGGCTCCAGGGCGGACGTATCGTCACGATGTGCGTTGTCCCGATTGCGGTTCCAATCCGCCGCAGGCGGACGCAAGGACGGGTTTTCCAACGGGAAACAGGCTTACAGTTGCGGGGATGGTCGGCGGCGTTACGTGCCAGCGGGGGCCTATCGTCGTCCTGGTTCGGCGGTGAAGGAGCGGGGGATTGAGCCGTGCCTGGAGGGCAATACTCTCAGCGGCATTGGTCGGGTGTTGGGGTACAGCGTTCCGGCGGTGCAGGGCTGGGTCAAAAAAGGGGACGGCAAGCGCTGAACCGTTTACGGGAAAGGGTGGAAGGACGCATCCAGGGCCTGGCGGGCCGCCAGCCGGCTGCGGTGGTGGCCTGAGACGAGATGTGGACCTATCGGGGGACCCGGCACGGCACGGGGCGGGG
This sequence comes from Dehalococcoidia bacterium, assembly GCA_034423115.1. Lineage (GTDB taxonomy): Bacteria > Chloroflexota > Dehalococcoidia > Lucifugimonadales > UBA3495 > Bin87. The sequence continues at coordinate 11,017 of DAOUJD010000080.1, read as the reverse complement.
AGGGAGGAGTGGTGGATTTGGACGGCGGTAGTCTCCGAAGCTGACGGTCGGCGCTGGGTGGATTTCGAGGTGGGAGATCGTAGTGAAGGGCCTTTCCTGCGCTTGTATGCACGGCTCCCGGAAGCGGGGTTGTATCGCAGTGATGCTTATTCGGTATACCTGGGGTGGTTTCCGCCGGAGCGCCATGTCATCGGCAAGGGTGGAGCCGTGAACTGGAACGAAGGACTGCACTCGGTATGGCGGGGACAGTTGCGGCGGCTAATGCGGCGGACCAAGGGATACACCAAAAGCATAGAGATGCTGGTCTATTCCCTGGCGCTGGTCTGCTGGCAAGGATGGCTAAATTCCATTTCCCGCGCACGTTAACAACACCCCACGATCATCCGCCTTGCCTTTTCACCACACCGGTGGTACGCTGATCGCACAGTTGAATACCACATCAAACGCTTGAGACAGCGGGTCCCTGACACGGGGTAATGGTGCGCCAGCGCCGCCCGCCGAGGTGAGAGGTTGCATGATGCGTCCCCACGGGGATGTGTGCCCCGCGTCTAAGTCTCAAAGCGCGGGGTTTTTGCTTGCCTTACCTCGCCAAACCCCGACTGAAATCTGAAAACGAGGAGGATAACATTGCCAACCCAGGCAAAAGTTGACCGGGTAGCTGAGCTGCGAGAAAAGTTGGAGAACTGCTCCATCGTAATCTCCACCGGCTGCACGGGTATCGGCGTAAACCAGATGGTCAACCTCCGCCGGCGCATGCGCGAAGGCGGCGTTGAATTCATCGTCATCAAGAACAACCTGCTGAACCTCGCCGCCGACGGCGCAAACGTGCCCCAGCTCAAGGACGTCGTCACCGGCCAGACCGCCATCGCCCTTGGCTACGATGACGCTGCCGTGATTGCCAAAGCGGTCGCCGATGCCGCCAGGGCAGACGGCACATTGCAGATCAACGGCGCGGTGGTCGGTAGTGGCCCCGCGATGGATACGGCCGAGGTGACTCGCCTGGCGTCGTTGCCGCCCCAGCCCGTGCTGGTGGCCCAACTGCTGGGCAACATGCAGGGCCCGCTCTACGCTTTGGCCAGCGTGCTCAACGGCACCATCGCCGGCCTTGCGTACGCGCTCCAGGCGCGGATAGACCAAATGCAGCCCGCGGACGCGCAAGACGAGGACACGCCGGCCGAGGACGCGCAACCCGAGGAAGTACAAGCCGAAGAAGCGCAGCCCGAAGCTGTCGCAGCCGACGAATAACCGATCATCTCCCGCACAACAAACGCAAGCAAAAACAGGAGGCAAATACCATGGCAGTGAATCAGGAAGTATTGGACGCCATCAAGAACATGAGCGTTATGGACCTGGCCGACCTGGTCAAGGCCATTGAGGAAGAATTCGGCGTGTCCGCCGCCGCGCCTATGGCCGTGGCCGCTGCGCCCGCCGCCGGTGTCGTGACCGACGACGCTCCGTCCGCGGCTGTCGAAGATCAGACCGAATTCACCATCACCCTGGCCGACTTCGGCGCCAACAAGATCAACGTCATCAAGGCCGTCCGCGAAGTCACCGACCTCGGCCTCCGCGAAGCCAAAGAACTCGTTGAGTCCGCGCCCACCCGCGTCAAGGAAGGCGTCAACAAGGAAGAGGCCGACAGCATCAAGGGCAAGCTGGAGGAAGCCGGCGCCACCGTTCAGGTTGGATAGACTCCCTCATCGGTTCGGCAATCTCTCGGTAGGGGCGACGCATGCGTCGCCCCTACACATTTGGGAAATCGCAATGCCGCGTCGTTCTTTTAGCTGCCGCTCATCCTGAGCCCGTCGAAGGATCACCTGAGCCTGTCGAAGGATGCTCACCCGAAAGTCCATGGTTCGACAAGCTCACCACGAGCGGGCCGACGCATGGTCTTCCCTTGCCCCCTACGCGTTTGCCGCTGTGGTGTACAATGCCGCCAACTCAACCTGGAGGGCTCTTGGCGCATGGATCTTGAACTCAACGGTAAAAGCGCGATCGTAACCGGAGGCAGTCGCGGCATCGGCAAAGCCGTCGCCCGCGTGCTGGCCGCCGACGGGTGCAGCGTGGTCATCACCGGACGCTACTCCGACACGCTCTCCACCGCCGCCGAAGAGGTGGCCGCCGATACGGGTGGTTCGGTAACCCCCATCGTCGCCGATATGACCAGCACCGAGCAGGTCAACGCCATGGTTGCCGCCGCCGCCGATACAATGGGCGGTCGCATCGACATCCTGGTGAACAACGCCGCCGCGCCCGGCGGATTGGCCCGCGGCGCCCTCGACGAAATCCGCGACGAGGACGTGATGCTCGACCTTGACACCAAGGTCATGGGCTACCTTCGCTGCGCCCGCGCCGTGGCCCCCTACATGCAGCAGCAGGGCTGGGGCCGCATCGTCAACGTCGGCGGACTCTCCGCCCGTCGTGGCGCCGGCAACCTCAGCGCCGGCGTCCGCAACTCCGGCCTGTCCAACCTCACCAAGTACCTCGCCGAGGAGTTGGGCGGTTCCGGCGTCTGCGTCAACCTGGTCCATCCCGGCACCACACGCACCGAGCGCAGCGGCCCCATGTACGCCGAGCAGGCCGAGCGTGAGGGCACGACGGTCGAGGAGATCGAGCGCCGCGCCGCCGCGGGCAACTCCACGCGCCGCATCGTGGACGCCGAGGAACTGGCGTGGGTGGTGGCCTTCTTCGCCTCGCCCCGCAGCATCGCCATCAGCGGCGAGACCATCGCAGCCGGCGGCGGCGCCGGCCTCAACGTCTATCATTAGCTAGGAACGCCACCGTATCCGCATGACCCGTAGGGGCGAATAATTATTCGCCCCTACAACCTGGGGTACACACCCCCATACATCAGGAGGCCCACCAATGATCAAGGTAACCGTTTTCTATGGCAACGAGGAAGGCAAGTCCTTCAACATGGACTACTACGTCAACACCCACATGCCCCTGGTGCAGGAGCGCCTGACCCCCTTCGGCATGCGCTACTACAACGTTGAGCAGGGCATCTCCGACACCGACCCCAACGCGCCGCCCATGTACGTAGCCGTCGGCTACCTGCTCTTCAACGACGTTGACGGCGTCCACGAAGGCTTCAAGACCCACGGTCGCGAACTGGTCGGCGACGTCAAAAACTTCACCGACATCGAACCCAAGTTCCTCATCAGCGAACTGGTCGCCTGACCTTACCACCGCACACGCATCAGGGGCGACTCTCCGGTCGCCCCTGATGCGTGTCACCATCCAACGCCCGCGCCACGAGGTGCGACATGACCACCGCCAAATCGCAGTCGGCTTCCCCTGCCACAACCGCTGACCCGGCCTTCGTCCGCATCCCCGACCCGCCGGAACGACATCCCGACGACATGACCAGCTTCATCCACCTCAGCAAAACCGGCAGCGTTGCCTACCTCACCGACCACTTCGGCAATCCCGACACCACCGTCATCGGCGGCGAACTTTACCTACAGCCCGATCTGCATACGCCCCAGTCGGAACGCCGCGTTCCCGACCTCTACATCGCCTTCGACGTGGACGCCGCCGCTTACTATGCCCGCAACGCCTACGTCATCGCCGAACAGGGCAAGCCGCCGGACTTCGTGCTGGAAATCGCGTCGCCCACTACTGGCGACCAGGACGTTGAGCCAAAGCGCGATGACTACGAATCCTGGGGCGTCACGGAATATTGGCGGTTTGACCGTACTGGGGAGCATCACGGCGAGCGTCTGGCTGGAGACCGCTTGGTGGATGGCCGGTACCAACCCATCGACGTGGCGCGGATAAGCAATGATGAATGGCGGGGGTACAGCGCGGCGTTGGACTTGTACCTGGCCTGGAGAGCTGGGCAATTGCTGTGGATAGACCCGGCAACCTCAAGTCCCATCACCACCCTGGCCGACGAACGGACCGCTCGCCAGCGGGCGGAAGCCCGCGTGCTGGAACTGGAAGCCGAACTCCGACAGCAGCGCGCACCCTGAACCAACCGTCATCAGCCCACCGCCCCTGAGCCTATCCATGACCACCGCCGTTGATGCGCTAGCCGACCGCGCAATCCGCGAACGCTGAGATTTCTGCCCGATTTTCCCGCCGGCAATATCCGCTGCCGCTTTGAGAAACCGCGCTGCCACCGGCGCAATTCCCGAATCGTCCGGGGCATAGCGTATAATAAGCCTCGTCGCTTGGCGCCGCGGAATCCCTCTCCAGCCGCGCCCACTCTTGCTCCCGGAGCGGACTTATGACTACGCCCGCAACCGCCAAATCCCCACTCGCCCGCCCGCCGGAGCCGGATGACGGTATTGATTACCCTTACGGGCCCGACGCGCTGCCGGTAAAGTCAATGTATCAATTTGTCCCCCAGGCGTATATGCAAAGCGCGCTGGAAACTTGGCTGGATGACCCCACGACCCTGGTCGCCAGCCAGATGTTCATCTACTATGAGCCGGGCAATCCCCGGGTCAGCGTGGCCCCGGACGTGTACATTATTCCCAACGTGGGCAGCGCGTTGCGCCGTTCCTACTTTTTATGGCTGGAGCACGAAGTCCCGACCTTTGCCATGGAGATAGCGTCCAGCAGCACTTACCGTAATGACGGCGGGTTCAAGCACCGACTGTACGAAAGCTGGGGCGTGCAGGAATACTGGCGCTACGACCCGGAAGGCGGACTGTTCACGCCGCTGTTGCAGGGTTATCGGCTGGAGGACGGGCAGTATCAGCCCATCGCGGTTGCGGTGGACGGGGAGCGTGGGGAGTGCCGGGGGTTCAGCCCGCTGTTGGGGTTGGAACTGCACGGCCGGGTAGGATGGTTCCGGTTTTTGGACCCGACTACCGGACAGTTCCTGCCCAACCGGCAGGAGCTGTTGCAGGAACAGCAAGAACTGATACAGGGGCGTCAAGAGCTGGAACAGGAGCGCGATGCTGAACGGGTGGCGCGCATTGCCGCCGAAGCCCGTATCCGTCAACTGGAGGCGCAATTGGAAAATCGGCAAGAGGGATGATTGCCATGAACCAAGCCGTCGACACCCTCGCCCAACGCGCCATCCGCGAACACTGGGACTTCATGCCCACCGCCGGCAGCCGCATTGGCCGGCACGAGTACGATGGACTCCTGCCTGACTTTTCCGCCGGCCGGATTCGCCGCCGCGTCGAGCAGATCCACCAAACCCTCGCCCAGTTGTCGGCCCTGCCCACCGATTCGGAGTCTAACGGCGCATCGGATGGCGACGTCCGCATGGATCGGCTATCCTGCCGATTGCTGGAAATGTTCCTGCGCCGGGAGCTTTTCAACCTGGAGGAGATGCGGACGCTGGAAAACAACCCGCAGCGGCAGGTGGGGTACCTGGGCGTGGGCAGCTACGTGCAGCGCGATTACGCGCCCCTGCCGGACCGCCTGCGATCTGCAACCGCCATATTGCGGCAGGCTCACGACTTCATCGCCGTCCTGGACTCCCTCACAGACTCGGAGCTTGGCGAGCCGGTTCGCGCCGCCGCCGTCCGAGCCTACCGGGGCATGGCGTCGTTCTACCGCACCGGATTGTCGGACGCCGCCACCCAATGCGCCGCCATCGCTCCCGACGTGGCTGCCGATTTCAACGCGGCACGTGAAACCGCCGCCCGGGCGGTGGACGCATTCGCCGACCGGCTCCAGGCGCGCCAGGCCCGCCCTGATTTCGCCATCGGTTCCCAGTTGTACCAACGCATGCTGTCCGTGGGCGAGGCGGTGGACACCCCCCTCTCCGACATCCTGTCCATCGGCCAAGCCAACCTGGAACAGAACCTCCGCCGGCTGGACGAAGCCGCCGCCCGTGTCCTGTCCCAGCAAAGTTCACCCGGCAAGTCCATCCGCGAGGCCGTGGCGTTGGTCAGCGCCAGCCACCCCACCGCCGAGGGACTGATACCCGACACCCGCGACATGCTGGAAGACATCCGGCAGGCTCTCATCGACCACGACATCATCGGCCTGCCCTCCGAGGAACGCTGTCAGGTCACGGAGACGCCATCCTACATGCGCTATGCCTTTGCCGCCATGGACTCCCCCGGCGGCCTGGAGGAGGTGGCTACGGAGGCGTTCTACTACGTGACGCCGGTGGAACCCGATTGGACGCCTCGCCAGCAGGAGGAGTGGCTCAGCAACTTCAACTACCACACCCTGGAAATCATCAGCATCCACGAGGTGTACCCCGGCCACTATGTGCATAACCTGCACAACCGGCACGGGCACGCCCAGCGCGGACGCGACCTGCCGCTGATCAACCGGGTTGCCACCTCCTACGCCTTCACAGAGGGCTGGGCCCACTACACCGAGGAGATGATGCTGGAAACCGAGTACGGGCGCGACAATCCGGCCCTGTGGTTAACCCAGTTACTCGAAGCCTTGGTCCGCAACTGCCGCTACCTGTGCTCGCTGGGCATGCACACCCAAAGCATGACCCCTGATGAGGCCACCGGTTTCTTCCAGGCCCACGCCTACATGGAGGAACACCCCGCCCGCCAGGAAGCCCTGCGCGGCACCTTCGACCCGGGCTACCTCAACTACACGCTGGGCAAGTTGATGCTGCTCAAACTCCGGCAGGACTGGCGGCGACAGGAGGGCAGCGAATACACCCTCCGCCGGTTCCACGACACTGCGCTCGCCTGGGGCGCACCGCCCGTTCCAATGCTCCGCGCGGCCATGCTGAACGCCGACGACGGGATAATTCTGTGATGCTCGGGGTGGCTTCGCCAACGTTGTGCTAACATTTGTGGTGGCGTCAAGGTTTCCTTGACCGGACTACGGACATGACCACGCCCGACGACACCCAACTTCTTGACCTCATCCCTCCCGAGGCGGAGATCGTTCGTCGCATCATCGAGGAAGTGCGGCAGTACCCACGTATACGCCGCCCTCTGCTCCGCTTTCTCGCTGCCGACGATTTCGACGAACTGCTGGCCGCGATCAGAGAGAACTCCGACAACATCAAACTGATCCTCGAGCGCATGGGCGTGGTGGAGAACCGGATGGGCGTGATGGAGGAGCGGCTTGCGTCGGTCGAGGAAGCGACGCAACGCATCCCCGTCATCGAGGAGCGGCTTACGTCAGTAGAGGAGTCGGTTGCGCGCATCCCCGTCATCGAGGAACGGCTTACGTCAGTAGAGGAATCTGTTGCGCGCATCCCCGCCATGGAAGAGGACATTCGGTACGTTCGGGGGCAAGTCGATTCTCTACGCGGAGACTTTGGCCGATTCCGGGGAGAATCATATGAACGCCAGTGTGCCGAGGAAATCATTCCCATATTGGACGGGTATATTGCGGTTGCCGTACTCGCCGACCGGGAAAAGATCAAGGATGCGTTTGTCCGGGCCCGCCAGGACGGCCTGATTTCCCGCGAAGAGCTTCTGGATAGCTACCAACCTGACATCATCGCCCGCGCGGCGCATGACGATAGTGAAACCGAAAACTTCGCCGTCGTCGAGGCCTCCATCACTTTCAACCGCCAAGACTTGGAAAACTCCGCCCGGCGCGCCCGGTTAATCGCCAAAGTCACCAACGTTCCATCAGACCCGTACCTGGTCACTCATCACGATTGGCCGGGGGATATGGATGACGCTGCTCTCGAACTGGGCGTAACTATCATCCGACACGAGGTCCCCGAGTACGCTACCGAAACCTGACCGGCTACTGCGGGAAGCCCCACGCCGACCGGGGCCAGTAAATCGCCCACACCTTGCCGATAATGTGGTCGGCCGGCAATGGCCCCCAGTGCCGGGAATCCTGGCTGCCCGTGCGGTTGTCTCCCATGACGAAATACTCGCCCTCGCCCAACCGGACCGGGTGCATGTTGGTGGACGAAATGCTGCGCAGATAGTCTTCGTCCAATCGCACCCCGTCGACGCTGACCTGGCCGCCTTCGATCTGCACGCGCTCTCCCGGCTGGCCGATGATCCGTTTGACAAACTGCCGCTGCGGATCTTCGGGATAGTCAAACACCACCACGTCCCCGCGCTTTGGCGTCCGTCCCAGGTAAATCCGGCCGGCCTCCTCGGGCTGCCAGAACGGGATGATCATGCCGAGCCTATGGGTGTCCACGGGAAAATAGACCAGCTTGTTGACCATCAGGTAGTGCCCCGGCAGCAGGGTGGGCCGCATGCTGGAACCCTCGACCCGGAAGTTCACCACCGCCAGCTGGATAGCGATAAAGACAACCGCGCCGATGTACGCGGCCTCCACCAATTCCTTGAGCCAGTTGGAATCCTTCACCGTTGGTCCAGCATTTTATTCCGGGTTCAATTCTATCAAACGACTAGCCGGCCCATGCCTTGAGAGCGCCGGACCGCCGGACGGGCCCGTCAGTGTAATGAATGTGCGCTTCCAACCTCACCGGGTGGGATGTTGAGGTTGTCCCAAAGCCCGGCCGTTGACTACCAACGCCTGCCCATTTACCATTGTTGACCCGTCCCCGTCCGCAAACTTGGCCGGCTTGCCGTTGGCCGCCTCGTCCGCCGCCCCTGCGCGAAAGGTGCTGTAATGTCCGTGCTTGATGCCAATGAACTCAAGGTGTTTTCCGGCAACGCCCATCCTCAACTCGCCCACGATATTTGCAAATACCTCGGCATCCCCCTGGGCGAAAGCGAGGCTTTCAAGTTCGCCAACGACAACACCTTCGTCCGCATCCGCGAAAACATCCGCGAACGGGACGTGTTCATCGTGCAGCCAACCGTGGCTCCCACCAACGATAACCTGATGGAGCTGCTGATCATGATCGACGCCTGCAAACGGGCGTCGGCCGGGCGCATCACCGCCGTCATCTCCTACTATGGCTACGGACGCACCGACAAGAAGGACCAGCCCCGCGTGCCCATCACGGCCCGGCTGGTCGCCGACCTGATCTCCACGGCCGGAGCGGATCGCGTCCTCACCCTGGACCTCCACGCCGGCCAGATCCAGGGTTTCTTCAACATCCCCGTCGATGAACTCACCGCCGAACCCATCCTGTCCAACTACTTCTTCGAGAAGGGCCTGGAAGACCTGGTGCTGGTCGCCGTGGACTTTGGCATCAGCAAGCGCGCCCGCGACATGGCGGAGCGCCTGGGAGTGCCCGTCGCCGTCATCGAGAAACGGCGCACGGGCAACGATGACCGTTCCGAAACGCTCAACGTCATCGGCGACGTGCGGGGCATGCGCGCCCTCACCTTCGACGACGAGATCCTCACCGGCGGCACCATCGTCAACGCCGCCAACGCGCTGCTGGACGCCGGCGTAACCGAGGTCTACTGCTGCGCGACCCATCCCGTTTTCTCGCCGGCGGCGCCCAAGCTGCTCGGCGAGAGCGCTTTTTCAGAAGTGGTGGTGACGGACTCCGTCCCGCTTACCTCGTCACAGAAAACCGCCAACCTCACCGTCCTGTCCATCGCGCCGTTGATGGGAGAAGCCATCAAACGCATCCACGAGGGTCGCTCGGTGGGCGAGCTATTCCAGTAGGACCCGATGCCGGCACGGTGAAGTAGCGTTCCGTTTCAGGTGGTTTGATTGCATGGCTAGCGTGACGGGGCGGGCAGGTCCCAGCGGAGGAATGCGCGGTAGCGGTCTTTGCTGGCCCAGGGGAGCAGGCTGAGGACGATCTCGTCAGGCATAGGGACGTCCTCCTGGCGTCGGGTGTCGTCAAGGTAGCGGCGGAGCCTGATGAAGGTGGGCAGGCGGAAGCAGGCTTTGGCGATGCGCCCGATGACGTCGGCGCGTTCAGGGGATTGGTCGGGATCCCAATCGTCGGCGACGGACTCGGCGATGCGGCGGAGCTTGATGATGGCGAGTTCGGGGGCGAACTTGCGCTTGAGGACGTTGACGCGACGGCGGATTTGGGAAATGGACATAAAGGGATTGCCTCGGGGTTGATTGTCAGAACCAGGACTTTCGGGATTTTGCGGATTTCCCGCTCATTTCCTCTCATTTCCGTTCATTTGAGTAGAGGGTGAGGCGGGACGTGGGGGTAAATGGGAGCGGAATGGGGGCGATAATGGTGGTTTTGGCGGGTTGGTGAGAGGATTTGTGGTGTTAGGACGTGGGCATTACTGATGCGTGAGCGATTAGCTAAACTACTCAGTCATTCCGGCGAAAGTCGCAGATGCGCCTCTGGCGTGCCGGAATCCAGAGTTCGCTGCTACAAAGACGTCCTGGATTCCCGCTTTCGTGGGAATGACGGTGGTGTACCGAGGTTTAGTTATCAATGCACGCATCAGTAGTATGGCTCGCCGGATGGTGTCGGGACAGATTTGAGGCGCTAGTTAAACATGGTAGAGATGGGTGAAGGGTGGACGCAAGGGAGGAAGCGTCACTGGCAGTGGGCAAGGGCAGAGAGAGGGGATTTCTGGGAGAATCGAAAGACGCTCACCGCCGCATCGATGCTATTTGCAAACAACACCGGGGTTGCATCAGGGCTTTTCCAAAGTCGCCACACGTCCCACTCATGGTGCGGAACGTCCCGCCTCCGGCGGGAGCCTGTCGAACCACGAACGCGCCCTTCGACAGGCTCAGGACGAGCGAATAGACTTCAATCGCACAACTTTGCAAAGGCCCTGGGGTTGCATAAGGTATTCTTAACGTGCGGGGATATTGAATTTTGCCCAGCGTCGCCAGCATACCAAGGCCAGTGAATACACCAGCATCTCAATGCTCTTGGTGTACCCTTTGGTCCGCCGCATTAGCCGCCGCAACTGTCCCCGCCATACCGAATGCAGCCCTTCGTTCCAGTTCACGGCTCCACCCTTGCCTACCACGTGCCGGTCGGGCGGAAACCACCCCAGATACACCGAATAGGCGTCGCTCCGGTACAGCCCGGCCTCGGGCAGCCGGGCGTACAGCCGTAAAAACGGAACCTCACTGCGGTTGCCCACCTCAAAGTCCACCCACCTACTGCCGTCGTCCTCCCCCATCCGCCTCCTGGGTTACGTCCCGTCAAGTGGTGGGAAAGTCGTCATCCTTGTTGATGTTGTTCAGGCAGCTGCCTCAAGGATGTTGCTGGATGGCAGCGTCTCGGCGTCGAGACCATCGGTGA
>DAOUJD010000079.1:0-16115 GCA_034423115.1 Dehalococcoidia bacterium | reverse complement strand
CTGCGCATTTCGCCATGTCGCCCCAACCATCCCACATGTCTAAAATCCAACTCACCCAGCGACACGTGGTCTTTTCTTCCCTGGCCTACGCAGCCTAAATGCGTAAAGTCCAGAACGGGATAAACGGGATTGGGTATGTGAGCGGGATGCCGGTGATTTTGGAGATCCCGCTCATTTCCGGTCATTTGAGTAGGGCGCGGGAGGCGTGACGTGGGGGCGGCCAAAGGCGGGCGCTCGCAATGACAGGTTGCGCCAAGTGGGTACGGTACGCATTAGGGTTGTTGGTGGAGGCCGATGGCGGTTTCGAGGCTGTCGAGGTCGGAGCGGAGATTTTCGAGTTCGGCTGCGCGGAGGTTGAAGGAGAGGGCGTAGTTTGCGGCGCGGAGACGAATGGCCGGGTCGGGATTTTGCATGGCGTCGGCGAGGACGGAGACGCAGAGCGGGGTGAGTTCCAGGAGTTTTTGACGGGCGAGGTTCGCGGATTGACGGCGGAGTTCGGCGAGGCATCTGCTGAAGGCGGGGTCGGTGAGCCAACGGCGGAGGGTGGACTCGCCGATACCGGCGGCGCGGGCGGCCTGGACGATGGTGGGGGAACCGGCGACGATGGGAAGGGCGGCCTGCTGGCGAGGAGAAAGGTCGGAAAGGTCGATTTCCCGCTCATTTCCGTTCATTTCCGCTAATTCAAGCAGGACCGATGGCGGGTCGTGGGGCTGAATGGGGGCTACGGGAACGATTTTGGGGGTGATATTGGTGGTTTTGGCGGGCATTTGGGAGGGTTTGGGGGAGCGATGTTTACGGTGTTTGGACGTGGGCATTGGATGGCTCGCGGCCTGAGTGGCGGTTGGATTTGGGGCATTGGTTAAATGGTACGGACAGGTGAAGGGTTAGGGAAAGGGGGAAGTGTCATTGGATTGTCGCCCACATTGAGAGATGTGCGCCCATGTTAAAATTGGGCCATGACGACGCCGAACTCCGCCGACAAGACCGCCTGTACGGGGAACAACCTGCAACTGCTGTGCGCGCACTTCAACCGGACGGAGTGAGACAGTCCGCAGGCCTATCTGGTGGCGCGCTTGCGGGAGACGGGGATGGCGGTGTCAGGGGAGTAACCTACAACCATACAATAAAGCAGTGTCTGGAGTAGCGGAATTGGTCGAAAAAGCGATAGCCGGGGCGGTATCTGACAGCATGAAATGGGTCGCGGTTCGAGTGCTGAGTGGCCTATCAGCCTTTTCACAGGGTAGGCAAAATCGCCTAAATCTTGATGCTGACGTAGCGGCCATTGACCAGTTGCACGAAAAGGGTCTGAGCATCGCCCGATACAGTGGTCTTTCGATGGACGTCGAGGCATTTGCTCGCGCCGTTGAGGAAGAGGATGAACGCCGAGCAACCAACGTGGTTAACGCACTGCAACAGGCCGATTCCGTGGTGGATTGGGAGAAAGTTGATCTGGATAAATTCAACCCAGAGTTTGCGTATAGGTGGGGTTCCGAGGCATCGAATGTCTCCGACGAAACCTTGCAGAACCTCTGGGCACGGCTTATGAAGGGCGAACTCGAATCTCCCGGCAGCGTGTCCAACGATACTATGACGGTCGCCAGAGATATGACCAAGGCGCGCGCTGAGGAATTTCAGATACTGTGCTCAGCCGCTTTCTACCAGGATGGTGAATCTCCGATAATAGTTCCCTCATTAGGCCAAGCAGGATCGAATTCGCTTCGTGATTATGGATTGTCATTCGATGTATTAGCGAGATTAGCGCATCATAGGCTCATTGTCGGCGAGTTTGATACGCAGAGATCGATACCTCTGGAATCATTGACAAAGGGATTGCGTGTGTACCACCAGGCCATTTTATGGCAAATCAAGTCAGATCCGCCTGCAACATTGAACGATCCGTATCAGATGCTCGGTGTGCTGTTTACCCCAGCAGGACAAGAGCTGTTCCGGATAGTACAACGAGTCCCGATGCCCAGCTACACAGATGCAATGCGAATATATTTCCTTGATCAGGGGATCCAAGTTAGCATTGCGTTCTCTGGTTAGTATTCGTCCACCCGCGCATCGATATAAAAACCTTCGCCATGAACGTCAAGTACTTTGCGGATACCGATACCCTGTACATTGAGCTTTATCCAGCCGAGGTTGATGAAACGCGCGACCTGGGCGAGGACACGGTGTTGGAGTTGGACGCAGCCGGCCGCCTCTGCGCGCTGACCATTGAGCACGCCAGCGCCCGCATGGACATTCCGGCGTTTTCCTACGAGCAGATTCCGGGCGGCCCGGTCTCTCCAACGGGGAAGTTGCCTCGCTGAATCAGGGACGGGGCGTTGCGGCGGCCGTTTACTGGATTCCGGCACGCCGCAGGCGCATCTTCGACTTTCGCCGGAGTATCCGTGTTGGTTCAGCCAAGGATCTTTACAACTCTGAACAGTTGCCCTGGTTCGGCTGCCTTGACATATCCGAGCCTACGGCGCATCGTTATGGCATGCGCGCTCTACTGGCCGGCATCTCCGGCGTCAACAAGGATGTCGTTGTCGCCAACCTGCTGGACCGGCTGCGCGCGAACGGCGACATCGGCCACACCACCGGTACACACGGGTACCCTGATCCGCAGGGCAGTCCGGATCCGCGAGAACTTTTCACCGCCAGCGTGGAGGACGTTTTCGCGCAGCAGGGCGACGACCTGGCGAGCACGCTGGCAGCATTCCGGCCGCGCTACCAATTGGGCGCATGGCAGCGGGCCGGCCTGGCCATCGCCGAGCAGATGGAGGACCTGGACCCGCGCCACAGCCTGCTGTCCACCCACCTGACCTATTACACCAGCGGCCGGCAGTTTTCGTTGATCGACATACCCACCATCCGGCGGTGGCGTCCCGACTGCATCATCACGCTGGTGGACGACATGCTGGACATACGGGCGGCGCTGGCGCGTCGGGACGCCGAGCAGCACACCCATTTCCAGCTCAGGCTGCGGGAGATCCTGGCCTGGCGGTCGGCGGAAATCGCCATGGCCGACCTGCTGGCCCGCAACCTGTACGAACGGCGGACGATTCCGCACTACGTGGTCGGCGTGAAACATCCCGCCGAGATGCTGCACCGACTGATCTTCCACCGCCGGCGGTATCCGGTGGTGTATTCCAGTTTCCCGATCACCGCCATCCGGTACGATGCCGACCGACGCGCGAGCATTGACGGCATCCGTGGAGAACTGCACCGACGTTTTATCGTGTTCGATCCGCTGACGCTGGACGAGGGGACTCCGCAGGTATTCGACAAGGCACGGGCGGCGTGCGCCGACGGCGTAACGGAGATTACCATTAACGCCGACGAGGCGCGGTGGCCGCTGGGCAACGCCGGCACGCTCAAGGACGGGCTGCCGTCGGACTTTCCGATGATCCTGGACCCTCGGGAGGCGCTGGAGGTGTGGGACGATATGGAGAACCAAGTGCGGCACCGGGACCTGACGATGGTGGAGCAGGCCCAATGCGTCGCCGCGTACCGGATCACGATGGGCGGCCGGCTGTCGACGGGGATGTACTCGGAGTTGATGTACGCGTCGCACACCGCCGAGCCGGCGCGGCCGGTGCTGATGTATGCTGATCCGGAGGACGGCGGGCTGGACCATCCCTTCCTGCGGAACTTCAACCACCGGACGTACTACGCCACCGAGGAGTGGTTCGACGCCATCGCCAATATCGTGCCGGCAGCGCAGGACGATCCACAACGGCCCTTGTTTTAGGTCGGATGGGGGTTATCAATCCAAAGCATTCCGACAATTGAGGGGCACAGCTTACGGCACTCCGGGGGACCGTAACTGATAAAATACAAACCGGATTCTGTGCAAGGTTTGCATTTATGCCAGATTTCGGTTAAAACCGGCACACGAATTTTGATTCATTTGTAGAAATGTTTCGACAATTCCGGTGGACGAGGCGGGGCTATGAAGTCGGTGATGTCACTGGTTTTGAATTTCTTGCCATCGATGATCGGCGTAGCGTTGTTGGTTGCCGTCGCGGGGATGGCATGCCTTGGCGCGCAGGACGCCACGGCGTCGATGGATGACGATAAGCACTCGCGTTCGGCAAACTCCGCAAACATCGCCGACGGTGGCGAAGGAGACCCGGGCGTATCCGACGGTGAGGTACTGTTCGGTCAGTCGGCGGTTTTCAGCGGCCCATCCAAGGCACTGGGCCAGGGAATGCGCCTGGGCATAGAGGCGGCGTTCCACGAAGCCAACCAGGCCGGAGGCGTTCATGGCCGGGAGTTGCGACTCAAAACTCTGGACGACTCTTACGAGACGGATTACGCGTTTCACACCACGAAATGGCTAATCGAGAAAGTCGGGGTTTTCGCCCTGATCGGAGCGGTGGGGACACCCACGACGGAGGTCTCATCCCCGGTGGCCCATGATGCCGGGGTGCCTTTTCTGGCCCCGTTCACGGGTGCGGAATTCCTGCGCGACCCGGCATTGGACAACGTGGTGAACCTCCGCGCCTCGTATTACCAGGAGACGGAGGAAATGATCGCCCGCCTGACCGAGGATCTGGGAATCACCCGGGTGGCGGTGTTCTACCAGGACGACTCCTTCGGCCAGAACGGACTGGAAGGCGTGCAGCGAGCGCTGACACGTCGGGGCTTAGAGCCGGTCGGAGCGTGGCATTACCAACGGAATTCCGGCGCGGTCCGGCAAGCAGCGTCCGGCATCATTGACGCCAACCCCGAAGCGGTGGTCATGATCGGCACCGAGGATGCGGTTGCCACGGCGATAGAGTTAGTGCGCAACCAAATAAATCCGGTGTTCGTCACAATGTCCTTCGTGGGGGGCGTCGCCTTCTCAGACGCCCTGGGAGAAGACGGGCACGGCGTGTACGTTACGCAGATAGTGCCCTTCCCTGAAGACGCCAGTATTCCGGTGGTCGCCAGGTACCAGGCCGCGCTGTCCGCTTACAATCCCCAGGCGGAACCGGGATTTGTTTCGCTGGAGGGATACTTGGCCGGCCGCCTGGCCATATTTGGCCTCGATGCCTGCGGGCGCGACCTAAGCCGCAAATGCTTCATCGACGCGCTGCACAACTCGGAGATCATCGACATCGACGGTTTTCGTCTCAAATACGGCCACGACGACAATCAGGGTTCGGACGAGGTGTTTCTGACCGTGATCGGGGCCGATGGAAAGTACCGCCAGGTGGAGATGATGTCGCGGTAGCGCGGATTCCTCCCGGTCAAGAACAGAAAACGGATTCATTTGACGGCAATGCCTCCGTTTGCGTAGAATCGACGTATCACCCCAACCCCCCCACGAGGAGGTTATTCAAATATGCCCATCACCCAGAACGGCGTGGAACTCACCGTAGAGATTTCGGAGAAGGCCGCCGAGAAAATCAGATATTTTGCCGAGAAAGAAGGGATCACAGACAACGTCGGACTTCGGGTCGCGGTCAAGGGCGGTGGTTGCTCCGGGCTTACCTACGACCTCAACATCACTGACCAGGAGCGCGAGTCGGACAAGATCGTCGAGCAATACGGCGTCAAGGTCATGGTGGACAAGAAGTCGTACATCTACCTGGTCGGCACGCAACTCGACTTCTCGGACGGGCTCAATGGCAAGGGCTTCGTATTTGAGAACCCCAACGCCAAGAAGGCCTGCGGCTGCGGCACTTCATTCGCAGTCTGACACACGACTCGACATCCAGGGAACGGCGTAGGGGCGGGTTTGAAACCCGCCCCTACCAATTGTGAGGTCCATGATGGCTACCACCGCAGCGATTGACGCCAAGACTGACGAGAGGTTCCGAGCCGAGGAGTTTCGCGCCGCCACCGAGAGGGCAGCGGTGTTTCCCAGCAACGGAGGTCGCCTGAGGCTGACCGGAGAAGATGCCCGTGATCTGCTGAACCGCTTGTCCACCAACCTGATCGATCCGGACGGGGAAGCCGGCGAGGTTGCGGTCACGGTGCTCACCAGCGACCGGGGGAGGATCGTTGACCTAGTGTACGTGGTCCACTGCGGCGATCACCAGTTGCTGATCACCAGCCCGGGCCAGCAGCAGGCGGTGATCGACTTTCTGGACAAGTACACCATCATGGAAGATCTTGAGGTTGAGGACGTAACCGGCGACACGGTGATGCTGACGGTGACGGGTCCAGAGGCCGGTGAAATTCTGGACCGCGCTCAGGCGGCGGCGGACCTGCAGGTGGCGCTGCCAGTGGACCCGGATGATCCTCAGCGCCCACCTATTCACCAACTGGTCTTTTCCGACCCGGATACGGCGGACCGTGCGGCGGAAGCTCTGCAAGCTGCCGGCGCGGTTGCGATCAGCTCGGAAACCGCCGAAACGCTGCGGATCGCCAACGGCCAGCCGGCCTACGGATCAGAAATGAGCGACACCTACAACCCGCTGGAAGCCGGGCTGATTGGCGCGATCGACTTCCATAAGGGCTGCTACATCGGGCAGGAGGTGATCGCGCGGCTGGACACGTACCACAAGGTCCAGAAGTACATGGTTACGCTGGAATTTGAAATCGGCGGATCGGACGCGGCTGAGATCGTCGACAACCTTCAGGGCGCGCGCCTGAACGACGAGGCCGGCGACGCCATGGGTCTGGTGACGTCGGCGACGGTGGTTCCCAGGGCGGACGGCGCGGATGTGATCGGGCTGGGGTACGTGCGCACGAGAGCCGTCGAGATCGGCGGGCGGCTCAGCGTGGCGTCGGACGACGGCGATTCAGGCATTGCCGCGGTGATCACAGCGCAGCCGCTGCTGTTCGGGGGCGAGAAGCCGGGGCTGAGCGGGTAGGCGGAGGACAATGTGATGCTGAGGACAATCAGGGCAAAGTTCAAAGATGGCGTGTTGGTGCCGCTGGAGCCGGTGGAGTTCGGAGAGGATGCGGTGGTGTTAATCACTCTCGATACGACCGAGAAGTTCGGAGATTGGAAAGAACCGGACTGGATGCCGACAACGCCGGCCGAAATTCAGGAAGCCGAGGCGGCAGCTGAAGAAATGATCCGGTTTATCTACACCACTCGTCACCGCGGTATGGATTGCGATTGCATGTACTGTGCGCCAACCAACAACGCGAATGAGTAACTTGCTTGATACCGATTGGGCAATCAGTTATCTGAACCGCGTTCCTCGGACAGTGGAGCGCATGGACGAGCTGCGACCTGAGGGAATTGGAATAAGCATCATATCCGTCGCCGAACTCTATGAAGGGGTGCTGAACGGCCGCGACCCAGCCCGTAATGAAAGGCTGATGCTCGAATTTCTACGCCGTCACCCTATCATCGATTTAGACGTTACCACCTGCCGAATATTCGGAACGGAACGCGCTCGGCTACGAGCCACGGGAACCCTCATCCCGGATACTGACTTGCTGATCGGCGCTACCGCGTTGCGGCATGGCCTGACGCTGCTGAGCAACAACCGCCGGCACTTCGGGCGGTTGCCGGGGCTCAATATCGTTTCTGTCTAAAGGGTTTGCTACGCAGGCCGGATCTGGCCGTCTTCGCCGGCGGTGAGGAGGGAGGCGAAACGGTAGCCGCGTGTCCTAAAAACCCAGGCGTTACCTTCCAGGCCGCAATTTATCCAGCGTAACGGCTTTACCCTTGCGCCTGGCTTCGAGCCACCGTTGGAACGACGCCGCGCTTTCGCCGGACGGCTGCCCGCTCAGGAGATTATCAACGCTCACGTCCTCGTCCAAATCCGGCCAATGGATGCCTTCGCCGTTTCCTATTAGCTGTAGGTTCTCCCGCTCGGCTGGCGTAGCATCCAACAGTCGTGGATACCACGCCAGAGGCACGGATATGGTACGACCATCGCTGAGCTCGGCGGATAGAGTATCCTCAGTAACCGACACTTTCGTCGCCAGTTGAACTACGAAACTAGTTGCCGAAATATTCATACCACGCCTCCAGCAAAGTTTCCTGATCGGCCTCAATCATAGACTGGATACGGCGTATATCCGCCGGCCTGAAGCCTCCGCTTCTTGCTAATCTTACCGGATTCAGCCAGAACTTGGCTATCAAGTTGTCGCGGGACACGTGGATATGTGGGGTTCGCCTCTATCCCCGGCGTAGAAGGAAAAACGGTAGGGCCCCGCTCTCAAAGCGGTGGGCATTGTTCTGGTGCCTGAGTCTCAGCGATGGTTACGCCGGGCGTATGTTGCCGTCATCACCGGCGGTTAGGAGCGAGACGAACCTATAGCCGCGGTCGCGGATGGCGTCGCTGCCACCCTCGTTGCGGTCCAGAGCAGCCAGCACCAGACCGACCTTGTAGCCGGCTTCCTCGGCAGCTTCGATGGCGTGGAAGAGCGACCCTCCGGTGGTGCAGGCATCGTCAACGATGGCCACCGACGTTCCTTGCGGCGGCAACGGCCCCTCGATCAATTGGGCCGTGCCGTAGCCCTTGGCCTCCTTGCGTACGATGAACGCGGGGATGGGCGTGCCCCGCTGCCAGGACGCGGTAGCCACTGCGGCCACGATGGGATCGGCGCCCAGGGTCGGGCCACCCACCGCGCCGACGCCGGCTTGCGCCAGCAGCGGCAGCAGCGCATGGCCGAGCAGGTATGCCCCCTCCGGGTCCAGGCTGAGCAGACGGCCATCGAAGTAGTACGTGCTCTTGCGGCCTGACGACAGCGTGAAGTCGCCGTAACGGATGGCGCCACGTTCGAGGGCCAGGTCGAGGAGGCGAGTCACCATTTCGTCGTAATTGGCTGTCATGTCATTAACTCCGTGGGGATTTCAGGGCTGAATTACCGCACTCACCGAATTACGCATGAAATTGCCGCACCGGTCGTTTGGCAGGTCAGGGTGTCGATTTGGAGGCAAGATTACGGGCGAATGATTATTCGCCCCTACCGCATAGTGGATGATTCGCTCGGGCAACCGGGAGTTATCAGTTTTCATCCGCGGTAGAGGCCGTGGTGGGTTATGTAACGAGCGACCGGGTCGGGGACCTGGTAGCGCACGGACTGGCCGGCCGCGAGGATACGGCGAATGTCGGACGCGCTGAAGTCCACGCGAGGGCCGGATACGGGCAGAACGGCGCCGGATTCGACCGCGGCGGGGAACCGCTCGGCCAGCACTTGGATGCCGTTCACGGGGCCGCCAGGACGCTCAATCACCGCCAAGCGGCACAATTCCAGGATCTCTTCAGGCTCTTTCCAGCGATGGAACTGGTCGAGTACGTCGGAGCCGACGATGAAGTAGAACTGTGTACCGTCGGGGTAGGCGCAGCGGAGTTCGCGCAGGGTGTCCACCGTGTAGGTTGCGCCGGTGCGGCGAATCTCGCGGTCTGAAACACAGAAGCCGGGGTTGTCCGCTACGGCGAGTTCAACCATGCGCAGACGGTGAGCGGCGGGGGTGATGCGTTGGCCGGATTTGAGCCACGGTTCGCCGGCGGGCAGGAACAGCACCGACTCCAAGTCGAGGGTGACACGGGCAGTCTCGGCAATCAACAGGTGTCCCAGGTGGGGCGGGTCGAACGTGCCGCCCAGGATCCCGATGCGCCGTTTCATAGCTTCCCCCTCACCCCAACCCTCTCCCGCCAGGGGAGAGGAGGCTGCATGGGGAGACTTGACGACACTAGAACCACTCCAGTTCGGCGCTGCCGATGCGGATGGTGTCTCCGGGCTCGATGCCGGCTTCCTCCAGCCTGCGAGCGATGCCCAGACGAGTCATCTCGCGCCACAACTGCAACATCACTCGGTAGTCGCGCATGTCGGCGCGGCCAGTGAGCGATTCCAGGCGTTCGGATTCCACCACGTAGGTATCGCCGTCCAGATACACGCCAAGGGGAGGTCGTTCTCTCGTAGCGGTCTCACCGACTGCGACGACCGGTTCATCCTCCCATTCCGACTCGTCCAAGCCGGTGCGCGGAGCTTCGGACAATATGCCGGCCAAACGACCGAGCAGGCCGTCGATCCCGTCGCCGGAAACCGCAGATATGAAGTGGATGGGTGTGTCGTCAGGCGTAGATGGATACTCGTCCATCTCGCTGATAGCCTTGCGGAGTTCCTCCTCGATGACATCGCGGAGTTCGTAGGTCTCGGTGGTGTCCAGTTTGCTAACCGCCAACACCTGGGGTTTGGCCGCCAGCATGGGGCTGAACTCTCGTAGTTCACGATTGAGCATGACGAAATCGCCGGCGGGATCGTCGGACTGACCATCGATGAGGTGGACGTACACGCGGGCGCGCTCGGCGTGGCGCAGGAACTGGTGGCCCAGGCCGATGCCGCGGTGGGCACCCTCCAGGAGACCGGGGATCTCCATCATCACGAAGTCCTGACCGCCGTGAGTGACCACGCCCAGTACGGGCTCGACGGTGGTGAAAGGGTAGTCGGCAACCTTGGGCTTGGCAGCGGAACAACGTGAAATCAGCGTGGACTTGCCGGCGTTGGGCTTGGCCAGCAGACCGACGTCGGCAAGCAGTTTGAGCTCCAGCCACAGGACTGAGTAGTCGCCCTTCCCACCGGACTCTGACAGCATAGGTTCCTGATTGGTGGAGGACACGAAACGGGCGTTGCCCCAACCACCCTGACCACCCTGGGCGATCAGCACCGGCTCGTCGGACGTGATATCGGCCAGGAAATCCTTGCTGCCATCGGGGTGCATCCGCCAGACTACGGTACCCAGCGGTACCGGGATGTGGCGATCCTTGCCGTTGGCGCCACGTTGGTTCTTGCCCTTACCGTGGGTGCCTCGCTGAAGGTAGAAAGTGCTGTTGAATTTGAGATGCAGCAAGGTATTGATCGAGTTGTCGCCGACGATGTAGGCGCTGCCGCCATCACCACCATCACCGCCGTCGGGTCCACCGCGGGGCTGATATTTCAAGCGGAGGAAACTGATGCAGCCATCGCCGCCGTTTCCGGCCTTGACGTTAATTCTTACGGTATCAATCATAATTCATGGTCAGTTTTTAAAGGTTAACAGAAATACTAAAGGTGTTGATGACGTTGACAATCCGCTGGGGTCAGCGTGGATTGCGGTTGATAACGTGTGGACATGTTGGGGGATACGTTAGGGGTATGCGTCGGCAAGATTATAGCGGGATAGGCAGGTATCGGTGGTTGCAAAGTTGTTGGGATCCTGTGGACTGCGGCCAGGAAGTTATGAACGGATTTTCAGGGGTGTCTCAACGTAATTCAACTGTTTATCAACGAGTTGTCAACGGTATCCAGGTAGTCAGCGAGGGTGACGATGCGGGTGTTTTCGATCCTTTCCAACGCGAGCATTGCGCGGTCGCCGGTTACGATGAGGTCAGCGTCCGAGGCTATGGCGCATTCCAGGATCCGGTTATCGGGTTCGTCGGCGAGGATGTGGAGGGTTTCGGTGGGCATTACGAAATGGGCATTCTGATCGATCCATCTGGTTACCATCGCGAGGTTGGCCCGGTTCCAGTGGAATTTTTCGACCAACACTCTGAGCAGTTCTTCAATGATGGGCTGTGATATGAAAAGTTGGTCCCATTCCGCGACTATTCGCTCCAACGCAAGGGACGCCCGGCCTTCCGGACGTGTAAAGGCCGAAACGAAAACGTTGGTGTCAAAGACAACGCTCACGACTCCAGATATCGAAAGAGATCGTCCTCGGAATATATTCCCAAGGCTTCGGCTTGTAGGCGACCATAGTCCTGTATCTGCTTGAGTTCTTGCAGAGCGCGTTGCTTTTTCAGTTCCCGGAGCGCGGAGACGATGAAGTCCTCCGGTGTTGTGCCCTCCTTTGCCGCGTACGCTTTGATGGCGTGTGCGAGGTTGGGACCGAGGGATATGGTGAGTTCTGTGTTCTCGATGTCCACCATGTTCACGTCTCCCTCCTAACGCATGCGGCGTCGTTAATTGCCAAGTTTGCCGACCTGCTCATTGTACCAGTCGAGGATTTGGCTGCCGGTCCAGAAGGTTACGCCGTCCTGCTGGGTGATGTACTCGACGAGGCGGCGGAAGTGGCCGATGCGGTGGGCCGCGCCGGTGATGTAGGGGTGCATGGAGATGCACAGGATGCGCGCGTTTTCCTCGCCCTCCTCCGACATGATTTCCAGGGAGTCCTTGGCGCGGCGGAACAGCTCGGGAGCCGAATGGTGCTGGACAAGGTAGATGGGGATGTCGTTGAGTTCGACGGTGTAGGGCAGGGCGACGAGGCGGCCGGACTTGACCTTCAGCTCGTAGGGCTGGTCGTCGTTGACCCAGTCGGCGACGTACTCGATGCCCTCCTCGGCCAGGATGTCGGGGGTGTCGTAGGTTTCGGCGAGGCCGGGGCCCATCCAGCCGCGCGGGGCGCTCCCGCTGAACTCGCGGATAACCTCAATAGTCTTGCGGATGGTGGCGCGCTCGTCGGGCTCTCGGTGCAGAACCTGCTGGATGTACCCGTGCCCCAGCAACTCCCAGCCGCTGTCCAGGCAGGACTGGACCATTTGAGGATATTCCTCGCACACCGCGGCGTTGAGGCTTATGGTGCAGGGCAGGTTGAAGTCGTTGAGGATGCGCTTCATGCGCCAGAAACCCACGCGCATCCCGTAGTCGTACCAGGAGTAATTGGGGATATCGGGCGACACGGCGGCTCCCTGCGGCGAGGGCAGCACGGTGCGGGCCATGGGCTGGCTGATGTCCCACTCCTCCACGTTGATGATGAACCAGACGGCCACCCTTGCTCCATCGGGCAAGGTGAGCTTCGGCCGGTCGAAGATGGGAGAGAACTCGGCGCGGGGGTTGGGCATGGGGAGGGTCTCCGGGGTGTTTTAACTTGTGGCGGCGCTACGGATTATAGCCTGCGCAGGTAGTCCAGGAGTTGGCCGGCGTGGGGACAGGCTGTAGCGACAATGTCCGGGTCAATCTGTCCCAGGAGTTCAAAAGAAACCTTGCCTTTACTGTACGGCCTCTGACAATTTGCTGTGGACATCTCCATTGCATTGAGCACCGTGTCTTTTGGTACCGCTTCCAAGTCGGGCCATTCCCTGAAATGGTTTTCATTCAGCGACGGGCCAAAAGAGCGTCGCAGAGCATCCCGGTCAGCGAGGAACCATGTCTCCATTACTTGTACCATAAGATAGGCGCTGTCATCGGCAGCGCCCGGCAGTTGGTTCCAGTTATCTTGATTGTGTAAATGTTCCCATGCTGATCGTCCGGGAACAACTGGCCCCTCGCTGTCCACCAGCAGAATCGGCAGTTCGTTGGGGCGGCGGCGTTGCAGAGCTGTTCTGAACTTGTCAAAGGTCTGTTCGCGTCCTTCCCCGCGTACAACTCGCGGCATTTTGCCCAACAGGCCGGCAGCGACAAAAAACTTTCTCCATCCTTCCGTGAAAACTTCGTCCGATGCTATGCCGCCGCCTTCAATGAAAATCCGGACTCTCACCATGGATTTCCACCCAGATCGCCGGCGCTCCACAGTTTGCCAAGGCTGTATTGTTCCAGCCATTCCGTCAGCCAGGTGGGATCAAGCCGCTCGAACACGGATTCGCCATCGTGCTTGTCACAAACTATTACACTTGAAGGCAAGTCATCCAACGCATCGATAAGCACGCGTGAGTGTGTCGTAACCACCAATTGCATCCGACGGGATGCTTCCACCAGCATCCTCCCTATGCTCAACACCACATCCGGGTGCAGCCCCAGCTCCGGCTCCTCGATGACCACCAGCGGCGGCGGCTCCGGGTCCAGCAGGATGGCGGCCAGGGCCATGTAGCGCAGCGTTCCGTCGGAGAGGCGCGATGCCGGAACGTATCGTTCGCCGGCGCCCCGCTCAACTACGAATAATTCGGTGCGTCCGCCGCGAACCTCTACCTGGAAATTGTCGATGCCATCGTAGAGTTGTTGCAGTGATTTGACGAATGCCTGGCGTTGGTCGCCACGCTGCGTGGACAACACCAGTGGGAGATTCTCACCGCGTTCGGTTAGGAAGGTGCTGGGTTCATCCGCCCGGGGCGACCGGCGCAGTCCCGCGTCCGGCCCAAATTCCCAATTCCGGTACAGGCGGATTTTGCGATATTGCTTTTGTAACCAGCCTAGTTCCGGATATAGATCCGGGTCTTCCCTCTGCGAGAGAATGGACTGGTCACGACGCACCGTGCTGCGGTCCAGGGTTCGCATCCCGCGCTCGCCACTGGAATCCTCAACCAACCGGTTGATTTCTACTTTATCCGTGGTTGCCTTGTAGTAAGCTTTTGACGGTTCCTCGTCGTGGTGGTCGCGGTGATCTCTAATGCTTTCAAGCGCGACCTCGAACCGTTCTTCGTGCTGCCACATGAGCAAGGTATGATGCAAGGGCGTGGCGCCAGCGGGACAACTGATTATCGCCTCGACGGTTGCGATCTGACGCTCATCGTCTCCTTTCCAAAGCCACTCCGAGATTCCGCCCATGCGCCTGATCGGCGCGGACAGGTCATGCGGGGCCGCTTGCAAGAGCGCCAGCGCCTCGATGAAGTTGGATTTGCCGGAGCCGTTGGGCCCGATGAGGACGTTCAGCGGCTCCATGGGCAGGTCGATGCCCTCCGGCCCGAAGGACAGCATGCCGCTGATTTTGAGGCGCTGGATCAGCGGACTGGCCCGCGCCACTTCAAGGGCGGCGCTTATCGTGGACATCGTCGCGTTGTCCTGGTAGATGATGCCCGGGCGCCGAGGCGATTACAGGCCGAGGGCTTGTGCTCCGAGGCGGGCGAGGTCTTCGTCCTCCTGGGCGGAGAGGCCGCTGACGCCGATGGCACCCAGTACCAGGTCGGTCTCGGGATCGCGTACGACCACAGCGCCCTGGACGGCGACGAGTTGGGGATCGCCGAAGTCGGCGATGTTGCGGCCTTCGTTCTTGAGGCGCTGCGCGTAGGCGTCGGAGTCTGAGCCAGACATGGCGGAGGTGTAGGCCTTGCTGATGGCCATGCGCTGCGGCAGAGCGCGGCAGTTGTCCATGCGGGCGTAGCTGAGCATCTTGGCGTCGGCGTCAAGGATGGCGATGGCCAACGGGCGGTCGGGTTCCTGTTCGGCCTTGTCCAGCATGGCGTTCATGGCGTTGCGGACCTGGCTCAGGCTGAGAGTGGGCCTCTGGTACATGGTTCACCTCCGTGAGATGCAATGCGACGGCGGGGAAATTGATGCCGGCATTGTACACAGGGGCGATGACGGGGGGCAATTGGGGGGCGGGATGCGTTGCCCCTAATGACAGGACGCTCGAAGCGATTTACGACAGCCTAGCCAACATCGGCCATAATCAGTCGCTTGGTGCTTTATTTTGGAGCTTGTGTGTCATCACCACAGATAAAATCAAACCCAATGGGCCTGTTATAACTATCCCAACCAGCTTCAACACATCTCCCTCAATGAAAAGTAATGGCAAAATTGTCATGGCGATCAGCGGGAGGCTTGAAGCCAACATATTAGCCGGCGAGCCTTTCCCAATGATCTCAACCCATTTGCCAATCCGCAAACCGAAGATTCCACCCCGCACTTCACAACCTCCCATATTCGGTTTTCCTCCTCAACACTAATAGTCGGCTACTGAACCGACTACATCACAAATTTAAGATACCACCTCATACGCTTTTGGTGTCAACCACGTGTTTTGCTTGGTGCGGGGATAGTTCGTACGGTTTAATGTGGGGTGGCCTTCAACTTTTCAGATGAACATTTGAATCTTGATCCTTCGACAAGTTCAGGATGAGCGGAGGTCGTGGCGTCAGCGAGCGGCGTCGTTGGAGAGGCGCGCGCTCACTAGTCGGTTCAGGCTGACGCCCTCTTCGGCGGCCCTGATGGCAAGGGCGCGGTGGGTCTCGGGCGGCACACGCACCACGAATCTGCCGCTGTAGGCGCGGTCGGCGAAGGGCGCTGGCGGAGTCTCATCGTTGGCTTCCATGTCCGCGACGCAGTCGGCGACCAATTCACGTATGCCGGAAAAGGCTGCATCTTGGGTGGGCGCCAGCCAACTCAGCGACGGGAACTCGGCGCACAGGCCCGCGTATTCCTCGTCCTCCGCGGACCAGGTGACGCGGTAGGTGTAATGGTCAGCGTTCATCGTTCAGTTTCTCTAGTATCGTAGCAAATCAGTATTAGAAGGTCTTGGTGCTGAGCGGTTGAAGTCCCTATGCTGGCTGCAACTTCGGGTTGCGGGGAGGTGCAGCAGCCATGTCCGGGAAGCG
>DAOUJD010000078.1:0-27461 GCA_034423115.1 Dehalococcoidia bacterium | reverse complement strand
TGCCAGCGACGCCACCAACACCGCGGCGATCAGGTATGACTTGGCGGTCATCTTCACGTGAGAGCTCTCGTCGCCATTGGACTCGGCAGATGTGGGGCTGTGCTTTTGGATTCAGCGTGGCGGCTTGCCGTTAACTCTCGGGTATGATGCAGCCCCGCCCTGAAAACGTGTCTGGGTCCATACCCAACACCAAGCGCGTTTCCTGGTCGGTGGGGTTGGTGGCGACGAAAGTGTTGAGATCGGTTATCGTGCCAGCCTGTCTGGAAGCGCTGGTATTGCCCGCCCCCACTTCCTGATTTGCGACGGTGACAATCGGCACGACGGCTCCGATTGTACATCGGCCGTCAATGTACGGGGACTTGGAGGCCAGTTGAAAATCAAGTACTGATCCCCAGGACCAGGACGCGGAGGCGGCATCCGCAGCGTGGAAAATCACCGGGTCGGCAGCGACGACCGGTCTCCCCGGAACAAGCGCATCCTGCCGAGAGCGCCGGCAACAGGATCGCCATCGCGAACCGCAGCAGCGCCAGTGTGCCGGCGACGGGTCAGTCTTATCGGGTCGCCCCCAGCGCGTCTGAGGAAGGAACAACAGAATATTCGAGGTGCCTGCCGTAGGATTTGTACGACCGGCTCCTGCGGGTCTGAAACGAACGGTCGTCGGACTGGTGCGCGGAGTCGATGCCATATCATTGAGGAGGGCGATCAACCCACGGAAAACCGCGATGGTCAGAATGGTGAGCCGGAACGTCAGCGCGCGGTTGACGGCGCTGGATGCATTGGCGTCCATGGATATGGACGTGGCGCTGCTCCAGGATGCGCGGGTCGGGGTCCGGTTGCCGTCACGCCGCACGAACCGTGGTTGCCCTGGCCGCCGAGGACCTGCAACCGATGGCCGCTGGTGGTGAAACTGTCGTTTTTACGTTCTTTGGCCGGGTACGCGTTGATTGGTTCCGTTACCGCCACCCGGTCCACTTCAACACCGGGGAGGATCAGTTCGAGGTCAGCGGGGTCGACGCCGTTGCGGTGGCCAGGGTCCAGCTGAGTCGGACACCCGGATGGACCACGTTTTCGTGTCTCGCAGCATTCACCAGGGGGCGACGGTGCGGGCCATGAACGATGTTGACCAATGGGGTCCGAGTGACCTTTGCCGGGTTGTGGTCGAGATATGATGTCTGTCGGTGAGATCCCGAACCACCGCATTCCGGACCGCCGCAGGCGCTCCGCTACTGCCGGTTGCTCTGCGGCTGCATCGGCCGTATACGCTCGGGTATGGTGATTCGCACGGGTCCGCCGTCAGCCAACAGCACCGAATCGGGCGGGCGGCCTGGATTCGGCACCAGTCCGTGGGTGAGCGCCGCGAAGTCGCAGCCCACATCGTACGCACGAGGGGCATTCAGCAGCCATGGTTCCCGTTCCGCAGCGTAGCGGCGCGGGTTTCGCCGCGGCTGGTAGGCCCACTGGCGCACCGTAAGGAACTCTTCCAGGCTGTCCGGCTCCGCCGATTTCCATAGATCAGATGCTGAGGCCTTCATGTGTCCGTTGGGCCACCGGTATTCCACCTCGTCCCGTGTGCAGGAGTTATCGGCAGCGATCGCCAGCTTACGAAACGGTTCTCGCCAAAGTAATCGAGCGGCCACCGCGGTCAGGCGGTGGGCGATGAACTGTCTGATGAACAGCACGCCGGGCGGACCGCCCTGTTCAGGCTGCACATAACTCCGGATGTTCACCTGCCGGAAGTTCCTCGGATGCAATGCCACGCCGGCGCACCGGTGATCCGATACCGTCAATCCCACCAGGCTGACGTAAGCGCTACCGCACCAGCCGTGCGGAATCAGGCCGGGGGCAAGCAGCGGCCTGATGGCGTCGAGTTCGACAGCCCACGAGCAAATCAGCAGGTTGGACCATCGAAAGGAAATCGGGCGTATCGTCATCGGGTCTCTTGGCTCCAATGGGTTGAGCGCTGCGCGGGTCGCACCGTCATAGTAAATGAAGGGTTTCCATCGGGGGCACACGCCCGGTCAATCTGGGGATTATGCCAAGTCCGGCCTCTTATCCGTCACGACGGGGGTTCCAGTTCTGACCGGTCGATGTACCAGGTAGTCACCATGACGCCCGCACCAGTTCCCCCAGGTCCCGCCGCATCCTCAACCGGATGCCGCTCAGCCAGCGAAGGTCCAGCGTCTCCGCGTTCTCGTCATAGACCGCGCAGAGGTGAATGCTGTCATGGCCTCACGGATCGGTCCGGAGCACCGCCATGATGGCGTCGAAGGAGATACACCGGAACCTCCTCTTCAGGTGTCGTCGGATGACCCCCAGCGATCCGAGCTTCTTATGAGCCTTCCGTGTGCATGATGAAGTCTCCGCAGCCGCGGCCGTGGCGCCCTATGCTTCCTGACGTTGGAACACGGTCTTCATGCGGTGGCGTGGCCGAGCCAACGGCTCATGCCCTCGATGAAGTCGTCTCTGACCCGGCTGGATGCGCCGCAGAACTCCTCGATCAGCCGTTCCTTGAAGACCTGCAGGTCCTGACCGGCCGGCACCTCGTAGGTGTCGATGGGATCGCAGGCAATGGTCATGTCCCGTCCGGCTTCGAAGCAGCGATTGACGGGCATGCCCAGCGGCGCCGCGCTGCTGGGCCAGGTGGCGTCAACCACCATCCGACCCCGGTCGGTTTCGAGCTTGATGTAGGTGTGGACATCCGGCACCGGATCCCGTTCCAGCAGCGCACGCAGCTCGGCGGGAAAGTGCGGGGTGTTATCCCGTGTGAACCGGTGTGTGCACATGATGACGCGGGAGCGCAGGCCCAGTTCGCCGAAGATCCGGTCCAAAGCGTAGTGTTTCCCGGAGCAGGTGCCCTGCCACTCCCGGATGATGGCTTCCGGTTGCCGGGAGCTGGCGCGCCGGTAGGGCATGTCCCTGATCAGCGTGAAGCACGCGGCCGCGGTGAGCGGTTCATCCGCCGTGGCCAGGCTGCGCCGTCGGCTTTCGCGTTCCAGCAATGGAAGTAGGGTCGTCATGGCCAGGCCTCCAGATGCAGTATGTCGGTAGCTGGACAGCATAGAATATCCACCCCGCTTCGGAAACCCGCGCCGTCCGGCGCGTCGGACCTGATCCATCAGCTGAGTCTGAGGTTCTTTTGCGCCCGGTTCAGGTTGAGGCGATCTCGCTATTATCTCGAAGCCGGGCCAAAGCATGCAAATCGTCATTATTAGCGCGACTGTTTACGCGATCGAGATGAACGGGCGGAGACCATCCACCACCAAGCCGTCACCCGAAGTAAGACGACCTGCTTCCATAATCTTGTAACTCATGATGCAATGACCAAAACAATGCGCCGGAATTCCGCACGAAATTGATCGTTTTCAGACACTGGCCCGACAAATACCGGGTCGCGAAATCACCTCGGGACAGTCCCACCGGCGCCATGACTTTTAGACCTTCTTTCCGAATTGCGGAGGGGTAAACGGAGGCACAACATGAGCGCCAGCCGAACAGTCGCTATCTTCAGCATCGTCGCCCTGACGTTATTCGTCGGAGCGGGCCTGTGGTTCGCTCTGTCCCAGAACAGAATGTCCCCGATGGTGAGCGCGTCCGAGATCGTCGATACCACAGAGGGTGAGATCACGGTCATGGCCGCGTCACTTACCGACGGGCAGATTCTCTACTACAAGACCCAGAGCTATCAAACGAACCGCCCCGGCCCACTCGGCCCGGACCAGTACCCACAAACCGTGATCTACGAAACATGGCTCAAAGTCGGGTCGGACGGACGCATCAGCGAGTCGGTCACGACCATGAAATCCACGGGGGACGATTTGCTCCAGTACGCGGTCGGAACGGGGTCAACCATCACGCAGACCGACGTGGCATCAGGCTCGGTGTTTGAGTTCACCTTGGCTCCCGATACGACAAAGCTGAATGAATGGTTGCGGGCCAGCGCTGCCCGCCCACAGCGGTTGCTCCAAGAAGACCAGTATGAATTCGTGGGGCGCGGCAGTATGGACGGCAAAGCCAGCGTGATCTTCGAGTACGAATACGAAGCCGGGTCGCCGATGGAGGGTGTTCGGGTACCGGCCGGAAGGGTCAGGCTTGAGTTTGTTGAGGCCGACCCCCTGCTGAACCGCGAGATTCATTACGCCGAGAGTCCCGCAGGGACGGACCAGGTGCTCGAATCGGTCCAAACGGTGGAGTACGAGGCGCTGCCGGCGGACTCGGAAATGCCAACGTGGCCGTAGCGGCGCGAATCATTAGGACAGGATAAATCACCGGATGGGTTATGACCTGACCGTTCGGCATGTAGGCGACGGGCCAAGCAAGAAAGGGTGAGCCCGTATCCCATTCGGGTGTTCGCGGGGCTAATGTGGTTTTGTTCCTGTTCTACGATTCTGTCATCAGCTAACTGGTCAGCGAAAATGTCCTGATGAAGGACGTTACGTTGAACCAAAAAGAACAAGCCAGACCCTCCGTGCTCAACTCCGTTTTGGAATACCAGGTTTTCATCGCCGATGCCGCCGAGTTGCTGGGCTGGTCCCCATAGCGCGTAATGCACGTGTATCAGTCTTATTCTTCCAGGCGTAGCCCGCACCTCAACTCGCCGCTTTTGGTAAGGCCACACACGGTGAAAGTGTCGACGACAAAAATGTCCCGGTACTTCTCCTCCATGAGTGCGACAATCCTTACGTTCTCGTCAGGCGTGCAGCCTGAACCATCGGAAGACCGCTTGCACCCACTCCAAAAGACCCAACACGTCCCATCGCCCGATTCGTTCACGCCGCAGGCCAGGTTATCCTGCACGCTGACCGAGATAACCTTTCCCGGCGGTCCACCAAGAGTACCTAGCTCACCCGAAGAGCCGGCCACCCAGCAGGTTACCCCGCCGTCAATCCTCACGCCGCACGCTTTATCCTGGCTGTCCAGGCCCATGGTTTTGAATCGGCCTTCAGGTGCGGGGAGCAACTCTGATTGCCGCATTTCCCAGCAGGTCAGCGTACCGTAGTCGCTCACTCCGCAGATGTGATCGTCGCCGGAGTGGATCGAAGCGAACTTGCCCTCGGGAGGCGGAGGCGGGTCATAGTCCTCGTCTCCCCACCACCGCGCTGCGCCGTTCTGGAGAACGTCGCAGACGTAATCCCTCCCGGCGCTGACCGACCGAAACATCTCCGGCGGCGGGCCACCTGTCCATCTTCCCCAGCACACAACGCCTCCGTCACTCCGCAGGCAAAGCGTCCGGAACGAATGCCGGTAGTTACCGATTGGAAAGTGCCGGTCGGCGGGATGTTGGGCGGTCCCCCCGGCGAATCTTCCGCTTCCCAGCATATCGCCGCTCCATCAGTGGCAACGCCGCAGGCATGACGGCTGGACACGGAGGCCGAGGCCAACCTGGGCGGTGGAGTGTCTCGGGCGGCTGCATCCGACCAGCAAAATTGGGGATTGATACGCCAATTGACCGATTGCCCGTGGCGACATGATTGCGGGGATACGCCGGGCGATGTTGTGCGCGCAACGGGTACAAACATCATGCCATGACCCGTTGTAGATCTGCAAGAAAACCAATATATTGGTGGTGACTCGGTTTGAAATGGGGTATCAGGAAATTGGATATTGGCCTTGCGGGCTGTCTCAGTGCCCGATAGATGGCGGTAGTCAATGAGCTGGGCCGCCGGTGCCAGTGCTCCCGACGGTCCTTGGCCTAGTCTACGAACGCCTATTGGTGCGGCGCACTGCACTGCATCGTAGCGTTGGGTTTAGATTTCCTTCATCTTCTGTCGTCCCTCTGGTGTTGTGGGCCTGCCTCTGGGCTGGTGTTGCGGGTTGCCGGTGCGTTTGTCTATCAGGTGGTAGGGAGTGGCATTCCCCCTGACTCGGCGCAGGGTTTTCAGGAGTTGGCGCTACCGTGTGTGCGGTTGTCCTCTGCACAGTGCCTGTGTTGCCACTTGATTTGAGGATTGCCCTTACTCCGACAAAAGTGGGGAGCAGTTTGCTCCTTGCGGTAGGTTACTGAACCACCATTGGTCTATCTCTATTAGGAATTCATCATCTGGGAGGTCATCAAAGTAACGGCGGTCCCCGTCTGCGTCGCTGAACTGGCGCTGTGTAACGTAGCCGACTATTGTTCTCGAAGCGTATCGGCCTGTCGGCTCGTCCCAAATGTATTCGGGCCACTTCAAAATCACAGTTTCGCCGGGATTGCCCAACACCCAAGCGCAATATATATCTAGCGTCTCGTGGTAATACTGGTCGCCAACGTATCTTCCTTCAGCCATGGCAATGGGATTTGTGCGGAAGTATTTGTGGCTGCTGTCTTCTACGGGGTAGCTTAGTTCAAGGTTGTTGTCATCGCTCGGCATATCGAGCGATTCGATCCAAATCGGTTGGAACAGGTATGCTCGCACCGCTGGGTCGCTACGATGCGCTCCCACGATTGGTTCTTTGGCTTGCCAGGCAACTCCTGCAACTACTATGGTAATCAATGTGCCGAGCATGACTGCTTTGAGTAGGGTTTTCCTTGTGAATGCCATTCATTCATTCCTTTTTGGCTTGAGAAGTCGTGACCCACTCGCCGCGCAAATTGTGCCTTAGTCTCTTTGTGCACCGCCACCTGGCGTGGGTCGCTGGGCAGCTTAGCTTGGGTCCTGTGTTATGTCGATGGTAGTCTTGACGACCGTCATAATTGGCATGGCGCGGTCGAGGGACGCATCGCCATTGAATTGCTGTCGGTCTGATGATACTACTCGGGATCAATCGTTATGCGTGTCAGGCTATCGGACGGATCGGTCACTTCATAGCGTCTTTCACTGACCTACTTCACTGAAAAGTCGCCGATCGGTGATAGTGAGGTCCCCTTCAAAACTATCTCGCTCGACGTTACACGTGAGGAGGCCCCGTCATGCGATCTGGCATAAAGTTCGGTGCGGTAGCGGGGACCTTCGCCGTACTGCTTGCGGCCTCGTGGTTCGCAATTTACGGTGTGCCCGCGGACGCGCAGGCTCCTCCGGCGAGAAACGATTCACGCGTCACGATCAAGGTTGACGGGAATGATGCCACGAGCAAAGTGGCGAGCGCGTTGACTGCGCCATGCCGGACGCCACCATCGAGATGGACGGCAGTTTCAAGGGCGTGTTGCTGGTCGTCAAGAATGATAACTGCAACACCTATGTTGAGGAGATCGTGCGCGCTGCCCCCTTCCCGGACGAGCCAGCGGGCGGTTCTCTGCAGCAGACGGTTACAATTGCGCGTTGGAGCAAATCGTCAAAGCGAAGGGATTGTAGGATGTCGACACACTGACCCGGACGACGGGCGAAGTGGATTTCAAGATGGCCAGTTGGATTGGTGGAGGCTCGATGTATGACGGCAACAACCGGCAGGAAGATTGCTGGGCAATCATAAAGCTCCGCCTTGGTTATACTACGTGGATGTCTGCACCCGGTGGTAAGGTGCCCGAGCCGCGATTTGGCTTGCTGACGCAACAGGGCGACTATTTGATTTCCTGATACCCCATTTCAAACAGAGTCTCCACCAATATATTGGCCCCATCACTCGCATAATGGGGCCGATAGCATGACGACCAGTTTTGCTTTACCAGCAAACTACGCTGCCATCGACTCGCAATCCACAAGACAGATTATTGCCAACTGCCACATCAATCAGCTTCCCAGAAACAGGCGTGTAGGGCTCAGGGTGTTCCTGGCTCCAACAAACTACCGTTCCATCTGGCCGTAAACCGCAGGATTCGAAATAGTTCACATCTAACATGGTAAACGCGTCGGGCGGTTCCTGCGCACGTGTATGGCCCCAGCATTCCAATCGATTGTCACTAGTAACGGCACATCCAAAGCCGTAGGCGATGCTCAAATATTTGAAATCACCCTCTTCGCCGTAGGACATAGCCCCCCAACACTCGGTGTCGCCATCCGTATTGATTGCGCAGGCGGCAGCACCAGATAGATCGATATGTACAAACTTACCACTAGGTGGGGTTGCCACTCCTCGCAGATTCCTGCCCCAGCAAGCCAATTCGCCGGACTCCTTGATGCCGCATGCCGAATAATCTCCCGTTGCAATCGCTTTGAATTTACCGGCCGGTGGTTGGGCCTGCCCGTCTTTGTTCTCCCCAGCACAAGTCAGTTCGCCATCTGGTTGAATTCCACACATGAACCCACGCCCGAACCAAACACTCTCAATACCAGGTTCGCCGCCGGCTTCACTCATGGATATAGCATCAAATTTACCTGATAGCTCCGGCGCAGAGCGTAGATATCCCCAACAACGAACATCGTTGATTGTCGTGATTCCGCACAACACATCGCTGTCATTTGAAGCTGCAATTGAACTGAATGTTTCGTTCGAGGGTCTCGTCGGATAATCGATATCAACCTGCCAACATTCCATTGATTCTTCGCCGGTCGTGCCACACATCTGGCGTTCGCCTACGGCTACACGTTCAAAATTCATGATCTGAGGAATGTTGTACTCGTAATGGGCAGGCCCCCAGCAAACGATGGTGCCGTCTGTTCGCAGTCCGCATGAATATGTCGGTGCTGTTGCGACCTGCGCGAACTGGCCGTCCGGTGGTGATGCCTGTCCAAATGAATCATCTCCCCAGCATCTTAATGTTTGGTCATACTTGATACCGCACGTGTGTGTTTTTGCCGCGCTCACGGAAACGAATGAACCAGTGGGTGAATCTGTTGCACCGTGATGATTCCGCCCCCAGCAACGAACGCTTCCGTAGGTTAGGATTCCGCAGGTATGAAAATAGCCCGCGCTGATGGAATCGAATTTCGCGATGGGCGGCTCGGATAGCCTGTCAATGTTATTCCCCCAGCAGACAGCGGTTTGGTCTGATCTGATACCGCAATTGTGGTCTAATCCGGTACTCACAACCTTGAACTCACCTGCTGGTGCATCGGTGGCCCCGTAATAATTTCGTCCCCAGCACGATACGGTGTAATCGGCATGGTGACCACAGGTGTGCTGGTTCCCTGCATGTACTGATTGGAATGGTCCAGACTGGAATGATGTTTGGCCGTCGAAATTTGGTCCTACACACTCCAAATCACCAATCTCCCTGACCCAGCAAAGGTGGTTGTCCCAACTGGCTTTTCCCACGCTTATTGAGATATATGCGCCCAAACCTTCACCGGGCCCTATGTCGAGGTTTGGCCCGTCTTGAGCCTTGATTTTATTTGTATGTCCGTCGGTTCCGATGACGGCAATTAGCGACATAAATATCGCAATAGCTAAAAATCTAGTTAGTCCTGTGCGTTTTTTCAGGGGATTTAGCAATCTGGAACCTCCATGCAATCATGTCGCCACGGGCAATCGGTCAATTGGCGTATCAATCCCCAAAATTGGCTGCCGTCCGAGCTGCCGCCGCATACGTACCTTTCGCCGGCGCTGAAGAATGAGGCTTGGCTCAGCTTGGTATAGTATCCCCTGCCCCAGCATTCCAGGCGGCCGTCGGTATGCAGTCCGCAGATGTTCCCTTCTCCGGCCGTCACCTGACGGAAGTCTCCTGACCATGAATTGCCAAACGGGTTATCTCCCCAGCACACGATAGAGCTTTGTGCTGTGACGCCACAGGTTTAGTCGTCGCTGGCCGAAAGTTGTCGAAACTCCTCGTCTGGCGGCGCAGCCTGGCCGCGACCGTTGTCGCCCCAGCATACCGCGCTGCCGTCGGTGGTCACCCCGCACGTGTGGTTCGATCCGGCTGACACCAGCCGGAATTTTCCATCGGGCGGAGATGATTGACCAAACTTGTCATTGCCCCAGCATTGGGCTTGGCGCGATGGCCGCAGCCCGCAGGTGTGCGCGTAGCCGGCGCTGAGAGCAGTTATTTCTCCGTCGGGATGCGACAGTTGACCGTAGTAGTCCTTGCCCCAGCAAACGACGTTGTCGTCCAGGAGTGTCCCGCAGGCATGTTCGTCGCCTACGCTGATCGATTTGAACTCGTCCTCCGGCAGGACGTCGGCGAGGACTTTTTCGTCGTCCCAGCAAACTGCGCTGTTATCCGTGCGCACCGCGCAGGTCTGACGGTAACCAATGCTGACCGTTCGGAAGTCGCCGGACGGCAACCTGAGATCGGAAGAATAGCCATCACAAAACAATTTCGTATCGGAGTCGATGATGCATATCCGGTTGTACTTCAGGTTGACAGTTAAGGCTTTCGGTACGGCAATCTCTCCTCCCGCGTTCCAGCAGAAATCGGAAATACCGTCGCGACTCAGGCGCGCGCCGCAGGTGAGCGACAAATCGCCACTGGTCAGGCCGGTATAAGAGGACGTCCTGTGGTTCAGCCCCAGAGAGTCCAATCCCCAGCACACAACGCTCCCGTCAACTTCAGTGGCGCAAGTCTGCTGGAGACCGGTGGCGACGGACGTGAAGCTGCGTTCCGGCGGGGAAGTTACGTCGTAGAGTGAGCCGGATATATCAGAATGTAAACCCCAACATGCGACGGAACCCTCGGTCCGTAATCCGCAGGTGTACACGGCGCCGGCATTCACCGACTCGAACGTTCCCGGGGGCCAAGTTCCCCAGGTGTCGCCCCAGCATTCCAGGGTTTCGTCGCTGCGAATCCCGCAGGAGTGGTAGTTGCCGGCGCTGACCGACCGGAAGTCGCCATCCGGGGGCGAGGCTTGGCCTCCTCCCACGGATGATGCGCCGAAGAAAAAGGGTCCCTCCGGTTCATCGAGGCCCCAGCACGCGACCGTACCGTCAATCCGTATGCCACAGGTATGGTGGCCGCCGGCGCTGACCGACCGGAATCCGCCTTCCGGAGGAGTAGCCTGACCCGCATTGTCGTTATCGTCCCATTCGCTTCCGCCCCAGGCAAACCAGCACTCCGCCGAAGCGTCGGGACGGATTCCGCAAGCGTGATACCCCCCGACGCTGACCGATTCAAACCGACCCTCCGGGACCGGCAGGTCCGGGCCAGAGAAATGGACAAAACGAATGGGCCAGCAAGCCAAGGCGCCATCGGTTTTGACCCCGCACGCGAAGGTTTCACCAATGTTGATTGACGTGAACCTGGCCGTGGGAATATATGGTTCTGCGCTCTGCAAAGGATTGTACTTCAGTCCCAGGCATACCGCGATACCGTCTTTTCTCAGACCGCACACCGGGCCCTCAAGAAACGCCGCGACGGATGATGCATCCACCGAGACAATGTCGTAAAAACCCAGCGTTGGTTCCGGCTCCCCCGGCGTGGCTGGAGGCGGGGGTCTCGCCTCTGGCTCGCTTGGGAAGCCTATCGGTCTGGGCTCCGTGGCGTCCACGGCATCTCCAGGCCTGCGCACCAGCAGGAAACAGGTCTCATCGGGCGCGCCCGCAATGTATCGATCCACATCGGCGTCAGCTGGGTATGCCCGTACCATCGTATACCCGTTGCTGTCCGCGCTGCGTATCACGAACCACAGATCGCCGTGGCTGTCGGTGTAAAAGTCCTCGTAGCCGATGCGGCCGTAGTCCTTTTCCTGCAATGGACCATCGTACGCTTGCGTCGGCCACGAGCTCGGGCAGCGTGGGTTGGCGCTGGCCCATTGCGATGAGAAAGCGGCGCCGACCAGAACGCAAACCAATGCCACGGTGGTGGTTACGCTGATCCTAATTGATGAGGACATGGGGGTTGGTCCCAAAACCTGTCTCGAAAGCGCTATTTTGGGATAAATGTATTTGTGGCCCTGATGTGCTTGGCGGTGCGTGGTGCGGATTGCGGCGGCATGGACCGGCTGCCGGGTGCACGTCGCCGTCACGCGTCCGGCTCCTCCCGGGGTGGGCCGAGGCGGTAGCCGGCGCGGGGTTCGTTGAAGACGTACCTGGGGTTGGCGGCGGTCTCGCCCAGCTTCCGGCGCAGCCGCTTTACGTAGGCCCGCACGATCTTGAAGTCGCCGGCCTCCCGGGTTGACCAGACCCGGCTCATCAGGTGCTGCCGGCTCAGCGTCCGTCCCGGGTGGGCCGCCAGCTCGCCCAGCAGGCGGTACTCGGTTTCGGTCAGCGCCACCTCCTGGCCGGCCAGAGTCACCCGGCGCCGGGCACGGTCGATGGCCAGGTCTCCCACCCGGAAGGGTTCCCGGTAGGTCTCCCGTAGTGGCGCTTCCCGCCGCCGGAGCGCCGCCCCCACGCGGGCCACCAGCTCAGTGGGTGAGAAGGGCTTGGCGATATAATCGTCGGCGCCCGCCGCGAAGGACGACTCGGGGTCCGGCTCCCGGCCCGGTTCCAGCAGCACCACCACAGGCGCGTCGGTGAGCTGCAACACGCGCTGCACCAGCTGCAGCCCGTCGGCTGGGGGCAGGGCCGGGGCCAGCAACGCCAGGTGAGGCTGCTCATCCCGGATGATGCGCTCCGCTTCCTTCGGGTCGGCGGTGGCCAGCGGGGTATAGCCCGCCTGGGTGAGGATGTTGCGGGCGCGCCACAGCGACTCCGGGTCGTCGTCCACCACCAGCACCCGGCCCTGCGCCGCCGGTCGCCGCCCGGGAGGCCGGCCGACGCGGACGGTCCGCTCCAGCTCCGGCTCCACCGCCATCGGAAGGGTGAAGATGAACCGGGAGCCCAGACCGGGCCCGTCGCTCTCGGCCCGGATGCGCCCGCCGTGGGCCTCTACGATGCCCCGGCACACCGCCAGGCCCAGGGCTTCTCCCCCGATCCGGTTTGGGCCGGCTTCGGCCTCTCGGCGGGAGAGCCGGTCGAACAGCAAGGGCAGCGGCTGGATGGGGATGCCCCGGCCCTGGTCGGCGATGCACACCGCCATGTGCTCCCCGTCCCGCCACGCGCTTACCGTGATCACCGACCCCTCCGGGCAGTAGTCGGCGGCGTTGGACAGTAGGTGGTCCAGGACCTGGAGCGTCCGCTGCCGGTCCGCCGCCACCCGGGGCAGATCGTCGGGCAGGTCCAATTCCACCGGATTGCCGGCAGCGCCGGCCTGGAAGGTTGCCTGCGCTTGGCGCACCAGGCCAGCCAGGTCGGTGGGTTCGGTAGCCAGGAGCAGTGTCCCGGCCTCGATGCGCGCCACCTCCAGCAGGTCCCGGATCAGGCCCCGCATCCGGTCGGCCTGCCACTCGATGATGCCGAAGAACTGGCGGGCCTGGTCCAGGTCCAGTCGGGCGGGGTCACCCAGCGCGGCGGCGGCGGAACCCTTGATGGAGGTCAGGGGCGCCAGCAGCTCCCGGCTGACCAGGCCCAGGAACTCGGCCCGCTGCCGTCCCAGCTCCTTCATGGGCGTGGTGTCCTGCAGCGTCACCACCAGGGACGCGACGCCGCCGTCCGCTGCGGCCAGGGGCGTGGCGTTGATGATGGTGCTGACCCGCCGACCATCGGGAACCTGGAGCACGATCTCCTCGGCCCACACCGACTCGTTGTCGTTGAGCGCCCGCACCAGGGGATACTGCGCGAGGGACACCTCCCGCCCGTCGGCCCGCCGGAAGGTCAGCGTCTCCAGCAGCCGCTCCGGCGACTGGTCTGGGTCGCGCAGCCCGTCCACGATCCGCAGCGCCTCCCGGTTGATGGACGCCAATTCACCGGTGGCGGCGTCGAAGACCACCACCCCCACTGGGGAGGTGTTGACCAGGGTCTCCAGGTCGGCCCGGGCCCGTTGTTCCTCCCGGTGGCGGTGGGCGTTGGCCAAGGCCAGGGCCGCCTGGGCGGCGAACAGGGTCAGCATCCCCTCGTCCTCCGCGGTGAACTCTGTGTCGCCCTCCTTGCCCGACAGGTAGAAGTTGCCCACCCGGCGGCCCAGGTGCCGGATGGGCGCGCTGAGGAAGGCTTTCACCGGACCCAGGGGCGGGCCGATCTCGGGCAGGCCCAGCTCACGGGCGTAGGCGGAGAAGTCCGCCAGGCGCAGCGGATCGGGCAGGCTGCTCAGGCGCTCGAAGGCGGAGATTCCCCCGGGCAGCTCCAGGAGGGACGCGCGCTCCTCGGGAGAGATGCCCGAGGTGATGAAGTGCTGGAGTTGGCCGGCGTCGTCCAGGACGGTGATGCAGCCGTAGCGGGCGCCGATCAGGGAACGGAAGCCGTCCACCACGCCTTGGAGCACGGCGTCCGGGTCCAGGGTCTCGATGATGCGGATGCTGGCCCGGCTCAGGCGGGCCAAGCGGTCCGCCGGCTCCTGGGCCTGGGGCACTGGTGCCGGTTTTTGTTCCGGTTGTTGGGCCTGGCTCACGGCTGCGCTCCGTCGGTGGGATTGGTGGCTTGACGGCAAGCATAGCATAGCGGCCGGCCTGGGCCGACGAATTGTAACCATGAAATCACCATAATATTCGTCATTAATTAACTCTATATTCACCCATCAATGCGTGATTAATCCCCTATACTACGGGGAATCGTTGCGTCTGCGGACACGATAACAACCGGAGTGCGTGACAGGGACGTTCCGAATTGGAACCATCCTGGATATGCCTTATAGACACCCCAATAAGGAGGTAGCACGATGACCATGAAGACCAGGACGGAACTGGATGCCGAGCTTATCGCCCGGGTGGCGGATGACGAGGAATTCCGCGCCCAGTTGCTGGAAAACCCCAGGGCGGCGATCCAACAGGCGACGGGGATCGCCATTCCCGAGGACTTCACCATCCAGGTGCATGAAGAGGACAGCATGACTGTGCACGTGGTGCTGCCGGCCAGCGGCCAGTTGACGGAGTCCGACCTTGAGTTGGTGGCCGGTGGGAATGGCCTTATTTCCAGTTGGGCCAGGGCGTGATGACTGAGAAGTTCCGGGACATCGTTCCGGAACTCCAGCCTTTTGTGCCGCGTTCCCTGATTGACGATCGGGGCTGGGAACGATTGCTGGACCGGGTGGGTGACTTGCCCGGTTGGGCTACGGCGGCCAACGTCGGCTTCGAGTTCCGGCTGGTTGGAGATGCCAGCGCCGACTTGGCCGTAGTGGTGTGGCGAGGCGCCCCCCTGCTGGACTATTATCTGGGCCCAGGCAAGGAGGCA
Source organism: Dehalococcoidia bacterium (assembly GCA_034423115.1). Classification (GTDB taxonomy): domain Bacteria; phylum Chloroflexota; class Dehalococcoidia; order Lucifugimonadales; family UBA3495; genus Bin87. The sequence continues at coordinate 12,530 of DAOUJD010000078.1, read as the reverse complement.
GGCGGGTCGGCGGCGTCCCTGGCCGGTTTCCTGGCACGATTGGCGGATACCGAGACTTCCTCTGGGTGTCACCGTTCCGACTGGTTCCAGTCGGCGATGCTCGAATATGACGTCGCCGAAGCCTTGCCCGGACCGCACGCCGATCCTGGCCTGTTTATCAGGCTGGTACACGATGGACCGAACCGGCCGCGCCTTCCTTCTCCGGGCGCGCTGGCCGCCACGCTGGCCAGCGCAGTGGGGTGGATGGAAGACACGGACCATGCCCGCGCTGTGGAACGCGCTTTAGCCGCCCTCCCTCCGGGCGGCAGAGTCGGTCAGATTGGCGCCATGCCGGGCCGCGCGCCGCGGGCAATCCGGTTGATCGTGGATAACGTGGAGGCGAAGGAGGTCCCGGACTGTCTGGGACGGCTGGGCTGGCCGGGTCAGGCGGGTAAAGCGATGGCCGTGCTGGCCGACATGGGGGACGTAACTCCGCAATTCCGGTTGTCCCTGGATGTCTCCGTTGACGGTATGTTGCCGCGCCTTGGCCTGGAGTTGTATCCCCCGGGAGAGTCAGAGGGTAAGGACCCATGGCTGACGACGGGACGCGGCGCCTGGCGTCCGGTGGTGGACCGGCTGGAGGCCCTTGAAATGGTGTCAGCCGACAAAGCGCGCGGCCTGCGCGATTTCCCGGGGCTTGACCAACTTTTCGACGAGAGAGGCGTCCTCTTCCTGTACCGGGGAATCAATCACGTGAAAGTTACGATTGAAGCTGACGCCGTACAGGCCAAGGCCTATGCCGGCCTCAGGTTCTTCCGGCTCAACCCTGCGCCTGCGCAGCAGCCGTCCTCGACATGAACTCCGGTGCTGCCTGGGTTTGCCGGTTGGTTTCCATTGCCCTCTATTTGATGACATTCACGTCAATCGCCAAAAGGAGATAGAACGATGACTATGAAGACTAGGACAGAGCTGGATGCGGAGCTCATCGCCCGTGTGGCGGATGACGCGGAATTCCGCGCGCGGCTGCTGGAAAACCCCAAGGCGGCGATCCAGGAGGCGACGGGGATGGCCATACCCGAGGACTTCACCATCCTGGTGCATGAGGAGGACGGCATGACTGCGCACGTGGTGCTGCCGGCCAGCGGCCAACTGACGGAGGCGGACCTGTCTGCCGTTGCCGGCGGCTTCGGAGCGTTCTGGGGCTAATCCGTTGTTGTGGATGGTGGTGGGGTCAGAGAGAAATACTCGGTTGGGGCTGCCGCCGCAAGAACGAGATCAACTGGAGCATAAGGCGGGCATTCGACCAACTTACCATGGAGGGAGCGCCGGTCATTACGCCATCTGCCGCCGCACCAGTTCACGGAACGTGCCCTCGGTATCATACAATTCGTCGAAGCTGCCCTGTTGGGCCACTCGTCCGTCCTGTAGTACGTAGATGCGGTCCGCCTTGCGGATAGTGGACAGACGGTGGGCGATGACGATACGGGTGGCCGCCAGGCTCTCAATCCCCTGCATCACCCGCGCCTGGCTGTTGGCGTCGAGCCAGCTGGTGGCCTCGTCGAGAAACAGGACCTGCGGATTCTGGACCAGGGCCGCCGCCACCATAATCCGCTGCATCTGACCCCCGGAGAAGGTCGCCACGCTGTCGTTCACGGGGGTGAACATCCCCATGGGCATGGCCTCGATGTCTCCGTCGGCGTCGGCGAGGCGCGCCGCTCGCCAGGCGTCGTCAATCGTCAGGTCGTCATTCATTCCCACGATGTTGTCCAAAATGTTGCCCTGGAGCAGGGCGCCGTCCTGCACCACCACCCCGATTTGGCCTCGTACCGTGCTCCGGTCCAGGTTGGCCAGGTCGCGGCCGTCATAGTACACCGCCCCTCCGGTCGGCTCTTCCAGGCCCAAGGCCAGCCGCAACAGCGTGGTCTTTCCGGCGCCGGACTCGCCGACCAGGGCGACGAACTCCCCGGGGCGTGCCTCAATGGAAACGGCGTCGAGGACCAGGGGGCCGTCCTCCGAATAACGGAAACTCACCCGGTCAAAGTGGACTTCCCCGTTCAACTCCGCCGGAGCGGCCGATGCTTGGCCGGTGTTGGGCGGCGTCAGCAGCATCGGCCTGAGCTGTTCGTAGGCCACGATGACCGCAGCCACCAATTCGAACGAGCGTCCCAGAGCGACCACCGCCGTGTAGAACACCATGGACACGGCAAAGATGACGAGGAAATCCCCGGTGGTCAAGCTACCGGGTTCCTGCCGGAACGCAACAGCGAACAGCGCGCCCCCGGCGAGGGGCGGCACGGCAGCGCTGAAGGCGACCAGGTGTTTGTTCAAGTCGTCACTCTGCCGCCGGGCCAGGATTTGCTCGCGGTAGCCCCGGGCCCACGCGGCGAAGGCCGACCCCTCCGCGCCGGCAGAGCGCAACTTGCTCATCCCGCCGATGAACTGGAACAGTTCCCCGGCCAGCCCGCGGGCTGCTGCGTAGCGGCGGCGCTGGGGAGCAATCTGCAATAACCCTAGAAGGGCGGTAACCGCCAGCGCGAACAGTCCGATGCCCAGGCTGGTCCAGGCCAACGCCGCATTGTAGAGGAAAAGAAGTCCTAGGGCCGGCAGCAGAAAGATGATCCCCAGCAAGGCGCTGGCAAGTACCCCCGATACCTGGTCGCGCAGGGTCCAGAACACCGTCATACGCGCCGTCAACTCTCCCGCCGTGAACTGCCGGAAGAATCCCGGCAATAGACCCAGCAGGCGATCCCAGATCGCCGCTCCCACCCGCGTCATGGCGCGGCCTTCCAGCCGCATCAGCGCCATCCCTTGCAGCGTAAGGAGCAGCCCGCCGACGACGGCCAGGGCGGACAGAACGACAACGGCGCGGAACAGCGTCCCGTCGGCTCCGGCCGGGATCACCCAATTGACCAGCATCCCCACCATGATTGCCGGCGCCAGCGACACCAGGCTCGCCAGGAGTCCCGTGACCGCGAACCGGCCCCAATCCGTCGCCATGTTTCTCACGGCGAAACGGGTGAGTTCTATCGCGCCTATCGGCGCGTCCTCCGGCAATGGGTCGTAGAAGCACCAGGCGTTTTCCTCCAGATCGCGCGCCAGCTTGCCGTCAAGACGCGCCGACCGCCCTGAAGCCGGATCCGTCATCCGATACTGCCCCATGACGCCGGGCAAAAGCGCGACAGGGCGGCCATCTGAACGCAGGAAACCCAGCATTGCGCCGCTGTCGCCAACCCACCACCTGTCTTCAGGAGTAAGCCGCACTTTCCGGGAACGAACACGTGACACGTTCAGGACTTCCTGCAGGTAAGGGCCTTCACCGTCCGGGGCCCGTGAGCGCAGCGGCGGCCGGAAAACGATGCCCTGGCGCTCGCCGATCACTTCCAGGGCAGCGAGGAGAGGGGAATCGCTCTTTTCACTCGGCGCACGGGTGGAACCCAGGACGGTGAACAGATCCTGTCGCGCCCCCGCCTCGTCCAGTAGGCGGTGTGAAGCGCGGGCGGTCTGCTCGTTCACCTCGTCGGCCAACAGCAGCAGGCGGTTGAGTTGCTCCACGCCAAGGGCCAGGCGATGAAACTCTACAAGGGCCGGCAACAACCGCCCATCGCGGTTCAGCTCCCGGGAGGAGACGCCGGTCACACGCGCCGGACTGCGCGGGGTAATCCAAATGTCCGAGGTCAGCGGAACCGGCCCGGCTCCACCCTCCTCAATGTCTTCGGTGTCCATGTAAGCGGCTGCCGCTTCTCCCTGAACCCAAACGACATTGCCGGGATGAGCCGAAAGCACGCAACCGGCTTCGGCGTCCAGAGATTCGCCGGGACTGATCAGCAGATCGGTGCGGGGGCGCACTTCTATCTGGCGCGACACGGTAGCGGCGAACTGCGACAGCCAGATGTCAACCCGGTCGGCCAGAGCATCGTCAACGCCGTTACTCCGCAGGTCCTCCAGCCGTATGCGCCGGACTCGTGAGTTCGGGAGCCCTTTGGCAATGGTTCCAAGCTGACCGCCCCACTCTCCCACGCAGAACACCAAGTGGCCCTGGCCGGCTCGCAGCAGGTGTTTCAAACCGGATGTCGGCTCTCCGTCCCGGTACTCGACGAGAAACACGTCCAGCCAGCCCTGCTCGACGAACCAGGCCGTTTGCGGGTCGTCCAGCCGGATGGGCCGGTTGGCGTCAGCGGCGATGGGCTCTCCCAGCGACACTGCTAATTCGGTGAGCCGGTCTGACCGGTCCAGCGTCATTGCTTCCTTCTCTGAGTGCAGGCGAGTCACAAAGTCTGGATGAGCTGAAAGTACAAGCCCTGTTCGTCGGCGATCAACTCATCGTGGGCGCCGCGTTGGACCTCGCGTCCGTGCTCCAGAACTATGATCTGGTCGCAGTCGCGGATCGTGCTGAGCCGGTGAGCGACAATGAGGCAGGTGCAGCCGCGCCGCCGCAGGGAGTCGTCTATGCCCATTTCAGTCACCGCATCGAGCCTGCTGGTGGCCTCATCAAGGAATATCACCGACGGATTGGGAACCAGCGCCCTCCCGATCTCCATGCGCTGGCGCTGCCCGCTGCTGAAGTTTCCGCCCGCTTCCTCCACCGGCGAGTCATAGCCCGACGGACGGCTCATAATCTCATCGTGGATCAAGGCGTCGCGGGCTGCGCTGACCAGTTGATTGTCCGGTACCGTGGGGTTCCACAGGGTCAGGTTGTCGCGCACCGTGCCCCGGAACAGGAAGATATGCTGATCTACGATGGCGACGGAACCGGTCAATATCCGGCGCGGCACCTCGCTGATGGGCACCCCATCAAATAGAATCTCCCCCGACCACGGCGTGTACTCCCCACTGACCAGTTTCAGGAGTGTTGACTTGCCCGATCCCGTGGGGCCAATTACGGCAATCCGCTGACCGGGTTCTACCGTCAGGCTGAAGTTTTCGATGAGCGGAGGGCGATTGGGCCGGTAGCCGAAGGTAACACCTCGCAGCTCAACCCGCCCCTCCAGACGCAACCGCCCGTTCAGGGTCTCGACCCGTCCCGTCGCGCCGTCGCGCTGTGCCCGGAACGCCGGGTCCTCGGGCGCGCTGGTAACGTCTTCGATCCGCTGTAGGTCGGCCTCCAGCATCTGGAAAAGGTCGGCAAACTGCACGAAGCGGCCAATCGGCTGTAGGAAGTTGCCTGCCACCACGTAGAACCCCATCAATGTCCCGATTGACATGTCGCCCGACATGACCCGCAGACCCCCCAACCCGAATACTGCCGCCGCCCCCAGGATCAGGAACAGCATCGGCAACGACGAGGTGACATACCCCAATTCCGAGAACTTCTGCCGCGCGGTCAGCTCTCGCGCCTGGTAACCGCTCCAGCGAGCAAAGAAATTATTCTCGCTGGCGGTCGCCCGCAGAGATTCCATGTGGCGCAGACCGAACGCTCCGATGCCGGCCAGCAGCGCCTGCTCACGCCGCACCTGCCGGTTTTCGTCGTTCCGCCGGCGGCTCAGCGCCCGTGTCGCCGCCGCGTTGATGAACCCCAGAGCCGCGATGACCGCCGCCAGAAGCGGGTCAAAGATAATCATCAACACCAGGAACAGGCCGCTCATCACCAGTTCGATCATCACTCCGGTGAACTGCCTCGATGCGTTGGCTGCAACCTCATCCACCAACTGCACGCGCAGCGTCAGGTCGCCGGCGAAACGATGGGCGAAGAACTGGGCCGGCAGCCGGAATAGCCGCGACAGCAGACGCTCCGCGTGCACCACCGATAGGCGGATGGCCATCTTTTGCAGACTCTGCTGTTGCAGCCAGGTGAGCGCATAGGTCAGCCCGGCGGCCCCAACTGCCATAGCCGCCACATACGCGCCCCACGCGCCTGCCTGTCTCCCCAGCACGTGGTCAACGAAAACGCTCAGCAGGACCGGCAGGATGAGACCCGGCAGCGCCAGCAAAAGCCCGCACAACGACGCAAAGGCCAGCGGCCCCTTGACGTCCCGCAGCCACGGCCACAACTGGCGCACGATCCCAGGACGGGACCCGCCGCGCTGGAAATCAGGACCCGGCTGCATCACCATCACCACGCCTGTGAAAGATTTGTCGAAGGCCTCCTCGCCAACCGTGCGGCGTCCATTGGCCGGATCGTTCAGGTGATAAACTCCGGGGCCGAACCCTTCCAGCACCACGAAGTGGTTGAACTCCCAGAACAGAATCGACGGCAACTCCAGCTCCCGAAGCTCTTCCGGCTCTTTGCTCCACGCGCTGACCACCAGGCCGTACTTGTTAGCCGCGGCGGACAGGTCCGCGCCGGTGCTCCCGTCCCGGCTGACCGCGCACGCCTCGCGCAACTCCTCGATTGAAACCCAGCGCCCGAAGTGTCCCAGCACAGCGCCCAAACAAGCCGCGCCGCATTCCGTTGCCTCGTGCTGCGAGAAAATGGGAGTGCGTAAACGACGCTTCCCGCTTCTACGCGAAGCGGGCCGCTTTCCCCGTGTGTCCGGTGCTGCACTCATGCCATACCGTGCGTCTCAGAGCGTCAGAACGGCCCCAGCAGACGCACCGGCCGCTCCCTGCCCAAGATGATGCGGAGACGGCACGGAGCGCCGTCCGAGGGTAGAACTTCCGGCGCCTCCCGCAATGTCGCCCAGACCATGTGCCTGTGGACGGGGGGGTCAAACCCAAGGGCCGTGAGCCAGACGGGCGGGGTAGCCGGCGCCCCCGGGACCTCGATGACCTCGGCTTCCAGCGCCCGCCCGTGGCTCGCCTGGCCTGCCAGAATGCCCGCTTCCATCCCGGTCTCAATCTGTTGCGCGCTATCCGGCGGGAAGAAAGCTACTGCCTCCAACCCGCCGTCAGAGCCGCCGTGCAGGCCGGCAACTTCCTCCCCTGCCGTCACCGCCTGTCCTACGGTCAGGCTATGCCATGTGACCGTGCCCGCGTGCGGGCTGACGATGTATTCGCCGGACGCTTGAATAGCTTGCAGGTCCAGCAGTTCGGCACGGGCCAGCGCCAGGGCATCGTCATCCGGCTCCCCGGCCGGGCCCTGAGCCTCCAGCAATTCCACACGGGCGCGGGCCGCCCTCAGCTGCCGCTCCAACTCGGTCGTGCGCACGCGGGCGATGGGCTCGGCGGCCTCGACCCGGTCTCCGGCGTTGACCAGGACAGCGGCGACATAGCCGTGAATGTCCGAGAGCACCGCGTAGCGCTCTCCCGGATGCACCAGCAAACAGTCCGTAGATACGCTGCGCTCCACGCTTCCGAACACGCCCCAGGCGACAAATCCCAGCAAGGCAAGGGCGAGGCCCGCCAGCACGACCCACTCGTGCGGCGCGGTAACACGCAACAGGCCGTCCAGGGGTTCCGTCTGTCCCCTGCGAGCGAATGCCTGTGTGCGGAAGAGGTTCCTTCTGCCCAGGACCAAGTCCACTGCTCCAGCGGTTATTGCGGTTAGTCAGGCTGCCGCCTACTGGTACTGTCTCTCAAGGGGTATCCCTTTGGGAAGTGCCGGCAGGCCGGGAATTGGCCCTTTGATTGAAACGCGCCCGACACTCCTGCACAGGCGAAACTCAGGTGTCATTGTAACAAGTAAATTCACCTCATTTCACGCTGATGGCTTCTCTCGTATGCCGAAATGATGGAAATGTCCACGCGCACCCGGGCCGATGGGACCGTAAATCATCAACACGGCGGTTGGCCGGTTGACTACGAAATGAGCGCCAACCTGGCGGCCGATTGCGTTGACAAAGCTCCGCTCATTGCTGCTACTATACCCAGTGGGTTAATAAAGCGGAAGTGTGATTAACGCTTCGGTCACCTCTTCCCGCTTTCGCAGGAGCCGGAGAATCGCCACCCAAATCCAAAATGAACCTCTATACCGGTTGATTCGCCCGGGCGTCCAGGGTGAGGTTTTCTTCCCCGACGATTCCCGGTCTTCCGACTTCGGCGGGGTTATCCGAGGGACGCCTCGTGTCGTGGTGAGACCTCAACATGAGCAAGACGTCTTCCACTGTTTTTCCGTCGCAGAGGAAACCGGGGCAACCGTCTCCTTCCGCGGCGCCGGCCACTCCTGTCATGGCCAGACCCTGTCCGACGGGGGAATCCTTATTGAGAACTTGGGCGATTCGGCTGAGTTCAAGCTGCTGGATGACGGTCAAGTTGAGGTCAGCTCGAAAACCCGCTGGAGTCATTTGGAAAAAGCTCTGAACGAGCGGGGTCGTTCGGTACCGGTTGTAACGGATTATCTGGACTTGTCCGTGGGTGGCACCCTGTCGGTTGGGGGCTACGGCATTGACTCTATTGCCCACGGCGCGCAGGTTGACAACGTAACCAAACTCCGATTGCTTCTGCCCGACGGCACGGCCCGGTGGTGTTCGGAGACCGAGAACAGCGACCTTTTCCGGTTCAGCCTGGCCGGCCTGGGTCAACTGGGCTTCATCGATAAGGCAGTAACCAAGACGGTACCCTATCGAAGGTTCACGCGTTTATACCAATACTCGTATAGAAATATGGTGGAATTCCTGGATTCATTAGCCTGGATGCAAGATTGGCCCGGGGCTTGGCCCAGCCATTTTTGTGCCCTGATCGTCCAGGGCCGGATCCTTGCGGAGTTCGGGTTTGGGCATAGCGACCGGACGGAGGCCGAGGCTCGTCTCAATACCGATGTTTTCAACCACTTGCCGGCTCCAAGCTTCAAAGGGGTTCACGAGGAGTACAGACTCGCCCTGCACCGGTCACTGACTGAATACATCGACCGGGATAAGGACGTGTGCCGAATTTGGGCGGACTACGCCTTCGATTATCCGAACTTTCGCCGCTTCCTGCTTTATGTGGCGGCCCTTCGCTTCAAGGGTGTTTTTGGGAGCTTCCAGGATCGAATCTACATTTTGGCCTGCCGCCGTCCCGAGACTCCGATACCCTTTCCATTTGAAGTTTGCGGCGCGCTCTCGCCTTCCATCAAGTTTGGCGTCGGGCTTTACAACACGGTTCCCCAAGCCGACCTGCGGGCGTTGAACCAGGTAACGGGGGCGATGAAGATGTGCCTCGATAAATGCCTGGAACTGGAGGGAAGGCCCTACCTTTACGGTTGGCACGAACTCGATGCCGCCAAGATGCAGAAGCTCTATGGGCCCGATTATGACCGGTTCCTGGAACTGAAGCGGCAATATGACCCGAACGGCATTATTCAATCACCGTGGCAAGCTACCGCCGCATGAGTTGGTGGCCGAAACATCGAGAAGGGCAGGCCATCCAGGGCCGGAAAGCGGCCGAATTGAGTCTGAGAAGATGCGCCGCCACGTTGAGGGGCACACTCGGCTTGAACCCGAATCCACCGAATGGGTGTGTGAGGGCTGGTTGCATATCGGATGAAAGGCTGCAGAGCCTATAGCGCACCGGATTGGGCCGGGTGCTGGGGGTGCGGCAGCCACTCAAAGGGGATGTGGATGGTCCCAAGTGGCGTCGCAGCGTGTGATCAACAACATGGATGGCTACCGGAGATGCGCGAAGCCCGGCTTGATGCGGATCTGCCAGTCAGTTGGGTGGTTCTGGTGGACGGGTCAGACGCCCAGCCCGCGGCGTGGTCAGGACAGGGAGTGGTGGTCGGCGTGGACCAAGGAGCGCCGCGAAAGGTAGGTAGAGTGTGGAAGGAATGATCGCTCTTGATAGGCGCGCTCGACATACCATCCAGCAGATGTACGAGTCGTGGCAGACGTTGAATTAGGGTGGGGGGGCGAAACATGGACATCAAGAAACTTTGGGGCGAAGTCGCCTTTCACACAAAATGCACATGGACATGGGCTGGGCTGTGTATGGCGGGGGTGATGGTCGCCATAGTTGTCGCCTGGGAAACCGCACGACAGATGGCCCGGTGATAATCGGTTTCCGCGTCCCCATGGCACTGACCGGCCAACAGCTCAACGTTATGAGCCCCGACCTGCTTTTTGCGTCCGTCTTGGGAACGATAGCCACACTGCTCGTACCGCCAGCATCCGCCAACCTGGCGTTTTCCACTTCGGGTTGTGGGCAATGCTCGGGATATGTTTTCTCGCAGCCGCTGTAACAGCGTTGCCCCTTTCATTGATTTTCGGGAGATGACAGAAAGAAAACGTAAAGGACAAGGAGGACAATAGTGGCTGATAATCTACTAAAAATCCCCGACCCCGAAGGTAATCTTGGTCTGCGGATTGCGGTGCTGGAAACGGTTGTGCGCGGTCTCGTGATAGCGCGCTCCAACTCCGACGGAGACGTTACTCTACCGTTTGATCAACAGACGATAGAGGAGTATGTCAGGCTGTACGGGCAAGAGAGCTGGGATGCGTTTTGCGACCAATTGGAGATTCAATACGGTTTTCGAGTTGCGAATCGTCGGCGCGCTCAATAGCCGGTGGTTAGAAAATCGCTCTGACCAGTTCCGTCACCAACGCCGCCATGACTGGTATCAACCCCACCAGGAAGGCGCGCAAGAACACGTACGCTGGGCCTACTCGCACCAGCATTTGAACAGACATGGAGAGCCTCGGTGAAGGCGTGTTGAAAAGAGCCAATTTTGAGCGTCTGCCTTGTTGAAAAGGTCGGTTTGACCGACGAATTGGGCGACGAGTCGGTGGGTAATGACGGGACAACCCCCTGTTGCCTTCAACTTGCCCTTGGGGTCGCCGCGGAGCAGGGGCTCAATTCCCTCGCCTCGAGTTCACGTCGGACGAGAGATGTGGGTCCAGGCCGATTGGGTCCGCGTACAACCGCGCCAGCATACCGCTCTGAGGCGGCCGGTCGGCGACAGTGTGCTCAGCGGTAGGAGGGAACGTCGGTCGCTGGGCCGGAGTTCAGTTGCTCCATGCCGGTATGGCTGCGGGTCCACCACGGGCGGAGTGGGCGATGGCAGGATTAGAGCAACTGTGGCAGCCGATTCTGGCGTGTAGGAAGGCGTCGAAGCAGCTCTGTGAATGTGACGGGGTGAACGGGGACATCCCTTTGCGCCAGGCGGCCTGTGGCAATGACCGGCAGCTTGAGGTGAGCCGGATGATTCTGGACCGGGGCGCCGCAGAAGACGTCAACAAGTTCAACGAAAACGCCATGGCATCCCTGCACCGAGCCGTGGGCCGGCCCTCAAGCCGTCGAGTTCCTGCTGGATTACGGTTCAGACATCATCTTCGAGGAGGAGCCCGCGACGACCGTGCCCGTGTGGGACGCCATTGGGGGTCGCAACACTCGTTCGGATGCTCAATTTCCTGCGGAGTTTGAACCCATGGCCGAAATGCGTGGTCTGCGGAAGACCGGCCCCGTCGGGGTCCGATCTTTGCCTGGCCCACCGGGACCAGACTGTCCCCTCCCCTGCCGAGGACAGCAACTCGTCATGCGCGGGATCGGAATCCGGAGAGATTAGCTTGCCCGAAGTCAGCTGCCCGGTCTGCGCCGCCACGAACTCCCGAGTTGCGCCGTTCTGCACCAATTGCGGAAGCGCATTGCCGATGCCCGGCCGTGCGGACCGCGAGCAATCCGGAGAGCCTGCGGATCCAGTGTGCGCTTTCATGATGGGCGATAAGACCAAGGGAGCTCGCTACGCCAAGGCCGCTCGGCAGTTGGACCACTTTGCTGAGTGGACGACCTGGCGGGAGGGTGCGTATTCCTCCCGCTGTGGTCGCGGTGGTGACCGAGGCCGGTTCGAAACCGCGCCGCCCGACGTAACGGCGGTTGCGCGAACCAACTGCCGTCGGAGGGTTTTTCACTGTCTGCGGCAGGCCCTCGACTTTGTACAATCAGGCGGCGTAAGCGAGGATGTCGATCATCCTGCGGTATGTCCCGCGCGGAAGTTTTATCAACTCAGGGCTGGGCTCGGACGTGGCAAAAGTCTCCTGCTGTGCCCAGATGTGTCGTCTGACCAGGGCGATGGCGTCGGCGAAAGTGGGGTTGGTTTTGGCATACCATGCCGTGGTCCGCGGCAATATGCCGCCCTGCTGTTCAATCAAGACATCCGCGGCCAGGGTCACCAAGCTGAACAAACCAAAGAGTGCGGGGGTGGTTCTGGCGATGGCACGCTCGGACCACTGGCGCTGGGTTTCCATACCCAGGTGAGCCCGCAGTTCCTCAAAGGTCACCTCGACCTGCCAACGCAGCAGATACCACTGCACGATCTGCAGCGGGTCGGCGTCGATGTCGGTGCATAGCAAAGCATGGGGCCCCAGGGATTCCTCAAGGTGCCTGACCACGACCCAGCGCATGTGGACCGACGGGTAGCCGCCGCGGTACCACGGCGCCACGCCTGAAGTCAGCTCGATCATGAGATCAGCGCCGTCGGATGTGGCGGCACGGCAGGGGGTCCATTGGGTGTCGGGATCGTCCAGCACCGCGGTGGGACTGGGCAGTCGCGCTCCCACCACCCGGGGCCGGCCGATCTGACCCGGTCGTCGCGGCGGCGCGGGCTGGTACAGGGACGCGTCCTTGCGCAGTTTGGTTATGATGACAATGGGCTTGGACATGTTCTGGCAGTGAAGCAGGAACTCACGCTTGGCGTAGCCGCCGTCGCAGACTACCACCAGGTCCCGATCCGGCAGCCAGCGACGCAGACAGTCCAGCATCTGCTG
>DAOUJD010000077.1:0-40058 GCA_034423115.1 Dehalococcoidia bacterium | reverse complement strand
TGGCTTCCACAACGAATGTCCCTGCCTTTGCGCGCCAAGACCAGCTGTTTTCGCCCGCAACAGACTATAGCCCACCTGGCAGGACATCTACCCTGACTTTGCAATCGTCCTGGAAGCCGTGGGGGGATCCATTGCGAAAATATTCGTGAGCGTGCATTCTAGGCAGCAATCCCAAAGCGCGCAACCTAACTACTAGGTATTCTTTGGGGGTTGCCCTTCACCCAACTGCAGTGGTCACACAGGAGTTGCAGGTTCTCGATAACGGGAACTCGCTGCCGCCCTGCTTCCGATAGGGGGCTGGTATTGGCGATTGCTGTTGAACGGCGGGTCCCGGTGGATCAGGCCCACGCACTCCGAGTTGAGCGGCAGGGTATCCTTTTGGGGCCTGACCGCGTTTGCACACGCTAACGTGTTCGTGCTCCCCGACCCGTAGGGCGTCTTGATCGAGCGCGAGGGCATCAATCTGTCCGCTTTGGCCCATCGTATCCCATAATACGCTCCGCAGTTTTTCATCATTGACGGAACATGCCTGGTGTGCCAAACTTGGCCCTGCGAAGGTCGAGGGTTCACCAGCCCCACGGGGGATGGTGCGGGTTCTGCCTATGGGAAGGGGAGCATCGTGCCTCCTTTGCGGGACCTGCACCGGAACCCGGCGACCTTCGCAAGTAGCCCAATCCCGATGGCCGCAAAGGGGGTTCCATGCACATCGCCCACCGTTTCATTGCTCTATCCGTCGTTGCCATCCTGACGTTACTGGTGGCGACCGCTCCGGCGAGTGCGCAAAATCCCGCACCAGCCGCGCCGACCAACCTCACCGTCGAACTCACCGACACTGAGGGCGAGGTCCAACTCAATTGGGACGAGGCTGATGGAGCCACGGCCTACCGCGTGTGCAACCGGGTGCAGAATCCCGCCGGTTCGTGGTCGTGCATTTCCAGGTCCACGACTAGCGCCAAATTCACCGGCCTCACTGTGGGCACGACCTACGACTTCGCGGTGGCGTCCTACAACGGGAGGGAGTATTCATCCTGGGTGTGGGCCGAGTTGACCATCAGGGGAGTTTCGCACGCGGTTTGTCCGATCACGGGCATGGCGATACCGGAAGGTTATCTGTCTGTGAACCAAAAGACGACCAGCGCCATCAAGACGGAGTTCACGCTGAGCGGGATCACCCGCAAATCTACGGTCCGCCTCGGCGACAATACCTATCGTCCGCTTGACGGGCGGGCCTACGTGAGCGTTTGCGGGAGATTCAAAAACGGGTCAAACAGCGCATATGCTTTCCTTGCCGGATTTGATAACAATCTGGCCACGGACGCTGGCATTGGTTTCAGGTTCTTGGACGATGGCACCACGGAGTGGCACGAGATTGGGAAGGTTCCGGCTGGGGACACCAAGACCGCTTGCGACATCTGGGACGTCGCAGAAGACGCTACCACGGTCATCTACACGGTGAACAACTGGAACGATACCCCCGGCGTGTATCGGGTGGATTTGCCGTAGGGACGGACACCGACGACTACGGTACCGCGTTCTCGTCGCCGTCAGGGAACATAGTGCACGGTTCCTGCCGGTGCCCGGTGCATCAGAGGCATGCCGCGATTTGGAGTACGACCGGGTTGGCCGGTACAAACCATCTCATCCCCCGGTTTTGATTCCGTTTGTCGGGCAATGTTATCGGAGTATAGCGGCCCCGAAACATTTGCCAATGATGTGCTGTACTTGAAATGTGAATCCGCCTGGGCTACTCGCAGGGACTAATTGTCGTCATTGCAATCGGGCGGCGCGGTTTTCTCCCGGCCCGCAACGCTCATTTTGATGACACCCGCCCCTGACACCGGAGGGCGTCGACCCAATACGATGGTCCCACCGCTGCGGGCGGGAAGGCTGAAGGATGGCTGCCCACCCGCCATGACGCCGTTCAGCGTGGACAGCAACTGGCGAGTGGCGAGGCCCAGGTCCAATGGCATGGCGATGGGGCGAACGAGGCGGTCAGGAAAGGACGCCGATGCGGAACTTCTTCGTGCCGCACTCCACGCGGGTGGGGCGATCGGAGGGACGGACGTGCTTCATAGTGGCGGCCTTGATGTCATTGGATCCAGTCTTGACCTTGCACTTGACGCAGAAGATCTCGACGGATTGAGAGGAGTGGTCATGGATGAAAGCTCCGGACCAGTACCGGTCATACAGCGGCAGTTCGTGTGGCAACTGGAGCTCATGGACGGATATGTCCGTCGAATCCGCAAATGGGATGGATGTATATGGTATAGGCGTGTTCGAGGTGAACGGGCCGACCAACGGCACCAAGAAGTACCAGTTCCGGATACGAGCGGTGAGCCGCCGCTACAGCGCGCCGTCCGAGCCGGCGGAAGCGACCCCGCAAGCGAAGCCAATAGCCCCGACGGGACTGGTCGTAAACTCCGCGGACAGGTCGGTGATCCTGCACTGGGACTATCCCGTAAATGACAATATCACCGTGTACCAGTTCAAAAGGCGTCTGAAGGGCGCAAGCACGTGGGATGCGTGGAGGGTGATCCCGAAAGCGATTCTGAAACCACGGTGTACACGGTGAAACTGCGGTCGAATGGGTCCCTCGGGTTCGTGGTGCGCGCTGGCTCGGGGCCGGCTCGACCATTGGATTCTTAGGTCTGGAGCGAGGAATCGGAGGCGGCTTTCCGCGACGTCTGAGGCCCCGCCGGCGGCTCCGGCGGCGGGGCAGGTGCCGCACAATTGGGGGCTGCTACCCTAAACACCGACGGTACGCCCGTGGTGGAGCCTGGGGAGAGCTTCCGTTTGATGCTCGTGACTAAAGGCAAGACCGCAGCCACATCACCCCGCATCAGTGTTTGCAACAAGTTCGTTCAGAACTAGGCGGCCCAGGACAGCCGGCTCAGTCCGTTCAAGGCTGGGTTCTGGGCGGTGATTTCCACCGCGGCAGTGCATGCCCGAGGCAACACGGCCGTCGGCGGCATGGTGGTTGGCCCAATTGACGACCTGTTCGGCGCCTGGTGCCCGGGCGCGCCACCAGGACATGCAGCTCTCCCAGGTGTGGACCGGCAGTTTCCGGACTGGACAGGCGTGGTCAGCGTACTATTATCACCACTACGCTGGCGGCAAGCATGTTAGGACCGGGAATTCGACCAGGCCCGGGAGCCAGATTGACCGCGACGGCGCCCGCTTGGCACTACCTCGCTGACGCTCTACGGCATCTCCCCGGTCATCACCGTTCAGAAGACGCCGTCGCAGTAGCAACCCGGCACAACGTCTATTTCGCTCCGTGCGTGGAGCCCAAGGCCCCGACGGGGCGACCGCCACTCGCTGCATACCCTTCGACCAGAACGACAAAAATTGGCCTGCAGGCGGTTGACGCGGGTGAGGATGGCAGCATCCACCCTTCGCCGGGTGGGCCGGGGCGCTGTCCTGGCCCGCGCCGCCCGGTACTTCTGCGGTTCCCTATCCACCGTCATCCAGGGCGCAGTCCGTGTCGTATTCCCCGAAATCGAACCAGATGGTATTGCACCACGGTTTGAACTCCGCAGTGCGCCCTCCGCTCACGGAAACCTCGTAACTGCCGTCCGCGTTACGGGACACCTGAAGGCGAAGGCCGCCGCCGATGTCCCGGGCCTCGCCGTCTTGCACCACCGAGAAGTCGTCCCGGCCCCAGTTCACATCGGAGGAAATATCGGGATTGCGTTCGTCGTATAGTGCGGGACCGAAGCGGGCGTTGATCCCCGTGCCGGTGGATTGGTCGTACCGGCTGACCAGCACCCCGTGGTAGCGAAATTGACGCCGTTCTTCCGGCGACGAGGGGTCGTACACCTTGGGTGTCTGGTCCACGTAGGCGGGATTGCGCTCGTCCAACACCTCGACCGTGGTGAACGCGTACGTCCTCCCAGACGAGATCACGAGCATCTGGTAGCCCCGTTCCCGAGGCGGTTGCAGCGTGTACGTCCCGGAATCGCTCAGGTGCAGCGCGACCTCGGAGGGGTCGATCCACCCCGCGGCGTAGCGGTTCACCGCCAGGGTCGAGGGCATGTCCTGATGCCAACCCAGCGTCGGCGACAGCGCAAGCCCCGACATGAAGTCCAGGGCATTGGCGTACGGGTTGGGAAGCCCGCCTTCCTCTTCATCCCACCGGACCTCGCCGTGGGAGTGGGGCCAACTCATCCAGGCATGGCCCATCTCGTGTGCCAGGGTCTCCAGGTTGGCCTCGCGCAGGCTCACCAGGCCCATACGCACGCTGCCGTTGAAGGCATCGCCGCCCCGGTCGGTGGTCACGTCGGTCAGCAGAAGGCGGTTCAGACCGCCGGGGTCGCCCTGGTCGCAGGGATAGCGGTCCGGCGCCTTGCCCCGGCAGTTCATCACGCCGGCAAGCCGCAGCTGCTGGCCTCGCACGTCATTGGGAGAACCGTCTCCCTCCAACGCGAAGTCGTTCCCCGCCTGGAAACGCATCCTGAGCTTTCCCTCGGAGATCTTCTCGAAGTAGGCGGCGACGTGGGTATTCAGGATGTTCACCGCCTCAGCCATTGTCATGGTCTCCCGCGCCCTGTCGTCCTGGAACCATCCGGGGGCATCCGGCGGCACACGGGCGATGTCAACCGCGATGTCCAGGTCTCCCAGCGAGTAGTACGCCGGATCAACCGGCGGGTCCAGGTGCGTTCGGCCCGGGTATTTCTTGATGGGGGTGCATCCCTCGAAGCCCATGAAGCCGTAGCGCAGGTAGCTGCCGTTGCCGTAGAACCGGATGAGAGACAGGGGGTCGGAGCCGCCCAGGTCGGTCATTCCCGCCTCTATCCACGGGGATGTCTCTTTCGCCGGATTCAGGCACGAGTATGGTTCCGAATCCCTCCACCAGGGCTGCGGCTCCAGGTCGTTCCACCTGGCGAAGGGGTCGCCAGCCGTCGCCTTCGGCGTGGCCGGAGGTCTGGGGCTCTCCGCTTTTTCCCTTGCGAACGTTATCTGTTTGGGCTCCGCGGCGTCTACGGCATCTCCGGGCCTGCGCACCAACAGGTAGCAGACCTCATCGGGCGCGCCCGCAATGTATCCATCCTTATCGTCATGAGCTTGATACGCCCTTACCGTCGTGTACCCGTTGCTGTCGGCGCTGCGTATCACGAACCACCGGTCGCCGTCGCTGTCGGTGTAAAGGTCCTCGTAGCCGATGCGGCCGTAGTCCGTTTCCTGCAATGGCCCGTCATACGCTTGCGCTGGCCACGAGCTCGGGCAGAGTGGGACTGCGCCGGCCCATTGCGACGAAAGAGCGGCGCTGACCAGAACGCCAATCAATGCCACAGTGGCGATTACGCTGATCTTGATTGACGAGCGCACGGTATCTCCAAAACAAACCAGGCTCGGTATTTTTGCAACGAGGCAGACGGCCAGCCAACCCACCCCAGGAGAAACGCGGCGCCGGTTTGGCCGGACCCATCGCCCCATCAATCAAGGAGAATGCTGTGCCGCCGACAAGTCAACCCAACTAGCGAATGAACTCCAGGCGCATATCTCCTGGGACGATCCATACCGCGAGCGGTCACCGCCGGATGGGACAGCGGAGTACAGGCGCCACCCGGCACTCTGGGCGCGTCCGTGCTCAGCCCAGGAAATGTTATCATACCGTTATTGTGAATGAGTTGACGATGATGCGGGGAATTGGGTCAATTCGCCGACTTCGGGAACAGTCGGTCCGTTGATCGAGATATTTGCGCACTCCCATTCAGCGACGCTGCAACCGGATACTCGCCTTTCGTAACCACAAAGTCTCATACCGTGATGACTGTGCCGGATAGTAGAGATAAGACGATGGTCAACAAGAAGCTGCGTCCGCGTCGGCTCTTGCGGAGAATAGCGATGGCTTCCGCCGTCCTGCCGTCCCGTTGGCACGGGAGGCCGCCAGGTGTCTCGTGTCCTCAGGGCTCTGCGTACCCGTACCGGCTGGGAGTCCCCGCTCCTGGCTTGATCTGTAATTGTCTTTGGTGCCGTCCCGGTATCTTCCGTAGCGCTGTTCTTAGGATGGCATGCCGACGTTGGCTCCGTCGAAAGCCTGGATAATGCTCCGATAGAGGGTATGGGCGATTCACTCGCCGCCACACCGGCCCGACAGCGCTCCCCTGTCTGATGACGTTTTGACGCAGAGGCCTGACGTTCCGATTTTTCACGATGATGTGGAAACACCGAATGGCACGCTGCACCAAAGCGCCGGCAGTGGTGCAAACGGCGTCAAGCCGCTTCACATCGCGCCAGCCGAAGTAATGGGTGCCATCTCGCCGTTGGCCTCCAGTCCCGCCCAGACCGGAACCTCAGTCGCCTTCAGATCGCTGGACGTGGGCGTGAATCACGCGTGCGGTGTGCTGACCTCCGGCAAGGTCGTCTGTTGGGGCGGAAACGACTGGGGTCAGGCGACCCTGCCGGATGGGTCATTCAAAGCAGTCAGTGCGGGAAAATTCCATGGCGGCGAGCACGGACGGTACGGTTCACTGTTGGGGCAGAAGCGACCACGGGCAAGCCCGTCCGCCAGAGGGAGAATTCCGGTCCGTTCCCGCCGCCGCCGTTCAGACCTGCGGCCTCCATATTGACGGCAGGATGGCATGCTGGGGTGACTGGCATGGACGCATGTCGTCTCCTCCTCATCCATTTGGAACGTCGCCTCCTCATGTTGGCTGGGCTTTACCCATTTGAAGCGGTGCAAGCGAGGAAGGTTGCAACTCAATGGCGCTGGGCAACTGGAAATTCCCAGACTTCCGCGTTCGCGCTCGATGGTGAAAAACCCGCCGCGGGTTCTCGCTGTGGCGCCGTGCCATCGCCGGATGGGTGGCCGGTATAGGCCGGCCACCCAAGGGGCTCGGGGAGGCGGTGAGCCGGCTATTGGATGTTGGTGGGCGGTTTCACCTGTTCCATCAGGTCGTTGTTCCACTCGCCCTCGGCGACCAGGATGGCCTTGGCGTCGTAGACGAACGCCTCGATCAGGTTGTGGGCCAAGTACACGTAGGTTCCCGGTTGGCGAATGGTGTGGATGGACGCTCCCGCTGATCCGGCGGCGATGGTCCATGTTTCGAGGTCAACGGCCGGCGGGCTGCTGAAATTCCCGCGCTCCCAGACGTAATCGCCATGCCCGCCGATGAGGTGTGGGTACAGTTGCCGATCGGCCTGCGTGTGGACGATCAGCACGTTCTCACCCACGTTGGCGGTCAGCTGCCCATCGCCCTGCAATGCTCCCGTGGACCCGTTGAACACGATGTGCGTTGGGATCAGGGCTTTCATGGCCTCGAGATCGTCCACCATTGAAGCGGCCGGGTTGTCGTAGCGCTTGAACTCGCCGTTCTCATCCCGGGGGAGATAGTAGTCCTGCGCTCCGACGTAATAGGCGCGGTCGTAGCGGATGGGACTGCCCGCCGGGTCTTTCAGCCCGTCCCGAGGCAGGACCATGATGGCGCCGTTCATGCCGTGGGTAACGTGCCAGGGCACCATGGTGCCGCCGGGCGCGCAGTGGTAGACGAACACGCCGGATTTCACCGCCCTGAAGCGCAGCACCATCTCCTGCCCAGGTCCGACCTGGGTTAGTGACCCGCCGCCCAACGCGCCGATGGAGGCGTGAAAGTCGATGTTGTGCAGCAGTTGACTGCTGGATGGGTTGACCAACGTCAGCTCCACGTAGTCTCCCTCATGCACCACGATGATGGGACCTGGAACGGAGCCATTAAAGGTGAAGGCCCAGATGAAAGCGCCGGGCGCGACCTCGATTTCCTTTTCCTCCACGACCATCCGCACCTCCACCACCCTGGCCTCTCCGTCGTAGGTCTGCTGGTGCTCGGGCAGGAAGGGCGGATCAACCAGTTCCTGCGTCACCCGTTCGAGGCTGCCGACGTCCTCCGGCGCCCAGGTCTTTGGCTCGGTCCGGTAGCTCGAGGTTCGTGCGGCTGTTGCCTCTCGGCTTCCGCCGTCAGCGGGAACGGCTTCGGGACTGGGCAGCGCTGTGGGCAGGGAGAAGGCGGGCGTGGGCGTGGCGTCGCCGCCGCCTCTACAGACAATGGCGGCGGCCAGCAATAGGGCCACTGCCAGCAGCGCCAACCCGTTCAGTAAAGCCCTCGGAATGATCCCGATCTGATCCCACATAGCGCACCTCCTCGACGTCGGCGAGCGGAGTTTGGTTGCCCGATATGGTGGCACTTACATCATATCAATTGATATAATTCATATCAATTACATTTACCCAGTACGATGTTATCCGTCCGTGTTCATGAGCCGCGCTGCGACGTGGAATGAACGGTAATGATGGACGTCAACGGAGGTGTTTGACCCACCGGGGGCAACCTGATTTAGCCGAATCACCGCGCTCCCGAGTGGTCGATGACCTTGCGCCTTGGGCGGGGCAATATCACTTGGCCAGAGCGGCCGTGCGCCGAACTGAAAGGTGGCTGTCATCGCCAACTGGCGACATCTCCGTGCAATTTGTCAGGAGCCGCGGGATCTCCGCAAACTGCAGGTTCTATGCTCCGATGATGCTCCAGTGGTCAGTGGCCGGATCAGCGGCGGCGCCCGCCCGGTTCAGGGCGCCCACACCGAGATGGCGCTGGCTCACTTGCTGGCTCCTGGCGAACACATAACCCCAGCCCCGCAACGCTTGCCGACAACTTCTCGCTTCCCCTCAACCCTGTACCGTTGCCCCCGCTGCGGGAGGCGTAGCGTGCGGCCTGCGGATGCTATCCTGATATACGGCGTTCCAGCGACGCGAGCGGTGGGCCACGTCAATGTCATGAGTGGCGCCGGAATATTGGCAACCGCGACATTAGCATCATCAAGGAGGTTTCCCAATGGCCATAGATCGCCTGCCTTCGGGCCTGGTTCTGAGCGGCGGATCGCTCTTCTTCACCGAGGAGACGATGCCGGATTCCCTCCGTCGGGAGCACGCGCTCCCGGCCCAGCATTGGGCCGTGCTGCACGCCTTCGAGGGGAGCGTGACCTTCGTGGACCGGCAGGCGGATGCTGAACGGATCATCCCGGCGCCGGACCACATCATCATCCATCCGGAGGTCCCCCATCTGCTGACGGGAGAGGGCTCTTTCCGGTGCCGGATGGACTTTTTCAGGGAACCGGACCCCGACCTGCACATGAGGACGCCCGGGGCTTATGCGGACGAGGCGGTGCGCGACAGCCTGGAGCGCTGCGAGGCGAACGGCAGCTTTGCGGAGGCCTTCTACAACACCTTCCTGAACGCCTCTGCGGAGATCGCGCCATACTTTGCCTCGACGGACTTCGAGAGGCAGAGGACGCTGCTGCGGGACTCGGTGTATACGATGGTGTCGCACCACGTCACTGAGCCGGAGATGCGGGAGATGCTGGAGCGGTTGGGGGAGTCGCACAACCGGAACAACCGGAATGTGCTGCCGGTGCTCTACGAGCTGTGGCTGGACAGCATTTGTGAAGCCGGGAAGGCGCTGGACCCGGAGTGGAGCGAGGATCTCGACCGGCAGTGGCGGGCCCGTCTGAGACCGGGGATGCAGATCATAATGGCGGCGTACTAGCTCGGCGAGTGGTCCAATCCGCAGCGCAAAGACCAACGCCCGATGCCCGCGGGCAAAACCAGATGGGTGGCCGTTCCGCATCGGCCACCCAAGGGGATCTGGGCGGCTCACCGCCTACTGGATGTTGGTGGGCGGTTTCACCTGTTCCATCAGGTCGTTGTTCCACTCGCCCTCGGCGACCAGGATGGCCTTGGCGTCATAGGCGAACGCTTCGATCAGGTTGTGGGACAGGTAGACGTAGGTCCCCGGCTGGCGAATGGTGTGGATGGATGCTCCCGCCGACCCGGCGGCAATGACCCAGGTCTCGAGGTCCAGTTCCGGCGGGTCGTTGAAGCCGCCCCGTTCCCACACGTAGTCGCCGTGGCCGCCGATCAGATGGGGATAGGACTGCCGGTTCGCCTGGGAGTGGACAATCAGCACGTTCTCGCCCACGTTGGCGGTGAGCTGGCCGTCGCCCTGCAATGCTCCGGTGGACCCGTTGAACACGATGTGCGTCGGAATCAGGGCCCGCATCGCTTCGAGGTCGTCGACTGCTGACGCGGCGGCGCCGTCGTAGCGTTTGAAGTCGCCGTTCTCATCACGGGGCAGGTAGTAGTCCTGCTCGCCGATGTAGTAGGCGCGGTCGTAGCGCAGCGGGTTGCCGGCTGGGTCCTTCAGGCCGTCGCGGGGCAGCACCATGATGGCGCCGTTCATCCCGTGGGTCACGTGCCAGGGGACCATGGTGCCGCCGGGCGCGCAGTGGTACACGAACACGCCGGGCTTGACCGCCCGGAACCGCAGCACCACCTCCTGTCCCGGCCCCACGTGGGTCAGCGTCCCGCCGCCCAGTGCGCCCACCGAGGCGTGGAAGTCGATGTTGTGCAGCAGCTGACTGCCGGACGGGTTGACCAGGGTCAGCTCCACGTAGTCGCCCTCGTGCACCACGATGATGGGACCGGGGACGGAGCCGTTGAAGGTGTAAGCCCAGATGAACGCGCCGGGCGCGACCTCGATCTCCTTCTCCTCCACAACCATCCGCACCTCGACCACCCTGGGGTCACCGGTGTTCACCTGCTCGTGCTCGGGCAGGAAGGGCGGAGCGACCAGTTCCTGGGTCACCCGCTCGAGGCTGCCGACATCCTCCGGCGTCCAGTCAGTTGGACCAGTCCAGTAGTCCGAGGTTCGCGCCGCCGTGGCCTCTTGGCTGCCGCCGTCAGCGGGAACGGCCTCCGGACTGGGCAGCGCCGTGGGTAGGGAAAACGCAGGCGTGGGGGCGGCGTCATCGCCGTTTCGACAGGCCACGCCGGCGGCCAGCAATAGCGCCACCGCCAGCAGCGTCAACCCTACTGGCCAAGCCCTGGGTATGATCCGGTTCTGATACGACATAGCGCGCCTCCTTGCCCACGCCGAGCACAGTTTGGTTGCCCGACATGGTGGCGCTTACATCATATCAGTTGATATGAATTATATCAAATACTATCACTCAAAAAGAACCAGCATCGTTGACCAGCAGCACAGGTTCCGAGCTGGCGCAGAACTCCCAAGGCAGAAGGTCCGCGGCGGAATCGCCGCCACCGCGCGAACTCCAAGACGCGCGGCGGTGGTCTATCATGCCAGTGGCGCCTGAGGCGATGCTCGCGAAAATTACCGTATCACCAGGACCGGCGCATTGGAGTGACGCACCACTCGGTCGGCGATGCTGCCCAAAACCATCCGCCCCACGCCACTGCGGCCGTGGGTGGTCATGACCACCAGCGATGGCTCCTCACCTGCCTTGTCGATAATGGCCCCGGCCACGTCATCGGTCCGTTCGTGCGCCAGCGCAGTTCCGTGAGCTTGAACGCGGGCCAGATAAGCCGCCACCTGCTGGGTGTCAGACTCCACCAGCCGCTCGGGGGAAGCCTGGTCGAAATCGCTCACGCCAGCCATCTCGTAGGGAAGGTAAGCCAATTCCCGTCGGTAGTGCTCCAGAGTCGGCGTGACCCTCAGCAGCGTAATCCCGGCGGACAGCGCGGCGGCGACGCTCGTAGCGTGGGGAATGGCCCGCTCCGCCAGCTGCGACCCGTCCAGCGGCACCACCACCCGTCGCACCGAGTCAGTCGGAGCCGCCGGTTGGGTTGGTGCGGCCCGCACCATGAGCATCGGATTGGGCAAGGTGTGCAGCACCTTGTCGGCGACGCTGCCCAGCACCCAACGGGCAATCCCGCCCCGTCCATGAGTGGACATCACCACCAATGCGGACGGGTCAATGCTGGCCTGGGCCACGATGGCCTCGGCGGGAGAACTCCGCATCGCCGTGGTGGACACCGAGAGGCCCTCCGCCTCCAGACGCACGCGAATTTCGGACAGATAATTCTCCGCGCGACTGCGTGCCTCAGCCAGCATCTGATCGACGAATAACTGGGAGCCCTCCCCGAACATCCCCAGTGGCGGAATGTCAAATGCCTGGATCAGCTCAATGGACGCCGACAGCGAGCTGGCAACCAGCTGTGCGTAGGGCAAAGCCTGTTCGGCCAACTCCGAGCCGTCCAGGGGAACGATGATTTTCGAATACATGACGATGACGCCCCGCTTGGCAAAATCAGGATGCCGGCATTGTGCATTGGAAACTGCGCCGTGACAATGCGCGAAGGTCTTTCGCAACGCCGGTACCCCGCGTCTCGGCAGGATGGTCACGGTTGGCGCCGCATTCACGCATCACGCTGTTGGCAATGCGCATGGCAAGCGGTCTGACGTGGGCCTTGTTTCCTTAGTATCAACGCAGTCTCTGGCTTGGGTTGACAATTATCGCTAAATCATATAATATATATTTTGTACGCTGGGGTAGCAGGGACACCCCACTCGTAACGAACCGAAGGGCTATTGGCCCGGTAGTACAGGAGGTGGGAAGTGGTTTCTCTGATAACGTTGAACCATAGATGGCAAGGTGACATGTTCGGCCCGATGGGCGATGCTGCCGCGGCCTGATTCGTTTCCCGCAATCGGTGCCGTCCTTGTAAACAGCAGAATCGCCCACCGGGCCATCAATCGGTACTCGGATTTCCCGCCACGGAAAGGCCGAGCCGATACCGTATGCCACCAGCTAGGTGCCGGTCATCCATCGGCGCCTAGCTTTTTTTGATGGTTTGACTGGCGTAGTCGGAACCTGCTGCGCTGTATGACCTGGGGAAGGCAGGAGCGCAGATGGCAATCGGGACATCGACCGTGACGTGCGACGCCGGAATGCGCACGTCGGGCGTGGATCTGGCGGGCGTAATTCCCGCGCAGAGTGTTTCACATAATAGCCCTTTGGCGAACCAAGACGGGTATCAGAATGACTGCGACAAGTTAGTTGCTGTACCGTTCGTATCAGGTGCAAATGCTTGTTTGCCGACCTTTCCGTGATTACAATGGCGACGCATCAAGAGTGCCGGATTTTTGCCATTCCCAAGTTTCGGGTGGACACTCCCACAGTGCGCCAAACGTGGTCCCATGACCGAAGGACGAGAACCTCCCGCGTTGAGAACCGTGCAGTTGCCTAACTCGGACACTGCGCTGCCGATGGACCTCACGTCAGAATCCTTGATAGAAAAATGCGAGTACTTCTCGTCTATCGGGATCTGGCCAAGCAAGGTCGACCTCGATCCAGAACGTTGGCTGGGCAACTTTTTACCTGAAGAGGCGGAGCACGCTCTATACCTTCTCAACGCGTTCATGTACTTCGATTCTGCCCTTGTAGACCAAATCTTCAGCACCGCGATAAGGACTGTCGGGCGTTGGATGACTGCCGAGCAATGGGAAGAATTTCTTGACACGCTGGTTGTTACTATAGTCACTGGAGAGGAGCCGAGCGTTACAGACAGCGGCCACCTGTTTGCCCGGAAGGCGAGATCGCTCGGCATACCAGAAGGACGCATCATGAATCCTCAGCAGGCTAATGACCTGATACAGCAGGGTTTTGATGGACCGCTGGTTTTCGTCGATGATTTCCTGGGTTCCGGAAACCAATTCAAAAAGACTTGGCGCCGCCCTAATCGGACGCAATTCGATTCCTTCGAGGGTCTAGCGCCGATCTTCCGTGCAAAGTTTTATTATTGTCCGGCGTTCTGCACCGAATTTGGCTTACAACAGATCGAGAGCGAGTGTCCTGAGGTCACGGTGAGTCCCGGCGTTTTCATACCAAACAACTACGGGGCACTGGATCCCGACTCTGTCATCTGGCCCACGCGACTCAAGAGCACCTCTGAGGAGTTCATTCGCACAGCCAGTGAGAGAGCAGGGATTCCCGACACGAGCGGGACCGAACCGGACGATTGGCGCGGATTCGCATCCTTGGGTTTGACCATCGCGTTCGGGGATTCGGTGCCAGACGCAACCTTACCCATGATTTATTGGGAGCAAAATGGTTGGCGCCCTTTAATGCGTAGGAAAGCATGACTGCGGATTTGCACCAAGCGAACTCGGAGACCATGGCCCGTTTGAGCGAGTTATTCGGTGCCCAAAAGGCAGAATGGCTCGGGCCACGCCTTTTTGAGCTCTTCTCGGAGCCGAGTTACTTTCCTCGGATGACGACTCCACGTCCCTGCATACTGGTGGGCGGACGAGGAACCGGCAAGACGACGGTGCTTCGGGGCATGTCCTATCAGGGTCAATTTGAACTCGACGACCGCAATGCTGGGAGGGTGCGGGACTGGCGCTATTATGGCCTCTACTCGAGGGTTGACACGAATAGGGTCGCAGCGTTCAAAGGACCAGAGCTTTCAGAGTCCCAATGGATCCAATATTTCGGACACTACATCAACCTTCTGATGTGCGTCCAGGTTCTCCGGTTCCTCTCGTGGTTTCAAGTGACCACAGAGATCTCGACGAGCCTCGATGAGGACGAACTTGAGATGGTTGCAGCCTCCTTTAGCTTGCCCACACCAGAAAGCAATGAGCACCTCCTCCGGCTCCTGCAACGCTCGTTGATTGAATTTGAAGCACACATTAATAACGTAGCAGACAGCGCGAGCCCAGCTTTGTCCATGCAGGGAGCACCAGTTGGCCTATTGATCGAGTTCCTGAAGCGGCAGGAGGTTTTCGCCGGCAAGTTCTTCTTTTTCCTCATAGATGAGTACGAGAATTTTGAAGACTATCAACAGCAATTGATGAATACGCTCATCAAACATTCTGGAGAGTTGTACTCTTTTAAGGTTTGCGTGCGCGAACTCGGTTGGCGCGTGCGCAACACGTTGGCCGAAAATGAGTATCTCAATAGTCCGGCTGACTATAGCCGGATCGACATTAACGAAGTGCTCCAGGGCCCTCCATTCGAAGAGTTCTCGTATAAAGTGTGTCAGGATCGCATGGCCGTCCTGGCCCAAGGGAATCACACAGTGATGTCCGAAATACGGGATTTGCTACCATCCATCACGGAAGAAGAAGAGGCCAGACTCCTAGGTATCGATGAGTACAATCGAGAAATATTGCCGGAACTGCGGGAGATTGGGCCAACAGACATCGTAGAAAACCTGAGCCCGATGGAGATCTACTTGCTAGGGTTTTGGGGCCGAAGCCACAACCAGTCTTTGCGCGAAGTGTTTGAGGATTATAAAAGCAATCCTAGCTCTTGGCGGGGTCGACTGAACAATTACAGCCACGCTCTGCTGTTTACCTTGCACCGTGGTCGGCCCGGAATTCGCAAGTATTATGCAGGATGGGATACCTTCATCCAACTCTCGGGTGGCAACATCAGATTCCTGCTCCAGCTCGTTGAAGCGAGTTTTGCCCGTCATTTACGTGAAGGCCACAGCCTTAACGAGCCGTTATCACCCGCGATGCAGACCAATGCGGCCCAGACGATTGGCCGAGCGAATCTCACCGAGCTCGAAGGAATGTCTGTACGTGGAGCCCAGCTTACGAAGCTGCTCTTGGGGTTGGGACGCATTTTCGGGATAATGGCAGCTTCTCTGGAGGGGCACGCTCCTGAAGTCAACCAGTTCGAGGTCGTTGGCACGCCCGGTACGGCGGCTAGGAGGGACGAAAGTGGCGAGCTTCTGGATGCAGCTGTCATGCATCTGGCTCTCAGAAGGCACAGCGGCAGTAAGTTGGCGAGCGAGGGAGATATACGTGATTGGGATTACATGATCTATCCGATATTCGCCCCGTTCTTCAACTTCAGCTACCGGCGCAAGCGGAAAATGAACTTAACAACGGACCAGCTCTTGGAGCTAGTGGACTCCTCCAGTCGAGCCATCCGCCGGATCCTAGCGGCGACCAACCGCTCGCCCGACGAGCCCTTGCCG
This sequence comes from Dehalococcoidia bacterium, assembly GCA_034423115.1. Classification (GTDB taxonomy): domain Bacteria; phylum Chloroflexota; class Dehalococcoidia; order Lucifugimonadales; family UBA3495; genus Bin87. Next base: position 24,298 of record DAOUJD010000077.1, on the reverse strand, counting down.
GAGCAATTACGGCTATTCGAGATATTCTATGCCCAGCCCAATTGACAAGCCGCTGCTGACCAGGCTGCATCAAGGTTGGGAGTCGTTTGTTCTAGAGCCGGGGAGTACATACATTCACGGCATTTCGGTGGAAGCGCGCAGTATCCACCCCGCAGCGTGGGAACAAGCCGCCACCGACGTGAATTTCGTACGTTTTATACCCGTCGAAAACGCCTCCGGCCCGGATTTCTCAAGCTGCAACGTTAAAGCGCATGGTACAACGAGGACAATACCTCTGCGCGGCGGTGAACAGTTGCAGACTTTCTTTTTGGAAATCGAATCTGAAATGGTCTACCTCGACATCACTGGCCTGCCGCACCATGTCTGGGCTCCGCTCCTAAGGGCGGCTATGTCTATTCCCATCAGAGTTTTCGGCGTCTATGTGGAGCCTCGTAGTTACTCCTTCAGTCCAACTCCCACTGAAGCCGAAATCTTCGATCTTAGTGAGGTGATCCATGGCATTCACCCCTTGCCGGGATTCGGCGTGCTGAGCGAACCAGAGGACGAAGACTCTGTGCTTTTCGTGCCTTTTCTCGGGTTCGAAGGTCATAGGCTCGCTTACGTGTTGGAACAAGTGCAGCCACCCGGAAGGAAAATCTTCCCTATCATAGGTGTCCCTGGATTCATGCCCGTGTTCCCATTTCACACGTATCTAGGGAACAGGAATATCCTCGGCCACGGGAATTTGCATACCCAGGTCAGGCACATTATGGCGAATTCGGCTGTTGATGCATTTTACCTTTTGCAGGAGATTGCTGAGGAATACCCGCACCATATGCTGAAGGTAGCGCCTATCGGAACGAAACCCCATGCTCTGGGCGCTGTTCTATACGCTCTCAGGACCGAACAATCAGTGGAGATCGTCTACGATCACCCGATACGGAAACCGAATCGGACCATTGGCAGTGCCAACATCCTTGTATACGACATTGATCATGTGTGACTGGACCTGCCAGTCCGAGGAAGCTTGGACAACATTTACACGCCGCCTCATCTTGCTGCTTTGATGGCCGAATTTTCCCGCGTCCGTCCAAGCCAGGACGAGGAGATCGTCGTTGCTGACTTCGCTGCGGGACCCGGGGAATTGCTCTTCGCAGCGGAAGCGTTGTGGCCCATGGCGACCGTTGTCGCGACCGACATCGACCCCCGAGCAGTCCGCAAATTGCGAGCGGTAACGCGCGGATGGCGCACGGGTGTATGCGACTTTTTGAATCCACGATCACGGCGAAGTTCCTCCCTGCTGCGAGGTTTGATGGGGCATACCGATCTGGTATTGCTGAACCCTCCGTTTTCATCTCGCGGCGGCAAACGGATATCTGCCACGAGCGGTGGCGTTACGACTGAATGCGGCTTGGGGCTTGCCTTTGTGGTGAACGCGATTGACTACCTGGCCGATGGTGGCGAGCTGATCGCTGTCCTGCCGGAAGGCTCGATGACCTCGGAAAGGGACTTTGCTACATGGAACCTGATACGCGAGTTGGGTAGCGTCGAAGTCTTGAAAACCAACGGATTCGGGACCTTTGCCGGTGCCGCTGTCCGGACAGCAGTGGTTCGATTCCAGAAGGTGCATAACCACGTCAGAACAGAACCTTCTCCGGTTTCCCGGACTAGTACGGTATCCTGCGAACCGTTGCGGCCACCAGTGCATATTGTCAGGGGTACGGCCGCAGTGAGTGACGTCCAGCTGAGCCAGGACAATATAGATGCAATTCCTTTTATCCATTCAACTCACCTACAGGACTTCACGATTTCGTCGCATACCTACGTCCGCAATCGTCTCCGACGTCGGGCAGTCGGCCCAATGGTGCTGTTGCCTCGCGTAGGCCAACCGAAACGAAGTAAGGTCGCACGCTGCCTTGATAGCAAGGTTTTCATGCTGTCGGATTGCGTGATCGCGCTGACATGCGATAGTCCCGAAAGTGCTGATCTCCTGTGGAAGGATTTACAGTCGAATTGGAGTTTGCTGGAGCGTGAATATGTCGGTTCTGGAGCGCGATACATTACCACCCGAAGGCTCAGCGATTTGTTGCTCCGCCTCGGGCACTTTCCTGTGATTATCACGTCGAATAGCCATTGTGTCGCGAAAGGGGGACAACCGAATGCCGGATGTTAGGGTAAGTCTAATACGTGACCAGGCGCTCATCCCTACGCGGATGACCCATGGTAGCGCCGGTTACGATTTGTACGCGGCCGCAGATGCCGTAGTTCCCGCGGCCACTACCTCACCGACCGGAGGAGTAAATATAGGCAGGTGTCTCGTACCAATCGGACTTGCCTTTGAATTGCCTTTCGGCACCGTTGGCCGCATTGCAGCGCGCTCTGGAATGTCGGTCAATTTCAATATAGAAGTCGGAGCTGGCTGGATTGATAGTGACTTCAGAGGAGAAGTGATGGTCGAGTTGAAAAACTTGAGCTCGATCGATCATGAAATCGCGGCGGGTGACCGAATCGCGCAACTCATTCTGTTGACGACCATCAACGCCGAATTCGTAGCCAGTGACCATCTCGATAGCACATGTCGAGGCGTATCAGGGATAGGTTCGACGGGGCGCTAAAAAAGCCTAACTGTCGGGTCAAATACGGTAGGGGGCAGTTGTTCCTGTTCTACGATTCTGTCATCCATTAACTGGTCAGCGAAAATGTCCTTGCCATGAAGGACATTACGTTGAACCAAAAAGAACAAGCCAGACTCTCCGTGCTCAACTCCGTTTTGGAATACCAGGTCCCCATCGCCGATGCCGCCGAGCTGCTGGGCGTGTCTCCGCGCCACGCTCGCCGGATGTTGGCCGCCTACCGCGAACGTGGTGCCTCCGCACTGGCCCACGGCAACCGCGGCCGCCGTCCCCACAACGCCACTTCGCCCGGCGAGGCTGCAACAGTGGTGCAACTGGCGACGGAGCGCTACGAGGGCGCCAATCACACCCACCTCACGGAGTTGCTCAGCGAGCGGGAGGGCATCGATCTGAGCCGGCCCACGGTGCGGCGCATTCTGAACAAGGCGGGCATCGGCAGTCCCCGCAGTCGGCGCTCTCCGCAACACCGGTTCCGCCGCCAGCGGATGCCCCAGGCGGGGATGCTGATCCAGTTGGACGGTAGCCATCATGCCTGGTTGGAGGACCGAGGGCCCAAATTCGCCCTGCTGCTGGCTGTGGACGATGCCACCAGCGCCGTGGTCAACGCCGTGTTCTGCGTCAGCGAAACCACCGCTGGTTACTTCACGTTGCTGGAGGGCCTGATCGAGGGCTCGGGCATCCCCTTGGCCGTGTACAGCGACCGCCACGCGGTGTTCAAGCACAACGCCCGCAAGCCGGAAACCGCGGCGGAAGCCACCCAGTTCACCCGGTCCCTGCAGGAACTCGGCATCCGGCAGATCTTCGCCCGCTCTCCCCAAGCCAAAGGCAGGGTGGAACGCGCGGCGGGAACCTTCCAGGACCGGCTGGTAACCGAACTGCGCCTGGCCGACGCCAGGACCATCGACCAGGCCACGACGGTGCTGCGGGACTTCCTGCCCCGCTACAACGCCCGCTTCGCCGTCCAGCCCGAGCATCCGGAACCTGCCTACCGTCCGGCGGGTCCCGATTTGTGCCTCTCCGAGATCCTGTGCTTCAAGGACACTCGCAAGGTGGCTCGCGACAACACGGTGAAGTACCAATGGCGGGTCCTGCAACTGCTGCCTGACCAAGAACGCACCAGCTACGCCGGACTGCGGGTCGAGGTGCTGGAACGTCCCGATGGTGAACTCATCGTCCAGTACGAAGACCGTCGGGTGGCCACCCAGGAACCGCCGCCGCGCATGGGCGCCCTGTGGGCCGGAGTAACCGCCTGGTCCCCGGGGCCGGAACTACGACGCGTGGTCAGCAGCGTGGGGGATCACCACATCAGCAGGTCCCAGCAGCGACACCTGGCCGCCCTGGAACCGGTGCTTCCGGCCAAGCCCGCTCTCAAACCTGTGGCCGGCAAGAACCCCGCCGCGAAGGACACCGCCAGCAAGGTATCCAGCCCGTGGACACGCACGCCCACGCCTACCCAACTCGCTCGGTGGAAAGCGATCCGGAAAGCCAAGCTGAAGGGGCTGTCCCTGCGGGCCATCTCCCGAGAACTGGGCATATCCCGCGTGACCGTGCGCAAGTACGCCTACGCCGAGAAGCCGCCTACCAAGAAACTCAGCGCCAAGGAACAAGACAAGCTGAGGTCTCTAAGTAAAACCGCAACCGTGACAAGCTAACCCACCGGACAAATTCGCTTTCCATTTAATGGGACGGAATCGCTGGACAACAACACGATGGGGCCGCCCGCGCGGTCCATTTTCTCTCCGTCCTTGTATCTTGGCATGGCGGCGGATAGTTTCCTGTCCGATAAGCCGTATAGGGTGCGGTAGACCGATCCGTCCTGGGTCGTAGAAGACCGTTGTAAAGCGTGGGTCGCCGCACCCTTCTCCGAACAGAGCCCGAACGGTTGCCTGGGTTAACCAAGCCCGCATCTTGCAAGGACGGGCCGACGGTTCGAAAGGAGGTTCTGATGGAACAAGAGGGTATTTACGTAGGAATCGACGTGGCCAAGGTCCGAGTGGACGTGGCCATCCGTCCTGGGGGAGACTGGTGTGAGGTCTCCAACGACGAGGCCGGTATCGCGGCGCTGGTGGTCCAGATGCAGGAACTCAATCCAGCGGCGTTGGTGCTGGAAGCATCGGGGGGACTGGAACTGCCCTTAGTGGCGGCCCTGGCGGCCGCATCCCTGCCGGTGGTAGTAGTCAACCCTCGCCAGGTGCGGGACTTTGCCAAGGCCACTGGGCGGTTGGCCAAGACCGATGCCCTGGACGCGGCGGTCCTGGCTCACTTCGCCGAGGCCGTCCGTCCTCCCTTGCGCCCCCTGCGGGACGCCCAGACGCAGGACCTCAACTCGCTGGTTACCCGCCGACAGCAGGTGGTGGCCATGCTGGTAGCGGAGCGAAACCGCCTGTCCAGCACCGCTATGGCTGTCCGACCCAGGGTCGAGGCCCACATCCTCTGGCTCAAGCAGGAGCTGGACGACCTGGACAAAAACCTGCGCGAGACCCTCCGCCAGAGTCCGGTATGGCGGGAGAAGGATGACCTGTTGCGTAGCGTACCCGGCATCGGAGAGCAGATCTCTCTCACCTTGCTGGCATACCTGCCCGAACTGGGCACTCTCAACCGTCGACAGATCGCTGCCTTGGTGGGCGTGGCTCCCTTCAACCGGGACAGCGGCACCCTGCGAGGCAAACGCACCGTCTGGGGTGGACGGGCCGGGGTCCGCTCAGCCCTCTACATGGGGGCGATGGTAGCCAGCCGCCACAACCCGGTCATCAGAGATTTCTACCAGCGTCTCCTGTCGGCCGGGAAGCCGAAGAAGGTGGCGCTGACCGCCTGCATGCGCAAGTTACTGACCATGCTGAACTCCATGCTCAAGAACGGCACGTCCTGGCAACACCAGGATGCCGAGGCCATCGTCCATTCTCATTGACTTTCAAGACGGTTGCTTTACACCCGGCGCTGTACGCAAGGGGATCGTTCAGCGGACGGTCTAGCTCGTCGTCCCGGTCCTTGCCAAACCGGAGCCAGGAGGTTTCATATGAATGGTACGGAAACCATTGCGGATGCGGGACCCTGTCCGGACACTTCCCCATGACGGCAACGCCCACCGGTATCATCATCAATTGGCAGTTCAGCACCGACGATGCCAGAACCAAACTCCATCGCTTCTATCTCTGCCTTTCCAACCTTGACTGAGTACTAGTTCTTTCGAGGAACCCACGTCGATGAAAAACCGAGCCCTGAGGCCATTGAATCACGGCACGTCGAACCACCTCGGCAACCCGTATTGGTCAGCGGTTCCGCCGGTTGGTTATCAGGTCGTATAAGCGTCTTCGGGCTGACGGATCCAATGTTGGAGGTGATTCATCATTATCGCCGGCCGCCAATAGGCTAGCGGGCATCTCCTTGATCACGTTAGCAGCGATTCGTTTGCCTTGCCTGCGGTATTCCAGCCCGATTTCGTAAAGTGACGACCTTTCGAATTTTCTGCTCCTGTACATTGACCGCCGAACCTTCGGGCTCAAGTCGGCGACATTGAAGGTCCCCACACCGTCGCGAAACCCGAAGTACGTAACCACAGACTTGGGCAGATAGCGATCGCTGATCTCGTCTCCGGTTTTATAGTCGGGCAATTCTGGTACGTCGGGGTTAGAAATAATCCACCGGCCTTTTCGAGTGAAATAGGAATGAGCCTGGCACACCAATCCCAGCATGCTGAACCCATACCCCAGGTGGCCACGGATCTGAAGATGCAACGTGAAGGCTAGAGGTTCATGGGTTTCTTCCAGAAAGTCCGCAAGATCCATCAGGCGATCTTTGATCTCAGTATCCATATCGCATCTCCTGTCCTGTATGACCAGCCGCAGCGGCGCATCCAGCGTCATCTTGGAATCTGGCTGAGTTTGCTATTGCAGTCATCTTGTATTGAGATCAAGCCAACCTGAATCGGTTGCGCATCGTCAACAATACGAGAAACAGCGAAATCGGTCCCACGACCGCTTGGAATGATCCCATGAAAGTTAGCAAGCACAGGGTTGCAGGTTCACCCGACAACATACAATAACCACCTGCTGCCTGCAAAGACGTGCGACTTTTTTCCAGATATCCGTCGGCTGATTGGAGACCCAGGATCGCGTGCGCATTTGAGAAGCCGACTGCAAGTGCATGCAGGAAAATATCGCGGTGTTCATCAATGAAACCACTTGGGGATGTGATCAAATTATGCAGATATTGCCGGAAAGAGGGATCGCCAGGGTTACCAACCGAGGCGTTAACAAAAAGAATCATGGATGATATGAACCAGTGCAGAAACCAAATCAAGAAGGCACGGACTGAACCCCAACCGTAATCCGAGGATTTTTCGAAAAGCCAGTTCAGGATGACCATCAGCCATCTAGCCCGGCCAAAACTGGTGGATGATTTTCGGCGGGCACGCATCTTGAGGCGATAGAACTGGTGCCGCTCATGAGGCTTTTCCAAAGTGCTCATGATGAGTTCGAGCCTTTCCCAGGCTCTAATCGCGTCATCAGTCCGGTCGACGTTGTTGCCGGACCAATAACCGGCTTCGGCTTCCTGCCACCTAACGCCGGCGAAATCCGTATCGTCGTGCAACTTGGTGTTGAACATTATGGGAACGTCGCGGAAGGTGACGTTTCCAAAATCGGTGGTTGCCTTGAATTCGGCGCCAGTAAGATCGACGCCATTTTCGAACTTGGCGCTGGAAAAATTGGCGGCGCGGGCGAATACAGACTCTTTGATCGTCACGACTCTGGCGAATTGTGCGCCCGTGAATCTGACGTCGCCCTGGAATCTAGCGCCTGAAAAATCGGCTATCTCAAATGTGGCTTCAGAAAAGGTTGCTGCACCCCTGAAGAGAGTCCGGATGAAATCGGTGTATCCACGAAAAGCGGCGTTCGCGAAGTTCGAGTGTTGATCGAACCGCGCTTGTTCCATGTTGACGTCGCCTACAAACCTTGCGTTTCGGAAACTTGCGACACCGTCAAAAGCAGACGCGCGAAAATCGGCGCGGTCTAGGAATTCGACATCGTCAAACCGTGATTCTTCGACGAACACGGCGTGGGTAAAGTGTGCTGTATTCGCGAACGACGCGCCGCCAAAATCAGCGCGCAGCAGCACTAGGCCACTGAAATCTGCAGCCGTCTGAAAGGGATGGTTGGCGAAGTCTATGTATGCCGGCGCCAGGTCATCGTATTCGGGATGGCCGCCACTGCGTTCCGCCAAATCGTCAAGGCGGGCTTTTTCGTCATCGGTGAGGTTGGGCCATCCGCCATCGGGAGCTTTGATGGTATCCGTTACCTCAGGAGGCAGTTTCCAACCCACGTAGCCGTTCCACAACCTCCGGCGGGTGTCTTCGTCTTCGTCGACATTCATCAATGTCGTCCAAAACAGAACGCTTCGCTCTGGCATGGCACCGGATCTCCGTGGAGGACGTTTCTAAACGCTGGGGGTAGTAGTCGTTGGTCTAAAGACACGCACGATTCTGGGTCCGACCAACGTTCGACGGGCCACAGTATCCCACGGCCGAATGATAGCGCAAGTCAGCCAGCGCCGGCACCGGTAGCGCCGCTGGCCGGTTTAGACAGCTGTCTTCGTCGGGCGCCCAGGACATTAGCTCGAATCCGCCAAAAGGGTACGGCGGCGGCAGATAGACGAGGGATGTGGGGCCAGGAAAAAGGCTTACCAGGCCGTGGTTCCGGTCGGAATAGACGATGCGGGGCGTGTCTCCACGCCAGGGGGATGTTTACGGCCCGTAGTAGTGGCACTGGGAGCGATCATCAGCGCGGATCGCCTGCGGAGACCGTCAGAAGCCAAGTCTGGGCCCTGATCGGCCGAGCGTGGGGAGCCATGGTAGACAGGTGCGCGTCGTCCAGCGAGCCAGGTTGTGGGCGAAGACCTGCACTGCTAGCCAGGCGGCGTTGGTGGGAAAGCGGCCCGAGGGCAGGCAGTTGATGCCCACGCCGTACTTCAGGTCACGGATGGCGTTCCCGATTTCGGCGTGGCGGTGATGGTCAGCTTCCAGATCTATGGTGTCGCCCCACGGTCGGTGATGAAGGCGTGATAGCTGTAGGTGCGATGAGGGCCAGTTGGGAGCCGGGGGTGGGTGTAGAAACCGCTGTCGGCCCGCACGGTGAGTTGACCTTTGGCGCCGGCGTAACGCACTCGGCTGATGGTCTCGCGCAGAAAATTGACGGTGCCCCGCGCCGTGTTGGCTCGGCCCTTGCGCAGCCGGGCCATCAGCACGTCGCCGGTCCCAGCAGCGACAGCGAAGAGCGGGTGATAGTCCCGCTGGCCGGCGTAGTTGTGGCGCTGCGCACCTTCCTTGGCCAGGCCGTAGGTCTCGCATACGGTGGAATCGAGATCAATGGTCAACGGTTCGTCGCCAGGACCCGCCCCGTCACCCCAGGCTCGGGCTATCACCTCACGGCTCACCCGATCCAGTTGTCGCACGTGGCCCCACCGGAAACTCCGCAGGAAGGTCCCCAGCGTGGATGGTGCCTTCACGGTACAGCCCAGCATCTGCTGGGTCCCGCCAGCCCGCAACGCGTCGGCATCTTCAATGCAGTACCCACCGGCCAGCACCGACGCCACCAGCGTCAGCAACCTTGTCGCCAGCATTGGCCCGACCCGGTGCCTCTCCCAGGTCAACATGGCGGTCCACCAGTTCGCCCAGTCCCAGATGATGGGTCAGGGTGACCGGCAGGATCAGCCCAGCATTGGCCACCAGGCGGTGATCATCGAACACGATTTGGATGCGGTCGGGCCGCTCGCGTGGTAGCATCCGATGGGCGCTCCTTGTTTCGGGTCGGTTTTCTCTGATAAAAACCATTATCCCCGGAGCTGGGAGCGCTTTCTTATCGCCTGACTACTCCGACACACTCATCCCTTCGGTGGATTGGGGTTAACAGAACGTGGCATGTCGGCCGAATCCGGCGACGGAGTGCAACAGACTGATTCGTGAATCAGAGTTGGCCGCCGCCGGCAACATGGGCGGCATCTCGCCGGTGCGGTAGACCGGGTCGATCTGGGGGACATCCACTCGCCGGCGGTGGTGTCGTGGGACTTCCATACGGGCGAACGATGCACCGTAATCTGAAGGTCAACGTTTGATCCGATTTGATCGGTGTCGTTTTCTGGTTGCGATGACGTTCATAGCTGTGTGCTGCAGGTCGGGAGGCCGTTGATACAGGTGACGCCCTTTCCAAATGGCGTGAATGGTTGTTTCCCTGGTGAGAGTAAGCATGGCCATTACTAGAGCGCCGACGATGGTGGGGAACAACCAATCGGGTCCGGCTTGAGTCCAACTGGGCAACCTCAGTACCCACTGGGCTGGGTCTACACCGGCCGTAGAGGCTTGCGACATGACAACGGCTGTAGCGCTGCAGGCTATCGCAACGGCTGCGCATTTGCGGTAAGCGTTGAACCAATCGAAATCGAATGCCACCATACGACGATAATCGGTCTGGTTGAGTTTAGATGTGACCCACCAAGCCTGATTACGGATAGCCTCGTATCCACTGTCTTTGAGCCGGTCGGTCAACTTGGGCTTAATCCAAAACCAAACCCAAGCTCTGATGAGGTCCAAGAAAAGGGCGAATACGGTGGTGGTGATTAGATAAAAGAGTGGATTGGCGGTCAGTCCTGTTTGGGCTGCAAATAGAAAGCAAGTACTGCCTATGACCGTGCCGATCAAAGCAGCGAAACCGACAGATCCACACGCGGTGAGGCGTGGCCAACGGTCGAGATTCCTCCCAACTTGTTCAAAGATCCAATAAATGAACTTTTGACCTTTCCAAGGCAGTGGGACGATCGACGTGGTCGACAGTATGATGATTATGGCGATGATGCCACACGCTAAACGTGCTTCTTTGCGCATATTGACTCCGGGCCAGCGGTGTTGCGAGCGATCAGTAGGGTCTAGGCGGTGAATCGCTCCAAGGTTGCGGCAGGGCGTTTATTCGTCCGTTGGGTGAAGAGAACCTGTTGCATTTGCGTCATCTTTGGGAGATATCCGTGGGGCCTGGACTCAGGTTAGGCTTCGTTCGCCGGGGTTGGCGAAATACCGTGCTAGGGCGCCGTAATCGGCTTGGTGGTAGACTGCATGGGCCTCTCCTTGATGTATGGAGCGGTGTGCGGGGTCGCTTCTATGTACGTTTTGGGTGCGTTCTGGAGCGGCCCCTTTCGGATTGGTGATGTACCTCCTACTCAGATGAATCAAGTTTACCATTGGTATCGTGTGCATGTCAAAGGATGGTATAGCATATGCTATACCATCCTAGCATAGAGCCTTAATTGGGGCTCTTCGGCTTACCGTCTAAGATTAGCGTGTTAGCAATCTGATCTAGCCTCGTACGCTCATGCTTGAAGCGGATGGGTGCTCGTAATATACCTATCCGCCGGCTCCAGTTTTGCGTGTCTAACCCAAATGTAGGTCATCTGAAACCTTAGCCAGAATGGTATTAATCGCGGCTACCGCGTCCGGATCAGGCGGATTTTCTCCGCCCAGTTCGATGCGTAAGTTGAAACGCAGGCTGTTGCCGACTGCAGCCATGGCAATCGCAGGGATTTGGTCCGCCAAGTCCTGAATGCCGTTGGCCTCCAAAATCGCTTCCGCGGAAACGGTTCCAGGCGGTGGCTTAGGAGATGGCTCATTTGCTTGACCGCCGGTTATCTCCGGTGTCTTGACAATCGCGTGCTGCGCCCCTGATAACTCGCATGGCCACGGTCCACTATCAGGGCTTAGCACGAGCCATCCGGTTCGAAGTCCAGCTTCGATGGCCGTTTGGACCAAAGACCAAGGCAAGGTTTTTTCTGCTTGGTGGGATAGGGCCGTGATGATGGCCAGGACGTTAGCTTTTCCATCATGCCAGGCATCTGGGATGGACGTGGCCATCAGCGAGCTTGGAGAAATATCTAGCGGAGGCGCCTGGAGGGTCGCAGTGGCGGTCAGGACTCCCTGGGGCACCTCTTCCTTGAAGATGGAGGCTGGTCCGTTTGTGAGCCAAACGAAGCCTTGGTGTACGGCCCCCGCTATGGCGAACTCTACTATCTGCGGTTCACACCGAGGTATGACGACAAAATCGTCGTATCCATTCTTGGGAATAGTCACCGTGTTGCCATCCTTGAAGTAGTCGGTGACATCCTGGACCGTGATTTGTTCGTTAGTCCAGAGGCCCGGCAGCTTCTCATAGGCAAATAGGACCGGGGTAATTTCGCTCAAGGCGACGTGTTCGGGCAGGTACACCTCTGCGCTAGGATCTCGCATCACGACTTCATCGACGCTGGCGCGCCAAAATGTTTTAGCTGATCCATCAGGACGTCCCAATCTGGCTACCCAGATGCCGTCTAGAACGCCTTGCGCGATGGTGTCTAGAACCTCTTTTTGTCGCAGCATTTTGGGCAACCTGGGGAATTCCGCAAAGGCGCCCGCCAATACACTAACCCTGCGGAAAGGTTCCCCTTCCCTCCATAGGTCATAGGGACCTCCCGGCAGCATCGCCTCTGCACTGATAGCGCTCTCCTGTATGCGGGTCCTCGAGTCGGCTTTGATTGTGATAAATAATGGGTCATTGCCGACGGCGATCTTGAACGCATGAATTTCGTTGACCTCGTTGACTGTGACAACTATTGAGTAAGCCTGACGGATAGCATCTGGAATTTTTCTGCGGGCGGCTTGGGTTTCTGCACTCAACATCTGATCGCGAAACGGGTCAGTTGGTTGATCCTTGAGATCTGACTGAACCGTTAACCAACCCAGGTGCTCACGCACCCGGTCTCTGGCAATATCCAGGCCATCTCGAGAGGGAACGGCCAGTACGATCGCATTGCGATTGACGCGAGGACGATCTGAAGCCGTGGTCTCGTCGATGAAGCGCTTGGCTAGGGCACTCGGTTTCCCGGACTCTGAGGCCGCCTGCGGTCCCAGTACGGCGTAATGGAATTCACCATCATCTGCGATATCACGAGGGTGTGCGGGAAGAGTATGAACCCTGACGCCAGCGGCTCCAGCGCCGGAAGTTAGATTCCTTTCGCTCTCGATTTGCTCCAGTAGAGAAGATTCCACCTGTGCTTGTTGAACACGGTTCCTGCAGGCGTCGTCGTGCATCTGGCGCAGATTGGGACGATTGCCCAATCGCCAAGCTCCTGGCAATTGCCTGGAGCCATCGGGATTGTTTGTGGCACTGCCCACTTCCACTTCGTCCAGAAACCATGACACCTCAGTCCAGCGAAGCAGGGACTTCTCCAAGTCGATCTGGTCAGGCTTGGTGGCGCTAATCAGCGTGACCAAGTCTCGGGTAAGGGCCTTCTGGCCTACGGGCTGAGAGCTCAGAAATACCGAGATCACCCCTTGCTCCAGCTCCCGGTGGCGGAGCCCAGTCACTTTGGACTGGATGTCTCTTGCCTTGGCCAGTTCGCTTTCGAGAATCGGTTGCCACGCTTGCTTGTGGCTCGTGTCCGGATCCTCTCTGGCGAAACTAACCAAATCGCGGGCTGCTTCCGACAGGGTTTCCGCGTCTGGCCTGCTCAAGAACACGTTAGGTCCAACCAGGGGGCTGGAGTCCCATTCCTCGGCATCTCTCAATGCAATAGCAAAGGTGCGGAGGATCCCCCGGGTACGCTGGAACCCGTCCAGTTGAGTCCAGCGAGAATAAAACAGGTCGGTCAGATCGGGATGGAAGGGATAGCTGACCAGAAAGCGGTCCTCGGCAGACTGCCTTCCCCTACGGGTCTGTTCATCCAAATCGGCGATGTTGCCGACAGCTCTCGCAACGTGAGGCCGGAAGGTGTCTCGGTTCCGTATGGACTCCGGCTTGAAGAAACGCCGCCTGAGAACCTCGGCCACATCTGCCCTGTCTACCGGAGTGACTTCACTCTCCATCTGACGACCGAATACTTCGTAGATTTCTTTAAACTCCCGGCTGAAGTGGTCCTCCGTGCTATCGTCCGATGCTAACAACGAGGCGACCATGGCACACTGGTCCACTTTGACCGCCGCCTGGGTGAGATATTGAAAGAAACTCACCAGATGTGCTGCAAGCGGCGAGGCGGTTGCGGAAAGAACACGCAGATATGTCAGCACCTCATCAAGCAGCACCAGTGTTGCCAAACCCTCTTCCTGGGGCTTGCGCAACAGCGCCTCCATCAGCGGCTCTGCCGGCGGCGTCTCTCGTTCCTCATCTAGTCCCTCCGGGTGAATCATTCGCAAGCCATCAGCTCCGGCCAGTTGAAACGCCAAGACGCTCCACGGATACCGGAGCATTCTCTTCACACCGCTAGGGGCCATGGTTTCGATGCCGAGCTCCAGGTCGATTTTGTCAAAGCAGAGGGCGGCCGCCCGGGCCTGAGGTAGTTTCGGTCCGGCGTGTGCTTCAAACTCGTGAACGGCCGGCAAATCGGGCAGTTCGTCCGGATTCTGGACCAGATGCCAGAGGGTGATGAGAGTGTGGGTCTTGCCGCCGCCGTAGTTGACGGACAGCTTGCGGTATGCCCGATCGGTACTACCGGCCAGCCGCAAGCAGACATCCTTGACCAACTCCCGCAAGCTGAGAGTGGGATAGGTAAGGGCAAAGAACTCCGCGGGGTCTTCGTACGCCTTCCGGTAGCCTCTCTGCATGATCACGTCGTAGAGGTCTGCGGCGAAGACCGACAACGACAGCTCACCGGTCTTCAGATCATCCCGCAGCTCCAGCACTTCATGCCACGGTTTGGATGCTATTTGCTTTGCCATGACGACCTCATTTCTACGGTGCCGATTAATGTTCTGATTCGTGGGACGAAGCGGGCGGTGTTCTTGCAGTCGCCGAATCGAAGCGACCTGGTCAAGACACCGCTTCCTGGTGCAGGCGTCCTTGGCGAGGTTCGCGCACACTTCCCCGCGCAGCCACATGGTTGCTCACCGATTCCAGTATCGAGCGTTCATCAGACCCCGGGTCGGCCATCTCGGTGACCGCCTGGAGCAATTGGTCGAACAACACACTGCGATGCAAGCCTCGCGCATCCAAGTACTCGTTGACCCGAACTAAGTCGCCGGCACGCCAAAGATGCATCAACCGATGCACCTGATCGATCAACGGCACTGGCCGGCCATCCGGAGATTCCACGCCCAACAGCCGACCGCGGCGCTGGTGCCATGGCTTGAGTTTCAAGTTAGTTCCGCTCCCGCTATCGCCGGCTTCATCTTCTTCCGGCTCGACATCTTCCGAGTCTGCGGCCATAGATCTGCTACGAGACGAGACGAGGAGATCATATTGCTTGACCAGGGCATCGTTCGAGAGGTTGCACGAAAGCGCGTATAGGATGCATGCGCCGGCCGGGGCGTCCTCCAAGCCGAAATCATCGCGGTGCAACATATAGTAAGTGGTCAGGTCATCTAGGGCGCTGGCGGATGCTTCGCCGCCTTGTCGTTGCAGCACAAGACCCACGACGAAGTCGACCACCATCCTACGGACCTCTCGAAGGAACTCCGAGACGGTCATGAGCTCGTCAGGAGAGTTGGCCTTTTTGACCACCGGATACTTGCTGAATGCTTCCAGCGCCGGGCCGGTGGCAGCCCACACGAAGTCCGGACCGCGGATACCGGCATCCCAGAAATCTCGCAACCCCTGGGTGATGTTCTCACGCATCTCTCTCAAGACGATGTTGTCCCACCCTGGGCGAGCAGTTGGCGGCCGCTTCTTGCAGACCAACCAGACCGAAGATGAGAGGGCGGCTGACGCGATCGCCCTGTTACGGTTGACCATCTCAGTCTGGATAGGCCAGGAACCGTTGACAACAAAACCAGCCCTGACCAGAGCAGCTACCAAGGATTCCCAAGCGTCGGGATTTTTGTTGGCAAATACGACGACGAGGCGTCCATCAGGTCGGAGAGCAGCGTGACAAGCCTGGAAAGAGCGGAACATACCCTCCTCGTAATTCTCCTTGGACAACTGCTTGTCGCCATCGAATCGGCTTGCGTCATCAATCAGTTCCCCATCGCCAGCAGCGTGATCCCATTTGGGGCCGAGGGGTTCGGAAAAGACCTCTTCCAAGTCTTCTGACATGCCTTGCACCGCGCGTCTCAGCCATACGTAGAAGAAATCCATCAAGTCGGAATAGGGAATGGCGTCGTAGTACGGGGGATCAGTCACAATCACGTCTATGTCGGTGGTCCGGCCTTCGATAGCCGACGCACAGTGGATCTGACCAGTTTGCTCAGAAGCCACACTGTTTTGCAGATGCTCGCACACCTTGAACACCCAATCGACGGACTGCACGAACCCCCCAGTGGTATCCGAAAGGGGAGCAAACTCTGAGAAATCCCAAGTGATCGGCAGCGCGAACCGAGCGAACGTACTCCTTATCTTTTCAGGATTGTTGGTCCATGTCGCCAGCGTGCTTCCACGGTCCGCCATGCGGCTAACGATGGGCAGGCACATGGCCACTACTGCCTCTCTCCACTCGTCAGGATAATCGGATAGCTGAGATGGCATCTCCCGAAACACGGTGACAAACTCGCCGAGGGCCAGCAACTGGCGGTTGGTGAACAGCTTGCGCCACGTGTTAAGCCCGTACCCGCCCACTGAAAAGGCGCGCGAAGCTCCGCTACCAGATTCAGGAACAAGTTCATCTGGTAACCCGAACGGGACACGGTCAAAAGCGGTCAATAGCTGTTCTTCACTAACCTCCGATACGGTACGCTCGTATACGGTTGGGAGACGGTACTCCTTGCCGTTGACGCCATCCACCACCACAGCGGTCAACATCTGACCCAAGCGTCCGCCTTGTCCCTCATGGCGAATATCTTCCATGGTCATGATCGCGCTGCAGCGGGGGCATGACGCGCCGGTGCGCGTCATGGTGCCGGCTCCGATACGCCGATCGTGCTCTCGTCGTTGGGCCGCGTTCCCGCCGTTTTGGGGCGGATCTACCTGCACATCAAAGACCACGCCCGTGCGATCCTCGTTTGGCTCCATCGTGAGGAGTACTCGCTTGCGATCTTTCTTGCACAACCACCGAGTTTTAAGTAGGGGAAGTGTCGCCCGGCACTGCTTGCAAGGAACGGTGCGTGTCCAGAGATAAGCAACTGGAGGCTTGGTGATCCAGCGGGGGTTATTCGGGTCTTCAAGATAGGACGTACTAAACTCGGCGTTCAGAGGCTCAAGTTGCGGGACACCGTCATCGTCCAGTGCCAGTAGCTGCGATGAACGCTGATTGCCATCGAAATCTGACGTCAAGGCCTGGAACTCCGCATACACGGGATAGTGGGCAGCCAGTTCACGGCGGGCACGCGCCAGCGCCCAACGGCCCCAGGCGCGTACATGCCACGCCAGACTGGCCTCGAATAGCGGATCATCCTGCGACAAAGCTTCGAGCTGTATACCTTCTGTATTCGAACCATGGCCAAGTCGTTGAAGGACAGTATGCAGCCGCACTCCCTTGAAGCCTTTGCTCTTCAGAAAGGCCTCAATGAACTTCTGGTCTGCCACAGCAAAAGCCGGCAATGGGCGAGTCTGGCCGGCCAGCTGTTGAGGATATTGCAGGGTACATTTGAGGATGAACCAAGCCACAGGGTTGATATCCATGGCGGTAACGTCACAACCCAGGCGTAGAGCCTCAAGAGGTATAGCTCCACCGCCGGCGAAGGGGTCAAGCACCCGAGGAGCGCGTCCGTCGTAAGCACTGCGGATCTCCTTGCGAAACCAGTCGAGGTCAGAATTGTTTTGACGACCCCAATGCAGAATGCCACCGTCGGTTTCTTCTTTATCCTTCTCTATCAACCGGCCGTTGATACGCTTGCGCTCGATCTTGGGGATGATTTTGCCCGCCATGCGCTCAAAAAGGGCCTTGCGCTTCTCCACATCGCCGGGGTCCGGTAGCAGGGTGGCGATCAACGCGGCACGGGAAGCGGCGAGAGGCCGGCGAGCCGGCCAGATATGCAGCGTGGAAATGTGTCCGTGGCGGACGTTCTTCTCATGCACCGAGTCCAGCGATACCTCCTTGAGAGGGAAGGCCGCTTCGATAAGGCGCTTGTCATTGGTGGTCATGATTCTATCGATACCTCTTGATCTGTCTCAATCGTAAAATCTCCGATACCAGCATTCGTCTTGTCGCTTACCTGGATTGATCGCCGGCGCTGGTCCAGCATTTTGGTGACCTCAATCGACGCCAAGAACGCACTATTCCCATCACGCTCGAAACTGCGCAGTGAAAAAACGGCGGCCGTCGCCGGCTGAACAGCGGCTAACCGTTGCTGGATTTGGTCACGCTGCCAATCGGGGTTGTTGACCGCTGTTTTCTGGAGCTCGTGGATGTAATAGCCCAGGTGATTGCGGATTGTCGGTTCAATATCAACATCAGGATTTGACGGAAGACTGCGCACCGCGTAGTACAAATCCCCATACCTCTCAGCTAAGGCACAGTCGGTGGTTGGGCTTGCCAGATGTTGAACTTCTGCCTGAACAGCGCTGCTCTTTGCATTCTCGCTCAGCTGATACTCGCCTCCCGTATAAGACGGGAGATACCTCTCCAGTGTGCCTCCCGGCAAAACATGGATGTTTTTCTCCTCCAGCGCTCCAATGACCTGATTACGCCGGCCCTCTATGTCGACGATAGCGGTCTCCGACAAAACCGCCGACATTTGTTCCCGATGCCGGCTGATGGCCGTCATCACGGCTGTTCTGGCTTTGCCCCACTTTCCGCCATCCCACGGCGGTTCGCCCAAGGCCATCAAGTAGTTGCCTAGTGGCTCGAGTTGGGTTGGCAAGACAACAGTACGAAGTTGATCTATCAGCGGCTTTAGCGCCTTGTCCAAATTCCCACAATATCCCGCAAAGCTGCTACCTAAACCGGCCGTGGCCAGGAAACTTTGAACGGTCTCGTCGTCCTTGATGCATGAGCGTAGGTTGCCGCTGAAAAGGCCATCTAGGTCATAGATGAAGTGAGCATCCTTGCCGAATCCGAGGCAGAGATTCAAGTAGTGATTTACCTCCTCAGCTCCCCCGGCCTCGATGATGCAGCTACCAGCAGCTTCCACAGCGAAGCCACGCGCTTCCATTAGAGCCGTGACCATCTGAACGTCCAGAATTCCTTCGACGAAGATCGGGTTGTCGGCAAAGAACAGTTGCTTCTGGTACGCGTTCAGGCGTTTGATAAGCGACGTCGTCGAGGACGAAATTGCATTTGTCCCGGACAGCCGTTTGGGGATCGAATGGTCCAAGCTAAACGACATCACCGAGCGCAAGTCCTCAGGAGACTTGAAATCGAGAATGAACGGTGAGTGCGTGATCAGGAATACCAGTTTCTTGTTGCTGCCTTGGCTAGGATCACCTGCCACCTTGCGAACCTCACGCATGAAGAACGCTTGGTATTGCGGGTGCAGATTCAGTTCCGGCTCGTCAATGATGAGCGATTGATGCCCATCGTCGTAAATATGGGTCAACAGGACGCAGAGCTCTTTGATACCGTGGCATTCCTCTCGGTCCAACCGATAGGAAGCATTGTCACCTCGGCGCCTAACCATAGCCATGAGATTCCCAGAGTCCCATTCCAGGTTGATCTCGCGGTGGAAAAGATGACTAAGTACCGCCTCCACTTGGATGCGAAGTTCAATCCTCTCCTCCAGCAATACGAGTGCTCCGATTCCCAAACCTGTCATTTCTGCTTGCCGGAAATTATTGAACTGGTTCTTGGGAAGTCCGCCTGAGAAATGGTCACCATACATCCGATCCAGCGGACGAACCTGCTCCATACCGCTCAAACGGTCCGTGCCGAGAAACCTCGAACCCGGCAAACGTGGGGTTAATGCTCTAGCGAATTGCGACTTGCCACTGCCGTTCGGGCCGACCAAAAAGTTAACCGGTCCGACTTGGGCAAGCTCAAATGACTGACCATGCCAAGGCGATGGCAGTGTGATCTCCAAATCCGTATCGATCATTCCGTTTTATCTCCCTTGATATCCAAAAAGCGGTACTTATATCGGCAGGCGGCAGGAAATGGCCCCTCCACGCTTCTTTGCTCTCATTCGTCCATGGCATCCATCAGGTCGGATACCGAGAACGCGTAAGACGTAGCATCACTGGCCTTCACCAATAGCTTCCCGAAGGGATCGCAAATCCTTACCAACCTTGGACTAGGCGTGGCACAGTTGAAAACTACGTAGAGCCAGTACCCGTCGCGCATATTGCAAGCCCTGGCCCATTCGTTGTCGCTCAGCTCAACACCGCCGTATCCTCTGCGGCCCTTTACTTCGATGGCCAACTCCTGCTGAGTACCGTCTGCGCTTTGCGGACGGTATGACAGAAGATCGAAACCAGGCCAGTAGTCGGTCAGGCCGGCACGACGAGCTAAAGCAGGTCGCGAAACGTCCTTCACAATGGCTTTGCAACCTTCCTCGTAGGCGGTGGCCATCGCGACGGCGATCGCCTCCACGTTGGCGTCGTGTTGGTCGGCATCCTCAGGACTGAGCGGCGGTACAATCAGAGCGTGAACCAAAAATTCCACTGCGCCGGGCTCGATATCGTCCGGTTCAGTCTCGATACGATTGAGGCTACGGTCACGCGTTTCGATCAAACGACGTTGCGTCTCGCTGATACGGGCAAGCTCATCTATTGCGTCGGCATCGCCGTCCCTGATGCGCTCATTACAGCTTCTCCTGGCCGTGGTGAGATCCGCCATCTGGTAGTCAAAGCCACGACGTAGAAAATCCAAGCGCTCGGGCATAGTACTTCTGATCTGCTGTTGGCAAGATTGGACCAAGTTGGCGGTTACCACTTCCGTCGCGAACCGTTCGGCTCCAGCGACAAGATCGCTCGCCACAGCAGCAAGGGGTTCGGCTCCAGGTGCGAAGTGTTTTACCCCCCTGAGCAGGAGAAGATGTTCCACCGGACATTCTTCGACAGAGCCGTCGCGCGTCTGGCTAAAACCCACCAAGCGAGAGTCCCGCAGCCTAGTTTTAGGATTATTTCTTACCCCCGTCTCTACTGACCATATACCTTCCGACTGTGCCACCGAGACCTGCGCAATGTGGAACAAATATGGCTCGGTAGCATACGGATCCACGAAGACCGCTCCCTTTAACCCGTCCCTACCAAAGCGTCCCAACACAGATGCAGATATTCGATCGAACAGCGCCTCTCCTGGATGTATCCACACGTTATCGCTGCCATGGTTCTCACGGTAAACCGTCAGCCGTTCTCGGGCTGAAGGACTGTATAATTCCAATGCTGGCAGAAGCGGGTCCAAGGCGCGGGCCTCTCTGGGGACAAGGCGGAATATGCCTTCCAAGTCACCCTCGATGCTGAGGTCGAGTACGGGGGTAGCCTTTTCGACAAAACGGCGGACATAGCCGGGCAACAGGCGGCGATAAGTTTCCTGATCCAAGTCCCGTTTAAGCTCACCCAAATGTTGGCTCACGTCACCACCCGTCCCAAATAGGGACCTTTCCTTTTCCTGGATCGCACGAACCTGTTCTTCGGTGAGGTTCCCATCCAAGCGTGCCACCACTTCATCAGCGTCGCCTTCGTAGAGTGCACTTTCCAGATATTCCTTGATCGATTTGTCCTCGAAAAGTCGCCCTACGACGTCGAATACCTTATCGGAGTTCAACTCACGTCGGATCGCCTCGAGCTTCTCCAGGAGGGTCTGCAGCACACGACCTTCGCGAGTGGAACCGGACACCAAATTGATGACCATAACCGGATCGTGCATTTGGCCGTACCGGTGAATACGCCCCATACGCTGTTCGAGGCGAGCAGGGTTCCAAGGAATATCGTAGTTCACCATCAGCCAGCAGAACTGGAGATTGATACCCTCTCCGGCGGCGTCGGTGGCCACCAAAAAGTTGGCGCCCCCCTCAGAGGCGGGAGTCCGAAAGAACTCCACCTGGCGTTCCCGCTCCTGATGATCCATTCCACCGTGAATCATCGCCACCTGACCGGTGTAACCGAGGCCTCCAAGGCGGCGGTTTAGAAAGAGCCCGGTATCACGATGCTCGGTAAATATGATGATCTTTTGGCCCTGATATTCGCGGCGATCCAGGACATCTTTCAGTTGCTCGAATTTCGATTCATTGCCTTGGGCGTATAGGCTTTGCGCTTTGCTCGACAGCCAACGGACCCTGCTCAGTTCCTCCTCTAGCTCAGACAGGTCAGACCCGATCATAGCCCCCAAGACTCGGTCCTCAAACACTTCCAACTGTTCTCGCTCATCGTAGGAGAAGTCTTGCTCATCGGCAGTCTGGGTTTCGAACGGATCAGCACCGAGACCGTTCCCCTGAATCTGCTGCAGGTCAAATTGCTCCTCGCTGAGCTGACCGGCGCGGGCTTGCTCGATCAGGCGCTCAATCCTTGCGGCCCTGTTCTCAAAAGAGCGCATCAGGGCATAGGTGGAACTAGCCAGACGCCGCTGGAAGACGCTCATCACCAACCTGGCCGCTGAACGGTTCAGATGTTGCGCGCGATTGTAGTGGTGGCGAATGTAGTCCGTGGTGACGTCGTACAACTCCTGCTCGCTGCCAGGGCCTTGGGACAGCTTGTAGCTCAACGTGTCGCATTGGCGTTCGGGATATAGGCCTGAACCATCGAAATCAACCATCTCCTCCTTGGTATGCCGGATAAAATGCCGATCCCTAGATTCCTGTGGGAACCGGGTGAATGCCTCGTAGGTGGAGAGAACCTCAGGCAACAACAATCGCCACAGGTAGTAATACGGCGGGTCCTTTCCCATGTGCGGCGTGGCAGTGAGTAGGAGGAGATGTTGCGCCGACCAAGGCAGCGTCCAACGTTCGTCATCCGCACCGGCCCCGGCAATGGCCTCTGCCAACTTGTAACGGTTTGTCTTGCGCACCGTGAAATCAGGTTCGCGGTCTGCCGAAAGCTTGTGGGCCTCATCGAATACGACCAAGTCGTACGGCTCCGTAGCCGCGTCGCGCAAGCGACTAAACATGACATCCCTGGCGAGCGTATCCACGCTCACGATAGTCAGGTCACTCTCCGGGCCGACAAATGGGTTGTTCAATTGCGCGCCCCCACCGCTGATTATGCGAAATCGCATACGGAACAGGGTTCGCATTTCGCGTTCCCAGTTCCCCACCAAACCAGCTGGGGAAACAATGAGGACACGCCGGATTAACCGACGGGCCAGCATCTCACGGACATAGAGACCGGTCATAATCGTCTTACCGGCACCGGCGTCGTCCGCCAGAAGAAAACGAAGCGGTGTCTGCGGGAGCATACGCTGGTACACCGCTAACAACTGATGTGGCAAGGGATCGATCAACGATGTCTCCCTTGCGAACGCTGGATTGACTTGATGTCCCGAAGCCAACCGATGGGCTTCGGCTATACACCAGACTACATCTGGGTCCGCAGAGAAATCCATCTGATACTCTGGCGTTGCATCCCTACTTGAGTAGTCCATCTCTTCGGGTTCCGGATCCCCGGCAGCCGCACCTTCTATCGCAAGGATGCGGCGCCATGACAAATTGTTTGGTCGAGTCTGACCGTTCTCCCACCGATTGACCGAGGCATAGGAAACGCCAATGCGTTCAGCCAATTGGGTCTGAGTCAATCCTAGGATGGCCCGAGCGTCCCTGATGCGCTGTGGGTAATCCGCAGGGATAGTAACTCGCGTAGCGGAGGTCATTTCCGTTTCCTCGATGAAGATCTGATTGATAACGTCGTCCAAGTATATTGGGTAATTATCAGACACCATTATAACAGATGTTATATCAAGAATTGTGCCGCCAAGATGGGCTATCGGTTTACCGACGCCGGCCTAATCTGGACGTTGCGTAATGCAAGTGGCGGAAGCGAGGGAGGCCACCATTCGGTGGTACAGGGTGGTGGGGAGTTCCTGCATATCGTTGCTGGCCGCTCGGCTTTGTACAATCAGGCGGCGTATGCGAGGGTGTCGATCATCCTGCGATATACTCCGCGCGGGAGTTTTATCAGCTCAGGGCCGGGCTCGGACGCGGCAAAAGTCTCCTGCTGTGCCCAGATGTGTCGTCGGACCAGGGCAATGGCGTCGGCGAAAGTGGGGTTGGTTTTGGCATACCAGGCGGTAGTCCGTGGGACGATGGCGCCCTGTTGTTCAATCAATAGGTCCGCTGCCAGGGTCACCACGCTGAACAGACCAAAGAGCGCGGGGGTGGTTCTGGCGATGGCCCGCTCGGACCACTGGCGCTGGGTTTCCATACCCAGGTGAGCCCGCAGTTCCTCAAAGGTCACTTCGACCTGCCAGCGCAGCATATACCACTGCACGATCTGCAGCGGGTCGGCGTCGATGTCGGTGCACAGCAAAGCTTGGGGCACCAGGGATTCCTCGAGGTGTCGGACCACGACCCAGCGCATGTGGACCGACGGGAAGCCGCCGCGGTACCACAGCGCCACGCCTGAAGTCAGTTCGATCATGAGATCAGAGCCGTCGGATGTGGTGGCACGGCAGGGGACCCATGGGGTGTCGGGATCGTCCAGTACCTCTGTGGGACTGGGCAGTCGCGCTCCCACCACCCGGGGCCGGCCGATCTGACCCGGTCGTCGCGGCGGCGCGGGCTGGTACAGGGACGCGTCCTTGCGCAGTTTGGTTATGACGACAATGGGATTGGACATGTTCTGGCAGTGAAGCAGGAACTCACGCTTGGCGTAGCCGCCGTCGCAGACTACCACCAGGTCCCGATCCGGCAGCCAGCGACGCAGACAGTCCAGCATCTGCTG
>DAOUJD010000076.1:0-10834 GCA_034423115.1 Dehalococcoidia bacterium | reverse complement strand
ACCTTCTCGTGGGGGATGGTCTCGGTCTGCATGATCAGCATGACCTGGTCGACGCCGATGTCCTCGTACATCTGGCAGGTCTTGATGCAGGACTCGGGGTTGCCGGCGATGATGACGCCGCGGTCGGACAGGGTCTTGCCGTCTAGTTGGGCGATGGCCGCGCGGGCTGCGCCAGGGCCGGCGTCCAGCGAGAGGCCGACGTCCTGCGCCAACTGCTGGTGCTCTTCGTCCGACTGTCGCAGCCAGCGGCTGAAGTCGGCGGAGAGATGTTCAGGAACACCGCCCCACGCTTCCAGCAGCTCCTCGTAGGCTCCGATGCGGCCGGCGATGTAAGGCTTGTCCGGCCCGAAGAAGGTCTTCATTGAATCGGCGGCCAGTTCCTTGGCGTAGTCGTCATCGTCGTCGCAGAAGCCGTGGACGTTGTTGCCCCAGAACTCGGTGATGAACTCACCCACGGGCTCGCAGTCCTTCAGGGCGTCGCGGTAGATCTGCACCTTTTCCTTCAGCACTTCCACAGCGTAGGACGCGGACGACAACACGCCGATGCCCTTCTGGGCTGCCAACCGGAAGCTATCCTCGGAGGTGCAGGCCAGATACATGCGCGGGTGCGGCTGTTGGAACGGCTTGGGCAGCACGCGCCGCTTCGGCACGCTCCAGTTCTCGCCCTCGTACTCGTACTCGTCCGAGGTCCAGATCTTGGGCAGCATGCTGATGGACTCGTTCCACAGGTTCCGGGTTTCTCGCGGGTCGATGCCCAGGCCGGTCTGCTCGTAGGCGTTGGAGCGGCCCGTTCCGACCTCGATGCGGCCGTCGGTCAACTGATCCAGCAGCGCCACGCGCTCGGCGACGCGCACCGGATGGTGGTAAGGCAGGATGCAGACGCCGTAGCCGATGCGGATCTGCTTGGTGATGCGGCTAAGGGCGCCGAAGATCGCGTCCTGCGAGGGCGAGCCTGAGAAGCCGGTCAGGAAATGGTGCTCCACAAACCAGAGGTTGTCGAACCCCATCTGGTCGGCCAGCTCACACTGTTCCAATGTTTCCTTGTAAAGGGCGTTCCAATCGATCTCAGTGCCCTGGAAAGGGCGCTGGCATTCGTAAAGCAGGCCGAACTGCATGTCTAAACTCCTCTCTTGATAGTGGATTTAATGAATCGCTTTCGGCGCTGCGGCGATCTACTCAATCGAAAAGTAACGCTGCGTACCTTGAGCGCGGATTGGCGGGATTATAGCGCATACGCTCTGACTTGGGAAATCGGCGTGCGCGTAGCGAACGACCATACCCGCGTGTGGTACAGTACGCCTATGCCCAACTATCATTGGGACGACGAGAAAGATGCCTTATTGCGCCGAACGCGGGGAGTGTCTTTTATCGAAATAACTTACGCCATCGAGCATGGCGGTTTGTTGGACACCATCGACCACCCAAATCCTGTATTGCACCCTGGTCAGCGTATCTTCATAGTGCAAATTGATGATTACGCTTACCGGGTACCGTTCGAAACCACGTCAGCGGGCTATTTCTTGCGAACCATTTACCCCAGCGGCGATGATACCCGTTACTACTTGCGCTAAATGGAGGAGACCATGACGAATTTGGATGACCAGGAATGGCAGCCAAAGTGGGTCTTTCTCGACGGAGTGGGTTGGTGGCCGTATGGGGACCTCGAGTTGGACGACTACGAGCGTGAACTGGAGGAATCCATCGCTACCGGAGAGTGGCGCTCCGTCCCCGATTTTGATGTGGAAAAGAAACGTTACGAGGAAATCGCCCGTAACACAATTGCTGGCTGGAGTAAGGAACAACTGGGTGAGGTTGAGCGCCGAGCTTCGGAAAGACCGGCCAAAATGAGCAAATCGGCTAATGCGCCTTCCACTCTTGCCGACGACACCGTTAGTAGCGATAATCCCCAACTAAGCGAGAATATTCAGCGTCCCCCAGGAGGCGTAGCATAATGAAATATGACGTGATCATCATCGGCGCCGGCTCCGCCGGTTGCACGATGGCGGCCCGCTTGACCGAGGACCCCGACCGTTCGGTGCTCCTGCTGGAAGCCGGGCCTGACTACCCCGATTTTGAGCTGTACCCCGACGACCTCAAGTACGGTTACGACCAGACGGCATCGGCGGTCAACGCGCCCCACAACTGGACCTTCTGGGCGCAGAACCCCGGCCAGGCCAACCCCATGCCCGTGCCCCGCGGCCGCGTCGTCGGCGGCTCGTCGGCCATCAACGGCCAGGTGCTGCTGCGCGGCGTCCCCGAGGACTACGACGCTTGGGCTGCCCTCGGCAACGACGAGTGGGGTTTCACCAACTGCCTACCCTACTTCCGCAAGCTGGAAACCGACACCGACATCACCGACGACTTCCACGGCAACACCGGCCCCATACCGGTGCGCCGCCACCGTCGGGAAGACTGGTTGCCGGCCCAGGTCGCGTTCTGGAACGCCTGCCGCGACGCCGGACACCCCGACGACCCCGATATGAACCATCCCGATTCCGGCGGCGTCGGCCCCGTCCCCATGAACAACCCCAATGGCGTCCGCATGAGCACGTCCATTACGTACCTGCGTGAAGCGCGGCATCGCTTGAACCTGACCATCCGCGCCAACGTTACCTGCCGCCGCATCGTGTTCGAGGGCAAAAAGGCGGTCGGTGTCGAGGTTGAAAGCGGCGGCGAGGTATTCACCGTTGAGGCCAACGACATCATCCTCAGCTCGGGAGCCATCGGATCGCCCCAACTCCTGCTGCTCTCGGGAGTCGGCCCCGCCGACCACCTACGCGAGATGGGCATCCCAGTCGTGCACGAGCTTCCCGGCGTGGGACAGAACCTCCGCGACCATCCCAACATCCGCGTGCCGGTGAAGGTGAAGGACGACTTCCCGTTGGACCCATCGGCGCCCCGGACGCAGGTCTGTTTGCGTTACACGGCGACGGGCAGCCACCTGCGCAACGACATCCAGATCATGCAGTCGTCCTTCTCGTCGCCCATCGCTGGCGACCCGCTGGAGGCCGAGGGCATCCGCTTCACCTGCATCCTCGAGCTTGCGGTTGGCTCAGGCCACCTGCAACTGGCGAGCACCGACCCCCACGAACAGGTGGCCCTCAATTACAACTACTTCCAGGATGAGTTCGACCTGGCCCGGATGCGCGAAGCCGTCCGGCTGTGCGTGAACCTGCTGGACAGCGATCACTACCGGGACGTGGCCGACGAATTGCTCGACCCCATGCCGGCCGACCTGGAAAGCGACGAGGCGCTGAACGACTGGCTGAAGCGTGTCGTCAGCACCTCGCAGCACATCTCGGGCACCTGCAAGATCGGCACCGCCGATGACCCCATGGCCGTGGTCGACCAGCACTGCCGCGTTTACGGCATGGAGAATCTCCACGTGGCCGACGCGTCGGTGATGCCCGACTGTATTCGCGCCAACACCAACTGCACCACCATCATGATCGCTGAGCGCAAGTCCGACTGGTTCCGCGCTGGCGAATAGATCATCAAACCTAAAAGGGGAATAAAGAATGACAACCGCAGTCAGAGAAGTCCACGTTTACACCAACCCTGGTTGATTCAGTTGCCGGACGCTGGAGGAATTCCTGGCGTCCAACGGTGTTCAGTATGAACACCATGACCTGTTGACCGACGACGCAGCCCGCGAGGACCTCAAGTCCCGTGGCGTCCTCTCCGCGCCCGTTACCATCATCGACGGCACGGAAGTCATCATCGGGTACTACCCCAAGAAGCTGATTCCGGCCTTGGGCTTGGAAGACGCTCCCATCGACCTGTCCGGCAAGACCGCCTGGCTGGCTGACAAGTACCGGGCGATCCTGGAGGCCGCCGTCCGCGCGACCCTGGAACTATCAGGAGAGCAGTTGGCCCAGCCGGTGCAGTGGCGCCCCGAGATGCTCCGCGACACGCTGGTTCACATCGTGTCCTTCCCTGAACTGGCCTACACCAGCCGCACTCGTGGCTCCATGAGCTCTGATGACATGCGGGCCTGCCGCGAGAGCTTGGCGCACCTGCAGAAACCCCAGGAAATCGCCGACTACGCCTGTGGCGTCGCTGACGATCTCGTCGCGTTCCTGAATAGCGGCGACACCGAGGGATTCGACCGGGTCGTTCCCGCCCACTACGGCGGCGAGGTCACGGTGCTGGAACTGCTCAACATCATCCTTAGCCACAGCACCCACCACCTCAAGCAGGTGTACTGGTTCATGGACACCAACCTGGGCCAGCCCGCGACAACTCCCGCCACCGAGCAGGACATGGAGGGTATCTTCACGCCAGCCCAACTGATATGAAGCTCAACGTCTTCGGCGCGACCGGTAAAACCGGACAGCACGTTTGTCGGCAGGCTATGGAACTTGACCACGAAGTCACGGTTTTCACCCGCGCTGCCGCCAAATTTGGCAATGATGGACCCAATCCGCGCGTTGTCCAGGGTGACGTCATGGATCGGCCCGCGGTCGCCGAGGCGGTGGTGGGCCAGGATGCGGCAATAGTCGCTCTAGGAGGAAACAGCCTGCGCGACAAGTCCACCCTGACCTCCGGCACCCGCAATATCGTGGATGGTATGGAACGCAGTGGCGCAGGGCGTCTCGTGGTTTTGTCTGCGGCTGGCGTGGGCGAAAGCCGGGGACAGGTCTCCTTGCTGGCCAAGGTCGCATTCAAGACTATGCTGCGCAACATCTACGCTGACCACGTCACGCAGGAGATGGTGGTCAAGCAAAGTTCTCTCGACTGGACCATCGTTCGCGCCGCAATTCTGAAAGATAAACCGGCTTCGGGACAATATACCGTCGGCAATTCAGGAAAGGTAAAATACATTAACCGCGCTGACGTCGCCCAATTTTTGGTCCAGCAGGTGGATGATCCTACGCACACGAAGCAGGCCGTATCGGTTACTTCTTGAGGAGGGAGTTATGGCGGAACCGCTGATTGCGTTGGACGAGTTGCCGGAAACTCGGGTAATCATAGCCGGCTGGCGTCGTCAGTGGTCTGACGGCGGCAATATTTCCAGCGGGATGCCCCGTTGGCTGATCGATAAACTGTCGGCCCGGCGCATCGGCCAGATGACCGGCGAGATTTCACGGATGTGTTTTCCGTTCCAGATCGCCGGCACGCACGACCTCTACCGCCCAAGAGCCGCATTCAACGAAGGTTTGCCCAGCCGTCCCATGCAGTGGGACAACGGTTTCTGGGATGCTGGAAACGGCGTCGTGATATTCCTCGGCATCGAGCCTTGGTACCGCATCGACCTCTACGGGCAGGCATTCTTTGAAGCAGTGTCTGCTCTTGGAAATCCCAAGGTCGCGGCGGTGGAAGGCTATAACGGCCCGGCGCCGCCGGAACAGGAGCGACGGATCTCCTGCGTGTACAGCAAGGCGTCCATGGCCGACGAGTTGAGGCAACACGGCATGCTGTTCTCCAGTTACGGGTCTCAGCAGCGCCAGGGACCCACGGTCGGTATGGCGATGGTGAGTGTCGCGCACTACCAGCACCCCGACGTGGAGATGGTGCGGGTCGGCGCTATGGCTCCCATGTTCCCGTTCAGCGGCAGCAGCGGCGGCCAACTGGGAATCACCACCGACCACCGGGCGTTCTACGACATCATGCGCCGGTTGCGCGCGTTGTACTCGCTAGACATCGACCTGTCGGATCTGCGGCCCCGCTACGAAGAGGAGGCTGAGCGACTACAGGAATCGCTGGATCGAGTGGCGCAACGCAACGATGAGGCCCGCCGATACATCGAACGGGTGCGCAGCGAGCACAACTTCCAGCCGTTCGAGGAGCCCATCGAGTTGCCGCCAAGCATTGAGGGCACCCTGGCCGACATCCTCGGTCAACTGGACTTGCCGGACGAGGACGACACCGCGCCAGCCCGTTGACGGGCGATATCCATGCGGACTACGAAAAGATGAGGGGCGGGTTTCAAACCCGCCCCTGCAAGTGGAGATCGTGACGAATCGAAGGCTAGTCGATGACCAGTACGGTGTTCTCACGGCCCTCGCGGCGCATTTCGGCCAGTCCCTCTTCTGGGGTGTCGAACTTGTCGTAGTAGAACTCGATACCGTTGCCGTCCGGGTCCTCGAAATAGACGCTGCCGGTCATACCGTGGTCAGTGGTGCGGTCCACTTTGATGTCGTTTTCGATCAGGCTGTGGTAGAGATCCCGAAGGGAATCAAAGTCCTCCACCTGCACGGCGAAGTGGTTCAGGCCGATGTTGCCCTTGCGGGTCGCCGGCGAATCGTCCGACGCCTGGAACAGCGCCAGGTCGTGGTGAATCTCGCCGCAGGTGAGGAAGGTTGCGCCGGGCCGCGACACCGCGATCTCGAACCCGAGAATGTCGGTGTAGAACTTCGTGGATGCCGCAACGTCCGAGACGTTGATGACCAAGTGGCCTACCTGCTTGGGTTTAACCATTTTGTTGCTCCTTTCGACATAAGATGGGCGCCTGTTGCGCGTTAATATACGATAGTCGCCATGGGCAAGCAAGATATCGGCAAGCCACGCTCCTAATCGGCGGCCACCTCTTCCGGTGTCAGCACTACCTGGCCGTTGTCCGGATCGTGTCGGTGGCGCATCACCAGATCCACCCGCTCGTGCAGCGATATGATCAAGCCCTTGATTTCACTGATCTCGCGACCTTGAGTCGCTACGGTGGCTTCCAGCCTGTCCAGCCGGACAGCTAACCCATCAATGCGTTCATTGGTAGAGTCGATGCGAGAATTGACGGCCCGGATGTCGCCTTTCAGTTCGCCGATGTCTCGCGCTTGCCGCAGCAATGCCACAAACATCGCTATCAGCAACAGCCCGATAAAGGCCAGGAAGCCGTATTGGATGTAGTCCGCTAGGGTGATCGTTTCCATATTCGCGTATCGGTCGTGCCGCGTGGCTGAAGTATGGCACACCGACGCGCGTACTCACAACCACGCCCAGTCATCCCGTGGTGTTTAGATCTCGTCCATCCTGCGCACCATCGGCCGGTACAGCCAACCCGCCACCGAAATCACCAGCAGCACCGCCGCGCCGCTGGTGATGGCCAGGGACCAGCCGTAGAGCTGCGCCAGCCAGGTCAGCGGCCACGCGCCCAGGAAGTGGAACACCGGCGCCATCTGCATCATCGCCATCATTCGCCCACGCATTTCAGGCGCGGTCGTCAGCTGCATGAGTGAGCTGGACACCGGCCAGAACCCGCCGATGCTCGTGGAGCCGACCATGGCCACCAGGATGCAGCCAGCCCAGAACCAAGGTGTCCAGGCCATCACTACCAGACCCACGCAGCACAGGGTAACTTCCAGGTACATCAACAGGCCCTTGCGCTTGCGGTCGCCCCAACTGGCAACGACCATCGACCCCAGGAAAGCGCCGCCGCCGCGAGCCATCATGAAGATTCCGGTCTGAGTGCCGTTCAGCTTGAGGAATTCCTGGGTGAAGCCAACGACGACCTGCATGTAGGCCATGCCGAAGAATCCAAAGGATGCCGACATCAGGATCAGCACGGCAGCCATCGGCGTGCGGATGGCGTGGGAGAACCCGCCGACCAGATCGCTGATAGGGGACGAGTTGCGCCGGGTCGCGACGGGCGGCGAGGTCACCATGAACAGGAAGAAGATGGCCACCAGGTAGCTGGCTCCGTTGATCATGATGGCCGCCCAGGTGCCGATGTGGTCGATGGCCCAGCCACCGATCAACGGCCCCACCATATTGCCGATCTGCCCGATGGAGGTGTGCAGGGCGATGGCGTTCATCATGTCTTCCCGGGGAACCAGGTCGGCCGCCAAGGCCATGCGCGCTGGCATCTGGACCGCGCTCAAGCCGCCCATGACGAAAACGACGATGTACACGTGCCAGATCTGTGCCAACCCGGCTAGGGCCAGGAAAGCGAGCGCCAACGTGATGGCCCCGTTGGACAGCACGCAGATTATGAGGAACAGTTTTCGGTTCATCCGGTCGGCCATGACGCCGCCGGCGAAGGTGAAAATGAAGTTGGAGACTCCAAAGATGCTGACGGCCAGACCGAGCGACGTCTTCTCGCCGGTGAGGTCAAAAATGAGCCAACCGATGCCGAGGAACTGGATGCCCTGCCCGAACGACTGGACGCCGATGTTCAGAAAGAACCACCGGAAATCCCGGTGGCGAAGCGCGGAAAACGTGCTGAGCCGGCCAGCGACGGCAGCGGCGGCCATACTGGTCAGGCGCGGTCCGGTGATGCGAGCAAATGGTCAGCCAGTTCGTCGAAATCCGCGACTTCAAAGTCAGGGAGGTAGGGCGATTCCTCGTTGGGCAGGTCGTACCGGTTCACGTACGCCCCCCGGTATCCGCACGCCCTCGCGCCGGTGATGTCGAAAGAGTGGGCCGCCACCATCAGTATTTCGCCCGGCGACCTGTCCAGAATGCGCGCTGCGGTGCGATATACCGCCGGATGCGGTTTGAATGAGCCGGCTTTTTCGACGGATATAACGTCGTCGAACGCCACCCCGATGTTGTCGCGAACCAG
Source organism: Dehalococcoidia bacterium (assembly GCA_034423115.1). GTDB lineage: Bacteria > Chloroflexota > Dehalococcoidia > Lucifugimonadales > UBA3495 > Bin87. The sequence goes on along the minus strand of DAOUJD010000076.1, from coordinate 2,337 downwards.
TTTCTCCAGGTAAGCCTGCTCGCCGTTTGACAGGGCCACGAGCCGGAAACGGCCGCTGTCGGCCAGTCGCCGCAACCCTGCCACCGCATCGTCGTAAGGATGCAGGTCGTCGTACACGGTCATGAACTGCGCAACGTCGTCGTAGGTGAAGTCCACCTTGTGCATCCGCAGGCAGTAGATGAACGAACGCCGGCACGTTTCCAGATAGCCGCTGTGGCCCAGCATGAACAGGTTGTCCTGGTACTGCTCGATGCGCTGCCGCCCGCGCCAGTCCGCCCAGAACGCCTCCCCCGACAGATGGGAACCGTGGTCTTGCAGGAAGCGACCCGCCGGCCCGGCAAGACTTCCGCCCAGGTCCAATACCGTGCCGAACATGTCGAATGCGAGGGTATTGACCTGGGCCATGGGGTCAGTGGGCATGGATGGTTTCTCCGACGCCTCGGGGCGCTGAGCTCTGGGCTGTGCTGATGGGACCGATGCGCCGACCCATCAAGTGCGGTGGCTACTCGGCGGGTTTGATATTGTCGATATTGGTCTGGTCCACGTTGATCTGCCGCTTGACGCTGTCAAAGTAGACGATCAGCCAGGTGGCGGGGCCGACGGTGCGCTTTTCTCGGACCTCGCCCACATCGCCCGTCGTGATGCTCCGGACCGACGAGCCAACGGGGGAGGCCATGACTTCGCGAACCTCGAAGTCGGCGACGGCTTCGACTTTCATTCCCTTTTCATACAGGTCAAAACTCATCGGGATACCTCCTGCGGGCAGAGCGGCGGCATGTCGGTGGCTGGGGATGACTGGCGTTGCAGTGTACGGGCCGACCGTAGCAGTGTCAACGAAACGGCGAGGAAACGGGCGAGGCCCAAGGCGGTTCCATTATCCGTTGTGCGCGCCGTTTTCCAGCCGGAGGAAGCCAGTCTTGCCGATGGTAGTTATAGGCAGGAATGTTCTGGATTCTCCCTCGCGCGGGTATGCCGCGACCCGAAGGACGGAATGGGGGCTGCCCCAGGCTTAGGCGGGTGTCTTATTCCTCGTCCTCTTTCCAGGATATGAAACGACCCGGGGAAATGACGATCAGGGTCAACCGTTCGTCTGCCAGGAGTTCCGCGGCGAACTCAGCGCCTCGCTCTTCTCCCTCGTAGAGGACGCAAGTCCTGCGCACCATGTCATCCAGCCCGCTGTCGGTAATCTCGGCCGTGCCCTCGATGGTCACAAACGAATAGGGGTGATCCGCAGTGGGGACGCACAGGGCCACGGCGGAATTGCGGCGAATGTTGCGCACCTTTACCGCCGATCGGTCGGCCATCACCAAAGCCCGTCCGTTATCCCAGAGGAACCAGATCGGCGCCACGTGGGGAGTGCCAGCGGCATATATGGTGACCAACTGCGCCGTTCGGGGCTGGGCCAGGAATTCATCCACCTCTGCTGAGTTCAGTGTTCCCAAGGTATTTCCTCCTGCATCCTCCCGGGTCCGCGATGCCATCCATCGAGATACCGAACCCATGATAGCGGAAATGTAGCTGGTGGCGGGTTTTGGAGAACCGACCCGGCGATGAACACGGGTCTCAAGTGTGCGCCGGCTCGGCGTTCCAGATCGTGACAAGCCTGCACAATCTGACCAACAGTCTGATCCGATTGGCTGGCGAAACCAATCCGCCTATTGCGTCGTCACCCCGTTCAACTATCGCGTCCCCCGACCCTGATCGGCGCTGTCCACAGATAACCGAAACACCCTGGAGCGAGGTTCAGAGCCTTTCAATTATCGGTGTAAACCGGGTTGCTGGCATGGCTAGCGCGCCGGGGCGGGGGGAAGGTCCCAGCGGAGGAATTTGTGGTAGCGGTCGCCGTCAATCCAGGGAAGGAGGTTGATGACGATGTCTTCAGGGTGAGGGACGTCCCCCTGTCGTCGGGCATTGTCCAGGCAGTGGCGAAGGTTACCGAAGGTGGGGAGGCGGCAGCCGGCCTTGACGAAGCGCTCGATTACTGCGGCGGGTTCGGGGGGTTGATCGGGATTCCAGTGGTTGGCGACGGCTTCGGCGATGCGGCGGAGCTTGATGATGGTGAGTTCGAGGGCGAACCTGCGCTTGAGGGCGTTGATGCGGCGGCGGATTTGAGAGATGGTCATGGGATTACCTCTGACGGGAGAGAATTTACATGGATGAACGGGATAAACGGGATGGAGAGGATTGGGTGTGAGGTCGGGACAGCGGCTATTTTGGCGAAATGCCGCTCATTTCCGCTCATTTCCGTTTATTTGAGTAGGGCGTTGGGCGAGACTTGGGGGTGAATGGGGGAGGATTGGGGTTGTTTGGCGGTGATATTGGTGGTTTTGGTGGGCC
>DAOUJD010000075.1:0-5410 GCA_034423115.1 Dehalococcoidia bacterium | reverse complement strand
ATGGCGGGGCTGGTGGACAGTTCCATCAGCAGTTCCCGGAAGTTGCCCATGCCCTTGTCCCGGAACATCTGGATCATCCGGCCCATCTCTTCGCCGGAGTCGATCTTGGAGTGTCCAGCGCAGAAGATCATGTGCCAGAAGAGGGCCATCTTCTCCTTGAGCTGGTACTCGGTGTTGACCATCCGATACACCCAGTTCTGGATGTTGATTTCGATGGCGCCGGCGTGGTTGTAGGTCGGGTGATAGCGCAGCATCAGGTCGTCTTCAACGCCGGATGTCTCGCCCGGATTCAAGAGATCCTCCACCACGGTGTCGTAACCTTTCGCAGCGGCGGCTTCGATCTCGTCGCGGCTGGCGCTGAAGCCCGCCCGGCGCAGAAGGTGAGCCATCAATGCGATGTCGTTGCTTCCTGCCATTGGTTCCTCCTTTTTACTCCCGAACTTTGTAGTCCTGAAGGGGTGATTTAGGTACCAAGAATATAGCCTACGGCCCTGTTTTCCGCAATATGCGAGGGTCGTTAAACCCTGATAAACGGCGTAACCGTTATCAGATTATAATCGTATCGCCGGAAGGAACCAGTGTCAACATTCCGGGCACCATTTCCATCAGGAATCTCGGCGACAATTCCCGGCGGCGCGCAGGTCAATCGGGGACGAAAAATTCGTCCCCGCAGTTGGTCGCACCGGCCCTATCGTGTTCGGCGCAGTCGTGGATCCAGCGTGTCTCGCAGCCAGTCGCCGAAGAAGTTCATCGCCATCACCACAATGGTTATGGCCAGGCCGGGGAACAGCGCCAGCCACCAGATTTCAAAGATCTGGTCCCTGCCCTCAGAAACCATGATGCCCCAGGCAGGATCTCCCGGCGGCACGCCAACGCCAAGGAAGCTCAGCGAGGCTTCCAACAGGATGGTTTGGCCGACCAACAGGCTGATCACGATGAGCACGGTGTTGATGACGTTGGGGAAGATATGGCGCCACATGATCACGGGCGCCGATACGCCGGCTACGATGGCCAACGTCACGAAGTCCCTTTCTTTAATGCTCAACACCTCGCCGCGCGCTTGCCGGGCGAATCTAGCCCAAACCGTGGCGGCCACCGCGACGATCACGTTGCCTATGCCGGCGCCGCCGGCAATTGCAACGATGATCAACGCCAATAACACTGTGGGGAAACCGAGCACTGCGTCCACCAAGCGCATGAGGACGATGTCGGTGCGCCCGCCGAAGTAGCCGGACATCACGCCGATCGCGGTGCCGACCACCGCACCGGTTCCCAAAGCCACCAGGCTGATGAATACAGACGTCCGCGCCCCGTAGATGAGGCGGCTCAGAATGTCTTTGCCCGATTTGTCGGTACCCAGCAGGAATTTGGTGTTCTCGAAAGGCGGCACTTCCCGGTCCCGCTTGTTCAGCAGTTCGGGATCGTGGGGCGAGATCAGCGGGGCAAAAATCGCCGCCACCATGAGGACTACGAGGACCACTATTGGGACCCACGGCAGCCGCAGTTCCCGCGTTTTTTGCCAAACTCGGCTTGCCGTACTTGCCTGCGGCAGTGGGGTTGCCAGGTCTTGAGTTGCCAAGGTGATAGTCTCCTGAGACTGCGGAACCCGTGCCGGGCCTAGCCGTAGCGGATGCGCGGGTCAACGTAGGCGTAAACGATGTCGACGACGGTGGACATCAGGATGTACAGGAACCCCGACGTTAGGATGGTGGCCTCGATGATGGGCACGTCCCGGGTGCGGATCCCTTCCAGCATGAGCAGGCCCAAGCCCGGCCACGAGAAGATGACCTCGACGACGATGGAACCATTGAGGAGGCCGGCGAAGCTGATACCGCCGAAGGTCAGAACCGGGATGACGGCGTTTTTCAATGCATGCTTGAAAATCACCAACTGCTCGGCCAGCCCTTTAATGCGGGCGAACTTGACGTACTCGCTGTCCAGCACTTCCAGCATCGCGGAGCGGGTCAGGCGCATGAACCCCGCCATGGTGAACACAGCGATGGAGAACGCCGGAATGATGAAGTAACGGGGGTCCAGTCCTTCCTTGCCAAATACTGGCAGCAGTCCTAACTCCACGGCGAAGATCCACATCAGTATGATCGCTAACCAGAACTGGGGCATGGACATGCCCAGGATCGCGAATGATTTGCCCAGGCGGTCGAGGATGGTGTCCCGCTTCACCGCCGATAAGATGCCTAACGGTATGCCGATTACAATCGCGATGATCAAGGCGCTCAACGCCAGTTGCACAGTGTTGGGGATGCGCGCCATCACCACGTCAAACGCCGGCTGACGCTTGTTGTACGACCGACCGAAGTCGCCGATGAACAGGCCACCAAGATAGTCGAAATAACGAATCACCACGGGCCGGTCGAGCCCGAGGTTCTTTCGGATCTGCTCGATCTCAGAGGGTTTCGCATCCCCGGGAGCCATCGCCAAGGCAGCGTCTCCCGTCAGGTCGGTGCCGAAGAACACCGCGGCGCTGAGTACGATCAGCGTAGCGATCGCCTGGATGACTCGGAATACTATGAAGCGTGCCAATCCGCTCGCCTCCCAAGGTTATGGATAACGGGGCGAGATTATAGCAGAAATGTGGGCGCCGCAAGCCGGCGGCCCGCTGGCTCACCAGTCCGTGACTCAACTGATTTCGACGCCAAAACAAAGAGGGGGTGGGTTCTTATACCCACCCCCTTTTGAGGGTCCGAGCTAGTCCTCAGAGAGGATTAGTTGGCCCAGCGTACCGTCCACAGTGCGCTCGGTGAAGGGCGCAGTGCGCGCGGGCGCCAGTCGTCAATGCGCGCGCTGATTGCGTAAGGCGCATCCAGGTAACCGGGCGCGAAGTCCCAGTGGCCCTCGTGGGCCTGACGCAGAGCCTGGTAGTAGTTTTCCGCCTGAGTTTCAGGCGTGGTCGAAGACACGGCCGTGGCCACCAGGGGTTCCACCAACGGGTCGTAGCTGATGTAGGAGCCTTCGGGGTCGCCGAAGCGGCCAATCAGCTTGGAACCCGTGTCGTAGGAGTGCTCGTTGGAGCGCACCAGGTACTGGCCGGGGATCTGTCCGCCGTACTGCCGGTCCTTGATGGAGGCTTCTTCACCCACGTTGACCTTGCAGTTCAGGCCGAGGTAGGTTCTCCAGTCCTCGCAAACGAATTCGACAATCTGCAGCATCTTGGGCACCGTGGCGCCGGCTTCCCAAGTCCAAACGTTCCACTCGTCGCCGCCGCCGGGCATGTGCGGATCCTGGAGGTTGGTCACCGCAGGGAAGGTTCCGCCGGCCGGGTTCGGGGCCTCTGGTACGTTGTAGCCTGCTTCCATGAACAGTTCGCGAGCCTTTTGCGGGTCAAACGGGAACGGGTCAAGGGTTCCGTCGGCTTTGTATCCGATGCCAGACGGAGCGGCGGCGGCGGTTCCAGCGATGTGGAACACGTCGGGTCCGCCCACCAGTTCCTGGATGGCTTCCTTGTCAATGGCGTAGTCCAAAGCGTGACGAACGCGCTTGTCGGCGCACATCAAAGGTGTGCCCAGCGGATCACCGATGTACTTGCCGGTAGATTCGTCCTGCACACGGCTCTGGTCGTGGCCCAGGGTCTGCGGCGCGTCCACGCTGCAGTTCCAGGCGTTGATCCAGATCACGGTGGATTCGGGGCCGAACCGGTATTGCAGGCCGGCGGCCTCCATCTCTTCGCGGGAGTCCACATCCATGGCCGATATGTCAGCCTCTCCGCCCAGCATCGCGGCCTTACGGGTGGCGGCCTCGGCGACCAGGTTGATTTCGATTTCGTCGAACGGGTACGGGCGCTTCTCCAAGATGAAGTGGTCGTCGCGCTTTTCGTACAGGATCTGGGCGCCGGAGGTGAACGACACGAGGTCGAAGGGACCGGCGGAGCCAGGGTTCGGGTTGGCGATCAGGCCGTCGGAACGTTCCTGGTCGTTGGAGCCCAGGCTCTCGAAGTGCGCCTTGGACATGATGGAGCCGGCGGTTCCGCCGCCGACTTCGCTGACGTCCGCCAGGAAGTTCAGGGTCGGCCGCACGAAGGTCATGGTGACTTCGTTGGGACCGGTCACGCGGGCGTGGCCTTCCTTGACCCGGTCGGTGTTGTCGCCTTCGTAGGCCTCGTTGGGCTCATCGGCCGCAACCAGACGCCAGATGCGAATGCGGACCACGGAGCGCGCGCCGTCGTCCTGGATGTAGCTAAGGTACCAGGCGGCATCCTCCGCGGTAACGGGATCTCCGTTGTGGAACACGGCGTCTTCGCGCAGGGTCCAGGAGATGCTGTTGCCGTCTTCGGAGACGTTCCACGCGGTAGCCAATCCATCCTGGGTGTAGTTGAGCTGGTCATCCGTGGTGATCAGGTGAGAGTGGATCGGGAAGTGCCAAACGTGCTTGTCTCCGCTCTCGTACTTGGGATCCCACACTTCGTTGCCGAACGATTCCGTCAGCACGATAAGCTTTTTGCCCTCACCGGAGTCCATCATGGCCGCCGGTTCCTGCGTGGGCAGCGGGGTGGCGGTCGCTCCGACCTGTGCCGCCGCGGGCGGCGCGGTGGCGGCCGGGGCTGCGCTCCCGGCGCTGCTATCGCCGCTGGTGGCCGCCGGAGCCGGAGCCTCCGCTCCGCCACAGGCAACACCGACGATGAGCGCTACTACCGCTGCCGGAACCAGCAGCTGGTAAAAGCGCAATCGCGGAATGCGAATTGGTCTCATAATCTCTTTGTCCCTCCTTGCGGACAGTAATTTTTGGGCTCACCGGAATCGGTAGGCCAAAGTGTCGGAATACTACAGATACGGCCTCCATTTTGTCAATTCCGTTTGACCTCTCCGCGGGGCATTTGGATTGTCGGTGTAAACCGGGTTGAGGGCATGGCTAGCGCGCAGGAGCGGGAAGATCCCAGCGGAGGAATTTGTGGTAGCGGTCGCCGTCAATCCAGGGAAGGAGGTTGATGACGATGTCTTCAGGGTAGGGGACGTCCCCCTGGCGTCGGGCATTGTCCAGGCAGTGGCGGAGGTTACCAAAGGTGGGGAGGCGGCAGCCGGCTTTGACGAAGCGCTCGATGACTTCGGCGGGTTCGGGAGGTTGTTCGGGGTCCCAGTGGTCAGCGACGGCTTCGGCGATGCGGCGGAGCTTGATGATGGTGAGTTCGAGGGCGAACCTGCGCTTGAGGACGTTGATGCGGCGGCGGATTTGGGAAAGGGTCATGGGGTTACCTCGGACGGGAGAGTATTTGCATGGATAAAGGGGATAAACGGGATGGAAAGGATTGAGTGTGAGGTCGGGATAGCGGCTATTTTGGCGAAAACCCGCTCATTTCCGCTCATTTCCGTTTATTTGAGTAGGGCGTTGGGCGAGACTTGGGGGTGAATGGGGGAGGATTGGGGTTGTTTGGCGGTGATATTGGTGGTTTTGGTGGGCC
>DAOUJD010000074.1:0-13908 GCA_034423115.1 Dehalococcoidia bacterium | reverse complement strand
CTGCGCATTTCGCCATGTCGCCCCAACCATCCCACATGTCTAAAATCCAACTCACCCAGCGACACGTGGTCTTTTCTTCCCTGGCCTACGCAGCCTAAATGCGTAAAGTCCAGTACAGGATGGACGGGATGACGAGTTGAGACTCTCCTGATCATGTGAATTTTAGCGGTTACGCGTTGGAGGGCGTTTTGACCGGGTTGGCGGGGCGATGCTAGAATCGTGATGTTACAAATTACATTTGGTGATAAATGCGCTGGGTTGAAGTGGTGCGACGACCGACGATGAGATGATCGGTCGTGGCGGCGGTATAACGAAGCGCGAGGAGGTGTCGGATGTCCGGACATTCCAAGTGGTCAACAATCAAACGGGCGAAGGGAGCGGCGGACGCCAAGAGGGGCGCGCTGTTCACGAAGCTGGCCCGAAACATTTCGCTGGCGGCCAAGGAAGGTGGCAGCGGCGACCCGGACATGAACTTTCGCCTGAGGATTGCCATAGATCAGGCGAGGTCCAACAACATGCCGCAGGACAGCATCACGCGGGCCGTGCGCCGGGGAACGGGCGAGGGCGGCGAAGGGATGGTGGACTTGTCGGAGGTCACGTACGAGGGATACGGGCCGAGCGGCGGAGCAATCCTGGTGCAGGCGCTGACCGACAACCGCAACCGCACCGCGTCGGAAGTCCGCTCGGCGTTCAACAAGGGTGGCGGCAACCTGGGCGACGCGGGATGCGTGGCGTGGAATTTCGACACGCGGGGCGTCATCACGCTGGAGATCGACGACGAAGGGGTGGCCGAAGAGCTGAGCCTGGCGGCGATTGACGCGGAAGCGGACGACGTGAAGTTCGAGGACGGGATTCTCGAAGTCTATACGGCGCCCGAGAACCTGCTGGCGGTGAAATCGGCGCTGGAGGGCGAGGGGGCAGAGCCAGCATCGGCGGACATTTCCATGGTTCCCAAGACGGTGATTCCGTTGGAGAACAAGGCGGCGGAGCAGACGCTGCGGCTGCTGGACATTCTGGAGGACCTGGACGACGTGCAGAAGGCGTACACCAACGCGGACTTTCCGGCGGAGGTGCTGGAGCGGTACGGTTCGGCCTAATGCGAGTGCTGGCCATAGATCCGGGCACCCTCCGGATGGGTTACGGCGTGGTGGACGCGGAGCCGATGCCGCGGGCAGATGACTACGGTGTGGTTGCGCTGCCGGCGTCGATGCCCATTGAAAAGCGTTTGTATCAGCTGCACACGCACATCCTGAACATGATCCACGTGTTCCAACCGGACGCGATTGCGGTGGAGGACCCGTTCGTGGGCCGGGGCGAGCGGGCGTTCGCCAAATCGGCGCTGGCGATCGGTCAGGCGCAGGCGGTGGTGCTGATCGGGGCGGCGAGCCAAGGGGTGCCGGTGCATCGCTACGCGCCGGCGCGGGTGAAACGGGCGGTTACCGACTACGGCGGGGCGACCAAGGAGCAGGTGCAGCAGATGACGGTGTCCACGCTGGGGCTGCACGAGATGCCGGAGGCAGACGCGGCAGACGCGCTGGCGGTGGGATTGTGCCATATCCAGGAAATGACGTCTGATGATCTGGCGGCGCGCGAGATAAAGCCGGGCGAGGTTTTTTAGGCAGTGCTGGTGGGCATGCACGGCGCGCTGGAGGCCGTCGGCGCGGACTGGGTGAACGTGCAGGTGGGGGGAATCGTCCTGCAGGTGAACGTGCCGGCGTCGGCGGTGGCGGGACTGGGGAGCGTGGGGGATCCGGTGAGGCTGCACACGGTATTGCGGGTCCAGAACGAGCAGCCGGTGCTGTACGGTTTTCCGGACGCCGGGTCGGTGGAACTGTTCGGCGCGCTGAACGGGGTGAACGGCGTGGGGCCGCGCTCGGCGATGTCGATACTGTCGGAATTGGGCGAGGACGGCTTCAGGCAGGCGGTGGCATCGGAAGACGTGGCAGCGTTGGCGCGGGCGCAGGGAGTGGGTCGGCGGATCGCGCAACGGGTGGTGCTGGAGCTGCGCGGGAAACTTCCGGAGGCGGATGGCGCGACGCCGGTTGGCGTAGTTGCGGGCGGGACGGATGCAGAGGCGGTGGAGGCGCTGACGGCCCTGGGGATGCCGCTGGCGGACGCGAGGCAGGCGGTGGCGGCGTTAGAGTTGCCGTCGGATGCGACGGTGGAGGACAAGATCCGGCAGGCGCTGGTGGGCATGGGCGGCGGGTGAGGGGGATGTTTTATAATGAGCGCGCCGGTTCGCCGGCGTCAGTTTGAACCTAACTGAACCGAGTTGAACGGGGCACGCGCCGGAATGGGGTATCGTCATGACAACCGCTAAATCACCGGCGTTGGGCACGGAACGCAACGTGTTCGACGGCATTTACTACCCGGAGGAGGACGGTATTCCCTTGCCTGACGGACCGGAGCAGGAAACGCATTTCTACCGGATTACGCCAGTGCTGCGGGCTTACCTGGAGCAGTATTACGACGTAATCGTGACCGGCGATACCTTCCTGTACTACGAGCGTGGGAACCCTCGGGCCGTGGTGGCGCCAGACTGCCATGTTACCTTTGGCGTCAATCGGGACGACATCCAGCCGCACAATTCCTACTTCACCTGGCACCTGGGGCGAACCCCTGACTTTGCGCTGGAGATCGGGTCGCGGAGTACGGCGCGGGCGGACCTGGGCCGAAAGCGAGACCTGTACGCATCGCTGGGCATCGGAGAATACTGGCGTTACGATCCCTCACCGGACAGCCGGCACTACGGGGAACGGCTGGTGGGCGAGCGCCTGGAAAACGGGGAATACGTCCGTATGGATGTATCGCCGGGGCCGGACGGTGTGCTGCGGGGTCACAGTCCGGCGCTCGGGCTGGATTTGTGCTGGGACGATCAAAGGCTGCGATTTTACGATCCGGCAAGGAACGTTTGGGTCCCGGATTACTACGATTTGAGGGACGCGCGGGATGCGGCCGAGGAGCGGTTGGCCGAAATGGAGGAGGCGCGGGAAGAGGCGGAAGGCCGGTTGGCTGAAGAGCGGGAGGCGCGGATGGCTGCGGAGGCGCGGATGGCGGACATGGAAGCGGAGTTGCGCCGACTGCGGGGCGAAGGATAGCGAGCGGAGGCGATATGCCTGATTTTCAGCTAGTGGCCGACTTCGGGATGATGGGCGACCAGGAGCCCGCGGTGCAGAAACTGTCGGCCGGGGTGATGGAGGGACAGCGTTACCAGACGCTGTTGGGCGTCACCGGGAGCGGCAAGACCTTCACGATGGCGAACATCGTGCAGGAAACCCAGAAGCCGACCATCGTGATTGCGCACAACAAGACGCTGGCGGCGCAACTGGCGACGGAGTTCAAGGAGTTCTTCCCGAACAACGCCGTCGAGTACTTCGTGTCGTACTACGACTACTACCAGCCCGAGGCGTACATACCGCGGACGGATACGTACATCGAGAAGGACAGCAGCGTCAACGAGGAGCTGGACAAGCTGCGGCTGGCGTCGACGACATCACTGCTGACGCGGCGGGACACGCTGATCGTGGCGTCGGTGTCGTGCATCTACGGCCTGGGGGATCCGGAAGACTACTTCGAGATGGTGGCGCGGATCGAGGTGGGCGAAGAATACAACCGGCGGGCCTTGCTGCGGCAGTTGATTGACATGCAGTACGAGCGGAATGACACCGACCTGGCGCGGGGCCGTTTCACGGTGCGGGGCGACACACTGGAGATCGTGCCGGCGTACGAGGAATTCGCGGTACGGGTGCAGTTTTTCGGCGACGAGGTGGAGCGCATCCTGACGCTGGACACGCTGACGGGAGAGGTGCTGAACGAACGGCAGGAATTTTCGGTGTATCCGGCCAAGCACTTCGTGACGAGCCGGGAGAAGCTGGACGCGGCGCTGGTGGACATCGAAGCGGAGATGAACGAGCGGGTGGATGAGTTGAGGCGGCAGGATAAGCTGCTGGAGGCGCAGCGTCTGGAGCAGCGGACCCGGTACGACATGGAGATGCTGGACGAGACGGGGTTCTGCGCGGGGGTTGAGAACTACGCGCGGCACCTGTCGCGGCGGCCGGCGGGGAGCCCGCCCTGGACGCTGCTGGACTATTTCCCGGACGACTACCTGATGTTCGTGGACGAGTCGCACATGACGCTGCCGCAGGTGCGGGGGATGTACAACGGCGACATCTCGCGGAAGACGACGCTGGTGGAGTACGGGTTCCGGCTGCCGTCGGCGCTGGACAACCGGCCGCTGCATTTCAAGGAATTCGAGGACCACATCAACCAGGTGGTGTACGTGTCGGCGACGCCGGGTCCGCTGGAGCTGGAGCGCACCAACGCCATTGTGGAGCAGGTCATCCGGCCCACCGGGCTGCTGGACCCAACAATCGAGGTGAAGCAGACGACCGGACAGATCGACGATCTGCTGCACGAAATACGGCAACGGGTGGAGAAACAGGAGCGGGTGCTGGTGACGACGCTGACCAAGCGGATGGCGGAGGAACTTGCGGACTACCTGTCGGAGGCGGGGATACGGAACCACTACCTGCACTCGGATATTGAGACGCTGAATCGGGTGGAGATTCTGCGGGATTTGCGTCTGGGCGTGTACGACGTGGTGGTGGGCATCAACCTGCTGAGGGAGGGGTTGGACCTGCCGGAGGTGAGCCTGGTGGCGATTCTGGACGCCGACAAGGAGGGCTACCTGCGGTCGACGACGTCGCTGATCCAGACGGTGGGGCGGGCGGCGCGGCATGCCTCGGGGCATGTGATCATGTACGCCGACCGGGTGACGGACTCGATGCAGAACTCGATCGACGAGACATACCGGCGGCGTGGCATCCAGGACGCGCACAACGTCCGCCACGGCATCGAGCCGCAGTCGATTCACAAGGCCGTGCGCGACATCACCGAGGGACTGCGCGGGGTCGCCGAAAACAAGGCGGCGTACCAGGTGGCGCGGGAGGAGATGACGCGGGATGACATGTATCGGGTGGTCAAGGACCTGGAATTCCAGATGAAGGAGGCGGCGCGGTCGCTGGAGTTCGAGAAGGCGGCGCACCTGCGGGACGAAATGCTGGAGCTGAAGAAGATTATCGTTACGGAAGAAAAGATGATGGCGGTGAGTTAGGGAGTCCGTTTTTACATGGATCCGCCGAGGGCGGACAAGTTCCCAGGATGGACAGGATTGGGATGGATGAAGGGGACTCTTCAGGTCGGGCAACTCCCGGGCTTTTATGTTTTTCCGGATCCTCCGGAGGACCCGGAAAGCAAAGCGACTAGTTTCGACCACCTCGCCATCAACGGGAACGCCCACTATCTTGCTCTCCATCTCGGGAATCCCGATACGACGCTGGTGGCCGGTGATCGCTATCTTGCGTTGGCTCCGACCAGAGATCTCACGGGGATCAGAGATCCGGACCTGTTGGTGGCTTTTGGTGTGGATCCGGCGGCGTACCGGCGCAGGAACGCATACGTGATTTCGGATCAGGGCAAACCGCCGGACTTCGTGATGGAGATCGCCTCCCCCAGCACCGGGCGCATCGACGCTACGACCAAGCGAAAGGACTACGCGGCGTTGATGATCCCGGAGTACTGGCGTTTTGACGAGACGGGGGAGTCCCACGGCACGCGGTTAGCTGGCGACAGGTTGGTGGACGGTCAGTACCAATCCATCGAGATTGATGAATTGGCGGAGGACGTTTTGCAGGGGTTCAGCCCGGTTTTGAACCTCTATCTACGGTGGGAGCGTGGCGAATTAGTCTGGCATGACCCGGCCACTGGGGAGCGCGTAGTCACGTTCGAGGATGAGAGGGCGGCGCGGCTGCGGGCGGAAACTCGTGCAGACCGAGCGGAGGACCGGGTTCGGGAGCTGGAGGAGCGGCTACGCCGGCAGGATTCCTGAGCCAAGTCAAGGGATGGTGGAAACCGGAGCGTGAAAGGGTCGGGTGATTACAGGGATGGACGGGATTATTGGTGTGTGGCTAGGTGCATCCTTCGACAGGCTCAGGATGAGCGGTTGAATAGGTTTGGCCGCTCCATGCACATCGCATTTCACTCTAACCCTCTCCTGTCGCGGGAGAGGGGATTTTTCGAAACCCGGATAGCGGGTTACCAGTTTTGGGCCAGGTTGGTTACCAAGTTGTAGATGAACCAGCCGTCGCCGGTGTGGAAGGTCTGGGGTTTGGCAGTCTGGGCGTCGCGCATGACGCCGATGCCGTCGTTATAGGGCTCGAAGGATACGATGCGGTCGTAGCGGATGCGGAACCGCTTGCGGGGGCCGTGGAAGTAGATGTGCTTGCTGGTTACGCCCAAAAGGCCGGTGTCCTCGTGGACGGTTTCCTCCCACTCGATGGGCCGGCTCTTGAAGGTGCTGGGGCGGTAGTAGAGGCCCTTGGCGACGCGGATGCTGAGGCCGTGGGATGAACCGCGGCGTTCACGGCGGGTCTTGATCTCGTAGTAGTCGACGTCGTCGATGAGCCAGACCAGTTGCTCGGACTTCATCAGGTTGAAGGGCACCGGCGGGATGTCGCCCAGGCGCTCGGGAATGATGCCCTCGGCGGCCTCCCTGATGACGGCGGACTGGATCATGCTGCGGTAAGCGCCATTGGCGTTGACGTCCGACTGCTCCAGCTCGAAGTGATCCAAGTAGCGAATCAGCGCGTGCTCTTCGTCCAACGAAAGCACGCCATCCTCGATGGATGTTTCTACGGCCGCTTCCCATCCCTGCACCAACAGCGACCTGCGGTCTGCGGGAGAAAGCCCGGAGTCGTCCAGTGCGTCCTCCAGACTATTGACGTGGTTTTCGCCAACGGTGGCTGATATCGCGGCGAGACGGGCATGGGTCATCAAGCGGGCGTGGGCGGCGCGGTCGATCTGTTCCAAGGCCTCGCCGCTGGCCCGGTCGTCCGTCTCAATGGCGAACTGCTCGCGGAATTCGCGCAAGCGGGCCTCTTCGTCGCGGGTCAAGATGCCGTCGGCCAAGCCCTCCCGCACGGCCTGACGCCAACCCTCGGCGATGGCGGCGCGCATGCCGTCGTGGTCCACGTACGAGCGGCCGGCGATGATGGACAGGTTGTCGATGAGCGAGCTTTCACTGAAGTCGGGCCGGCCGGCGGTTTCAACGACCATTGCCACCATTTGCTTGCGCCCGGCCTGGTGCGCCTGTTCGCATTCCTTGTGGCTGCGGCGGAGGAAGCCGGCCTTTTGGCCGCAGTGTTTGCAGTTGCCCACGATGTTGCGCCTTTGCGGTCAGGTATTGAGGTTCGCTGCCACGTAGTCGTGGAGTTCCTGGAGGACGGCGGCGTTTTCTTCCAGGGTGAACTCGTCGACGAGATAGTCGTGCTCGCCGGTGACGCCCGTGACGCAGCCGGCGTCCACGAGATAGCGGATGCATTCGGCGTCGGTGTCGATGTCGGGCAGGAGGTTGCGACCCACCTGGACGGAGAGAGCGGCGACGAGTCCGTAGCCTCCCCAATTGGACGTGCTGGAGGCGATGAGCTGGTTGCACGTGGTGATGGCGGGATAGTCGGGCAGCATGTCGGCGGCCTCTACGACATCGAGGAGGTTGCCCATTCCGATTTCGTTGCCGCCGTCCCCGATGCCGATGGATGGGATGCCCAGTTCAAAGATACGGTCGATGCGGGCGGTCTTGTCTGAGATGTCCACGCCGCGCATGTTGCGATAGATTCCGTGAGCATCTGGGGCGCAGCGTTCGATGGAGATCACCAGGGACGGATGGTGTTCGGCCACGGTGTCCCGGGCGGCCTGATAGTTTCGGGCGGCATCACCGGTGATTTCGAAGTCTATGACGGGCGATACGTCGCCTTGCTGGGAAAGCCAACCGGACATCATGCCAGCCACCGGAGAGTCGGCGGCGTAGGCTACCGGATGGCCGAGTTCGCGGATGGCGTTGCCGATGGCGAAAGCGCCCGGCGGGCCGTCGGTTTCGGGGGCGTCGCTCATGATGATGTAGAAACCGGTGGCGATGATCACGGGCCCGGGATGCTCCAGCAGGTACCGGGCCGCCTGGGTGCAGAAGTCATCTGGGAGATGGGGGCGCAGGGCGTTGATGCCGCGGCGGTCGTGGTTGAGGACGATGTCTTCGATGGTTGGCATGTATAAGTCTCGCTTGGTAGTGTTTGGGGTGCGATGGTCGTTGGTGGGAGGGATTTTCTGGATTCCTGCTTCCGCAGGAATGACGTGTTGGGGTGTGAGGGAATGACGGTGAGGGTGCGCGGGAGTGGCGGGCGGGAGCGATTTAGCCTTGGACCGGTCCCCGCTCGTCCTTCGATCCTCCAGAGGCGGACCTGCGGCAGCTCAGGATGAGCGGGGCAGTTTCCCCTCCGAAGGCGGGCGTACGGCACCCTGACCCTCTTCCGTTGGAGGCGGACGTGCCGTCCTCCATAGGCGGACGTGCCGCCCACAAAGGGAGAGGGCTATTTTCATCAGATGACGGCGTAGTCGGAGTCACGCTTGTCGGTGATGAACATCTTGCCGGGGGCGTGGGTGATCATCAGAGGAGGCTTGCAGTTGAGAGCGACGGCCTGGGGGGTTACGCCGCAGGCCCAGAACACGGGGGTTTCGCCGGGTCGGATTTCGACGGCGTCGCCGAACTCGGGCGAGTCGATGTCGCGGATGCCGATGGCGGCAGGGTCGCCGATGTGGACAGGGGCGCCGTGGGTATCCGGGAACCGGGATGTAACCTGAACGGCGCGGACGATCTGCTCGCGTGGGATGGGGCGCATGCTGACCACCATGGGGCCGGAGAACATGCCGGCCGGACGGGTGGGTATGTTGGTGATGTACATGGGGACGTTGCTGCCGGCTTCCTGGTGGCGCAGCGGGATGCCCGAGTCGGACATGGCCGCCTCAAAGGAGAAACTGCAACCCAACAGGAAGGAGACCAAATCGTCGCTCCAGAAGTCGGCGACGGACTGGTGCTCGCCGGTCATCTCGCCGTTTTCGTAGATGCGGTAGGCGGGGACGTCGGTGCTGATGTCGGCGCCGGGGGCGACGAAAGATGGTTCGACGGAACCGGCCTCGATGACCTCCAGGATTGGGCAGGGCTGGGGGTTGCGCTGGCAGAACAGGAGGAAGTCGAAGGCGAGATCACGGGGCAGGACGGCCAGGTTGGCCTGGACGTGTCCGTTGGCGAGACCGGCGGTGACGCCGTCGTACTCACCAGCGCGGATCAGGCGGCGAATGTCGGAGGGTTGAGTGGGCAGGAGAGTGGCGGTGGTCATGTGGCAACCCCGTTCTGGCGTGAGGATGGTGGGACGGCGGCGAGTCTGGCAGAGATCATGGTTATGCTAGAATTGCGCCGACGGCAAGTTATGATAGACAACGGGATGCGCCAGCGTCAATTTTGTGAAGGCGACGGGCGCGACATAGCCACCCGACCGCGCCAGCCCGACCGTCGAGGATCACATGACCACCACACGCCACGCCGACCTTCCGGCTGTACCGGCCACGCCAACGCCTTTTTGTCTCCCCGACATCCCGCAGCGCCATCCCGACGATATGACCTCCGTAGAGCACCTGCATGAACCCAGCCAGACGCACCACCTGTCTCAATACCTGGGCCGATCCGACACCACCCTGGTCACCGGCGAACGCTACGTCGTGCCGGGTCCGGCCTACGTGGCCGGAGAAAGCCGCTACCCGGACCTGCTGATAGCCTTCGACGTCAACCCTGCCGCGTACAAAGCCCGCAACGGCTACGTCGTATCGGAACAGGGCAAGGCGCCGGACTTCATCCTGGAGGTGGCGTCGAGACACACCGCAGGCGATGACCTGGACGGGAAGAAAGACTACTACGAAAGGTTGGGAGTGGGTGAGTACTGGCTGTTCGATAGCGAGGGAGAGTTCTACGGGTTCACCCTGGCAGGTTACCGGCTGGATGGAGACCGCTACCAACCCATAGAGGTTAGCGAAATCCGCCCCGGAGTGTTCCAGGGGCACAGCGCGGCGCTGAACGTGGATCTGAGAGCCGAGGGTGGCCGTCTGGACTGGCATGATCCAGCCACTGGGGAACACATTCCAACCTTTCTATCACAAACGGCCCGGGCCGAAGCCGCCGAAGCCCGGGTGCAGGAGCTGGAAGCCAAGATTCGCCGGCTGCGCGAGGGCCGGTAGCAAGGGCCGCAAGTTGTATAACGTTTTTCTCTTGACACGTCCCGGAGAGGGGATGATGTCGCTGGTGAAACAGATTGACGCGTCCGGCCTGTCGTGCCGGGCGGGCAGCGACATCGCGGAGTTGGACGACGTGGCGCACGCCACCAGCCTGGACGTGGTGCTGCTGGACCTGTCGGCCGTGGGGATCGGCGCGCAGTCGGTGATTGAGCAGATCAGCCAGCTTAGCCTGCCCACCATGCTGGTGGTGGATGCCAGCTTTCTGCCGCAATACGACCCGACGGTCAATCCGGACGACTTTATCATCGCGCCGCTGAACGCATCGGAGTTGATGGCACGGGTCGGGCAGATCGTTTTCCGGCGGAACGGGAGGAACACGGACCAGGTGGTGCGCGTGGGCGAATTGACCATCGACCTGCAGAGCTACGAGGTGACGATGGCGGGCCGGCGCATCTCGCTGACGTACAAGGAGTTCCAACTGCTGACGCTGCTGGCGTCGAATCCGGGTCGGGTGTACACGCGGGAGGCGTTGTTGAACCAGGTTTGGGGGTATGACTACCTGGGTGGTACGCGGACGGTGGACGTGCACATACGGCGGCTGCGTTCCAAGGTGGAGGATCCGGACCACCTGTTTGTGGAGACGATTTGGAACGTGGGGTACCGGTTCAGGGACGTGGGTTCGGAGGGGTAGCGGACGGGAGCGGGTGATACCCCTCACCCCAGCCCTCTCCCGCAAAGGGAGAGGGGATTTTTGTGGCCCTAGCCCTCTTCCGCCGGAGGCGGACGTGCCGCCCATCAAAGGAGAGGGGCGAATATCAGTCGCTGATGTGGGATTGGACGCGGTTGAGGAAGCGGTCGCGCTCGGCGGCGATGCCGGCGTGGCGGGGGTCTTCGAGTTCGGGGTCGTTTTCGATGATGATGGAGGCTTCCTGACGGGCCAGGGCGAGCAGGTCCTGGTCGAATATGTTGGCGATGCGCAGGATGGTCTGGTCGCCGCTCTGGGTGGTGCCGAAGATGTCGCCCTCGCGACGCATCTGGAGGTCGATCTCGGCGAGCTTGAAGCCGTCGCTGTTGGAGGCAAGGGCGGAAAGACGCTCGTGGGCGCGCTCCGACTCCGACTCGGACATGAGCAGGCAGTAGCTCTGGTGCTCGCCGCGGCCGACGCGTCCGCGGAACTGGTGAAGTTGGGACAGGCCGAACCGGTCGGCGCCGTCGATGAGCATGACGGTGGCGTTGGGCACGTCGATGCCGACTTCAACGACAGCGGTGGCGACGAGGATGTCGAGTTCGGCGTCGCGGAACCGGCGCATGACGCGGTCTTTTTCGCGTGGCGCGAGGCGACCGTGCATGAGGCCGACGCGGAGGTCGGGGAATACTTCCTCGGAAAGGCGCTTGTGCTCGTCGATGGCGGCGCGAACGTCGAGCTTGTCGGACTCCTCGACCAGCGGGCAGATGACGAATGCCTGGCGTCCGGCGGCGACTTGCTGACGCACGAATCCGTAGGCGGCGCGGCGCTTGTCCTCGGGGACGACGCGGGTGAGGATCTCCTGGCGTCCGGGAGGCAGTTCGTCGATGGACGAGATGTCCAGGTCGCCGTAGAGGGTGAGTTGCAGGGTGCGCGGGATGGGAGTGGCCGACATCATCAGGGAGTGGGGCTGTTCTTCTCCGGCGCCGCGCAGGGCGGACCGCTGTTCGACGCCGAAGCGGTGCTGCTCGTCGGCGATGGCGAGGGACAGGTTGGGCAGTTCGACACCGTCCTGGATGAGGGCATGGGTGCCGATGAGGAGGTCGAGGTGTCCCTCGGATGCCATGCGCAGGACCTCGCGACGAGGCGCGGCGCGGGTGCTGCCGGTGAGGAGTCCGAAGGCGAAGGGGCGAGGCAGGTCGGGGAGATAGGCCGACAGGACGTTGGGCTGCTGCAAGGGCTGGTCGAATCCCTCCAGCAGTTGGCTCACGGTGCGGAAATGCTGCTCGGCCAGCACCTCGGTGGGGGCCATGAGAGCGGACTGCCGGTGAGCCGATGCGACAGCCAAGACGGCGGCCAGAGCGACGAGGGTCTTGCCACTGCCAACCTCGCCCTGAAGCAGGCGGCTCATGGGCGGTGAGCCGCGACCCATGTCCTCGAGGATTTCGGCGACGCAACGCAGCTGGGCGCCGGTGGGAGTGAAGGGCAGGCCGCTGAGGAAGCCGTCTACGGTCGGGGCGTGGTATTTGATGGGCATCCCGACGGCGTTGCGTTCGCGGTGGCGGCGGCGGCCAAGGATGGCGAGTTGGAACGCCAGGATTTCGTCGAAGGCCAGGCGACGGCGGCCACGGTCGGCGGCGGCGGAGTCGGCGGGATAGTGAACGTCGCGGACGGCGTTGGGCAGGGTGGCGAGGCCGGTGCGTTGGAGCACGTCGTCGGGCAGCGTTTCGGGGATTTCGGAGGCAGAGCGGGTTGCGGCCAGCCAGGTCAGGCTGCGTAGGTTGCGGGCCGTCATACCCTGGGTGAGGCGATAAACCGGGGTGACACGGCCGGCGTTGAGCGGAGGCTGGCGCGGCGTGATGACGTCGTACTCCGGGGACGAGATGGACAGGCGGCCGCGGTGGATTTCCACCTTGCCGTTGACCACCATGTGATCGCCGGGCTTCAGGGAACGGGCGAGGTAACCCTGGCCGAACCACTGGAGTTCGATGTGTCCAGTGTCGTCGGTTAGCACGCCCTCCGCGAGTTGAAGGCGGCGCTGCCCCACGTTGGCGGAACGAATGTCGGCCAATTTGCCTTCGACGGTGAATGTACCGCCGGGGTACAGGTCGGCGATACTGGCGACGTCGGCGCGGTCATCGTGGCGACGCGGGAGCATGTAGAGGAGGTCGCGAACGGTGCGGACGTCCAACTGCTCCAGGCGCTGGACGGTTTTGGCATCCATGCGGCGCAGGGTCGCGACGGGCTGGTCGGGATCGAGGGGGTTGGCGTTGGGGGTTGCGGGAACGTGGGGACGACGGCGGAAACGTACCATGGACGTGGCCGCGTCGGGAGAGAAGAGCGCGGGGGCGGCCGGTTGTCCTTCGACAGGCTCAGGATGAGCGGATGGGGTAGGCTCAGGACGAGCGGAGGGGGTGGGTTGAGGATGAGGAAGTAGCGCTTCGGGAACGGTGGTTGGAGCCGAGGGTTGTGGATTCCCGCCTACGCGGGAATGATGGGTAGAGGGCTCGGGTTGCTCTTCGACAGGGTTGGTTCCTTCGAGAGGCCCAGGATGAGCGGGTGAGGTTGGTTCAGGGGTGGCGGGTTGTCCTTCGACAGGCTCAGGACGAGCGGGAGGCACGGTTACGCCGTCGAGGGCGGCCTGCCAGGCGGAGACCCAGTTGCGACGGCGGTCGGGGTCGAGTTCGCGGTAGGGTTGTTCGACCAGTTGGCGCGCCCGGGAGTCGTCGGCCAAGAACGCGCGGAGGTCGGGTTCCCAGCGCTCGATGAAGCGACGGATGCCTCCGCTGACAGCGTTATCGCCGTAGCCCTTGTGGACTTCGAGGGCGAGGATTTTGCGGAAGGCGTCGCGCCAGACGGGTTTGTTTTCGCGGCGGTCAGAAACCATTGATTGGATTATACGCCGTTGGGCGCGCCAGTAATCGGTAAGGGATTGTCAGACAGGGCAATCGCGTCTTAATCAGCGACGGTGCCGGGATTGGAATTGGCAGTAAGGGACGGTGAATTTACAGGGATCCGCCAAAGGCGGACAGGTTCCCAGGATGAACGGGATGGACGGGATATTTTGATCCGGGAGTGTTGGGATTATGGGCTGGTCTCGGGGGCCC
>DAOUJD010000073.1:0-146867 GCA_034423115.1 Dehalococcoidia bacterium | reverse complement strand
GGGCCCCCGAGACCAGCCCATAATCCCAACACTCCCGGATCAAAATATCCCGTCCATCCCGTTCATCCTGGGAACCTGTCCGCCTTTGGCGGATCCCTGTAAATTCACCGTCCGTTACCGCCAATTCCAATCCCGGCACCGTCGCTGATTAAGACGCGATTGCCCTGGAACAGCGCCCCGCCGATGCCGCGTCTCCATGCGCCGCTTGAATTGCTGGGCCGGGTCTGGCAAGATATGGCTATTATGATGATCGGCGCATTTGATATCCAAGAACCGTTGCCGGAACTGCGCGACCCACACGTTTTTGCCATGATCAGGCCATGGGTAGACGTGGGGAGCGTGGGAACGTTGACGCTGAACCGACTGGAGCGGTATCTGGGCTCCAAAGAGTTGGGGAGGCTGAAACGGCCAGGGGAGTTTTTCGACTTCACCCGTTATCGGCCCAGCATGCGTTTGGTGGACAACGAACGCCGCGTGCGCATTCCCAACAGCATCATAAGGTACGCCACCACCGAGAACGGCCCGGATTACCTTTTCTTGCACCTTCGGGAACCGCACGCGAATAGCGAAAACTACACCGACTCCATTCTGGAAGTGGTGGAAAAGTTCGGGGTGAAACGGTATTGCCGGGTGGGCGCGATGTACGACACGGTGCCCCACACGCGCCCTTTGCTGGTTACCGGTTCCCTGGGTTCGGTGGAGCAGATTAGAGCAGTGCCGAACCTGAAATTGCGTCGCAGCACTTACCAGGGCCCGACGACGATTATGAACCTCGTGTCGGACGGTATTGACCGCCTGGGCGTGGAATCCATCAACTTTATGGTGCATCTGCCGCAGTACGTCCAGCTAGACGAGGATTTCAACGGAACGGCGCGTATGATCGAAGCGATATCCTCGGTCTATCCGGAAATCCCCGAGGACCTGGCGCCGGTTCGCCGGGGTCAACGGCAGTACCGGGAGTTGAACGCGGCTGTTGAACGCAACTCGGACCTCCAAGGCCTGATCAAACAGATGGAGGACTACTACGACTCCAACGAGGCGGAAGCCGCAGAGACGGGCGAAACGAGCGAGGAAACCGGCGGAGAGGCGGTTGCGTTGTCGCCGGAGATCGAGCAGTTCCTGAGCGAATTGGGCGAGGGATTCGAGGACACCGATCGTTAGCGATCAGTGCTGTGGGAAACGAGAGGGGCAGGTTCACAACCTGCCCCAATTTGGTTAAATCGCGCTGTCCCGTACGAAGGGTCGTCTGATGGTGGCGACGGATGGATTCGAACCAACGACCTAGCGCTTATGAAGCGCCCGCTCTGCCACTGAGCTACGTCGCCAACCCGCGCAGCCCCGACCAGTCGTCGTTGTTGCTGAGCGTTCGAATATGGTAAGACTGACGGCGCGACATTGTCAATTGCGCTAACGACGGCGCACGCCCAAATAAGCATAGGGAGCCGCGCGAATTGGCTGAACCGAGCCTAGACTACCTGCTGGATGAAACCACCGCCAAGCTGCAAGCGATGCTGGGCGAACTGTGCGGTCGGTTGCAGCCATTTCCGGCGTTCTTGGGCATGACAACGATCCAGGCCGTTGAGTTGGAACCGGCGCTGAATCCACGGGCAGACCGTGGATGCGTCGTGGTGACTCCAGACGGGTTGATTGCGGAGTTGGACGTTACCGCTATCCCCGGTGTCGTGGGGGTGCTGGAGGTGGACCAAGTGGAGGAATTCAAGCCGCTGGAGGACGTCTCAACAGAGGAGTACCTGATCTACCTGGTCGCGGCGGTTCGGGCGCTTTCCGCGGAAGCAGAGCGCCGAGGGGTTTAGGAACCGGTGAGGTCGACGTCGCCGGATTGGCCTCCGGTTTTGCGGAGCAGGCGGATGCCGTCGATCTGCACGGCGCGGTCCACGGCCTTGCACATGTCGTAGACCGTGAGGGCGGCGACGCTGACCGCCGTTAGCGCCTCCATTTCGACGCCGGTTTTGCCGGAAGTGGTAGCCGTGGCGACGATATTCACGCTGTTGGCGGATTCGTCCAGGGACAGTTCAACGTCCACCTTATTGAGGGGCAGCGGGTGGCAGAGAGGGATCAGTTCCGAGGTGCGCTTGGCGCCCATAATTCCCGCCAACTGGGCGATGGTAAGGACGTCGCCCTTTTTCATCAGCCCATCTCGGATGAGTGCCAAAGTTTCCGGCTGCATCACAACCTGGCCCGTTGCTTGGGCCATCCGATCGGTTACGGGCTTCCAGCCGACATCAACCATGCGAGCGCTGCCATCCTCGGCGAGATGGGTCAGGCGGTCGGCCGGCCGGGCAGTATTCTGGGTGGTCATGGCGTCGGGTCACCCTCCGATCTGGTACATCTCGACCTTGGGCCGGGCGTCGGTATTTTCGCTGGTGGTGAACTCAGTGCGGATCTCGGAGTAGCGGTCGCGTCGTACCTTCCAGACTCCGGCGATGATGTCGGTGAGTTCCGAGTCGGTAGCGCCGTCGCGCATGGGGCCACGCAGGTCAACGCCGTCGGTGGCAAAGAGGCAGGTGTAGATACGGCCGTCGGTGGAGAGACGGGCCCGGGTGCAGTCGGCGCAAAACGGTTGGGTCACCGAGGCGATAACCCCGATCTCCCCGCCGCCGTCGATGTAGCGCAAACGGCTGGCTACCTCGCCAACGTAGTTGGGTTCGGCGGGTTCCAGTGGGAGTTCGGAGCTGATTCGGGCGACAATTTCGGCGGCCGGCACCACTTCGTCCAGTTTCCAGCCGTTCCGGTTACCAACGTCCATGTATTCGATGAACCGCACGATGTGACCGGTACCTTTGAAATGGCGCGCAAGATCGACGATGGTGTGGTCGTTGACGCCTTTTTGGACGACTGCATTAATTTTGATGGGAACAAGGCCAGCGTCCGACGCGCGCTTGATGCCGTCGAGAACGCGGCGGGTGCCGAAACCGCGCCCGTTCATCTGCTTGAACACGTCGTCATCGAGGGAGTCCAGGCTGACGGTGATGCGATTGAGGCCGCCGTCGGCGAGTTGCTGGGCCTGCTGGGCGAGCAGATAGCCGTTGGTGGTGAGGGTGATGTCGTCGGCGCCGGGGATGGCGGCGAGTTGCCCAATCAGTTTGGGCAGATCAACGCGCAGCAGGGGTTCGCCGCCCGTGATGCGGAGTTTGTTCACGCCCTGCTCCACAAATAGGCGGGACAGGCGGGAAATCTCCTCGAAGGTCAGTATCTCGTCCTTGGGGAGGAACTGGTAAGCCTCGCCGAAGATCTCGGCCGGCATGCAGTAGGGGCAACGGAAATTGCATCGGTCGGTGACCGAGATTCGCAGGTCGCGGAGGGGTCTGCCGAAAAGGTCAGTGATCATAATGCAGCCAACATAAGGCGGGCTCTACGGGCGGCGTCCGCCCGATGGCTGATGGCGTTTTTTGCCTGGACAGGCAACTGAGCCATCGTGCCGCGGAATGACGGGAGATAGAAGACGGGGTCATAACCAAAGCCGTGCTCGCCCACCGGTTCGTATTGTATCACCCCTGCGATAGAGCCTACGACGGTTGAAACCCGGGGCTCGGCACCGTCGGAGGGGTCGGCAACGGCGGTGAAACAGCGGAATCGTGCGATGCGGCGCTCCCAAGGGATTTTGGCCAGATTTCGGAGTAGGAGGGCGACGCGGTCCTCGTCAGTTTGGCAGGCATCGCCACCATATCGGGCGGAATAGACGCCGGGCGCACCGCCCAAGGCATGGACCTCGAGGCCGGAGTCGTCGGAGATGGTTAGGTGTCCAGACAACTGAGCGTAAGTCGATGCTTTGAGGATGGCATTGGCTTGGAACGTGTCACCGGTTTCCTCTACCTCGTCGGGCACGCCGGCGTCATCTAGGGAGATGATATGACCAGGATAGTCGGCGAGCAACTCGCGGTATTCCCGCATCTTGCCCGGGTTTCGAGTGGCTACAAGCAGGGATCGGGTCGACATAATCAGATGATCCCGCCGTCGGACAGCTCAGCGAGTTCGGTTTCGTTCAGGCCGAGCCAATCGCCGTACACGGCGGCGTTGTGCTGGCCGACGGTGGGACCCATGTGACGCAGCGCGCCAGGGGTCTTGCTGAACTTGGGAACGAGGCCAAGCATCCGGGTGTTGCCGACTTCAGGATCGTAGATTTCCACAATGTCTTCGCGCTCCTGGTAGTGGGGATCATCCATGATATCGGCACTGTTGTACACCGGCCCTACGACTCCACCGGCCGGAATGAGTTCGTCCATGATGTCGTTGGTCGGACGACTGTTGAGCCATGATTGAAGGATTTCGTTGAGGGCGTCTTTGTTTTCAAGGCGAGCGGCGTTGTTGGCGAACCGTGCATCATCTATGAGGGCGTCGAAACCCATCGCGTGGGCGAGGCCCTCCCACGTATTCTGTGATGTGGCGGATAGTCCGAGCCACCGGTCATCGGCGGTGCGGAAGAGACTGCGAGGAGCGGCGTCCGGGAAATCGTTGCCGATGCGCTCGCGGATTTCTCCCAGGCGGTCGTAGATGGTGAGGTGGGGGATGCAGAGGCGGAAGAGTGGTTCAAAGAGGCTGAGGTCGACCACCTGGCCAGAACCGGGCTCGCCGGGCTGACGGTCGGCGTCGCGGCGGTAGATTGCCATCATGCCAGCCATGGCACCGAACACCCCTGCGATTTCGTCGGCCAGCGGCACGGGCGGCAGGTTCGGAGGTGTGTCCGGGAACCCGGTCATGCCGATGTAGCCGCTCATGCACTCGGCGATGGTGCCAAAGCCGGGTCGATCCTTGTACGGGCCGGTCTGGCCGAATCCGGAGAAACGGAGGATCACCAATCCCGGATTCACGGACGCATCGTGCAGGTCGGCGGGTCCGAGACCCCAACGTTCGAGGGTGCCGGGTCGGAATCCTTCGATGAGAACGTCGGCCTGAGCGGCGAGACGTTTGAGCAGGTTCTGGCCTTCCGGATCGGCCATGTTGAGGGTGATGGACTGCTTGTTGCGCGAGTGCACTTTCCACCACAGCGACACGCCGTTGTAAAACGGGCCCCAGTTGCGCAAGGAATCGCCTGAACCGGGCCGCTCCACTTTGATCACCTCCGCCCCGAAATCGGCCATCAGGGACGATGCGGTGCCGCCGGCGACGATGATGGACAGGTCCAGGACGCGAAGGCCAGCCAAGGGGCCGCCGCTGGCCGGCGCGGTATTGTCAGCAGAGCTTTGGGTCATATCTTTTCCTTGTCACGGCGATACGTCGCCGGTTTCATACGGACCAAGCGGCATTGTGGGCAACGCCATTTCTTCTGCTTGTGCGGCGTCCGGGCTTGGACAGCCATCTTGATGCGACATCGTGGACAGTGCATCGCGAGACGTTATCGAGCGTCGGCCTTGCCGTCCAACCAAGGCTCGATTACGGCCAACACGTCGTCCGGGTATTCCATGGGCAGGAAGTGGCTGCCCTTGCCCATCGGTTTGACCTCCGCGCCGGGCGCCAGCATCTGGAAATCGCGAACGCCTTGGTCGTCGATGCGCTGGCAACCCGGATAGTTGGCAAGTAGCAGCAACCAATCGCCGGGCAGGTTTCTCAAATATTTTGCGACCTGCAAGTCATCGCGCATCCCATAGAAGGTGGCCTCAACCTCGGGATGGCATTTCAGCTCGGCACGACCATCGTCGAGCAACCGTGTGCCGCCCTCGATGAACTGTTGGTAGGGTTCGTCCTGCCAGTCCTTGAAAGCGCTACGGGAACGATAGGCGTCAAACATGGCATCCCGCGAGTCCCAAACGGGGCGTTTCATGCGGGTGCGTTCGGCCCGACGGTTCAAATCCTGGGTGGGAGCGGTAGGCGCGTCGTTGCTGACGCGAGTTTCGACGAGAACGACCGGACCAAAGAATTGCGGATCGATGTTGGCTGCGATGATGGTCGCGAGCCCGCCCGACGAGTGGCCGATCACACTGGGCCGGGTCAAGTCCATCGAGCCGACGATGGCGGCCAAGTCTTCGCCGGCATATTCAAACCGATAACCTTTATCGGATGGATCAGTGTCGCCGTGACCGCGCTGGTCGAACGCCAGAACGCGATAGCGCTCGGAAAGGCGGCGGGCAATTGGCTTCCAGGGCCATGCGCACAGGCCCGTGGCGTGTAGCATCAGCAAGGGAGGAGAGGCTGAATCGCCCCACTCCAGGTAATGGTGATTGATACCGTTGGCATGGATGTAGCGGCTTTGCCAATCCGGTGTGGTCTCGTTCGGGGTCATGTATTGGCCTTGGGTTAATCGGGTTTTGTAAGAGTCCCGTTATGGTATAATGCCGCCGCCCATTTAGCCAGACGGTTTGACGCCGCCAAGCCCATCGACTGGCAGGGTAGCCGCTGCTTTGGCGAGGGGGCGAAGCACCGAGATGCTAGAAGATTATTTCGGCCAATACGGACTGATCGCCATCTTCCTGGCGCTCTCCATAATCGTTCCGTGCAGCATGCTTGGGGCGTCTTACATGCTTTCGCGGTTGGGTATCCGGCCGGCGCGCCCGGACCCGGTGAAGCACGATACCTACGAGTGCGGTGTGCAGACCATCGGCGGCACCTGGAACCGGTTCCAATTCCGCTACTACATGTTCGCCATCCTGTTCGTGGTGTTCGATGTGGAGGTCGTGTTCCTCTACCCCTGGGCCACGAAGTTCCTGACGCTGGAGCTGTTCGCGCTGATTGAGATGGCGGTGTTCGTGGGAATCCTGCTGCTGGCGTGGGCGTACGCCTGGCGCAAGCGGGATTTGGAATGGCAGGGCTGAACGGCATGCAGGAGTCGACACATTTTGAACTGCCGTCGGTGGGCGGCCCGCTGCACAGTCGGACGTGGGAGATTGACCGGTCCGAAGGGCAGTTGGTCAACGACCTGATTGCGGCATCGCAAACGCCCATCGAAGTGCCAGCTATCGAGGTACCGGAAGACCTGCAAAGGAATCTGATGGTAACGTCGGTGGACGCGTTGGTGAACTGGAGCCGCAAATCGGCGTTGTGGCCCGTGTCTTTCGGTCTGGCTTGTTGCGCATTCGAGATGATGGCCACCGCGATGGGTCGGTTTGACATCTCCAGGTTCGGGATGGAAGTGTTCCGGGCGTCGCCGAGGCAGGCGGACCTGATGATCGTAGCGGGTACCGTGACGTGGAAAATGGCGCCGCCGATCAAGAGGATCTACGAGCAGATGGCCGAACCGCGGTGGGTGATCTCCATGGGAGTCTGCGCGACCAGCGGCGGGCCGTACTTTGGCTCGTACAGCGTGGTGCCGGGCGTGGACCACATTGTGCCGGTGGACGTGTATGTGCCGGGTTGTCCCCCACGGCCTGATGCTCTCTTGTACGGGATCATGGAACTGCACGAAAAGATCAAGAAATACCGCAACATCGGCGGCGGAAGTTTCAAACCGTGACCATCGCCGCAATACCCGGCGAAACACTTGCCCGGCGTCTGCAGGAAGCGGCGCCGGATGTGGTGACTGCGTGGGATGAATCATCGGTCTGGATACGTCCCGAGGCCATCGGATCGGTAGCAAGTTTCCTTCACGACGACCCCGATCTCGACTTCGCATTCCTGAACGCAGTCAGCGCGATCGACTTCGTGGAGTATTTCGAACTGGTATATCACCTGACGTCGCTGGCCAAGGAACATACGGGCGTGATCCGGAGCAGGGTATACGGGCGGGAGGAACCAACCGTTGCTTCGGTGGTGGGCGTTTGGAAGGGGGCAGATTTTCAGGAACGCGAAATCTGGGACCTGATGGGAATCAAGTTCACCGGACACCCCAACATGAAACGGATCATGTTGTGGGAAGGGTTTGACGGCCATCCCCTGCGGAAAGACTTTCTCTAGGCAGGGCGCGCAGTTCCACCATGACGATTCGCACCGAACCGATGACGGTCAACGTGGGGCCGCAGCACCCGAGCACGCACGGTGTCTTCAGGGTGCGGATCACTTTCGATGGCGAAGACATTGTGGAGGTGGAGCCGGTACTGGGCTACCTGCACCGGGGCACCGAAAAACTCGCTGAGGAACGGAACTACGTCCAGGTGGTGACACTGACCGACCGGCTAGACTATACGTCATCGATGATCAACAATCAGGCGTACTGCCTTGCGGTGGAGCAACTGCTGGGGATTGAACCCCCGCCCCGAGGGAAGTACCTGCGGACACTGGCGGCGGAGTTGCAGAGGATCGCCAGCCACCTGATCGCGGTCGGGTTCTTCGTGCAGGAACTGGGCGCGTTCGGCACTCCGTTGATGTACACGTTCCGGAGCAGAGAGCGGATCCTTGACCTGTTCGAGATGCTGTGCGGCGCGCGGATCACGGTTAGCTACATGAGGCCGGGCGGCGTGTTTTCCGACGCTCCGGCGGATTTCTGGCCGGCGTTGGATCAGTTCCTGGACGATTTCGAAGGCGAACTGGAAGAGATAGAGAACCTGCTGCTGAATAACGAAATTTTGATGGTGCGGACGCGCGGAGTCAGCCCACTGCCGGCTGACGTAGCCATCAACTGCTCGGTCAGCGGACCGGTGCTGAGGGCCAGCGGCGTGAACTGGGACTGGCGAAAGATGGCGCCGTATGACGCTTACGACCAGGTCGAGTTCGATGTGCCGGTGGGAAGCGCGGGTGACAACTACGACCGGTTCTGGGTGCGCATGCAGGAAGTCCGCCAGAGCCTAAAGATCGTTCGGCAGTGCATCGCGCAGATCGAGCCGGGACCGGTCCGCCTGGAACTGCCGATGGTGTTGCGGGCCGAGCCCGGCGCCCAGGCGTACGGCAGGGTTGAAGCCTCCAAAGGTGAGTTGGGGTTTTTCCTGGTCAGTGACGGCGGGGTTTCGCCGTACCGTTGTAAAATCCGCTCCCCTTCCCTGATCAACTTGACGATCACCGAGCACCTGCTGCTTGGTTGGAAATTGGCCGACATGATCGTGTCGTTGGGCAGCGTGGACATCAACATGGGTGAGGTGGACAGGTAATGCGCTGCATTACAACACCCGAAAACATGTTGAGCCCGGACGGCGTGTTCGGCGGCAACCCGCTTTTCTACTGGATTTACGGGTTGGCGGCGCACGTTGTTCCGTGTTGGCTGGCGTACGTGATCGCCGGCGTGGTCATCATGCTGATCCTGATCAACGCGGTGCTGCTGGGCGCTGCGGTAGTGAGTTGGGGCGAACGTCGGTTGCTTGGCAGGTTTCAGAACCGGGTGGGCCCCAACCGTTGGGGCCCCTTCGGCGCGTTGCAGCCGATAGCGGACCTGGCCAAACTGATCACGAAAGAGGACATCATCCCTTACGGAGCCGATCGACTGGCGTTCACGGCCGTTCCGGTGATTATGGTTTCATCGCTGCTGGTGGCGACGGCAGTGATACCGTTCGCCAAGGATGTGGCGCTGGTAGACCTGAACGTAGGCGTGCTGTTCATCCTAGCCGTCAGTTCACTCACGTCGATAGCGATATTCACCGCGGGCTGGGCCTCTAACAACCGTTACGCGCTGTTCGGGGCGGGCCGCGCGGTAGCGGTGCTGCTCAGTTACGAGGTGCCGGTGGTGCTGTCGCTGCTGGGCGTGGTGGTAGTAGCCGGCTCGATGTCGCTGGGAGACATAGTTGTTGCGCAGGCGGTTCCGTTCTTCCTGGTGCAGCCGTTGGCGTTCTTCGTCTTTGTGGCGGGCATGTCGGCGGAATTGAACCGGACACCGTTCGACGTGGCCGAGGCGGAATCTGAAATTATCGCGGGCTACCACACCGAGTACAGCGGGATCAAGTTTGCGCTGATTCAGGCAGCAGAGTTTGGCGGAGCGTTGTTTGTCTCGGGCCTGATCGCCACCCTGTTCCTGGCCGGATGGGCCGGGCCGGTGGCAGACTGGTTGGGGTGGTTGTGGTTTTTGATCAAGACGTTCATCGGAATTTTCCTGTTCGTGTGGATTCGCTCGACGTTCCCGCGCCTGCGCCTGGATCAGATCATGGCGGTGTGCTGGAAGTTCCTGATGCCGCTGAGCATCATCAACTTGGCGGCTGTGGTGCTGGAGGTGTATTTCCTGCGGGATGCGAACGGCGTGCTAACCACCTCGGATCTGTGGATAATGACGGCGATCAACATCGTGGTTGCCGTGGTCTCGATAGCGTTTTTCGGGCGCATCATCCGGCAGAAAGTCCGAACCACTTCCCGTACCGCGACGGCGTCGGCGCCAATGGTGCGCGGCGTATCGACTATTGAGGTGGGCTAGCGCAGGGGAGCAGATGAGATGTACGGACTAGAAATGGTCAAGGGACTGATGGTTACGCTGACCAATCTGGCGCGCAGACCGTTCACCACGTCATATCCCGAGCAGAGGTTGACTCAGCATCCTCGGTTCAGGGGCGAGGAGTTCACGTGGTACGAGGAACGCTGCACCGGATGCGCGTCCTGCGCCAAATACTGCCCCCTGGGAATCATCAAGATCGTTACATCGCCGAGCGAGACCGCACCGCTGCAAGGGGACAAGTACCGACTGGAGGTTTTCGATATCGAGCTGCAGCGGTGCATGTTCTGCGGTCTTTGCGTTGAAGCGTGCCCGTACGACGCGCTGTTCATGGGCAGCGGTTTCGAAGAAGGTCAGTACAAACGCACCGACCTGGTCATCTCGATTGACCGGCTGCGACAAGCCGACAAGCACCCGAGCACCTGGTTCCGCCCGCAGTTGGAGGGAATGGATTATCGGCCCGGAGTGAGCCGGCCATTAGGTTGGAGGGAGGTCGGCCGCGAAAATTGGCGCTGGCATCAGCATGAAAAGGCAGGGATGCGTTTGACCGAGGGCAATACTACTCAAACCAATGAGGAAGCGACCTAAATGTGGTTTGAGCAGGTAGTGTTCTGGGCCCTGGCGGTCGTTGCGATAGGCGGCGCGTTGGGCGTCGTGATGGTCCGCGACCTGTTTCGGGCGGCGTTGCTGCTCGCGATGGTATTCGTCGCGGTGGGCGGCTTCTACGTGATGATGAACGCCGAATTTCTCGCGGTGGTGCAGATCCTGATCTACGTCGGCGCGATCGCGGTCTTGTTCATCTTCGGCGTGATGCTGACGAGGGACGTCCAACAGGGCAACACGCCGAACCGATTGCAGATACCGGCGGCGATGGTGTCGGCACTTCTCCTGGCGGCGATGGTGTTCACCGCCGTCACGACGGATTGGACCACGCTCGCTGGAGCAGGCTTGGAGAGCAAGTCGCAGGTCGCGCAGACGCAAGCGGTGGGAATTCCGGATGCCACAGAACTGGCGCGATCAGGTCTGTCGGCGCAAGAGGTGGAGAGCGTCGCCGGCGGCGGATTGGCCGACCTTTTGATTGGTGAATTTGTGCTGCCGTTTGAGGCGGTGTCGCTATTGCTCCTTGCGGCGGCAATCGGCGGGTTGGCGCTGGCCCGTGGACGTGGGAGGTAGGGAGCGTGTCGCTGGAATCGATGCTGGTCATCGCCGCCGTGCTTTTTTGCATCGGTCTGTATGGGGCGTTGGCGCGCAAGAATTTCATCGCGGTGTTGATGTCCATCGAGTTGATGTTCAATGGAGTTAACCTGACGCTGGTGGCGATGGGTCGTTGGCTGGCGCCGTACGCTGTGCAGGAAACACTTTCTGCGGTGTTGACCGGCCAAGTCTTCGCGGTGTTTATCATCACCGTGGCGGCAGCGGAAATTGCGTTGGGCCTCGGTATCGTGTTCGCGATATTCCGCACCAACGAGAGCGTTGACCTTACTGACGCTGCCGCCATGCGCCACTGACGCAAAAACGGCCTAGCAAAGACACGACGAAATACAAGATGTGGGTTGAATTCAAACGCGCGCCAAATCTGATGGCCGCAGAGATTTGGAAAGAGGTCCTCGAAGCGGAGGGCTTGCCGAGCCGGATATTGCCCGAGGGCGACATCCGAGACTGGAGTGAGCGCGTGCCGTTTCGCATCTACGTGCCCAAAGGGCGAGAGCACGTAGCGGAAGAGATCGTCCGCAAGTTGTGAGGCCTCCCACAAGATGCTGACCGAAGCGCTGGTTTGGGCGATCTTCCTGCTGCCCGTCGCGTCATTCCTGCTCATTGGCGGGGTAATCCGTCCGTTGGGTCCGAGCGTGGCCAAGGCTGCGGGTTACCTGACCATAGTGGCGTTGGCCGTTGGGTTTGCATTGTCCCTCTGGCTGCTGCGGTCGTCGGCGCACGACGTCGTGTACGATTTCGCGCCGCACCTCTGGCTAAACTTGGCTCCAGGGGCGTCGGTGCAGATGGGTCTGCTGCTGGACCCGCTGACGAACGTGATGCTGGTGGTGGTGACGGGCGTCAGCCTGATGGTGCAGATCTACTCCATGGGGTACATGGACGGCGACGAAAGCTTCGCCCGGTACTACGCGTACATGTCGCTGTTCAGCGCGTCGATGATCGGCTTGGTGCTGGCGTCAAACGTCGTGCAGATGTACGTGTTCTGGGAACTGGTGGGGTTGTCGTCGTACCTGCTGATCGGATTCTGGCACGAACGGCCATCCGCGGCGGCCGCCGCCAAAAAGGCGTTCATCATCACCCGGATAGGCGACGTCGGTTTCCTGCTGGCGATCATATTCCTGTTCTTCCAGGCAGACACATTCGCGGCGCAGGGACTCAACGCGCTGCACATTCCCGACATCTGGCAGGCCGCGGCTCCGGTGGCGGCAGGCGGAGCGGGAATCGTTGCGGGCGGAGCGTTGCTTTGGCTGTGCCTGGGGTTGTTCGCGGGCGCGGCCGGAAAGAGCGGACAATTCCCATTGCATACCTGGCTCCCGGACGCCATGGAAGGCCCGACGCCCGTCAGCGCGCTGATCCACGCGGCGACTATGGTGGCGGCGGGCGTGTTCCTGGTAGGGCGTTTCTTCCCGGTGTTCTCCGAATCGGAAGGCGCCATGATGGTGGTGGCCCTGATCGGGGCGTTCACCGCAGTTTTCGCCGCAACAATGGGTCTTGCAGCCAACGACATCAAACGAGTCATGGCGTACTCCACGGTAAGCCAGCTCGGTTACATGATGGCCGCATTGGGTGTGGGAGCGTACAACGCGGCGCTGTTCCACCTGTTCACCCACGCGTTCTTCAAAGCGCTTCTTTTCTTGGGAGCGGGCAGCGTCAACCACGCGGCGGGCACGTTCAACATGATGTACATGGGTGGGCTCCGCAAGGCGATGCCGTTCACGTATTGGCTGACGGTCATTGGCGCGCTGAGCTTGGTGGGGATCTTCCCGCTGGCCGGGTTCTGGAGCAAGGACGAGATACTGCTGGAGGCCTGGTTGCGGACCGGGGCCGTCGAAACCTCCGTGAGCCTGCTGGTGTTCGTGCTTTTGCTGGTGGGCGTACTGTTGACGGCATTCTACTCGTTCCGGATGGTGCACCTGACGTTCCACGGAGAATTCCGAGGCGGGGGCGAGCAAGAGTTACACGATTGCGAAGAGACGGGGCAGCCGCCGCCGACGGGCGTATCTCACCACGTCCACCTGGGCGAATCGCCGTGGTTCATGATAGGGCCGATGGTTTTCCTGGGCGTGTCGGCAGTGATTGCGGGTTGGATCGCCAATCCGATCGGTGTCAAGAGCTTCTTTGGTTTGATACCGTCGCATTGGCTTACCGATTACTTTGCCTCGGGTCTGCACGACGGCCATCATGCGCCGCCGTTCAGCATCGCCATGGCGGTGATCTCCAACGTCGTTGCGCTGGCGGGGATCGGGTTGGCGGTACTCACGTATGCGTGGCCGCGCCCATTCACGAACAACGATCCACTGACCAGAAGCGGGGTGGCGCACACGGTGCTGTCGCAGCGGTATTACCTGGACCACCTCTACGAGGGTCTGATCGTGGGGCGCGTGTTCTACCGGATCGTGGCAGCCATCACGGACTGGGTGGACCGGAACATTGTTGATGGGATAGTTGGATTGACGGGCTGGATTTCCCGAAACATCGGCAGCCTGATCGCGTTGGCGCAAAACGGCCAAGTACAGACGTACCCGTTGATGGCGGCCGCGGGCGGCGTGGTCATAATCGTTCTGTACTTGATCTTGGGATAGGGAACGATGCCGACCGGATTCAACGGACTGCTGACTGCCACGGTCTTTCTGCCGGCGGTGGCGGCGCTGCTATTGGCGTTGGGCATCCTCCGCAATGATCGGGCGATCCGGTGGTACGCGGGCGCAGTGGCGTTGGCCGACCTCGTGCTGTCGGTGATCGTGTTCGTGCTGTTCACGCCAGGCGGCGACCGTTTCCAGTTGGTGGACCGATTCGACTGGATCGACACCGGAACGGTGCAGGCGAGTTACCTGCTAGGCGTGGACGGGATCAGCGCGCCGCTGGTGATGCTCACCGGATTGCTCGGCCTGTGCGCGGTGTTCGTGTCATTCCACATCCGCGACCGCGTCAAAGAGTATTTTATCTGGCTGTTCGTACTGCAAACAGCGGTGATGGGCGTCTTCACATCGCTGGACTTCCTGCTGTTCTTCCTGTTCTGGGAAATCGAACTGGTGCCCATGTACCTGCTCATCTCGACCTGGGGAACCGGGCGGCGCGAATACTCGGCGATGAAGTTTTTGATCTTCACGATCCTCGGGTCAGCGTTCATGCTGGTTGCCATCGTGGCGGTGTTCGTCAGTTCGGGCGTGGGCAGCTTCGACATGACGCGTTTGCTGGAGCCCGGCGGAGCGCTGGACGCGTCGCGGGCAGCGCTGCCGATGGGCGTCCTGTTCTGGCTGTTTTTCATTGCTTTTGCGGTGAAATTGCCGACGTGGCCGGTGCACACCTGGTTGCCCGACGCGCATACGGACGCACCGACGGCCGGCAGCGTCATGCTGGCCGGCGTGATGCTAAAGATGGGCGGATACGGGTTACTGCGGGTGAACGCAGGCATGTTCCCGGAACAACTCGCCAACTTTGCGTTACCCATCGTGGCATTGGGAGTGGTGAGCGTACTGTACGGAGCGGTGGTGACGCTGCGTCAGACTGACCTTAAACGGTTGATTGCGTATTCCAGTGTCAGCCACATGGGCTTGGTGTTGGTAGGGATCGGTTCCGTCGCGGTGATTGGTGGAACACTCACTGATGCAGGGCTCACCGGCGCGGCCATGCAGTTATTCACGCACGGGACGATAACGGGTTTGCTGTTCGTGGCGGTGGGGATCCTTTACGAGAAAACGCATACTCGAAATATAGGTGATCTTGGAGGGCTGGCGAACCGGATGCCCATCCTGGCCGGCGCGTTCCTGATCGCCGGCGCCGCTTCGCTGGGCCTGCCGGCGATGAGCGGGTTCGTGTCCGAGCTGCTGGTGTTTTTCGGGGGGTTCCGTGCGTTCCCTGCGTTGACTATCCTGGCGGTGCTAGGGATCATACTGGCGGCGGGGTACATCCTGTGGATGATCCAACGGACGATGTTCGGACCGCGGCCGGCGCGTTGGGACGGGCTGTCAGACGCGTCCATGGTGGACGCGGTGCCGGTGGCGCTGCTGGTGATCAGCATATTCGCGGTTGGCATCTACCCGGCATGGCTGACTGACGTATTCAGGGACGGTCTGGAGCCGATAGTGAACAGCTACAACCTGGGTCTCGCGAGCGTGGGACGCTAAACATGACCGTTTACGACCTCTACCTGATTGCACCGCAACTGGCGATGGCGGCATTGGCGATGCTGGTCATCGTCGTGGACCTGATCACGCGGCGCACGGGCTTGCTCGTGGGGTTGTCGTTTTTCGGGTTGGCGGCGCCGGCAGCCTTGAGCGCGTGGCAGGTCGCCGAACTAACGGGTTCCGGCCAAAGCCAATTGACGGCGGAAGGATCGGTGGTCCTTTACACACTGTCCATCGACAAATTCTCGCTGTTCTTCAACTTCCTGATCTTGGCGGCGGTGGGTCTGGTCGTACTGGTCTCGACGGACTACGTGCGGAGGATGGAGCGACTGCAAGGTGAGTTCTTCGGGCTGATGCTGCTGTCGGCCACGGGCATGATGCTGCTGGTTTCGGCACACGAGCTCATCACCATGTACATCGCGCTGGAACTCACGACGCTGCCCTTGGCGGCGTTGGCGGCGTTCCTACCCAACGGGCGGTCCAGCGAGGCGGGAATGAAATTCCTGATCATCGGCGCTTTGAGCAGCGCGCTGATGTTGTATGGAATGGCGTTGATATACGGGTTTACCGGGAGCACCCGCCTGGATGAGATCGCGGCCGCGTTGTCCGCAGGTGCGTCGGCGGGAGTATTCCCCTTCGGGAGCATGGCTCTGTTGCTCGCGATTGTGCTCCTGCTGGCCGGTTTTGGATTCAAGATGTCTGCGGCCCCGTTCCAGATGTGGGTGCCCGACGTGTACGAGGGAGCGCCGACTCCGATGGTGGCGTTCCTGTCGGTAGCGAGCAAGGCGGCGGCTTTCGGGCTGGTACTGCGGGTCTTCTACATAGGATTCGAAGCGCTTGAAGGAGACTGGTGGGTATTGCTGGCCGGACTGGCTGCGCTTTCCATGACCATCGGAAATCTGGTGGCTATCGCGCAGCGCAACATCAAGCGGATGTTCGGCTACAGCACGGTCGCGCATGCCGGTTACATCCTGGTCGGCGTCGCGGCGGTGGCTTACGCCGGCGACATCGCGGTCGGGCCCAGCAGTGTGTTGTTCTACTTGGCGGCGTACACGGCGGCCAACCTGACGGCGTTTTTCGCCATTGTGTGTATTGGGAACCGCATCAACAGCGACGAGATTTACGATTACTCAGGTATGCTGCGACGTGCGCCTTTCTTGGCGATCACCCTTGCCCTGGCGCTGATCGCGCTGATCGGAGTGCCGCCAACCGGGATATTCATTGCAAAGATCTACGTATTCGCGGCGGCCATCAACACCGGCGAATCGCTGATGACGTGGCTGGTGATCATCGGTGTGGTCAACAGCGTGGTGTCGGCCTACTACTACCTGCGGGTGATCAAGGTCATGTTCCTGCAGACGCCGATCCACACCGAGCGAGTCGGGGCATCGTGGCCGGCGAACGTGGCATTGGGCGTGGCAACCTTGGCGTTGGTGTGGCTGGGGGTAGCTCCGGCGACACTGCTTGGGGCGGCGGAACGCGCGGTATCCGTGTTGGCGGGCGGCTAGGCCAACATGAAAACCGTCGGCATCGCTTACAACGACTTGATCCCGGAGGCCCTGGATCTGGCTCACGCCATCGTCGGCGAGTTGAACCTGGGAGCGAACAGCTGGATCCTCCGCGCCGAGGACGCCGGCGATATCAGCGAACGCGCGCGCGACACCGACTTGGTGATCACGATTGGGGGGGATGGCACCATCCTGCGCGTGAATCGTGCAGTGGCCCCGATGGGAATACCCCTGCTGGGCATCAACATGGGCCGTTTGGGCTTCATGACCGAATTGACGGTGCCCGGCGTGATGGAGCAATTGCCCCGTTACCTGAACGGCGACGTCAGGGTATCTGAACACAGC
Organism: Dehalococcoidia bacterium; assembly: GCA_034423115.1. GTDB lineage: Bacteria > Chloroflexota > Dehalococcoidia > Lucifugimonadales > UBA3495 > Bin87. Next base: position 129,441 of record DAOUJD010000073.1, on the reverse strand, counting down.
ATGCTGAAAGCGGAAGTCCACCGGCGCGACCCCGAAGTAACGGAACCCCCAGCTCCCCAGGGTCCATATCACGCGTTGAACGACGTTGTGCTGTCCCGGAGCCGAGTGTCGCGGGTGATAACGGTGCGGGCGGTCATAGACGGCGCGGATGTGTCCACTTTTCGGGCGGATGGGGTGATACTCGCTACGGCCACCGGCAGCACCGGCTACAGTTTCGCGGCGGGTGGTCCCATCATCGATCCGTTGTCCGACGATCTGGTGTTGACCCCGCTGGCATCGCACGTAGGGTTGACGACACCACTGGTGTTGAGTCCCACGAGTAGCGTGGATTTCCACCTGGAGGGATCGCAGGAGGCCATTATCAGCGTGGATGGCTTCGAAAATCACCCGATAGAGCCGGGTGATTGGGTCAGGATTACGCACAGCCCGTACCGGGCGCGTTTCCTGAGGGCCAACGAACCGAACTACTTCTGGGCGACCCTGACGCGACGGTTGGGTTTCAGCTTTCAGGGAAGGTAGGGCGCTCTTGACCACCGACGCAAACAACGAACCGACCATCGCCACCCGTTCGGTGTTCAACGGGCGAATCATTGACGTGCGCGTGGACACAATCCGGTTGCCCAACGGGAGAGAGACGACCCGGGAGATAGTGGACCACGCGCCGTCTATCTGCGTGGTGCCCGTGGACGGGGATGGCAATGTGCTGCTGGTGCGTCAATACCGCAAGCCCACCGAGAGTTTCCTGCTGGAAGTGCCGGCGGGAGGAATCGAGGAGGGCGAAGAACCCGAGGAGTCCACGCGACGCGAGTTGCAGGAAGAAATCGGGCACACGGCCGCGCAACTGACGAAGCTGACGGCATTCTGGCTGGCGCCGGGCTGGGCATCGGAGTACATGCACGTGTTTCTGGCGACGGGTCTGACGCCCGCGGTGCTGGATTCGGACGAGGATGAATTTATTGACGTTGTAACTGTTCCGCTGTCGGAGGCTCCGAACCTGATCGCTGACGGATCAATCCAGGACGCAAAGAGCGTAGCCGCCCTGCTGCTGGCGATGCGGGCCGTGGGAGTCTGAATTTGGCGACGACCGGCATAGATACCTCCGGCCCGCGAGAAGAGCCTACGATAGCCGAAGCGACGGCGTATCAAGGAGACCTGGTCAAGGTCAGGGTGTCGACTGTGTCCCTGCCCAATGGGCGGGAAATCACTCGGGAGATTGTTGATCATCCGTATTCGGTTTGCATGGTGCCTGTGGATTCCAACGGTAGTGTCTTGCTGGTCCGTCAATTCCGGAAGGCCGTGGAATCATTCCTGCTGGAGGCGCCGGCTGGGAAGATGGAACGAGGAGAGGATCCGGAAGCCACGGCTCTGCGCGAGTTGCAAGAGGAGATCGGCCACAAGGCAGGCAGCCTGGAATCCCTGGCGACCTGGTTCGTCGCGCCCGGCTGGTGCACGCAGATGATTCACGCCTATCTGGCGAAGGATCTGGAGCCGGCGCGACTGGCCGCTGATGAGGACGAATTTATCGAAGTGGTGCGGACGCCGCTAAGCGAAATTCCGAAGCTGATCGCCGATGGAACGATAAGAGATGCCAAGAGCGTAGCGTCGCTGTTGCTTGCCATGCGTGTCTTGGGGGATAATTAGCGACCGAAATCAGGCGCGCCGCTAGACCGTTCTTGCGCCACAAGTAACCGGATAGCCGTATTCGGTTGGAGGAATTCACAAATGCCAGAGGATTTGCAACACGACGTACTGGTCGTTGGCGCTGGACTGGCCGGTATGCGGGCGGCTATCGCGGCGCGGGCCGGGGGCGCGGATACTGCGATTATCAGCAAGGTCCATCCGGTTCGCAGCCACTCAAACGCGGCGCAGGGCGGGATAAACGCGGCGCTGCTGGACCGCGGCGACGACTGGGAAGACCACGCCTACGATACCATCAAGGGCAGCGACTTTCTTGGCGACCAGGACGCTATCGAGGTGATGTGCCGGCAGGCCGGCGCGTCCTTGATCGACATGGAGCACATGGGCGTCACCTTCAACCGGGACGACGAAGGCCGGTTGGGTACTCGCGCATTCGGTGGACAACGTCGCGCGCGGACGTTCTTCGTGGGCGACTTCACTGGGCAAGCGTTGCTTCACGTGATGTTCGAGCAGCTGATCAAGTCCGGCGTGCGACGTTACGAGGAATGGTTCGTAACGTCGCTGATCATGGAAGACGGCCGCGCCGCCGGCGTTATCGCCATGGAGATCCGGACGGGCGAGTTGAGCGTGATCCGCGCGAAGACCGTCATTTTTGCAACTGGTGGTTGCGGACGACTGTTTGAGCCGAGCACCAACGCGCTCATAGTCACCGGCGACGGGATGGGGTTGATATACAACGCCGGCGGCCAACTCATGGACATGGAGATGGTCCAATACCATCCCACGACGCTGGCCGGCAGCGGCGTTCTGATCTCAGAGGCGGCGCGCGGCGAAGGGGCGTACCTGCGGGACAAGGACGGCAATCGCTTTATGGAGAAGTACGCTCCCAACATGATGGAGTTGGCTTCCCGCGACGTCGTGTCCCGAGCCGAGCAGACTGAAATCAACGCGGGCAACGGAGTGGACGGTTGCGTGTACCTCGACTGCACGCATCTGGGTGAAGCCCTGATCCTGGAAAAGCTGAGCCAGATCCGGGAAATCGGGATCGACCTGGCCGGCGCGGACATGATTCGGGAGCCGATTCCGATTCGCCCTGGGATGCATTACATAATGGGCGGCATCAAGACCGACGTGAACGGGCTGACGAACCTGAGCGGGGTTTACGCGGCCGGCGAATGCGCTAACGTGAGCGTACACGGCGGGAATCGGTTGGGAGCCAACTCGCTGCTGGACACTATCGTTTTCGGCGAACGGGCCGGCAACCACGCGTCCGACGCCGTGCGGAACATCGGATTCGCCGACTTCGACGCGTATGATGCCCTGTCGAGGGAACGGCGCCGGATCCAGGAAATGTTGGACCGGCCGCAGAACGGCGACCGCTGGGGCTCCATTCGTAGGGATATGGGCGAGTCCATGAACCGCAACGTCGCGGTGTTCCGCAACGAGGAAGGGATCCAGGAAACGCTGGGCGACCTGCACGATTTGCGCCGCCGGTACGAGAACGTGCCGGTGCAGAACAAGGGCAAGACATTCAACACCGACCTGATATTCGCGTTGGAGTTGGGCTACATGCTGGACTGTGCAGACACCATCGCGGTGGGCGCTCTGGAGCGTAGGGAAAGTCGGGGCGCGCAATTCCGCGTCGACTATCCAGACCGCAATGACGAAGAGTGGCTGCACCACATCGTGCTGACTCAGGGAGAGGGCGGACCCGAGATTTCGGAGTTGCCCGTAGTCATCACGCAGTGGACGCCTGAAGAGAGGAAATACTAGGACATGGACGTCACGATCAGGGTAAGACGACAGGACCCGGACGCGGCCGACGAGCGCCGCCTACCGTACTGGCAAGACTATCCGGTTACCATTGCCGACAACGCCACGGTGCTGGACGCGTTGATCCAGATTCGCGAGGACGACGACGGCACGCTATCACTGCGGTGCTCATGCCGGAGCGCGATCTGCGGTTCATGCGCCATGCGGATCAACGGGCACGCCGGTTTGGCGTGCAAGACCATCGCCAACACCGCAGTCCAGGATGGAGTGATCACGGTGGAACCCGCGGGCGTGATGCCGGTGGTCAAGGACCTGGTGGTCAATTTCGATCTCTTTTGGGACAAAATCGAAGCCGTTGACCCCTACCTGAAACACATGGGGCGGGAACCGGAAGGCGAGTACATCGTCTCCAACGATGCCATGCTGCACCTTTCCGGAGTGACCGCGTGCATCATGTGCGGGGCCTGCGTGTCAGACTGCACGGTGCTGGAAATCGACCCGACGTTCCTGGGCCCGGCGGCGCTGGCAAAGGCGTACCGGTTCACGGCCGATCCCCGAGACGGCGATGCCGAGGGCGTTTCCATGGAACGGCTGTGGGCGTTGAGCGAGCCGACCGGTATTTGGGATTGCACGCGCTGCAACGAATGCGTGCAGGCTTGTCCCAAGGGCGTGGCGCCGATGGATCGCATCATGGCGATGCGCGAGCAGGCGATTCAAGCCGGCTACGACAACAACAACGGGGCCAGGCACACCGACGCGTTCACGGAATCGGTGGGCCACAGTGGGCGATTGGATGAACTACGATTGCCCATCAAGTCGGTCGGCATGATGAACCTGCCGGCGTTGATGGACTATATGCCGGTCGCGTTCCGGGCGATGCGGCGAGGCAAAATGCCGCCGATCGCTCACAAAAACGTAGAGAACGTGGAAGCGGTCCGCCGCATATTCGAGAGGACTCAACCCGAACCCGCCGCCGCTCCACAGGTGAGCAACAACTCGCCGTTCGGATAACGGGTCGCGTTATTGAATGCGTAAAGGTTGTGCCGGTGCCGACAAGGGCGGATGATTCACCCGCACCGTCAGCAACCGGAACCATGAGGAGGAATCAGTGAAGTACGCCTTTTTCCCGGGTTGCGTGTCGCAAGGAGGCGCACCCGAACTTTACCCGGCGGCGCGGACGGTATGCGACCGCATGGGCATAGAGCTGGAGGAGATCCCCGGTTGGACCTGCACTGGCGCGGGCGTGATCCAGGAGAAAAACCAGCTCTTTGGAGATACGCTGAACGCGAGAAACTTCGCCAAAGCCGAGCGGATGGGCCTGCCGATCCTGACAATTTGCAGCACCTGCCAGGGAGTGATGTCGCAAGCCAACCATCGGATGCGCAATCCGGAATACCTGGCCGAGATCAACTCTCATCTGGCGGAAGAAGGGTTGGAATACAGCGGCCAGAGCGAACCCAAGCATCTCCTGTGGATCCTGATTGAAGATTACGGGTTGGAGAGGCTGGGCTCCCTGATCACCAGACCGTTGAACGAGTTGAAGATTGCTCCCTTCTACGGGTGCTATATCGTGAGGCCGACGGAGGCGTTGGACATTGAGGAACATCCCGAACGGCAGCAGTCGTTGGAGATGCTGATCCAATTGCTGGGGGCGACGTTGGTGGATTTCGAGGGTAAGACCCGCTGTTGCGGTTTCCCGATTTTGACCATCAACCAGCGGAACTCGATGGCAATGGTGGGCAAGCACACATCCGAGGTCAAGGACTTGGGCGCCGATGCCATGGTCACGCCGTGCCCTTTGTGTCACCTGAACCTGGACGGTTTCCAGCCGAAAGCCGCGTCTCAAGCGCGGAGAGCGATCGATCTACCCATTCTGCACATGCCGCAGCTAATCGGCTTGGCGATGGGAATGTCCCCCAACGAACTAGGACTCAAGAGGCACATCATCAGCACCGGCCCCTTGGAAGTGAAGTTGCGCGGGAGATAAAGCGGCCCAACAACCGGAGAAGTTCAAGGGCGGGTCAAACACCCGCCCTAATTTTTTGTTTCGTTTGCAAAGAAAAGGAGGCGCGAGGATGCCGCAGCCTTTCGTTGTCATCAAAAATCCCCACGTCGTTATTCGGAACGTCGTGAATCTGAACGTTGATCCCGACGCCACCCTGGCCGGTGGGGAGTTGGTCGTCGATTTTGTCCACATACCCAACGAACCGCCCGGCCTCCACTCCGGTTCCAGCATATTCCCTGGTGGGCAGCCGCACCGGAGAGGCTATGATTTCATCATCGTCAACCCACGCACTCTGGATTATGTAGAGGTCAACATTCTGACCGTGGAGTCGTACGAACCTGGCGAAACCCAAAGCTCGTTCTCATATCGGGTACGCTGTGGCGGCCAAGCGCGCAAGTTTCCCCGCCAGCACCAATGCCCTGAGGTGAGCAACCCTGCGTGCGCCGCCTCAGCATGCGACGTTCTCGGTTGCAGGGTAAGGTCAAGTGCAAGCCGCTCCGCCACGACCATAGACGACGACGTCCAAATGCTCTTCGAGCTGGAGAGCGAACTGGAGCAGCGGCTAGACGAGGCTAGGATAGGCTTTGAGTTGGAGATAAGGAGGCGCTATCCCGGCCAAGCACTGTTCGTGAGAGACGGCTACACGGGCTCTCGGGTGTTTAGGGTGGATACAATGCATATTTTGAAGGACCCGGAGGCGTGTTAGTTCCGCAGGGTTGGGGCGACTTCGTGGATTGCGGCGACCGTCTGGTCAACATCCTCGTCAGTGTGGGCGATGGATGGGTAGAATTTCTGGGGCCAGGACTTGATGATGCCGCGTTCCAGCAGGCCCGTGTTGAGCTTGCCCAACGGCGCAGGATTGGCCGCCAATCCGTCGCGGTAATTTTGAACGGGGTGATCGGCAAAGTAGATGTCAAAGATGGCATCCTCGCCAACGCTCTGTACCGTGAATCCTTGTTCCGAGCACGAATCAACCAATGCCTGGCGGATGCGGCCCCCGACGGTGTGGAGGCGGTCATATACGCCAGGTTTGCGCAATTCCGCCAACGTGGCCAGGCCGGCCGCGCACGCGATGGGATTGCCGTTCAGTGTGCCGATCTGATCGACGTAGCTGTCCGAGGACACGGAGGAACGGTCGTACACGGACATGACCTCAGCGGTACCTAGGACGCCGGCCAAGGGGTAACCGCCACCCATAATTTTCCCAACCGAGCACAAATCGGGCGTAACGCCGTAGTACTCCTGCGCGCCACCGTAGGCGAGACGGAATCCGGTGACCACCTCGTCGAATATCAGCAGGATTCCAGCGTCCTCGGTGATCTTGCGGAGACCGGCGAGAAAGCCGGGATTGGGCGCCAGGGTTCGTTGCAGAGGCTCCACGATCACGGCCGCGATTTCGTCCTTGTGGGCTTCGACGATGGCAGCGGTAGTGTCCAAATCATTGAATTGGGAAACCAGCATGAGGTCGCTGAGAGCGCGAGGAATGCCGGCGCTGTTGGCTTCGGACTGGGGGAACTCCACGCTGGCGGACGCGAAGACAGACATCATTGCGTAGTCGCTGGTGCCGTGGTAACCGCCCTCGAACTTCAGAATCTTCTCTTTGCCGGTGTAAGCGCGGGCGGCCCGCATGGCCTGGAAGCAAGCGTCGGTGCCGCTGGTGGTGAAACGCACCTTGTCGGCACAGGGAACGGCGTTGCAGAGTTCCTCGGCGAGCATCACGGCCTGGTCGTTGTTGGCGAAGAACGTTGAGCCGCGACCCACCGCCTCCAGCACCGCTTCGGTTACCGCAAGGTGAGCATGACCAAGGATCATGGGGCCGGAACCCATGAGCCAATCTACATATTCGTTGCCGGACACGTCCCAGCACCGGCCTGCTTTGCCATGGTGGACCAGGAAATTGAGATCGGCAGGATAGTTGGTGTTTCCGTTGGAATTGCCCGGAAAGTATTGAGCGGCTTTCGCGAGCAATTGCCGTTCCAGTTCAGTTCGCTCAGTCATGCGGGCCTCCTCCATTTTTGTAATAATCTTATAAACATTATACCGGCGGGGTAAAGAAATAAGGGCGGGTTTGAATGCCCGCCCTTACGCGTTTCGGATTGGTCAGCGTCTGCTAACTTGCTTCCGCCTTGGCGCCAGCCATGACGTCGACCAACTCCTGAACAGAGGCAGCGGAACTCTGCAGTGCGGCTTTTTCGTCGTCGGTCAGGCTGATCTCGATGATCTGCTCAACACCGTTGGCGCCGATCTTGACGGGGACGCCCACGCACAGGCCATTGATGCCGTATTCCCCTTCCAGGTAGGCGCAGCCGGGCAGGATGCGCTTCTTGTCCAGCAAGATGGCTTCAACCATTTCGGTGATGGCAGCGGACGGGGCGTAGAAAGCCGAACCCTGCTTGAGGAGAGCGACGATCTCGCCACCGCCGTCGCGGGTGCGCTGGACGATGGAGTCGATTCGGTCCTGCGACAACAGCTCAGTAAGAGGGATGCAGCCGACCGTGGTGTAACGCACCAGCGGGACCATATCGTCTCCGTGTCCGCCCAGCACCATCGCCTGAACGTCGTCAACGGACACGTCGAGTTCCTGGGCGATGAACGTGCGGTAACGGGCGGTGTCGAGCACTCCTGCCATGCCGAAAACGCGATGGCGCGGAAAACCGGCGGTCTCGAACACGTTCTGCACCATGGCATCGAGAGGGTTGGTTACGGCCAGGATGATGCAGTTGGGAGAGTGCTTGACGACTTCTTCCGTGACAGCCGACGTGATTCGCATGTTGGTGAGGAGCAGGTCGTCGCGGCTCATGCCGGGACGCCGAGCGATACCGGATGTGATGACCACCACATCGGAATCGGAGGTTTCTTCGTAGCCGTTGGAGCCGGTGATCATGCCGTCGGAGCCGATGATGGGGCCGGATTCCAGCATATCGAGGCCTTTACCCTGGGGCATATCCTCAATGATGTCCACTAGGACCACGTCGGCGTAACCGAGCTGGTGGATGCGCTGGGCGGTGGTGGCGCCGACGTTGCCGGCGCCCACTACAGTGACTTTGCTTCGCATCTGCTGAGGGTTTCTCCTTGTTGAATCGGCGCGATGCTAGATGGCATCGATGATGGCGTTCAGGGTAGCGCTGGGACGCATGGCGCTGGCCGCCATGTCGTTATCGGGCCGGTAGTAGCCGCCTATGTCCATCGGCTGTCCCTGACAATCGACCAACTCCTGGACGATCTTGTCCTCGTTTTCGGTCATCTGCTGAGCGACTTCGGCGAACGTGGCTTTCATAGCGGGATCTTTATCCTGCTGGGCCAGAGCCTGGGCCCAGTACAGAGCCAGGTAGAAATGGCTACCGCGCGTATCCAACTCGTTGACCCGGCGTGAAGGATTGCGCTGATACTCCAGGTGCTCGCCGATGGCCGCGTCCAGCGTTTCCGCGAGCAGCCGAGCCTGGTCGTTGTTGAACACCTCGCCGTAATGCTCGAAGGAAGCAACCAACGCGCAGAATTCGCCCAGAGAGTCCCAGCGCAGGTGTCCCTCTTCCTGGAATTGTTGGACGTGCCGCGGAGCGGAACCACCGGCCCCGGTCTCGAACATGCCGCCACCGTTCAACAGGGGGACGACCGAGAGCATCTTGGCGCTGGTGCCCAATTCGAGGATGGGGAACAGGTCGGTGAGGTAGTCGCGCAGTACATTGCCGGTAACGGCGATGGTGTCCTGACCCGCCCTGCTGCGTGTAACGGTGGCCCTCATCGCCTCCAGCGGGGGCATCGTGCTGATGTCGAGCCCGGTGGTGTCATGATCCGGAAGGTATTGCTCCACCTTCTTGATCAACTCGGCGTCATGGGCGCGGTTGGCATCGAGCCAGAAGATAGCCGCTTGGCCAGTGAGCCGGGAGCGGGTTACGCCCAGCTTGACCCAGTCCTGGATGGGGAGGTCCTTGGTCTGGCACATCCGGAAGATGTCGTCTTTGCTTACCTTCTGTTCCATTAGGACTGCGCCGGACTGGTCGACCACCTGGATGGAGCCGTTGCCCGGGGCCTCGAAGGTCTTGTCATGGGAGCCGTATTCCTCGGCGGCCTGGGCCATGAGGCCAACGTTTGCGACGCTGCCGAGGGTCGCGGGATCAAGGGCTCCGTGTTGCTGGCAATCCTCTACCACCGCCTGGTAGATGGTGGCGTAGGAGCGGTCGGGGATCAGGGCGATGGTGTCGTGCAACTCGTTGTCGGGTCCCCAGGTGCGGCCACCATCGCGGATGACGACGGGCATGGAGGCGTCGATGATGGTATCGCTGGACACGTGCAGGTTGGTAATCCCACGGTAGGAGTTCACCATCATCAGGTCAGGGCGAGCGTCGTAGCAAGCCTGGATATCGGCCTCGATTTCCGTCCGCTTGGCTTCCGGCAAGTCCTGGATCTTGGTTAGCATTTCGGCGATGCCGTTGTCGGGGTCCACCGCGACCTGGGACAGTGTGTCGGCGTGCTTCTCGAATACGTCGTTGAAAAATTCCGACACCAAGTGTCCGAAAATGATCGGGTCCGACACCCTCATCATGGTCGTTTTGACGTGGAGGCCGAGCAGGAGGTCGTCGGCTTTGGCCTGATCCATCTGGTCGGCGTAGAACTCGCGCAGCTTGGCGACGTCCATGACTGCGCAATCGATGATTTCGCCGGCCTGCAGGGGGATGCCGGATTTAAGCTCGGTAACGCTGCCGTCGCTGCCGACGAACTGGATGGCTGCGGTTCCGGCCTCGGAAGTGGTGACCGCGACCTCGGTGCTGAAGAAATCGCCGTCGGTCATGTGACCGACGCGGGTCTTGGAGACTTCCGGCCAGTCCTGCATCATGCGATGGGGATTGCGCTGGCCGTGGAATTTGACCGCGTTCGACGAGCGACGGTCGGAGTTGCCTTCCCGAATGACGGGGTTTACGGCGCTGCCCAGCACGCGGGAATAGCGGACCTGGGTTTCGCGTTCGGCGTCATTGGAAGGCTGGTCAGGGTAATCAGGGATGTCGTACCCCTTGCCCTGAAGCTCCGCAATGGCGCTCTTCAACTGCGGTATCGATGCGCTGATGTTTGGCAGCTTGACGAGGTTCGCGTCAGGCTGGAGACACAGTTCACCGCACATCCGGAGATAGTCCGGGATCCGCTGCTCTTCGGTCAGGTTGTCGGGGAAGTTGGCGATGATGCGCCCGGACAACGAGATGTCCCAAGTCTCCAGTTCGATTCCTGAACTCTTGGTGAACGCCTGGAGAATGGGGAGCAACGAATGGGTTGCGAGGTACGGCGCCTCGTCGGTTTCGGTATAAATGATCTTGGCAGATTCTGGCATGATCTCCTCCTCAGCAAGCAAATTCCACGGGCCACTACGGTTTGCCAAGGACTGTTTGACTACAGGCCCGGATGGGGTAACGGATGCAACGCATCCAACGGGGGCTAAACCCGAACGATTATATACCCCGAAAGAGGTCTGTGGTACCCCACACACGAGCGACGGTCTTGTCAAGAGCACGGTGCGGGTGTACAAAGATGGCGCCAATAGACCCTGTTAGCCAAGGGGGATCCTTCATGTTCTTTAACTCGCGTCGTTCCACAGTACACGCTACCCACGGCATGGTCGCGACCAGTCAGCCGTTGGCGGCCACGGCGGGCCTGCGCATCCTCATAGCCGGCGGCAACGCGGTTGACGCCGCCGTAGCGACTGCGGCGACACTGAACGTGGTGGAGCCCATGTCAACCGGTGTGGGTGGCGACCTGTTCGCGCTGATCTGGAAAGCCAAGCGCAAGGATGTGGTCGCGCTGAATGGAAGCGGCCGAGCGCCCATGGCTGCGGATATTGACGAGTTGCGAAACCAGGGGCGTTCCAGGATGCCGGCGTTGGGTCCCTACTCGGTCTCCGTCCCCGGCACCGTGCATGGATGGGAGGTACTGCTGGAAAGTGAAGGCACAATAAGCCTGGCCGACGCTCTGGAGCCGGCTATCGACTACGCCGAAAACGGTTTCCCGGTGAGCGACATAATTGCCTACCAATGGCATCAGCAGGAGGACAAGCTGTCGGCGTTGCCCTCGGGTCAGGAGTTGTTGACCAATGGTCGTGCTCCGCGTGAAGGCGAAATGATGCGGTTGCCGACGCTGGCGAAAACCCTTCGTACCGTTGCCGAGGGCGGCAGCGAAGGGTTCTACAACGGCCCCATCGCCCACGCCATGGCCAGCTTTGTGCAGGAGCAGGGAGGTTGGCTCAGCGAGGAAGACCTGGCGGCGCACCACTCCGACTGGGACGAACCGATCAAAACGGACTACCGGGGCGTAACGTGCTGGGAATGCCCGCCGAACGGACAGGGGATCATCGCGTTGGAAGCCCTGAATATCGCCGAGGGGTTTGACATCTCCAGCATGGGGGAACAAAGCCCCGACCGGTATCACCACCTGATTGAGGCGACGAGGCTGGGCTTCGCCGACGCGTTCCGCTACCTGGCGGATCCGCGTTGCGCGGAAGTGCCGACGAACATGTGGGCGTCCAAGAAGTATGCCGACGAACGGCGCAAGCTGATCGATTCGAGTACGGCTATGCAGACCGCGCCTTACGGGAAATTGGTTCCGGGAAGCGATACCGTTTACATCAGCGTCGTCGACGGAGACGGTAACGCATGCTCGCTGATCAACAGCGTGTTCACCAACTTCGGGTCCGGATTGGTAGCTCCGGGCACGGGAATCGTGCTGCACAACCGCGCCTCACTGTTCGAGCTGAACCCGGAACATCCTAACTCGCTGGCGGGCGGGAAGCGTCCGTTCCACACGATCATCCCGGCGATGGCAACGCGCGATGGAGAGTTGTGGCTGAGCTACGGCGTTATGGGAGGGTTCATGCAGCCGCAAGGCCATCTGCAAGTGATCTCGAACATGGTGGACTTCGGCATGGACTCCCAGGGAGCCTTGGACGCCTTGCGGTTCCAGATCGCCGGCGACTCGGTGTGGCTGGAAGGCGACGTGAGCAATGACGTGGTGATGGAGCTGCACCGCAGGGGGCACCGCGTGAACGTCATGCACGGACCCGGACGCGGGGGCGCCGGCGGTATGGGCGGCGGCCAGATAGTCAGTCGCGATCCGGACAGTAGGGTTTTGAGCGGAGGCAGCGAGCCGCGCAAGGACGGCGCCGCCGTGGGTTGGTAAACTACCGGGATAGCCAGTGGCGGAAACGCTGCCAAGTCCCTTGGGGCGGTTCATCGACGCGCCGGCCGCGCCAGTAAGCTGGCCGCTGTTGTCCCATGCGTCGAATGAACATCCAAACCGCCGCGACCGCCATGATCGCCAAACCTGCCAACGACGTCCAGACCGGCAGCAACGGCAACAATCCAAGCGCCGCCAGGATAGCACCACCCAACGCCAACTTACCCGGCGATATGAGACGGACGCTCTCCTTGGGTTTGGGCGTGAAGGGAGATGGCTCATCGTCCAATGGACGCACCGAATCGCCAGCCGGAGGAGTATTCGCCGGTTGAGGCGACTCGGCTTCCAGCTCACCCAGCAGTTGTTCGATTTCCTGTTCGTATCGTTCTTTCATCGCTACGTGTCCGAGTTGAAGTGGGCGACCCATCACCGTTTAGTGGGATTATAGCGTCAGCACTTCGTAAACGTAAGCGTTACAACGAAAATTGGGGCTGCCTTACGGGCTTGGACTTGGCAGGGTGCCGGAACGATTCGGATGGAGGGCGGCCGGTTCAGACTTCCGTTGTCGGTCATTCTTGACGCACCGGGGCATTGCCTTTAGTATTGAATATTGTCGGAGACACAGTATGCCGAAACGAACTTATCAGCCCAAAAAGCGACGCCGTGCGCGCGTGCACGGTTTCCGCTCACGTTCTCGCACCTCAGATGGTCGCGCGGTACTACGCCGACGCCGGTTCAAGGGCCGGCACCGGTTGTCCGTGTAGTTGACCTGTTGCTCGGCAACCCCGCCGTTGGCCGCCGGTCGTTGATGCAAAGACATCACAGGCTTACCGGAAGCGCCCGCATCTCAGAAATCCATCGAAACGGGCGGAGCGCGGCCAACCGTTTGCTGGTAATGCGCGTTTCTGCCAACGGATTGGATCGGTCGCGCTTCTGTTTCGTGGCCAGCAAACGCGTGGGCAACGCCGTAGTGAGGAACCGCATCAAACGCCGTCTGCGCGAAGCAGTTCGCCTGACGGCATGTGAGCCCGGATGGGATGCCATACTCATCGCCCGTCAGGGAGCAGCCACCGCCGAATACAGCCAACTGGAGCGGGCGATGCATAATCTGATGCGGCGTACTAACTTGGTCGCAGCGGGGCCCCACGAATGAAGACTGCGGCCGTCAAGGCAATCAGGGTCTATCAACAGGCCGTGTCCCCGTATCTCCCCTCGATGTGCCGGTTTGAACCCAGTTGCTCCGAATACACAGCCGAAGCTGTGGAGCGTTACGGTATTGTCCGCGGCAGCTGGCTCGGATTGAAGCGCATCTCGCGTTGCCGCCCTATGGGTGGGCAGGGCTACGACCCGGTGACCTAAGCGGCCTCCACGCCCGGGATCATTGACCGAGATGCCTCAATATCTGGCGCCCTTGCGCTCATTACGACGCATATATTCCTGGGCAGGCGTGTCGTTGACGGTGATGGTGGCGTTCGCGGTGCTCGCCACCGGTTGTACCCCCAATCTGGGGGCATCGACCAGTGGGTGGGGGGCGGTCGCGGTGGACGACGGCGTAGTTTATGCCACCACCCTGGAAGGCCAGGTGTATGCCCTGAACGACCTGATGTCCGAAGGCGTCAGCACGCGATGGGTCTCCACGGTGGGTGGGGACAACGGCTTCCGAGGGGCTTACAACCCACCTGCGGTCGGTACCTATCTCTACGTAGCTGGCATTGACGGGGTTCTTTATGCCATTGAACGCCCGGCCGGCGGAGGTGCCGCTGCGACCGCGTGGCGTCGTCCCCAGGTTGAAGCGGAGGAGGCGGTGCCGTTGGTGGGCAGTCCTGCTCTGGACGAAGCGGGCGGGATCATCGCCGTAGGTTCCGAAGACGGAGGTCTATACGCATACAACGCTCTCACTGGCGAAGGACTGCGCTGGTCGCCGTTCCAGACCGAAGGTGAGATCTGGTCCACACCGGTGTTGCGAAATGGAGTGGCCTACTTCGGATCCCAGGATGGCAGCGTCTACGCGGTCAGCTTGCACAGCGGAGAGCTCGTTTGGAAATTCGACACCGGAGCGGCAGTCGTCGCCACGCCTTTGATTCACAGGAATCTTTTGATCGTGGGATCGTTTGATCGCAAACTGTACGCGCTGGGCCTCAACGACGGTCAGCCTCGGTGGCAATTCACGGCGGGCAACTGGTGGTGGGCAACTCCCGTAGCCTCGGATCGAGCGATTTTCGCGCCGGCAATGGACGGCAAAGTGTACGCCTTGGACGAGAACGGCTCATTGCTCTGGGACTACGACCTTGGTTCCCCGGTGGTATCCAGCCCGGCCTTGCTGGAGAGAGGACTGGTGGTCGCGACGGTTGATGGGAAACTATCGGTGTTGCGGGCGACCGAAGCATCCCACGGAACGGCCCAGGAGATAGCCTCGTTGACGGTGGGCAATGCCGAAATCAAGGCGCCTCTAACCAACTTGCCCGACCGCATTGTAAACGGGCTTCCGGTGCCGGCGGACTCGGTGTACGTGGGGTCTGACGATGGCACCGTGCGGCGGATCCAGGTGCAATCAGGGATCAACATCCTTTGGTGCTACGACACGAAAGAGAACACCCGATGCAACTAATGTACGCAGCGCCCATCCGGTAGTTGTCCAGGACTTAAGCAGTGGAGATTTTCGCCATATTCGGTGATCTCTGGAGAGAGATCATCATCCGCCCGATGCTCAACACCTTGCTGGTGTTGTACGTGCTGAGCTTTTCGCAGATGGGCCTGGCGATCATCGTATTCACGGTGCTGGTGCGGGTGGTCACAATCCCGTTGACCGTTCGACAGTTGCGCCAAATGCGTTCCATGACCGGACTCCAGCCCAGGGTTCGAGAGATCCAGGAGCGTTACGCCGGCGACCGCCAGCGCATATCCCAGGAAACGATGCGGCTGTACCGGGAAAGCGGGGTAAACCCGATCGGCTGCCTGGGGCCGCTGATCGTCCAGATGCCGATCCTGATCGGCCTGTTCCGGGTGCTGATCCAAACGTTGTTCAACAACCCGGAAGATCTGGTCAACCTTTCGGACAAACTGTACGGGTGGATAACTTTCGTTCCTATCCACGCGGCGATACCGGTGAATAACGGCTTCCTGTGGATGGACCTGAGCCGGCCGGACCCGTCGCCCATCGTGATGCCGGTCTTGGTGGCTGTCACCACATGGGTACAGCAAAAAATGACACAGATGCCGTCGCCCGACCCGCGACAGCAGTCAAGTCAAACGATGATGTTATGGATGATGCCGATTTTCCTGGGAGCGTTCTCCTTGGGTTGGCCCAGTGGGCTGCCGTTGTATTGGGTAGTGTCCAACATCATCGGGATTGGCATACAGTATTTTATTACCGGTTGGGGGCCGCTGTTCCCCTTGTTCCCTCGGCGCGGCGAAGACCCTCCAGAACCCGCGCCGGCGGCCACGGCTCCCGACCAGCAGGAGAGTAGTAACGATGGACCAGATAATTCAAACCGGGAGAACCGTAGAAGAGGCCGAAGAGCAGGCGCTCGCAGCACTCGGCGCCGACCGCAGCGAGGTAGAGGTAGAAATACTAAGTAGGGGTCGACAAGGATTCCTGGGCATAGGGGGCGAGCTGGCCGAGGTACGCGTCACACGGCTGTCTGGCAGCGGCGCCGTTGAAGCAGAAACGCAGGTGGACACGGACGAGGAGCATGATGCGCCCGAAGTCGTCCTAACCGCCGAGGGTTATGGACAGGTAGTTGCCATCGAGGCAAACACGCCGGCTGAGGCTGCGGTCCAGGCAGTGGAACGCATCTTGGCGACGGTGGGCGCCGATGTGGACGTATCGCTGCGGTCGGCCCACGATGAGTTCACGGGAGGCCCGGTGATTGACATCAATGGCCCGGATTCCGGGTTGCTGATTGGCCGCCGTGGGAACACACTGCAATCTCTACAGTTTATCGTCCAGAGTATAGTCCGCCAGCGGTTCGAAGAGGAGAACGTCCGGGTGGCGCTGGACGTGGAGCAGTACCGCCAGCGTCGGGAAGATTCGCTGCGCGAAATGGCTGACCGAGTCGCCAACCGCGTGTCGCAAACCGGACGGAGCATTACCTTGGAACCCATGCCCCCGTCAGATCGCCGGGTGATTCACCTGTACCTGGACGGTAGAGAGGGAATCCGGACCGAGAGCGTGGGATACGGTGATAGTCGCAAAGTCCAGATCATCGCTCAGCGGGACTAACTCTCCGAAATAGCGTGCCTATGTGGCGTTGACCCGCCGACACCAGCCCAATAGAATGCAGACATGAGCCTGCAGCCGCCCGGCCATCGGGAAACCGACCCCTTTGACCATCCGCGCGAAGAGTGCGGAGTCGTAGGCATACATAGCCCGGGCAACCACAGCGCCACGCTCGCTGCTATTGGGCTTTTTGCTCTGCAGCACAGAGGGCAGGAATCCGCCGGCGTCGCGGCGTCTGAGTCAGGTACTATACGGGTGCATTCCGGGATGGGCTTGGTATCGGAAGCATTCCGCGATGGCGACTTGGACGGGATCAAAGGCGGGACCGCAATCGGGCATACCCGCTACTCAACTACGGGCGCCAGCGACGCGTGCAATGCCCAACCGTTGGTGGTAGATGGCTCCAACGGTCGGCTGGCGGTGGCGCACAACGGGAACATCGTTAACTCGGTGCAACTGAGAGAACAGTTGCGCGAACGTCTGGATTGCCGGTTTGAGACGACTACCGACACCGAGGTTATCGCCCATTTGCTGGCGAACGCTCCCGGCAAATCGTGGCCCGAGCGCCTGTTTCACGGCATGCGGTTGATGAAAGGTGCTTTCTCATTGGCGCTACTCACGCCGGACGCGTTGATCGCGGCCCGCGATCCATTGGGCATTCGTCCTTTGTGTCTGGGTAGACTTCCCGAGGAGGAAGGCCACGGTTGGGTGTTCGGATCCGAGACGTGCGCGCTGGACCACATGCAAGCCGATTTTGTTCGAGAGCTCGAGCCCGGGGAAGTCGTAGTCATCACAGAGGACGGGATTCATTGCGAGATTTTCCGGGGCGAAGAACCGCGCAAACGCGCCCTGTGTGTTTTCGAGTGGATCTATTTCGCACGCCCAGACAGCGTGATGGACGGTCGCTTGATGCACACGGTGCGCGAGGAGATGGGAGCGCAGTTGGCGCGCGAGCACCCGATTGACGCAGACCTGGTGATCGGGATACCGGATTCCTCGACTTCCGCCGCGGTGGGTTACGCCAAAGAATCGGGGATACCGATCGCGAACGGCCTCGTGCGAAATCGGTACGTCGGACGGACATTCATAGAACCGGAACAACAACGCCGGGACCGGGGTGTGAGGCAAAAATTCAATCCGATGCCGTCTGTCCTGCGAGGGAAAAAACTGGTGGTCGTCGACGACAGCATCGTCAGGGGTACTACGACCCCGCACGTGGTGGAACTGCTCAAGAAGGCAGGCGCCACGGAGATACATCTGCGAGTATGCGCTCCCCCAATCAAGCACCCCTGTTACTTGGGGGTGGACATGGCTACGCGAGAAGAATTGATCGCCGCCAACAAGACCATCGACGAGATTCGATTGCTGACCGGCGCTGACACATTGGGCTACCTCAGTGTTGACGGGTTGTTGGGCGTGGCTCGCGGTCCACAGTCCGGGGGATTCTGCGACGCCTGCTTCACCGGAAACTACCCCGTTCCGGTGCAGTTGGACTTCTCGAAGATGGGCCTGGTGCGCACGGCATAGCGTTAGCGGTGAGCGAGGGCGCGTTGAGTACGATGGAGCCCGGAACCTACGAAGGGGCCGGAGTATCGCTGGACGTGATGGACGGCTTGAAGGACCGGATCAAGGCGTTCGCCGCACTTACCCACGGATCTGAAGTACTTGATGGAGGCGGCGGATTCGCCGGCCTGTTCGCACTGGGCGAACGTAAAGATCCAGTGTTGGTGGCGAGCACCGACGGGGTTGGCACCAAGCTCAAGATAGCCGCTCAAATGGGGCATTTCGAGGGCGTGGGCCAAGACCTGGTCACGCTCAACGTCAACGATATTCTGACCAAGGGCGCTAGGCCTTTATTTTTTCTGGACTACGTATCTTTCACAACCTTTGACGAACATAGGCTTGAGATGCTGATGCGCGGGATGGTCTGGGGATGTCGAGAGGCTGGATGCGCTCTAATCGGTGGCGAAACCGCACAATTGCCCGGAGTGTACGGAGACACGGATTTTGACCTGGCGGGTTTCGTGGTGGGCGTCGTTGAGCGGGGAAATTTGCTGGACGGCAGCGGAGTGGAGCCGGGGGACCGGCTGATAGGCATACCGTCTAGTGGCGTGCATACCAACGGCTTCTCGCTGGTTCGCCGGGTATTCGGACTGGATGATGATCCATCCGGTTTGTTTCGCCCGTGTCCGGGGATGCGACGCAACCTCGGCGACGAACTGATGGTGCGGCATCGCGCGTACTACCCCATGTTGGAGCCATACCTAACCAAAGTGAAAGCGTTGAGCCACATCACGGGCGGTGGCCTGCCGGGAAAGATCCCGGCTTCACTCCCGCCCGGCTTGGCAGCGGAGTTCGCTCTGGGTTCATGGAGGATTCCCCCGATTTTTGCCGCCATTCAGGAAGCCGGCAACGTGGACGCCGACGAGATGTACCGGGTGTTCAACATGGGGTTGGGGATGGTAGCCGTCTGCGGTGACGCGGGCGCCGACCAACTGTTGGAGAAGGTGGAGGACGCGGTTGAGGTGGGCCGCATAGTAGAGCAACAGGGACCAACGAGGACGATATTTCGGGAAGGATAACGCCCCACAGGAGAGGTGATGACATGGGAATGACTAGCTGGTTTCGACGGAACAGAGATCGCGCAGAAAACGAAGCGTTGCACGGCATGCACAGCCCGTGGTGGGCGTGGGGACCTCTGGGATTGTTTTGGTACGGAAGTCATCCCGACAGCCACAACGTGGACGGCGGGCACCTGAACCATCCCGGTGATGTCGGTCATTTCAATCACCCGACGGACCCGGGGGCCGGAATGGGTGGGTTCGACGGCGGTGGCGGAGGTGGATTCTGATCAGCATTCATCTACAGAAAGGGAGACCATAGGAAACTTGAAAGCCTTACTCAGCGTATTCGACAAGACGGGGATCGAAGAACTCGGCAAGCGCCTCTCGGGGGCCGGGTTCGAGTTGATCAGCACCGGAGGAACACACCGTAGCCTGTTTGATGCGGGTGTACCGGTCCGACAAGTGGCGGACGTAACGGGATCGCCGGAGATCCTGGAGGGCAGAGTGAAAACCCTGCACCCAGTGATCCACGGCGGGCTGCTGGCACGGCGCGATTCCTCGGAACACATGGCGGAACTGGACCACCACGGGATCGGGACGATTGACGTGGTCGTGGTCAACCTGTACCCGTTTGTCGATACGATCAGCCAGCCCGAAGTGACGCTGGATGACGCGTTGGAGAACATCGATATCGGCGGGCCCACGATGCTGCGCGCCGCCGCGAAGAACTTCCCGTCGGTCGCCGTGGTAGTGGATCCGTCGGACTACGGATGGGTCGCCGATGCGCTGGCTGGGGATGGCCTGGACCAAGACCAACGGAGGCGCTTGGCCACCAAAGCTTTTCAGCACGTAGCCGTGTACGACGCGGCCGTGGCGGAATACCTGACGTCGGGTCAGGCCGGCGATGATGATATGCCGTCGCAGGTGACGATAGGGCTGGAGCGAGTGTCGTCTCTGCGGTACGGTGAAAATCCCCACCAGAAAGGGGCTCTCTACGTGCCGGCCAACGGTGGATCGGGGGGACTCGCTCGCGCCCGGCAGTTGCACGGACGCGAATTGTCTTTCAACAACCTGATGGATGCGGATGCGGCCTGGCGTACGGTCAGCGACTATGACCGGCCCGCCGTGTGCGTGATCAAGCACGCCAATCCGTGCGGCCTGGCGTCCCGCGATAACCTCGCAGAGGCGTACCAACTGGCCTACGAAGGCGATCCCGTATCGGCGTTCGGGGGTATTGTCGGTTTCAACCGGAATGTAACGGCTGAAGCGGCCGAGGCGATGGGTCCGGTGTTCTACGAGGTGGTGGTCGCGCCGGGATACGACGGCGACGCCCTGGAGATTCTGCAACGCAAGCGGAATTTGCGCATTCTATCGGTGGACCCCGCCATTCCATCGCCGGGGACAGTAGTATACGACGTGCGCCCGCTGAGCGGCGGGATGCTGGTTCAGGACCCGGACGCCATTCACGAGGATCCGGAGAAATGGGATACCGCTACTGACCGAAGCCCTACTGACGCCGAGTTGGCTGACCTGGCTTTCGCGTGGACGGCGGTGAAACACATAAAGTCCAACGCCATCGCATTCGTGAAGGATCGGCAGTTGGTGGGCATGGGTGCCGGACAACCCAACCGTGTGGTCAGCGTCCACCTGTCGCAACGAGCGGCCGGGGACAAAGCCTCTGGGTGCGTCCTGGCGTCGGACGCCTTCTTCCCGTTCCCCGACAATATCGAACTGGCGGCCGAGGCTGGAATCACTGCCATCGTGCAGCCCGGGGGATCAATCAGGGACGACGAGGTGATTGCGGCGGCAAACGCGGCGGGTATAGCGATGGTGTTCACCGGCGTCCGGCATTTCCGTCACTGACCATCGCGGTTGGACGCCTACCTGGACATCGAGACCACGGGATTCATCGGAGGCGGTTCGTATCCTACGGTCGTGGGCGTGGCCATCGATTTCCCTGGGGACTGGTCGGTGGAACAGTTGGTGGGCGGGGATATAACCCGAGATGCCATCGACCACATGCTCCAGGGCGTTACCACCATCTACACGTTCAACGGCAGCAGTTTTGACCTCCCATTCCTTGCCTGGAAGCCCGGCATTGATCTACGCCGCCGTTTCCTGCACCACGATCTGATGCATGTTTCCCGTAGGGCCGGCCTGCGCGGAGGGTTAAAACACATCGAACGCGTCTTGGGGATAGAACGGCGCGACTTGCCCGACATGGGCGGACATGACGCCGTCTTGCTTTGGCGCAAATACCTGGATGAGGCCAATACATCGGCGTTGGATCTCCTATTGGAATACAACCGGGCCGACGTCGAAAATCTTTATGCGTTGAGGAATACCCTCGAAGACCAACACCATTGGAGGCCATAGCCGTTGGAACTGGGATTGAAAGGCAAGAACGTCATCGTCACTGGAGGCGGTAACAACATCGGGAGAGCGATCACGCTAGCGTTCGCCGCCGAGGGTTGCAACGTCGCCATCGCCGAGCTGAATCAAGCCGCTGGCGAACGGGTCGCGCTGGAAGTCAGGGCTCTGAAGTCCGGCGCTACGGCCACGGTGATTGACGTCGACGTCACGGACCGAGCAAAGACTGATGCGATGGTCACCGAAGCCATCGCGCTCATGGGTTCCGTCGACGTCCTCGTGAATAACGTAGGGTGGACCATAGACCGCCTGTTCATGGAGAAATCGCGGGATGAGCACGTCAAGGAAGTGGACGTAAACCTTTGGGGTGCGATCAACTGTATTAACGCGGTCCTGCCGCACATGATCGACCGGCAAGGCGGGGCAGTGGTCAGCATCAGCAGTGACGCCGGCCGGATCGGTGAATACCGGGAGGCCGTTTACTCCGCGTGCAAGGCGGGCGTAATCGCGTTGAGTAAATCCCTGGCGCGGGAAAACGGCCGACACGGCGTCCGGTTCAACATGGTGTGTCCGGGACTGACGGTCCCTCCACAGTCAGAGGTCGCAGGCACGGACAGCATGTGGGCCCAAGGCATGGAGGAGTTGTT
Source organism: Dehalococcoidia bacterium (assembly GCA_034423115.1). GTDB lineage: Bacteria > Chloroflexota > Dehalococcoidia > Lucifugimonadales > UBA3495 > Bin87. The sequence goes on along the minus strand of DAOUJD010000073.1, from coordinate 107,070 downwards.
CACGGATGAAGTCGTGGAAAGGGTGAAACGAACGTATCCGCTGCGGCGCATCGGGTCGGCGCAGGAGGTTGCAAACGCGGTGGTGTTCCTGGCATCCGACGCTGCCAGTTTCGTCACCGGCCAGACCCTGAGCGTTTCAGGCGGCTACACGATGATGTAACAAGGCCGATTGGAGCTGGTCTCAAAAAAACTAGGGGCGGGTTTCAAACCCGCCCCTACGCTTGCGCAATGGTGTGAAAGGCTTACTGCTGGTTGGTGCCAACCAGGGCCCAAGCCTTCTCTTCCATGGCGGGGATGACCGCCTGGACCAGGTCGTTGTCGACATTGGCGGCGACAGTGGGGTAGCCGGCGCGGTCGATCATGTTGGCAATGTTGCCGGACTTGAACTGGTCGAGGGTCCAAGCCAGGGTGTGCCCGCTGGTGGTGGTATCCCAGTAGATGCGGATGTCCTGGTTGCGGGGGCCATAGTGGTAGTGCGGCGCGATCTCGAAGCAGTCGAAAGCCAACAGCTCGAATTCCTGTCCGAGATGGTCGGTCAGCACGTGAATAGCCACGCCGCGGTCGTTGGCAGCGCCGATGTTGGAGCGGAATTCAACGCCGAAGCGGATGTTGCCAGCCTCGTAAATGTGGTCGCCGCGGAAGTGGGTGACGGTCCGGCGCTCGTTCCGAGCCTTTCCGAGGGCGCACTCGTCGACCTCGTCCATCTTGTTCTCGTCGACGCCCTGGGACTCAACGGCGGATGCCAGATCGTCGTATCCGGCTCGGCGCACCATGGCAGGAAGGTTGGTCCGAATGTTCTTCAACGTCCAGCCCAACGGGGTGCCCACGGTGGTCTTGTCCATGTGCAGCCGGATGTTCATGTTTTCCGGGCCATAGTGGTAGTGCGGGTCCTGGTCGAAGCAGTCGAACCGCAGTATCTCGGTGTCATGGCCGTCAACGTCGCCATAGACCTGGACCATGAGACCCTGGTCGGGCATGATTTCCTGACGGTAGGACAACGCTACGTCCACCGGACCGATATTGATAATGGTGTCTCCCTTTTCCATGAGCTCGCCTCCTCTTGGAAGTGGACTAGTTACTAGCCACAAGCATGCGTGGCTACTGAATTTAGGCGGATTATAGCATCGCGTAGCATAATGGCAAGAACGATTTTTATGATTTCCACCAAATGAGTTATGGTATGCCAGCCGCCGGATAGGATCGTCCGGCCTGGCGCTTGATATGGCACCACGACGTTGCCAAATAACCGCCGACTTTGCCGGTGCCGCCACGCCCGTGGGCAGCGTCATCAGGTTCCGAGTCAGGCCGGGTCAAGAGCTAGGCGGCAAGGTAACGGCCCTGCGCCTCCGCCATGCCGACGTGCTGAGTGATGAGGGTATCCAGTGGTCGGTGCCGTATGCCGCAATTCTGGCGATTGAAACCGCTCCCACCGTCGAGTGTACCCTGCCCGAGGTCGAGCAAATCGCCCATGAACTGATCAGCCGGAGTGTCTCCACCAAGTCGATGCCGGATGGGTGGACGTTCGGGTTTGATCTAGCCCCTTCCCGCGCCGGCGTGTGCCGCTACCAAAAACGGCGGATTGACCTTTCGGTGAGCTACTGCCTGGCAGCAACGCGCTCAGACATCCAGGACACGATTCTGCATGAGATCGCCCACGCCATAGTTGGGCCTCGGCACAATCATGACAAAGTTTGGAAGGCGAGGGCACGCGAGATAGGCTGCGCCGGCGAACGGTGCCACCGTGTCCAGCACACCGCCGCGAAATGGGTCGGGGAATGCGGATGCGGCCAGCAATGGTTCAGGCAGGTTCTGCAACGTCGAATGATGTCTAATCGAGTATGCGCGAAGTGCCTGGGAGAAATACGCTGGCGCAGAAACACGGTCTCCTGAATCCGCAGGTACATGCTGGCCGAATCCATCATCAGGTAAACAGGGCGCGCGGCGGATGAGGTTGCCACTTTGGCGGCAGACGCTGATGCTATAATTCCGCCGCCGCCGGATTGGCGCATACCGATGTCCCCAATATCAACCGGCGCCAGGAGCATTTTCGATGAAAATAGGTGTCAGCATTCCACGCTTGCCGGATGCGGAGGGCATTCGCGAGTTTTGCCAACGCGCCGAGCGACTGGGTTTCGAGTCGGTGATGGCGGGAGACCACATCGTGCTGCCGGTGGGCGGGACCAATCAGTATCCCTACACGCCCACTGGAGCGTTTCAACGGCCATCGGATGAGCCGTTCCTGGAAACAATGACCATGCTAGGGTTCATGGCGGCGTGCACCAGCGAGATTCGACTGGGCAGCACCGTACTGATATTGCCCTACCGGAACCCCGTAGTGCAGGCCAAGATGTTTGCATCGCTCGACGTGCTTTCGGGTGGGCGCATGATCTGCGGCGTCGGTGTGGGATGGCTGGAGAAGGAGTTTGACATCCTGGGAGTCCCTTACGCCGACCGTGGCCCCATGACCGACGAGTTCCTGGCGATATTCAACGCGCTCTGGACCGAGGAAGAACCGGACTACCAGGGCAAGTACTATCAGATTGATGGCATCTATTTCGAGCCGAAACCGTTGCAGCAGCCCCGCATCCCGATTTGGGTGGGCGGCCACACCAGGCGCGCACTGCGGCGCACCGCGAGATACGGCGACTGCTGGCACACGACCCGACAGACCCCCGATTTCGTCGCGCAGAATCTTCCGTATCTGCATCAGCAAACCGAACAGGCGGGCCGGGACCCGGCCGACATAACGATTTCGCTGAAGCGCAGCCTGCATTTCACAGATATGGGCGGTGCCGAGGAAGGCGTTGGCGTGCGATCAGGCGGAGCGTTGATCAACACGACGCAAGCAGTGATCGACGACGTTCACTACTGCAACGAACTGGGAATCGACCAACTGACCTTTGATTTCCGCGTGGACGGAATCGGCCCATGCATCGAGGTTATGGAACACCTGGCGGAGCACGTGCTGCCGGTGGCAGAACGCCTGGGATGAAACCCAACGTGACGGATCGGGAACAGGGTAGGGGCGAATAATCATTCGCCCCTACGGCATTAACGATGGATTTCCCGGTTAGAGACCGCTTTCCTTGAACCAGCCGGCCCGTTCAACCAAATGTTCCGCGGTCATGCGCATCTGGGCGATCTGCTCCTCACTGACCTGACGCTTGATTGATCCCGGCACGCCGGCAACAAAACTGCGGTCAGGAACATCGACGTTGGAGAGGACGACTGCGTTGGACGCGATGAGACACTCCTGCCCGATAGTGGACTCGGTGAGGAACGTACTATTGTTGCCCAGGAGGCTTCCCCGTCCGATTCGGTCGCCGTGCACCACTACGCAGTGCCCTATGGAAACGTAGTCCTCGATGACGAGACCGTCGCCGTGCACCACCGAGCCTTCCTGGATGTTGACGTGGTTGCCGATGGTGATGACATCACCGTCGCCGCGGATGGTGACGCCGGGCCACACGCTGCTGTACTCGCCGATCACGACGTTGCCGACTACGTAAGCGGCTTCGCTGACCCATGCGGTATCTGCGATCTTGGGTTCGATTCCCCGCAGGCTACGAATCAAAGCGTGTTCTCCTCAACATAACGCGCCTCCGACGCAAACGCCGGGGCGCGGATTGTCGAGGCGGATTATAACGCAACGCGGCGGTGCTAGGAACGAGAGGGTTATTCCCGCCACTCCTTCACCGCCTGCCGGGCTGCCCGTTCCCGCTCGCGGTCGATGATGGCCTGCCGCTTGTCATACTGGCGTTTGCCGCGGGCGAGTCCCAACTCTACCTTAGCATGGTGGTTTTTGAGATACATGCGGATCGCCGCGAGGGTCAGACCTTTTTCCGCGGTCTTGGCCCCGAGATCGCTGATCTCGCTGCGATGGACCAGGAGCTTGCGCGGTCGCTTGGGCTCGTGGTTCATGTAGCTGCCGGAGTCGTACGGCGCAATGTGGGCGCCGTGTAGCCACAATTCTCCGTCCTGGACGCGGGCGTACGCGTCACGCAAGTCAACCTTGCCGGCTCGGATCGATTTGATCTCGGTACCCGTCAAGACGAGGCCGGCCTCCACCTTGTCAAGAATTTCGTAGTCGTGGAGAGCCTTGCGGTTGATCGCCACCTGCCGGTTGTTGCCCGCCGACTGGTTGGCAACCTTCTTTTTGCTGTTCCGATTTTTTCTAGCCATCTCGTTTCACAGAGTCCAGTTTATCACCGCTCCGCAAGTGATGGGCGCGATCCGACCATGCGGCGAAAAAGAGGCGCGGGATATCGAGTGAGGAGATGCCAATCGATCGCGGTTTGCCGCTTGCCGTCCCCCTCGCGCGCGATGGCAGGATACCGCTACCTTCCCGCTAAAGTCGCTTCCAAGACTTCGGTCGCCGTTTGCAGGGCCCCATCTTCTTCGAATGGGATCGGCAACGTCTCCACCTCCGAGTCGGCCAGAACGTCCGGTGTCACTCCGTGGCCTTCGATTTGCGTGCCGTCGGGCAGGAACCAGCGACGAATTGAGAAGTAGATTGCTGAGCCATCCGACAGTTCGCGGGTGATGTTCACGCTGCCCTTGCCGAATGTGGTTACGCCTACTACCGTAGCGCGGTCATTGACCTTGATCGCGCCGGCCATGATTTCGCTGGCGCTGGCGGAAAACTGGTTGACCAATACCACCAAAGGAATGTGCGTGGCATCGCCGCCGTTGCCAGCCTCGTGGTCAATACGTTTGCCCGACGCGTCGATCTCGTACAGGATGGGTCCGCCGTCCAGGAACATGCCGGTAACATCAACCACCGAGGCCAACAGACCCCCGGGGTTATTGCGCAGATCGAGGACGAGACCGCGCCCGCCGGCATCATTGAATTCATCAAGAGCCGTGCGCACTTCCTGCTCCGTAGTGTCGGAGAAACTGTACAACCAAAGGTGGCCGATGTCATCGTCGAGCATGCGAAACGCCGTGCTGTCAATTGGTATCCGGCCTCGGGTTACCGTGATGGACACGTTTTCGAAGCTGTCCACATGCCTGACCAGTAGGGTAACGTCGGTGCCGCCCGGTCCCCGGATCAAATTCACCGCTTCGATCAAGGTCAGGTGATCGATTCGTTCCCCATCGACCGCGATGATGATGTCCCCGGCGCGAATACCTGCCTCCTCTGCCGGCGCTCCTGGTATGGGAGCGATAACCGTCAATCCGGCGTCGGTCAGGGTGACCCTGGCTCCAATGCCTTCAAAGAACCCGCGGTAACCTTCCTGCTCCCTGGCGTGCTGCTCGGCAGTGAGATATGAAGCATGCGGGTCGTCCAGGGCCGCCAGCAGTCCGCGAATGGCGCCATCCACCAGGTTGTCGGATTGGATTTCTTCGTTGTCGACGTGTTCATCTAGCAGGATGCCGTAAGCTTCACCAAGCTTGGACAAATCGGCTGGGAGGTCGTTGCCCGCCGACGTTAGGTCGGCGCCGCCCTGCGTCGCACCGGCGCATCCCGCGACGGCAAAAAGGAGAAACAGCGCGAACAGGAAGACCGTCAGCCGTCCGGGTTTGTTGTACGGGGCCATCAATTGCATTGTAGCATGGTGCTCCGTTGACACCCTTTCCCGCACGCTGATAGCATCGCGACTACCCCGTTTCGAAACTTGGAGTGGAAATCTTGGCAGGCATTGCCGCATACGGCGCATATGTCCCGCGTTATCGGCTCGGTGCCGAGACCGCGGGCTGGAACTCCCGCGTGGAGCGTGCGGTGGCCAATTTCGACGAGGACAGCGTCACGATGGCGGTCGCGGCAGGGATCGATTGTTTGACAGGCCGTGATCGCGATGCCATCGACGGGATAATATTCGCTAGTACCACGGCTCCTTATGCGGAAAAGCAGTGCGCGTCCATCGTGGCCGCCGCGTTGGACCTGCGGCAGGATATATTCGCGACCGACGTGTCCAACGTGCTTCGAGCCGGAACGAACGCCATCAAATCCGCGCTGGACGCGGTGGCCGCCGGCAGCGCTCGTGAAGTGTTGGTAGTGGTCGCCGACAGCCGGCAGGGGCCGCCGCGCGGTGAGACGGAGCGAGCGGCCGGCGACGGCGCCGCAGCGTTTGTTATAGCAGCGGATGGCGTAATCGCTGAATCCAAGGGCAGCCATTCGATCACCGACAACATGCTGGACAACTGGCGCTCGCCGGGAGACCCGTTCGTACGTTCGTGGGAGGACCGGTTCGCGACCGAGGAAGGAATCGAACGGATCGTTCCAGAGGCGGTAAACGGATATTGCCAACGGGCCGGCGTTACTCCTTCCGACGTTGCGAAAGTCGCTTTGTACGCCCCCGATGGCAGGCGGCACGCCCGATTGGCTCGCCAACTGGGATTTTCCGAAGCACAGACAGAGTCGTCGATGCTTGGGGCGGTGGGCAACACCGGAGCGGCCTTCGTACCGATGCTATTGGTTGGCGCGTTGGAAAACGCGGCCCCAGGCGATTTGCTCCTGGCGATCTCCTACGGGGACGGCAGCGACGTTCTGGGTTTCGAGGCGACGGCGGACATCGCGACGGCGCTGCGGCCTGCGATGGGATTGACGGGATGGATCGAAGCCAAACAATTGCTGGTTAGCTACGAAACTTACGCCCGTTGGCGCGACGTGTGGATGCTGGATGATGCGTCCCGCCGGCCCGCTCCCGCGTCCCCGTCGGTTTCAGCCCTATGGCGGGAAGCGGACAAAAACGTCCGCCTGTACGGAGCGCGTTGCAAAGCTTGCGGTTACGTCCAATACCCGCCGCAACGGGTGTGCGTGGAATGTCGCAGCCTCGGCGACACCGAACCGGTGAGGTTAAGCGACAAGGGCGGGGAGCTATTCACATACTCAATGGACTACATCGCCGGCGCAGTTGACACGCCGTTGGTGGTTGCGGTGGTGAACTTCGAGGGCGGCGGTCGCGTGCTGTGCATGATGACCGACCGGGAACTGGACGAGGTACGGGTCGGGATGCCGGTGGAGATGAGCTTCCGCAAACTGCGGGTGGTCAACGGGATCCACAACTATTATTGGAAAGCCATACCCAGGCGAACGCCGGTTCCGGTCGCTGTTGTCGCCTGATCAGAGGAGCAGAGCAATGAGTGGAATTCGTGATCGAGTGGCCGTCGTGGGCATGGGTTGCACGCGGTTCGGCGAGCGGTGGGATGCGTCGGCGGCCGACCTCATGGTGGAAGCGGCCTACGAAGCTTACGAAGACTCGGGACTGGACGCCGACGACATTCAGGCCGCATGGTTGGGCACGGTCAGCAGTTTCCGCACCGGGCAACCACTGGCCGAGGCTTTGAAGTTGGACTACATACCTATCACCCGAGTGGAGAACGCTTGCGCCACCGCAACTGACGCTTTCCGCAACGCCTGTTACGCCGTGGCGGCCGGTGTCTACGACATTGTGCTGGCCATGGGTGTGGAGAAACTCAAGGACAGCGGATTCTCTGGTCTTGCCATCGCCGCCGGCCCCGGGTCCGACGTGGAGCCGCCCACCCCACCACCGTCGCAGTTCGCGATGGCGGCGACGCGCTATTTCCACCAATACGACATTGGTTACGACGATGGGAAGCGTACGCTGGCGCAGATAGCTACCAAGAACCACCACAACGGTACCCTGAACTCGAAAGCCCACTTCCAACGGGAGGTGAGCGAGGATCAAATCATCAACGCTCCGATGATCGCCTGGCCGCTCGGCCTCTACGACTGCTGTGGGGTGAGCGACGGAGCGGCCGCGGCGATCATAACCACTCCCGAAATCGCCAGGACACTTAGGGATGACTACATCCTGGTGAAAGGGCTGGGGCTCGCCGTGGGTGCGTTCGGCGTGCTCAGGGACGACTGGGACTTCACCCACTTCCCGGAGACGGTGCGCGCCAGTCAAGCCGCATACGAGGAGGCCGGAATCACCAACCCGAGAGCCGAAATCGACATGGCGATGGTGCACGACTGTTTCACCATAACCGAGCTGATCATCATGGAGGATTTGGGCTTCAGTCCACGCGGCCAGGCGAGCGCCGACGTGTCCGACGGAGCGTTTTCACTGGAAGGAGACCTGCCGGTCAACACTGACGGCGGCCTGAAATGCTTCGGGCATCCCATCGGTGCCAGCGGCATCCGTATGATCTACGAGGTGTACAAGCAGATGCAGGGCAAGGCCGGCGGCAGACAACTCCAAAAGGCCGACCTCGGCATCACCCATAACCTGGGAGGACGGCCCGGTTCATTCACCTGCTCGGTGGCAGTGTTCGGGCGTCCAGACTAGGACGGGCATTCGCCGCGCCATCGAGCGGCAAGATCAACGCAGGCCGGGGCCACCGCGATTGGCTCCGGCCATTTTCTTTGGAGCTGAACATGATTGGGGCAATAAAAACCGTGGGGGTTTACGTGGAGGATCAGGCGAAGGCGGTCGAGTTCTATGTAGATGTCCTGGGGTTTGAGGTGCGGCGCAGGATGCAAATGGGCGCAAACGCCGAATGGGTGGAGGTCGCGCCCCAAGGTGCCGAGACCTGCATCGTGATCTATCCGCGAGAATTGATGCCTGATTGGGCGGAACGGAAATCTTCCCTGGTGTTCTACTGTCCGGACGTCCGGGACACCGTGGAAAGGCTGAGTAAGCGCGGAGTCAGAATAGCCATGGAACCAGGAGATTTGCCTTGGGGCACCTTTGCCGCCATCGAGGACCTGGATGGCAACCGGCTGGGATTGACCGACCAGGAGATCCCGTACCGCCCTGACTGAACTCGCGTCGCTCCACTCGAATGACCGCGTGCGTGTAGCCGTCGGACCTACGGGAATAATAGCACCCGGGTCCGGCGTTGTTGGTTCAAATGGCGCCGCCCAGATCTCGAAGCGACCGAAGTTGCTGTCCCATTTCCAATGAAATTTTTGGAAATTAGTGAAAACCGCACGAACCGCCTAATGCGTAATGCCAAGCCACATTGCTATAAATGTTGGTGATGGCGGCGGAATGTACTACAACCGACCGGGATTTGGTGAAGATCTCCGGCCGGGGCGCTCTGGTCAACTTGGAGATTGACGACAGCGTACCGGTTGAAACCGCCTGTCGCACGTTGAGAGACCGTTTGGCGAGCAACCGGTATCTCTACGCTCAAGGCGATGTATTGGTCGATATTGGCCAACGGATACTTTCCGATGACGCGCAAGAACGCATCCGGAGAGTGATCGAGTCGGAATCAGGATTAAACATCAAGCAATTCTGGTGCGATCCCAGCGTCCTCGCCCGGGAGCAAGAACGTATCACCGACCTAATGGCTCTGCACACCCGCACTTCGATCTCATTCCATGGCGAAGAACAGGACGGCAATTCCGAACCTGATGAGCTTGAGCCTGATCTAATGTCGGAGGATGAGGAGACTGTTGAGGAATCTCCCGGTACGAACCGCCGGAGTGTGCCCGCGGATATCGTTCGTGGTACCTGCCGCGCGGGAGAGGTCTTAACTTTCCCCGGCAACGTAGTTGTGATAGGCAACGTAAACCCGGGAGCGCAGATAGTCGCGCAAGGCGATATCCTCGTATTTGGGACCCTTCGTGGAACGGCCCACGCCGGGGCCGGCGGTGATTCTACCGCTATCATCCTGGCAATGTCGTCGATATCTCCGCAGTTGCGAATCAGTGCTTTCCTGGCTGAGGATGAAGACGCTCGCGGAGTTGCCGGCCGTCCTCGGGGTGATACGGATGCAATCCCCATCATCGCGCGCGTGCAAAACCGCGTAGTCCGCGTGTCGCCCTACTTGAAAAACCACTCCATCGACCACGGAGGAAACCCCAATGAGCGGTAAGACCATCGTCATGACTTCCGGGAAAGGAGGCGTGGGCAAGACTACCGCAACCGCCAACGTCGGCACCGCCCTCGCTTTGCGGTCCAACCGGGTCGTGGTGATCGACACCGACATCGGCCTCCGCAACCTGGACGTGGTGATGGGCCTGGAGAACCGCATCGTGTACGACCTGGTGGACGTGGTGGAGGAGCGTTGTCGATTCGAGCAGGCGCTGATCCGCGACAAACATGCCGGTGAGCTATACCTGGTAGCGGCTGCGCAGACCCGGGACAAGGATTGCATCAACGCAGATCAACTGGTTGACCTCTGCCGACGGCTCGAGATGGATTTTGACTACGTGATTGTCGATTGTCCCGCCGGCATCGAGCAGGGATTCCGCAACGCCATCGCCGCCGCTCGTGAGGCGCTGGTGGTGACGACGCCGGAAGTATCGGCCATTCGGGACGCCGACCGGGTGATAGGTTTGCTCCACGCTAACGACGTCCATTCGGCGAAGCTCATCATCAATCGCATCAAGCCCGACATGGTTCGGCAAGGGGACATGCTGGACTCGTCCGACGTCCTGGACATGCTGGCCGTGGATGCCATCGGGCTGGTCCCCTCGGACGACCGGGTGATTACCTCAACCAACAACGGCACGCCCGTGGTCTATGACAGCCAATCTCCATCCGGGCGCGAGTTCGTGCGGATCGCGGCGCGCATCGACGGCGAATACCTGCCGATGATTGATCCGGTGGAAGAACAACCGACGTCGATCATGGACAAAGTCCGCACCCTGATGGGCATCAACCGCAAGACGTCCGCTCATGTTTAGCATATTTCGCAGAAATCGGGGTCGCGGTGGCACCCCCCGGGAAGTCGCGCGGGAAAGGGTCCAGGCAGCAATTCGTAGGGACCGGATGGAGGTTTCTGCGCCTCAACTGTCCCAACTGCGGGACAACATGCTGTACACCATCAGGGAATACCTCCCCGTGGCGCCGGAATTTACGGAATTCCGCCTCCAACGGGATGGTGATGAGGTTTTTCTGGTATCCCGGGTGAGGTTGGAAAGCCGAACCTGATCATCGCCGTGCCCGAAATCGCGCATCGCCGTTTGACCCCCGGAGTGCGTGGGTTATAATGCGCGAACACCCGGCGTGAGTTGCCTCGCCTGTAGCCCGTAGAGCATAGGCGGCAACAGGAGTTTCACGATGGCCACGGCTCCAGAACGGCAGCGCGGTTACCTGGCACAGAAAGCCTACCGGTTCCTTGCTGCACTTGTTTACAGGGACTTTCGATTCCTGGCCGTCGCCTCTCTATCAAGCGGAAGCGGAGCCTGGGCGCTCATCGTAGCCCGGGGAGCCTGGGTTTTCAGCATCCCCGAACTGCACGCCACTTGGGGACTCTGGGTGGGGCTGATCACGTTTGCGGCGATGTCGCCCCGGTTCTTTGCTACGCCGTTCATCGGCTATCTGGCCGACAAAATGACGCGCAAAACGCTGCTGCAGTGGGTGTACGCACTGCAGCTCATCCAGGCGTCGGTGATGGCGATCCTGGTGATGATCGGGATCGACAACCCATGGTACGTGGTGGCGCTGGCCGTGATCAACGGGACGCTCCGGGCCACTCAACAGACCGCGGCGCAATCGTTGACCCCCAATCTGGTGGAGCGCGAACTTCTGCCCAACGCGGTGGCGTTGAACGAAGCGATGCAGCAGGGATCGCGCGCCGTGGGGCCCGCCATCCTCCTGGCCGTCTCGGTATTTGTGGGCGCGGGCGCGATATTCCAGGCGGGCGGCGCGTCGTTCTCGATTCAGAACCTGGTGCTGACCATCGGCACATCCGCCGTCGTGTTCTGGGCGTGCGCAGTGTTCTACCTGGTCGCCCTCGCCGCCGCATTGAGCATCCGGACCGTGTCCAGCGGCGTGATAGACCGCAACCGCAGTTTCTGGTCGAACACCGCCGCCGGGTTCGTGTATTCGTACACCACCCCGCTCATATTTGGAATTATCCTGATGGCCCTGGCGCATTGCGTGCTGGTGATGTCTTTTGAATCGATGCTTCCGCCATTGGCCTTGGAAAAGCTATCCCATGACGGAGTGACCTTCAATCAGAACGACGTTTACGCACTGATGACAGCCCTAGGGATCGGAGCCTTGCTATCGTCCATCTTCGTGGGAGGGATAGTCAGCCACCTGACGAGGGGACGGGTTTTCCTGCTGCTTGGGTTTACCAGCAGCCTAACGCCGATAGGTTTGGGTTTGTCCTCCCAAACCGGAATCTCGATGATCGCCGCGGTGCTTATGGGCCTGGGAACGTCGGGGTTCATGACCATCACGCATACCGTAATTCATTCGGTGGTGCCCGACGAGATCAGGGGCCGGGTGGCATCCGTGTACTCGATGCACGTTGGTGGCAGCATGGCTTTCGCGAACCTGCTTTATGGCGCGTTGGCAGACCACTGGCGCGCCGGCTTGATCATGGCCGTAGCTGGTGCTGCGTTCACGCTGGTCGTCGTAGGGACGTTAGTGGGCAGTGGTTTCTGGCGGGGCATTTTCTTGCGCGGCGAAGCCCGACCTGTGGTGGCGGCAAGTCCGGCGGGAGCCGACTGAAGCCACTGTTACTTTCCGTCCGACTCTTTGGATTTCTCGCTTGCCCTGTAAATATAGGGATATAGATGGAGCATGTCGTGCCGACAGATGAATTAGCCCGATACATTGATTCCACGCCCAAGTCCCGAGCGATGTGGGAGGAGGCGTGCCAATATCTTCCGGACGGCGACAGCCGACACTCGATATTCTGGAAACCCTATCCCATCTTCACGGACACGGCCCGGGGAGCGGTGGTAACCGACGCCGACGGTGTGGAACGTCTGGATTTCATCAACACGATGACCACGATGATCCTGGGGCATGGGCCGGCCCCCGTGCTTGAAGCCGCCCGCGAACAAATGGAGCGCGGTCTGGCGTACAACTCACCAAACCGGCACCAGGTGGAATTGGCATCCATCTTGTGCGAACGTGTTCCATCGTTCGACCAGGTCCGATTCACCAACTCGGGCACCGAGGCGACGCTGAATTCGATCCGCGCCGCCAGGGCTTTCACCGGGCGTAGCAAGATCGCCAAGGTGGAGGGCGGCTACCACGGAACGCACGACGCGGTGATGGTCAGCCTCCGCATCGACCCGTCCACGGGTGGTGATTACGAGAATCCCCGGTCGGTTCCCTCGAGCGCTGGCTTGGCCGAAGGGACGTTGGAACAGGCGGTAATCATCCCGTATAACGACGTAGTGGTCGCCAGGGACATCTTGGAACGGCACCGGGATGAGTTGGCCGCAGTCATCGTGGAACCCGTTATGGGCTCGGTGGGAATGTTGCCGGCCGATGGGCCTTACCTCGAGATGCTGCGCGACTTCGCAGACTCCAGCGGGGCTCTGCTCATCTTCGACGAGGTGATCAGCTTCCGGGTGCTGCCCGGCGGAGCTCAGCAGCATTATGGCGTAACGCCGGATATGACCGCGCTGGGCAAAATCATCGGCGGAGGCTTCCCGGTCGGCGCGTTCGGCGGCCGCTCGGACATCATGTCGCTGTACAGTCCACTCAGCGGACCGGTAATCAACCACGGCGGCACGTTCAACGCGAATCCCGTGACCATGGCCGCTGGGGTCGCAACTCTCACCGAACTTACGCCCACCGTGTATCGTCGGCTGGCGGAGATGACCGAGATGCTGCGGGGCGGGATTCGACAGGTTTGCTCGGAGCTTGAGCAACCGGTGCTGGTCACGGGCCTCGGATCGTTGTTCGGCGTCCACTTCACCGATGGGCCGCTCCGGAACTATCGAGACATTGCTCGCTGTGACAAGTCCCTGAGCGAGCGGGTATTCATGGGGATGCTCAACGAGGGATTCCTGCTGGCGCCGAACTTGGTAGGCGCCATGTCCACCGAACTGGGCGAGGTTGAGGTGGACGCCTTCGTCAGAGGATTCCGGCGCGTTCTACAAAGACAGATGTGAACTCGGTCGGGGATTGAAAGATCGAACGAGGGGCGGGTACAAAACCCGCCCCTCCGCGTTTAACCTGGTCGAATGGTCAGTCCACCGGCGGCCGCTTTTCCCACTTCTCCGGCACGGGATATACGGGCGTGGCGATCTTGCGGATGTTCTCAGTGGCGAACCAGTCGGCGCACTCTTCCCGCCACTTGATGAAATGTGGGGCGTTTCGGTGGGCATCGACGGCGGCCTCATCCTCGTAGACCTCGAACAAGTGAATTTTGTTCTCGTCTTCGTTGTCCTGCAGCACGTCGAAACGGAGGCATCCCGGTTCATCATTGTTGGAGCCACGGGCGTCCCCGAGCATCGACTCCATGAACTGTTCCTTGAATCCGGGTTTGATGTTGATCTCTACTATCAGAGCGATCATTTTGATCTCCTTGAGCGGTAACGATTTCGGGCGGATTATAGCAGTGGGTGCCTCAAAGTTGTAGAATGCCGCCCATAATCGGTCATCGCGAAGGGAGGCAAAACATGGCAGATATCCCCATCGTGTATACGCTGACGGTGTGTCCCGCCTGTGATTCGTTGCGGGCCGCATGGCGCCGGGAAGGCGTGGAATACGAGGAACGCCGGGTTGACCAGAGCCAGGACACGCTGGACGAGGCGCTGGATTTCGGCGACACCGTGCCCATCATCGTATGGCCGGACGGCAAAATCGAGACAGGATTCCGAGGTCAACGGGGTTGAGAAATCGGCTGACGGGCCGGCGGCCCGCGCTACCAGCAGCTACTGCCATACGAGGGATCCCGCACGAAAGCGAATGGAGGAATGAAAATGGCTCAGCAGACCAGCGTAGTCACCCTGGAGCGATTTGGACAGGGAATGACCTACGATGAATACATGGAAACCGTCAAGGTAAACAAGGCGCGCATTGAGGAATATTACTCAAACGTCAGCCTGGGTTCCGACCAGACCGAGGCTTTGCGGGAGTTGGCCGGCACTGAAGGCGGGCCGGCGAAGATGATGGTGATCGGCGAAGACTGGTGCGGCGACGTGGTGCGCGAGTTGCCGGTGTTGGCGCGGGTGGCGGAGGCAGCGGGCCTGGAACTGCGCATATTCCCTAGGGACCAAAACCACGACATAATGAACGAGTTCCTCAAAGAGGGGCTTTACATGTCGATCCCGGTGGCGGTGTTCTACGACCAGGGACATGAGTACATTTGCCACTGGATCGAACGCTCAGAGGCTGCCAACCGCGAGCAGGGTGAGATCGAAGCGGCGATCCGCGCTGAAGACCCCGAAATATCAGACCAGGATTTCGGGCGGCAGCGACGCGCTCGCACGGCGGCCAAGGCCGCCGACTGGCAAAGTGCCACCGTCGACGAACTGGTTGGGATGTTGCGGGAACACGCGCATTAACTTGAAACCCAGCCTTCAAATGAACAGGGGCGGGCACTCACCCGCCCCTTTGATTTTGGAAGCCTAGCCGCGCTAGCCGTCCTGCGGTTCCAACGTGAAACGGAAATCCTCGATGACAGGGTTGGCCAACAACTGGTCGCACATCTGGGAGACCGCTCGCTCCGCCACAGTAGGGTCGTCCTCATCCAAGCGGATCTCCATGTATTTGCCGATGCGCACGTCGGACACAGCTTCATAACCGAGGCTGTGCAGCCCGCCCATCACGGTCAACCCTTGTGGGTCGTTGACCGCGGGTTTGAGCGTCACGTAAATGCGGGCCAGAAACACGTTGCGACTCCTCGACTCCAGGTGAGATTACCCGCCGGACGAATCGGTCATCTGGACGCCGGTGGTACAAGGCAGGCCGTTGGGAAACTCGGGACCGGTGTTCCCGGGGAACTGCTGGAAAAACCTGGCGATCCGCTCCGGGTCGACTCCCATCATACGGTCAAGGACGCCCCAGGTGGTCATCGCCACCATCCCTTCGGGAATTTCGTGGTAGCGGCGAACAATCGCGTATTCGGCGGCGAAAGGAATTGACTCTATCACGTCGCGCAACGCGGAAACCTGTGTCGCGTCAGTGAGGTTGTAGCTCACAATGATGTTCCCGTGCTCCAGGTTGTGAACCAGCAGTTCGTCGGGCAGCGGGTAATTGTAGAAACCGCAGTCGCTCCAGGCTCCCCAATGCCGGCCGGAGGTGGGCGGGACGGTACTATATCCGCCGGATTCAACATCACCGATCTTCATCTGGGTCGGAAAATGGTCCCGGCTCGCCATGACGGTGGTCCGAACCGGACCTTCGGTGACCGGAACATCGGATAGCGACGGGGATGCTGGTGAAGTCGGCGTAGGCAGCAACGACGTTGGGGCGGTGGGAGTGGACGAAAGCCTTGCCGGCGAAACGGTAACTTGGGCTGTGGGGGCCAGGGTTGCCGTGGCCGGGACAGTGGTCGAGAGGTTGGGCACGGCCGTTGGCGTAGGCAAGACAGATGGCGTCGGTGTAGGCACGGCCGTTGAGATCACGGCAAAGGTACGTGTGGGGACGGCGCTATCCTGCGGGGAATCGCAGCCCAATATCGCGAGGCCCAACAAGCATCCCACAACAACAATCAGGGGCCTGGCCGTCATGTTTTACGACGGGCCCTAAGCGGGGTTCATGACGCCACCGGTGGTGCAAGGCGCGCCGCTGTTGGGAAATTCGGGGCTCAACGTGCCCGAATAGGCCTCGAAGAATTGCTCGATACGATCTTTTTGGATTCCGTCCATCGGGCCGTCGATCACGCCCCAGGTGGTCAGAGCCACCGTACCCTCGGGGATCTGGTCGTAGAACCGGGCTACGCCCCAGAGGTTGGTTCTGCCAATGGAGTCAAACACGTCCTCTAGTTCCGCGATCTGATCGGGATCCGAGAAGTTGTAACTCACGACGATGTTGCCGTGTTCCATGTTGTGAATGATGCGTTCATCTGGCAGGGGCTGATCTGGCCCGTAGAAGCCACAGGCCGCCCAACCATTCCAATGCCGTCCGGATGTGGGCGGCGTGGTCGAATACCCTTCCCCACCCGTAACGTCGGTTATCGTGAAGTTGTCGGCGAAATGGGTCCGGTCCTCAGATGTTTCCACCTCAGTGCCGATACCCTGGACATACCCATCGGCCCTGCCCTGTCCGCCACCGCCGAAGTTCACCGGCAGAACCGCCGGGACCAACAGGGCCACGATGAACAGCACCGCGATCGCCCCGAAGGAGATAAGTAACCAACGGCTACGAAATCCGCCCGATTGGGCGATGGGTGGAGTGCGACGAGCGGAACGTCGATCCGCCCGCCGGCGGCGGTGTCGGGAAGGTGGCATTGGAACTTTTCGTGGGTTCGCGGGAGCGCGCTACAGCGATTGGCCGGTTAATCGCTGGTAGGCTAGCCGGTACAATGCCGCCGTCTGTTGCACGATGTCTTCCGGCAACTCGGGCGCCGGTGGTTCCTGGTTCCAACCCTGCGCTGTCAGCCAATCCCGCACGAACTGCTTGTCGTAGCTCGGCTGAGACTTGCCGGGAGCATAACCCTCCGCGTCCCAGAACCGACTCGAATCGGGCGTCAGCAACTCGTCGATCAGGATCAGTTCGCCGTCAAGG
Organism: Dehalococcoidia bacterium; assembly: GCA_034423115.1. Lineage (GTDB taxonomy): Bacteria > Chloroflexota > Dehalococcoidia > Lucifugimonadales > UBA3495 > Bin87. The sequence goes on along the minus strand of DAOUJD010000073.1, from coordinate 89,725 downwards.
ATGCCGAATTCCATCTTGGTATCGGCCAACACGATCCCGCGATCCTTGGCGTAATCGTGGGCATAAAGGTACACGGCTTTGCTGGTGTCGGCCAACTTTTGAGCCATGTCGGCTCCGACCATCGCCTCGACTTCCGCGTCGGACATGTTTTCGTCATGCCCCTCTTCCGCTTTGGTGGTCGGCGTGAACAAGGGTTCAGGGAACAGGTCACCTTCAACCATTCCGGCCGGCATTTCCTTGCCGGACACGGTACCCTGTCTTCGATATTCACCCCAGGCCGAGCCGGTGATGTATCCGCGCACGATGCACTCGATGTCGATTCGTTCCGCTTTTTTGACCACCATGGCCTGCCGGGCGACATCGTCCTCTGCGTATGCCGGGTCCGATATGATCGGGTTGTCGGCATACGGTGCCGCGCCCGGTGAATCTGCCAACGCGACCAGGTGGTTGGGAACGATGTGTTCGGTCAGCCCGAACCAGAAAGCGGACATCCCGTTGAGCGCGGCGCCCTTGTCCGGTATCCCGTTGGGCAGGACCACGTCGAAAGCGGAGATGCGATCGGTGGCCACCATCAGCAACAGGTCGTCGTTCAACTGATAGGTATCCCTGACCTTGCCGCGGTGCATTCGGTTGGACATGCGGGTTTCGATAATCATGGCTCGTTCCAGTTTAGGGTTTGGTACGGAGGAATTTACGCGAGCACAGCGGCTGGCAACAGCCCGATGCGCTCGAAATTGTCGTCGATATAGCGAGTGTAGTAGCTGTAGTCGAACAGAGCGTCCATCTCGTTTTCGGTCAAATGCTCAGTAGCCTGCGCGTCTTGTTTCAGCAGGTCACGGAAGTCCTTCGAATCGTCCCATGCGCGCATGGCGTTACGCTGCACGATGTCGTAAGCCTCTTCCCTGGATATACCCTTATCCTCGACCAGCGCCAACAAAACGCGCTGGCTGAAAATCAGGCCTCTGCTGCTCTCCAGGTTCTGCCACATACGGTCAGTGTCAACCCGCAGGCCGCTGATGACGTGGGTAAAGATGCTGAGTATGTAATCCAGCATGAGGCAGGTGTCAGGCAGGATAATGCGCTCAGAAGAGGAGTGGCTGATGTCGCGCTCTCCCCATAGGGCCACGTTCTCCAACGCCGGAACGGCATTGCCGCGGATGGTGCGCGCAAGGCCACAGATCCGTTCGGTCAACTCGGGGTTGCGCTTGTGCGGCATCGATGACGATCCGGTCTGACCGGCGCCGAATGGTTCTTCAACCTCGTGAATTTCGGTGCGTTGCATTCCGCGTATTTCGGTAGCGAACTTCTCCAGTGAGGCAGCTACCAGTGCGCAGGTGGTGATGAAGTGCGCGTATCTGTCCCGCTGCACCACCTGGTTGGACACGGGCGCAACTTTCAACCCAAGGTGATCACAAACACGCTCTTCGATGTGCGGCGGGATTGTGGCATGGGTGCCGACGGCGCCAGAGATCTTGCCAACGCGGACCGATTCGCGCGCTGCCTCCAGTCGTTCCTTTTGTCGCCGGAGTTCATCCCACCACAAAGCGAGTTTCAAACCGAAGGTCATGGGCTCTGCATGGACACCGTGGGTCCGGCCCATCATCAGCGTGTCCTTGTGGCGAACCGCCTGCCCTTTGACCGCTTCGATCGCTGCGTCTATCTCCTTCAACAGCAGATCTGCGGCCGCCACCATCTGCAACGCTTGCCCTGTGTCGAGCATGTCGGAGGAGGTCATTCCCAGATGCAACCATCGGCCTTCGGGGCCCAGAGTTTCCGTGATGGAGCGAAGGAAAGCAGTTACGTCGTGGCGTGTCGTCTCGAAGATCTCCATCATCCGGGAATGGTTGTAGGTTGCCGACCTTAGCGCTTCCATGTCTTCCATTGGGATGACGCCGGCTTCCGTCCATGCTTCGCACACGGCCAACTCTACGTCGAGCCACATGCGGTATTTGTTTTCGTCGGACCAGACCTGCTTCATATCGGGTCTGGAGTAACGGTCAATCACGGCGATCACGCCTCCGCAAGCATGTCTTTAGCGCCGAATATTTTACCATAGGGGTTCCCGGGTCAATCCGCGTGAGAGACATAACTTCGCAGGGCATCGAGCACCGGCCTAAAGTCGGTAAAAGCAGTGTAAGGTACCCCTGCATCGTCGCACATCTGCGCCATCTGCCGATGGGCGAACACCGTGTCAGCGACCTCGCCGGCCTCAAAATCCGAGCGTCCGTCGCCGGCGAAAAACACGTGATAGCCCTGCTCTTGAAAACGGCGCACCATCAACGCTTTGCTGTTGCCCAGTTCCGGCGCATCGGGATACGCAAAATCATATGCGTACCCGACGATCCGACCGCCGTTCTCATCGAACTCAGCCCGCACCGCATGGACGGGCATAGACGGATAGCCGGTGTCATCCAGCAACGCCTGGATGTAGAAATCCAATCCTTGGCTGAGTATGCACATGGGTATAGAACTGGCATCGCAGTAAGCCGCGAGTTCACCGAAATGGTCGCGGAAACAAGCGTTGTCGCGAACGTAGGCCTGCATGGTGGCTTTATCTGCACTCATTTGGCGGAAAGTGATTTCCTGGTAGTCCTTGAGCGACAATTCACCCTGGCGAAATCTTTCGCGGACATCGGTCCACGTCGGATCACCGAAACTGTGCAACAGCAACTCGGCGACGTTCTGAACCGCCGCCGTGTCGTCAAAGTCGACCAGCACCGCCGGTGGTCGGCGGTCGCTTCCTGGGGATCTAACGCTCACGCAGGGACCGCCGGTAACTCTCGACAGCTTCGCGGATGTCGTCGTGCTTTATGGCGAGAATCTGGGCGGCGTAGTAGGCCGCGTTGCGCGCGCCCCAACCGCCGACGGCCATGGCGGCCACCGGGATTCCCGGCGGCATCTGTGCCGTGGACAAAAGGGCGTCCCAGCCGTTAAGTTCGCTGGATGTGAGGGGAATACCAATGACCGGCAACGTGGTCTGTGCCGCCAGTGCTCCGCCCAAAGCGGCCGAACCGCCCGCAGCAGCGATCAGAACTTCGATGCCTCGCTCTCTCGCAGTACTCGCGTACTCGTGCACTCGCTCCGGCGTCCGGTGTGCCGACATTACCCTGACCTCGTAATCGACGCCCAGGGATTCCAACGTGTTGATGGTGGGTTGAACGGCCTCCTCGTCCGAGGCGCTACCCATTACTACTCCTACCAGTGGCAAAGTGATACTCCTTGTTGCTTGCCGCTATGCTCGGATTCATTCGTACCGAGAATCCTAGCGAGCCTGAATTTACTCGGCGATTTCCGCGATTTCCCGGAAAGCATCCAGCAGGGCTTTTTGGATGCTCTCATCGTCGTCGTCGATTTCTTCGTCCTCAACCATCACGTACCCGGCGTCGTCTCCGTCGATGCCGACCCGAACTTCCAGCTCAATGGGGTCGCCGTCGTGCCAATAAAGGGTGTACAGGATTTCGTCGGTAAGTTCGTTGAAATCCGAATCGTCATCGCCCTCGAAATCGTACTGCCAAGAACGGTCCACGATGAGGCGAGCGCCGCCGTCCAGGAGAGCTTCATTCATCTCCCGAAGCAAATCCTCGATACGCAGTCCGGTGGCGAACTTCTCAAGCAAATCCCGTCGTTCGCCCATCTCCGCGATCTTGCGGCCATAACCCTCGTTGTCCACGCGGGTACGCAGGCGCCTCAGTTCATCCTGCCACGGCATTTACAGACCCTCCGAACCGATTACTGCGGCATTCATGCCGAGCCTCTCGAAATGCGCCCGTTAAGGTAACAGAATTCGTCAACAGCCCGAAAGTCCGGCAGACCCAATCTGATTCGGACTACCTGCAAGGCGTCCAGGAGATCGATGTAACCCAGCCCGGTGTGTCCATGTTTGAGTCCCGGCGGCAGCAGTCCCAGGCGTCGTAACGACCGTTCTGTGTGGGGGTTCCACGGTGCAAACAACGTGGGTTCTCGCAGGGTCAACAAATATGAAGGCCACTCACGGCCCGCGCCCACCAGGCCGAACCCTCCCGTTTCGAGAGCGCATTCCTCGAAACGGTTCTCGAGTTTGATCGTGTCGTACAACAGGAAATCGACCGACTCCCGAACATCCTCGATGAAATTGGAGCGGAATTTTTTGATGTTGCGACCGCCAGCGGCACGGTAGAGCGAATCTGCTTGCGACTGCGTCAAAACGGTCAGGTTGTCCGTTTCAAGCCAGGCACCCGGATTTTCGTCGTACTCCCACCGGCGTCGGCGGAACTGAACCAAATCGCCAGCGTATACAGCCTCATGGAATGTTTCGACTAGCGCGTCCCAATCGACACGGCTTGATTTGGGTTTTCTCGCCGAAACCATCGTTCCCGTCAGCGTCCAGTTGCCGCCATTGCGACGGCTTCAGCAGCGATGTCTCCTCGGTAATACGCTCCTTGGAAACTGATCTCTGCGGCGCGTCGGTAAGCGCGGTCACGCGCTTCGTCCACGCTTTCTCCAGTGCCGACGCACGCCAGCACGCGCCCCCCGGTCGTCAGCACGGTTTCGCCATCGTCGTCGAGGCGCGCCCCGGCATGGAATACCATCGAGCCGTAATCAGCGTCGCTTCCGTTCAGCCCGGAAATGGGGAATCCGGTTTGGTAGGACCCGGGGTAACCGCGGGAAACCATGACCACCGCCACCGCAGGACGGCCAGACCAACGGACGGGCTCGGCGTCGTTCAGGTTGCCGGTGGCGCATGCCAGCATGATTTCCACGGGGTCGGTGAGTAATTGCGGCATTATGACCTGAGTTTCCGGATCGCCGAACCGACAGTTGAATTCCAGAACGCGGGGTCCTCGGTCGGTCAGCATCAGACCACAGTACAGAACGCCCCGGTAACGCGCGCCCCGTCGGTCAAGTTCGTGGATCACCGGCAGCATGAAATCCTCGCGGATCGTCTCTGCCAGCTCATCGTTCCAAAAGTGGGGGGGACCGTAACTTCCCATACCGCCGGTATTAGGTCCAGATCCACCTTCGCCGATGCGCTTGTAGTCGGTGGCCGCGACGACGGGCGACAGGTCCGCACCGTCAGTGAACCCAAAGACACTCACTTCCGGCCCCTCCAGCCAATCCTCGATGACCACGGTTTCCCCGGCGTCGCCGAAGGCGCGCTCCTCCATGCTGGCGCGGACCGCATATATGGCGTCCTCCCGATTGGAGCACATGGCAACGCCTTTACCGGCCGCTAAGCCATCGGCTTTCACGACCACCGGACGATCATAGTATTGAACGTAATTCAATGCCCCGGCGACGTTCTGAAACACCCGGTAGTTTGGGCCGGGCACGCCGGCGGCGTCCATAACTGACCGCGCAAAACTCTTGCTGGATTCCAGGCGGGCAGCCGCCCGACTGGGGCCGAACGCCGGGATCCCGGCGTCATTCAGGCGATCTGACAAGCCCAGCGCTAACGGAACCTCAGGACCGACAACGACCAGTTCCACCGAACGTTCCAGAGCAGCGGCCACCATGCCATCAACGTCGGTGTCCGACACGGGCAAGTTATCGCCCAGCGCCGCCGTGCCCGAGTTTCCGGGCGCGGCGACAATTTCAGTTACGGACGGTGATTGTGCCAAGCGCCACGCCAGAGCGTGCTCCCTACCCCCGGAACCCACCACCAGAACGCGCATCGTCGGCTACTCCCACTCGATGGTGCCGGGTGGCTTGCTGGTAATGTCGTAGACCACGCGGTTCACGCCATCCACCTCGTTGACGATTCGGTTGCTGATGCGCGCCAGGACATCGTACGGCAGGCGCACCCAATCGGCGGTCATCGCATCCTCCGAGTTGACCGCGCGTATCGCGCAAGCGTATCCGTAGGTCCGGTAATCGCCCATCACCCCCACCGTTCGATTGTCCGTCAGCACCGCAAAACTTTGCCAGATATCCCGGTACAGTCCCGCGTCCTCTATTTCCTCCAGAACGATGCGGTCGCAGTTCCTCAACAAGGCGACCCGCTCCGGCGTAACCTCGCCGATGATACGAATCGCTAAACCGGGCCCCGGAAACGGTTGGCGGTAGATGATCTCCTCCGGTAGTCCAAGCTCCAGACCCACGGCCCGGACCTCGTCCTTGAACAGGTAGCGCAACGGCTCAACCAAGCCGAAGTCCATGTGTTCAGGCAAACCCCCGACGTTGTGGTGGGTCTTGATGCGGGCGGACGCTCGATTCTCCGAGGTTTCACTTTCGATCACGTCCGGATACAGCGTTCCCTGAGCCAACCACTTGACGTTGTCGATTTCGGCGGCGGCATCCTCAAAAACCCTGATGAATTCCCCGCCGATGGTCTTGCGCTTGGTCTCCGGGTCTATCACTCCAGACAGTCTGTCCAGGAAACGGGACTCGGCATCGACGTACCGCAGGTCCAACCCAAGACCCCGCTGGAAGGTATCCTGTACCTGTTCGACTTCACCGTGTCGCAACAACCCATTGTTCACGAAGATGCAGGTCAGTTGCGGTCCGATGGCCCGGTGGAGCAGTGCCGCCGCCACGGATGAGTCAACGCCTCCGCTGAGTCCGCAAATCACTCGATCGTTCCCGACCTGGTCCCGAACCCGTTCCACGGTCTCGGCAACGAAATTGCCGGCAGTCCACGATCCCGGGCAGCCGCAGATGTCGTGTACAAAATTCCCCAAGATAGTCATTCCGTCCGGGGTGTGTTGGACTTCCGGATGGAACTGCAAACCGAACCATCGCTTCCCGTCGGTAACCGCGGCACACTCGGTATTGGCAGTCCGCCCAACAGCCGTGATGCCATCTGGCAAACGTTTGACCGCGTCGCCATGGCTCATCCAAACGGGCGCCGGAGTCGATACACCGGCCAACAGTCCCGACCCCGCCTCATCGGAAATCAGATCAGCATGGCCATACTCCCGAACATCCCCGGCGACCACGGACCCGCCCAACTGGCGCACCAACGCCTGCATCCCGTAACAGATGCCGAGGACCGGCAAACCAGACTCCATGATCCAGGGCGCTATCGCCGGCGCTCCCTCATCGTACACACTGGCGGGACCACCGGAGAGGATTATGCCGCGAGCGTTCAAGTGGGCAATCGCCGGTTTTTCAGCGGTGACGGAGATGATCTCGGAATAGACCCGTAGCTCGCGGATGCGTCGGGCGATCAGATGGGTGTACTGCGACCCGAAGTCTACGACTACGATGGCATCGGTCTGGTTCTTGGTAGTCATTGAGGGATTTCCTGATCAGAAAATCGGCGGCTTATGGTAGCACAATCGCCGGGGTATCCGTTTTCTTGGACTGTTGGTTGAGACCACCGAGAAGCCGGATTCGGGTAGGTCGCGATGGTAAAATGCTGGCGCATGGTCAGCAAATCGGAAATCAACGCCGCGATAGACTGTCTTGCTCGAGGTGGGGTAGTCGCGATCCCAACGGATACCCTCTACGGGCTCGCCGCAGACGCCACCAACCCGGCAGCTCTGGACCGGGTGTATGAGGTCAAGGGAAGGCCGGCCAACATGCCCCTCCCTGTGCTGGTATCGGGATGGGAACAAGTGGAAATGGTATCTGGCGCTGTCGGTGAATGCTCCAAACTGGCCGGCGCCCTTGCGGAGCGTTTCTGGCCCGGCCCTCTCACTCTAGTGTTGCCAGCGTCTTCGGACCTGCCGCCACGGCTGACCGGCGGACTGGACACCATAGCCGTCAGGATGCCAGACCACGAGGTCCCGTTGGCCTTGGCCGAAGGGATCGGCAAACCTATCACCGGCACCAGCGCCAACCCGAGCGGAGGAGCGGACATTACCGACCCGGAGGATTTGCGGCGCACACTGGGCACGCTGGTTGATGGTATCATTACGTCCGGTGCTAAACCGATGGGAACTGCCAGCACCATCGTCGCAGTTTCAGACCGCGAATTAACCCTTCTCCGCGCCGGTGCGCTGGAAATATCCGACATTCGCCGCACGGTAGGGCTAGAATAGAGCCCAAGTTTGGGAGGACGCACATCACCACGGTGACGAAATACGAATCGTATCGAGCCGGCATCGACGCCGACCTTCGGGCCGCGTTCCTGCAACGCCAGGGTATGCTCTACGATCTGCTCCGATACCACTTTGGTTGGGTTGACGAGCGCGGCAACCCGGACGATTCGGTGTTGACTCCTCTTCACCATTGCGGGCTTTTGGCCCTCGCCGCAGCCGATGCGGTATCCGGAGACTACGAACCCGCGATTCCGGCGGCCTCTGCGGTCGAACTTGCTTACAATTTCGTCCTGGTACACAATGATGTACAGGCTGGCCGCATCGATCAAAACGACAGTCGCCCAAGCATCTGGTGGGTCTGGGGCCCATCGCAAGCCATCAACGCCGGCGATGGCCTCCACGCGTTGGCGCGGTCAGTGCTCATGAGGCTGAGCGAATCGGACGCATCTGCCGAAACGGTGCTTGAAGCGTTGCGATCTCTGGACCAGGCTTGTCTGACGCTCTGCGAAGGCCAATACATGGACCTGACCTACCAGGACCAACTGATCGTATCGGAGTCTGACTACCTAGACATGATCCGGAAGAAATCCGGAGCATTGGCCGGATGCTCCGCCAAAATCGGCGCACTGGCGTCCGGCGGCGATCCCGATACTGCCGAGGCTTTGCGGGCTTGGGGCGAGACTTTGGGCATGGCCCTGCAAATCCGATGCGATATCGCGGATCTTTGGGGTAACCAGGGTGACGGTTTCACACCGAGCAACGTCCTCAATAAGAAAAAGAGCCTGCCCCTGATCCACGCGTTGCAGCACGCCTCCACCTCCACCAAGCGGGAATTGGGCGGCATCTACATGAAACGGGTGCTGGAGCCTGACGATTCAGCGCGCATCGTGTCCCTGCTGGAAGAGACTGGTTCCCGGGATTATGCCGAGCAACGCGTTAGCCAGTTAGCGCAAGATGCTGAAAACGCAGCGTCCCTTGTAATCGGCAATTTAAAGCATCCTGAATCTCTACAGCACGCGGCCCAGTGGATGGTGGCCGAGCAATCAGTCTCGGTGCGCTGAGGGTTTCGATGAGCAAGAGAACCCTGTCCCAGTTGGACGTATCCGGAAAGACCGTATTGGTCAGGGTCGATTTCAACGTGCCCATCGAGCAGGGCGTGGAGGCGATAGCCAACTACGACCAGAGGTTGCGGGCCACGCTACCGACCATTGAATACCTGCTGCAACGGCAGGCGAGGATCATCCTGTGCTCGCATCTCGGTCGGCCTGGCGGTCAGGTGGACGAAGCGGTGCGGTTGGCTCCGGTGGGAGACCGGCTGGGCGTGCTCTTGAATCGCCCCATCGTTTCACTCAGAGACTGCGTCGGCGCCGAGGTAACCGAAGCAGTGTCCCAAATGTCCGCAGGAGACATTTATCTGCTGGAAAACCTGCGGTTTCATGCCGGCGAAGAAAAGAACGACGATAAGTTTTCGCAAGAACTGGCGGCCTTGGCGGATTGTTTCGTAATGGACGCTTTTGCCGTTGCACACCGTGCCCATGCGTCAACCGTCGGCGTGCCTAAGTCGTTGCCGTCCGCGATGGGGTTGCTGACACAGCGCGAGGTTGAATCCCTGGGATTGGCGTTGGGCGAGCCCCGCCGCCCGTTGGCCGCTCTGATGGGTGGTGCCAAAGTAAGCGATAAAATCCTGGTGCTGGAAAACCTCCTGCCTCGCTTGGACCACCTCTTCATCGGTGGGGGCATGGCCACTACCTTCCTCGCGGCAACGGGCAAATCCGTTGGTGCCTCCTCCGTTGAGGATGATCGCCTGGAGTTTGCCAGGGACGTGCTCACCCGAGCCGAAAGGGATGGCGTGTCGATACACCTGCCCGACGATGTTGTAGTGGCGGACGAATTCGCTGCACAACCGGGCTCGTTGTCCACCACATCCGTTGACCACGTTCCAGATGGTTGGTACATCATGGACGTGGGCGAGAACACCGCATCGCGTTATGCCGTCCAATTGGCCGAGTGCAAGACCATATTGTGGAACGGCCCCATGGGCGTGTTCGAGATGGACAGATTCAGCGCTGGCACCAAAACGGTCGCCGATAGCATCGCGTCCTTGGGTGATGCCACCACGGTGGTGGGCGGCGGCTCCACCGCCGAGGCGGTTGAAGCCCTCGGCCTGATGGACCGCATGACCCACGTCTCCACCGGCGGAGGCGCCTCGCTCGAGTTCCTGGAAGGACGCGACCTGCCGGGTATATCCGCCCTTCCCGACGCCTGACAACCATACAATTCCGGAGCGGATATGATCGACCTGGAACAGATTCACGACAGCATCGCCAGCACCCCATCCAAAATCATCATGCTGGTAGCGGATGGTTTGGGCGGATTGCCGCACCCCGACACACGTAAGTCCGAGTTGGAGACAGCCAATATCCCCAACTTGAATGCCCTTGCCCAACGGAGCGCTTGTGGATTGACCACTCCCGTTGAGGTGGGGGTCGCCCCGGGCAGCGGCCCCGGTCACTTGGCTCTGTTCGGCTATAACCCCCTGAAATACATCATCGGTCGCGGCGCCCTGGAGGCGTTGGGGATCGGAGTTGAGTTGTTGCCCGGAGACGTCGCGGCCCGGGGCAACTTCTGCACGGTCGATGACGACGGTTTGTTGACGGACCGCAGGGCTGGTCGGATCGCGACTGAGTTGAGCGCTCCACTGTGCGAACGGTTGGACAGGATCGAAATACCTGGGGTGCAGTTGGACGTATCCCCAGTGCAGGACTACCGGTTCGTGTTGAGGTTGCGTGGAGACGGCCTGTCTGAAAACGTCGAGGAAACCGACCCGCAACGCGAGGGCGTCGCGCCGCGTCCGGCCAGCGCCATAACGCCCGAGGCCGAACGAACCGCGCAGATAGTCCAGGAATTTGTGGACCAAGCGGGCCGGATTCTTGCCGAGGATGAGCCGGCCAATATGGTGCTGCTCCGTGGCTGGGCGCAGTTGCCCAACCTGCCGGACTTCGGAGGGGTTTACCACCTCAATCCGGCCGCTATCGCCGCCTATCCCATGTACCGAGGACTGGCGTCGGTCGCCAACATGAAAATCATACCGACCGGGATGACTTTTGGCGAAGAAGTCGAAACGCTCTACGCCAACTGGGACGACCACGATTTCTTCTTCCTGCACTACAAACCTGCCGATTCCGCTGGAGAAGACGGCGATTTCGACGCTAAGGTCAAATGCCTCGAAGATTTGGACGTGCATCTGCCGCGCATCCTCGATCTCAACCCCGATGTGCTCATGGTTGCCGGAGACCACGCGACTCCAGCGATAATGGCGTCACACAGCTGGCATCCGGTTCCGTTCATGCTGCACTCCAAGCTGACCCTGGGAGAGGGCGTGGACGGGTTCAATGAGCGGCAGTGCGCTCAAGGTTCTCTGGGACGCATTCCCGCGGAAACAATAATGCTGCTGGCCCTATCGCACTCGGGTAAACTCTCCAAGTTTGGCCCGTAGGTTTGCTTCCGTGTCCCGCAGACGCTAATGACCGTCGTGCAAAACATCGTCGTAGGCAATTGGAAGATGAACACCGACATCCAGTCGGGCGTTGCGCTGGCATCCGCCATCGCCGGTAGAGCGCCCGGTCTGAACGGCGTTGAGATTGTCCTGGGGCCGCCCTTTGTCTCGCTGGCTGCGATACGAGGCGCAGTTTCGGAGAGTGGCGTCGCCATCGCCGCGCAAAACATGCACGCTGATGATAGCGGGGCATTTACCGGGGAGATCGCGCCACCCATGCTGGTTGGCCTCTGCAAATATGTGATCATCGGCCATTCCGAGCGTCGTCAATTTTTCGGTGAGACCGACGAATCCGTGGGACGAAAGGCAGCGGCGGCGCTGCATCACGGGCTCCAGCCCATCATTTGCGTGGGCGAGACCTTGGACGAGCGGGAGTCAGGCCAAGCTGCCGAGGTCATCAGACGTCAGGTCGTCGGCGCCCTGGCCGAGATCGACCCGGAGGCAGCCATGGGCAGAGTCGCCGTCGCTTACGAACCGGTTTGGGCGATCGGCACCGGTCGCGCTGCCACACCCGAGATCGCCGACCAGGTCATGAGTGGGGCGATTTATTCGACAATCGCCGCTTCGCTGGGCTCGGAAGTAGCTTCGAGCACGCCACTGCTCTATGGGGGCAGCGTGAACGCCGGAAATGCAGCCGACTTCGCGGAGGTGGACAGCATCAACGGCGCTCTGGTCGGCGGGGCGAGCCTGGATGCCGACTCGTTCCTGGCCGTCGTCGCGGCTTTCGCCTCCATTTGAGCCAGCGGGTTCCGGGATGTGGGAATGCCGGAGCTTCCCCGCCTCATCGCCGTAGTCGGCCCCACCGCGGTAGGAAAGACTGCCCTTGCCATCGCGCTCGCCCAACGATTCCAGGGCGAAATCGTTAACGCCGACAGCCGTCAAGTCTATGTGGGCATGGACATCGGCACCGCCAAGCCTACGCACGAAGAACAGGCGGCAGCGCCCCACCACCTCATCGACATCCGTGAACCTGACGAGCCGCTCAGTCTGGGCGAATACCTCCCGTTGGCTCGGTGCAAGGTCACGGACATCGTTCGCCGCGAAAGGTTGCCCATCCTCTGCGGTGGGACCGGCCAATACATTTGGGCGTTCCTGGAGGGATGGCGGGTTCCAAGGGTGCCTCCGGATCCGGTCTACCGGCGCAGTCTGGAAACGCGTGCAGAGATCGAGGGCACCGACGCGCTTTTCAGCGAACTAAAATCGCTGGACCCGGAACGGGCTGAGGCCGTCGATCGGCACAACACGCGCCGAATCATCCGCGCATTGGAAATCGTCCGTGCCCTGGGAGGCAGAGCATCTGCAACCGAGCGAAGTCCCGAACCTCCGTACGACGCTCTGATCATCGGCCTGACTGCGGAAAGGTCTGCTCTTTACGACAGGATCGACACCAGGTTCGACCGCATGATGGAAGATGGGCTGCTCGGAGAAGCGCAGAGGTTGGAGGAGGCGGGCTATACCCTGGGCGAAGGCCCATTATCCGGCGTCGGTTACTCCCAGTTGGGGCAGTACCTGGCAGGGGAGTTGACGTTGGACGACGCGGTGCAACGCTCCAAGACTCAAACCCACCGATTGGTGCGCCGCCAATACACTTGGTTCAAACGTAGCGACGAGCGCATTTTGTGGTTGGACGCCACCCACGGGTTGCCGGTCGCCGAAGCCTGCCGGCACGTCCACGAATTTCTCGGGGCGTGAGTACTGTGTGATACAATTCCGCACTACCGGGCAAGGGCCGGGGGTCGGAGGAGTTCGACGATGGAATTCACCAAAATGCACGGCGCCGGCAACGACTACGTGTACGTTGACGCTCGTGCCATGCCGGAACGTGACTGGGAAGGTCTGTCCCGCGCCATCAGCGACCGGCATTTTGGCGTCGGCGGAGACGGCCTGATACTGGTGATGGACTCGGACGTAGCCGATCTACGCATGCGGATGTTCAACTCGGACGGTTCCGAGGGTGCCATGTGCGGTAACGGAATCCGCTGTTTCGCCAAATACGCCATCGAACGAGGGATCGTTTCCAATACCGCTGACCAGGTCACGGTAGACACGATGTCAGGCGTCCGCACCATCGTGCCTCATTACTCCGGTGGCCTGGTCAACGGGGCGCGGGTGAGCATGGGCTTGCCGCGCTTTGCACCGTCGGAGATCCCGGTGGCCCTCGACCCCGCGATCAGCACCCAGGACGGGCCCATCATCAATTATGCGGTTCATCCCGGGGACTTTCGCCTATTCCTGACGTTCGTATCTATGGGCAATCCGCACGCCGTTACGTTCATCGATCAGCCAGTTGAAGAGTTTCCATTGCACAACATCGGTCCGCTGGTCGAAAGGCATCCCATTTTCCCGGACCGTGTGAACTTCGAAATCGTCAATGTGCGCGACGACGGCCAACTGGACGCCCGCGTTTGGGAACGGGGAGCCGGCGAGACCATGGCGTGCGGCACCGGCGCGTGCGCTATCGGCGTCGCGTCCCGCATGCTGGGACATACCGGTGACCAAGTGAACGTGAACCTTCCCGGTGGAACCCTCAACATCGAATGGGATGGCGAGGGCGAGGTATTCTTGGAAGGCCCAGCAGCCGAAGTATTCAGTGGAGTGTGGACAGAATGACAAACTACGCGACCGGACCCACCACCTACGACCATCTCAAATGGTCCGCCAACGCGTTTCGGACACTTGTAGACGATTCAGTGAGCCTCGCGGCGCGGGATCCTGAATTTCGAACCGCGCTGCACAATGGGGGTCCCGGCGCAGATTGGCTCGCCTTGTTGCGCTACGTGAACCAGTGGGGATGTCGAATTCCACAAGACAAAGCCGAAGGTATCGCTGCCGCCGTCGCTAAGGCTATGCCTTACTTGGAGCCGCTATCGGCGTCCGCTCTGGAATTCAACGACCTCCGGTGCTCTACGCTGGACGTGATCGAACACGCGTATGACGTTCTCGCAGAAGCGGATGGAGTCGGACCCACCGCCGCATCGGCGATATTGACCGCGCTGAATCCACAGTTGTTCGTGTCCTGGGGCGCAGGGATTCGCGACGCTTATTTCCCCAACGACCCACCTAACGGAGCAACCTACTCGCAGTTTCTGACCATCATGCGGATGGCTGCTCTCTCCGTGGCCGGCGATGCCCGCTCCCAGCAAGGAATCGAAGACCCGGCCGGCCAGTTGTCGGCAGACTTGGGTATTGAACCTGCCTTCAGTCTCGCTAAGTTCATCGACGAGTACAACTGGCTCACGCTGGAGCGGGATCTGGCGTACCAATCCCAGGATGCCGTGCCGGTTTAACTCTGAGAAACTGAACCCCTTGCCGGAAAACCATCAAAGAATCGATCAACCAGGAGCAACATGCCTAGCCTATCCCAACGCCTCGGGAAACTCGCGCCATACCCCTTCGTGGAAATCTCTCGGATCATCGCGGAAAAGCGCGCCGCCGGCGTCGATGTCGTAACCTTCGGCATCGGCGACCCCGACATCCCGACGCCGCAGCCTATCGTTGATCGCTTGCTTGCGGCGTCTCAGGACCCGCCGAACCACCGGTATCCGGAAACCGACGGACTGCCGGAAATGCGCCGTGCAATCGCTCACTGGTATAAGCAGCGTTTCGACGTCGACCTGGACCCAGACACGGAGGTCCTGCCTCTGATTGGCGCCAAGGAAGGCATCGGGCACGCCGCTTTCGCCTTCCTGGACCCGGGCGACATCGCGCTGGTGCCTGATCCGGCATATCCGGTGTACGCTGTTGGCACGATGTTCGCTGGGGCGGAGAGCCACGTGATGCCGCTGTACCAGCGCAACGGGTGGTTGCCGGAGTTGGACGCTATCCCCGAGGACGTGGCTCGCCAAGCCAAGGTGATGTGGCTCAATTACCCTAACAACCCCACCAGCGCGGTGGCGTCCCAGGAAGACTTGGAGTCGGCACTGCGTTACTGCCGCGAGCATGACATTGCCATGCTCCACGACGCCGCTTACTCGGAGGTCGGTTACGACGGGTATCGCGCCGGTAGCATGATGCAGATCGAAGGCGCCAAAGAGGTGGGGCTGGAATTTCACTCGCTGTCCAAGACCTATAACATGACGGGTTGGCGTATGGGCATGGCCGTGGGCAACGCCGACATGATCAAGGGGCTGTTTCAGATCAAAGCCAACCTGGACTCGGGTATCCCGCAGGCCATCCAGGAAATGTCCATGGAGGCGTTGACCGGCCCACAGGACTGCATCGACGACAACATCACGAGCTACCAGTGGCGACGCGACCGCGTCCTGCAAGCGCTGACCCGTATGGGTCTAGATGTTGAAACGCCACGAGCCAGCCTGTACATCTGGGCACCGGTGCCGGAGGGCTTCACGTCGGCTGACTTCGCCGCACGTTTGCTGGAGGAAATCGACATCGTCGTCACCCCCGGATCCTCATACGGGCAGTACGGTGAGGGATACATTCGCTTGTCCTTGACGACCCCGGATGAGAGGGTCGAGACCGGCTGCCAACGGCTGGAAAACTGGACCATACCTGCTCCTCGCGCTTAGACCACTCCCTTGGTCAGCGCCATAGCCGCCTATGCCTAAGTCCCGCCAACCCAAACCCACCGGCCCCTCTACGGAGCGGGCAGTGCTGGTAGCCGTTGAGGCCAAGAGGCGCGGAGAGCAACTCTGGGGACTGCAAGACACGCTGGTAGAGTTGGACTATCTCACCCGCTCAGCCGGGGCGGAGGTAGTCGCCACCGTTTCTCAGCGCGCCGACAAGATCACGCCGACTTATCTTGGCAAAGGCAAACTGCAAGAGCTTCAGGACGTGCTCGCCGAAGAGCGTCCGGATGTGGTGATTTGCGACGACGAATTGACGCCCACGCAGCAACGAAACCTCGAATCCGCGCTTCAGGTCAAGGTTATTGACCGTACCGCGCTAATTCTGGACGTGTTTGGACGGCACGCCCGAACCCGCGAGGGCCAGATGCAGGTGGAACTCGCACAGCACCAGTACCTGTTGCCCCGTTTGATTGGGCAGTGGTCCCACTTGGAGCGTCTCGGCGGAGGGATCGGCACCCGCGGACCCGGTGAAACACAGTTGGAAACCGACCGACGCCTGATTCGCCGCAGGATTCAGAAGATCGAATCGGAGTTGGATAGCGTGCGCCAACGTCGCAGCCAATACCTGGAGCGTCGCCGCCGCTCCGCCACTCCGATGGCAACCTTGGTCGGCTACACTAACGCCGGCAAGAGCACCCTGTTCAACGCGCTGTGCGACGCAGGGGTGCCAGCCGAGGATCAACTTTTCAACACTCTCGACCCGGTCACGCGTCGGCTTAGGTTGCCCGACGGCAGCGAGCTGCTCCTCAGCGACACAGTGGGTTTCATCCAAAAACTGTCGCCGACCGTCGTAGCCGCGTTTCGGGCTACCCTCGCCGAGTTGAGCGAAGCCGACCTCCTCCTGCACGTCATCGACATCACCCACCCCAAGGCTCCGGAACAAGCCGAAGTGGTGGAGCAAACCCTCAACGATCTGGATTTGGGTGGGAAACCACGACTCTTGGTGATCAACAAGATGGACCTGCTCACCGACGATCCAACAGACGTTGAGTCGTTCGACCAAATAGATTTGTCGTCAATCGCTGGCGCCGATTCCCCGGCGGTGAACGGTCGGGTATTCGTCTCGGCAGCCAAAGGCTGGAACCTTCCAGCGCTGCTGAAAGCAATCCAAAACCAAGTAGGAGAACCGGTGCCGCAACCCGCCGTGGCAACCCCCTAAACATCCATGTCTCGACGCAAAATCCGCATCATCCACACCTCAGATACCCACCTTGGCGATGACTGGGATCCGGCAGCGGCAGAAAGGGCGCTGGTCGCGGTCGTCGATGGCGTTCACCGGCTGAACGCGGACGCGTTGTTGATCGCTGGCGACGTATTCGACAACGCCCGCATATCTGACACCCTGCTGGAGTTTTTCGTCGCGGAGATAGCACGAGCCGTGGTGCCCGCGGTGATCTTGCCAGGGAACCACGATCTGTACGATCACGCATCCCTGTACCTGCGGAGCCCGTTCGCTGACTCACCGGACAATTTGCACATCATCAGCAGGACCCTCGGACAGACATTGTCGTTCCCCGAACTCACGCTGGACATTTGGGGCCGCGCCATGGACAGCCACACGCCATCCTTCCGTCCGTTGGCTGGAATCCCTGTAGAGCGCAACGGTCATTGGTTGGTCGGCATTGCCCACGGGCACTTCCACTTTCCCGACGACACCGAAGCAAGATCTTCTCCCATCCGACCCCACGAGATCGCTGAGGCGGGTTGCGACTACATCGCACTTGGACATTGGGAACGATTCGAGGATGTTTCCCAGGGTGGCGTCACGGCCTACTACTCTGGCTCACCGATGGGCGCGGCCAACCAACGCGGCCATGTGGCGGTGAATGTGGTCGACCTGGATACGGCTCTGGAATCCCATGTGAGTGTCCACCAGGCTCATATGCCCATGGCGTCGGGTGAAGTTGAGCCGCTTCCTCTGGCCGCCGATAATTGATTTCAGGAGAACAAACATGAAAACCCTGAGCCGCGAACAGCGTATCTACGTGCTGCATCCCGAAAACGAGCCCGCCATCACAATCGATGATGGCGAAGATCTCATCGTCGAGACTTGGGACGCCTTTGAAGGCATCCGAGAACCCGGCGTGCTGCAGGAAAAGTCGCTCAAGGGTCCGGCTACCGGCCCAATCTACGTGAACGGTGCCGAACCGGGCGACGCCCTCCGCATCGAATTCGTCAGCATCACTCCCAAGGAAAACCCGGCTCACATGGTAATGCCGGGCCGTGGGTTCTTGGAAGCGGAGTTCACCGAAGGCTATCCGACGGTCATGAGCATCGATGGCGACGATCTGGTCCTACCCACCGGGATGCGTTTGCCCCTGAACCCGTCGATGGGCCTCGTCGCCACCACGCCAACCTACGAGCAGGAGACCGCCAGCGACAGCGGGCCTTACGGCGGCGACATCGACATGAAGGAACTGGTGCAGGGCAGCGTTCTTTACCTCCCGGTGTACGTGCCCGGCGGATTGCTTGCCATGGGTGACTGTCACGCCGTGGTGGGCGATGGCGCGGTCGCCGGTACGGGAGCGGAGTGCTCCGCCGACACCCACATCCGGGTTACGGTGGAGAAAGGGATGAACCTGTCTGGCCCACGGGCCATTACTCCCGATCACTACGTCGTGCTGTCGCACGGCGATGATCTCGGACCCGCGATGAAACAGGCCGTCCGTGACATGGTGGACTTCCTAATCACAGAAAAGGGAATGGAACCCTACGACGCCTACACATTGTGCAGCCTGGCTGGCGACGTCCGGGTTTCCCGCACGTTCCGCCCCATCAGTCCGGTCAAGATGATGCTGTCCCGGCAGGCGCTGGACCAGTTATAAACGCCGGTATGTGGCTTCGTTCCGTCTCGCTATTCGCTGCACTATCAACTGCTGCTCATTGTCGTGGACTTCGTAGATGATTCGGAGCCGGCCCACCCTGATACGCCAGACAGTTTAGAATCCGGTCAGTTTGATGCAACCGGAAGAGTGTGGGTTATCCATCAGGTTTCGTAGAGCATCCTGGATGCGCTGGGCATCTTCCGGTGAAAGCCTACGTGTTTGGCGTTGAGAGGCTGGCGACAACTCGATGCTATACGCCACTGTGGTCAGTCCTGGTTGCCCAGTAGATCAGCGAAGAACATCTCAAATTCGATGCCGCCCTGCTCAGCAGCTTCGGAACGAGCCGCTTCAATTTTTTCGCGGTCCGCTTCGTCTGCGGCGATGTCGTCCAGCCAAACCTGAATCGCTTCAAACACCAAGTCAGAAACTGTCTGTCCACTACGGTTCGCCACTTCTTCGAGTGCCGAATACCATTCGTCGGTAATGGTTAGCGTCTTCATCGGATACCCTCGACTACGAATCTTTGCCTGAGTGGCGCGTCTTGTTTACACTTGGTTCGCTCACGCCACCGAAAAGCCGCCGTCCACGGCGATTACCGCCCCGGTAACATAATCCGAAGCGCGGCTGGCCAGGAACACCGCTGTCCCCTGCAACTCGCTGGCCTCACCCCATCGGCCCATGGGGATGCGACGGTTGATCAGGTCGAACCGTTCCGGCTGCGTTTCCGGTATGGCCTGGGTCAGCTCGGTCATGAACCAGCCCGGCAGTATCGCGTTGGACTGGATGTTGTCGCCCGCCCACGCCACGGCGAAGCTTTTGGCAAGCTGCACGATGCCGCCCTTGCTGGACGAATAAGGCACTCCGCTGCCCCCTCCGCCGAAAATGCTGTACATGCTGCCGATGCTGATGATCTTCCCGCCGCCTTGGGCCTTGAAGTGGGGGTAGACGGCCTTGCAGGACAGGAAAGCGGCCCTCAGGTTCACGTTGATGACGTTGTCCCACTCGGCGGAGGTAATGTCCTCGGGGGCTTTGCGTACGGTCGCTCCGGCGTTGTTGATGAGAATGTCGACATGCCCGAAATTCGCCACTGCCCGGGATACCATGTCGTCGATGTCGGAGTCGCTGGTCACGTCGGTGGGGATGGCTGTGGCCCGACGCCCGGTGGACTCGATTTCAGCGACCGCCGCAGCGTTCTTCTCCGCATTGCGCGCGGCTATCGCGATGTCCGCCCCGGCGTGGGCAAGACCCAACGCCATCCCCAAGCCCAAGCCGCCGTTGCCTCCGGTAATCAAGGCCACGCGCCCGCTCAAATCAAACAATCCGCCGTTGTTGGTCGTCATCGTGCTCATCCTTCGCGACAAAGTGCTGGACAATTTAGCACAACGAAAAGGGACGGGCGCAAACCCGTCCCTTGCACATTTGGATCTGATGGACCTTACAGATTGATCAGGGGCCGCACCGCGACGAACGCCGGAGCGAACACCAAAGACACTATGGCCATCAGCTTGAGCAGGATGTTCAGGCTTGGACCGGACGTATCTTTGAACGGGTCGCCGACCACGTCGCCTTCCACGGCCGCCTTATGCGCGTCCGAACCTTTGCCCCCGAAGTTGCCCAACTCTACATACTTCTTCGCGTTGTCCCAAGTACCTCCCGCGGAGGCCATCATGATCGCCAGCATGAAACCGGCGGACACCGACCCGATCAGGAGGCCGCCCAGGGCCGCCTCGCCCAGGATGAAACCCGTAGCGATGGGCGCGATGACCGCCATGACGCCGGGGAGGATCATTTCCCGCAATGCGCCGCGGGTGCTGATATCAACGCACCGCGCTGAGTCGGGCCGTGCGTTACCTTCCATCAGTCCGGGGATCTCGCGGAACTGCCGGCGTACCTCATCGACGATCCCCTGAGCGGCCCGTCCCACCGCCTGCATGGTCAGGGCCGAGAATATAAACGGCAGCATGGCTCCAATCACCAGACCCACCAGGATCTGCGGTTGCAGCAGGTTTATGCCTACGCCGCCGGCGGCCAACCGCCCGTCGGGGCCCAGCGTGATCAGGTTTGCGCTCACCGAATACGCGGCCAACAGCGCCAGCGCGGTGAGAGCCGCCGATCCGATGGCGAAGCCCTTGCCGGTCGCGGCGGTGGTGTTTCCCAGGGCGTCAAGAGCGTCAGTGCGTTCGCGAACTTGGGGTTCCAGGTTGGCCTGCTCGGCGATTCCACCAGCGTTGTCAGCCACCGGTCCGTAAGCATCGGTAGCCAGGGTAATGCCCAGGGTGGATAGTAACCCCACTCCCGCCAGCGCGACCCCGTAGAATCCGGCGAACCAATAGGCCAGCAGAATTGCTATGGAGATACAAATCACCGGAATCAACGTGCTCAGCATCCCGCTGGCGATCCCGCTGATGATAACGGTCGCTGCGCCGGTCTGCGACGATTCGGAAACCCGCTGGGTGGGTTTGTAGCTGTAAGACGTGTAGTACTCGGTAGCCAGACCGATGATCGTTCCCGCTACCAATCCTGCTACGACACATCCGAACCACCACCAACTCACGCCGGGCAGAACGATCGCCAGCACCGCCGCAAAGACGATCAACAATCCACCGGCAGCGAATATGCCGTAACGCAGCGCCCATAGCAGCTTTTCGAAGTCCGCTTGCTCCCCGCTGCGCACGACGAAGGTGCCCAGTATGGCAGCGACGATGCCCGCGCCGGCCAGCAGCATCGGGAACACGGCTTGTGAGTCGGTGAAGTTGAACCCGGCGCCGCTCGTCGCCAATGCCACCGCAGCCGCCGATAGCGCCACTGCCGAGATGATGCTGCCGACGTAGGACTCGAAAAGGTCCGCTCCCATCCCGGCAACGTCGCCCACGTTGTCTCCAACGTTGTCGGCGATCACGCCGGGATTGCGCGGGTCGTCCTCCGGGATGCCCGCTTCGACCTTGCCCACCAGGTCGGAGCCAACGTCGGCGGCTTTGGTGAATATACCTCCGCCAACGCGGGCAAAGAGCGCAATGGAACTGGCCCCGAAGCCGAACCCGGCCACCACGCTGATATTCTGGAAAATGACGTACAGTATGGTTACGCCCAGCAAACCAATACCCACCACGGTGACACCCATCACGGTGCCGCTGGAGAAGGCAACCCGGAGCGCCGGGTTCAAGCCGCGCATCGCGGCGGCGGCGGTGCGGACATTGGCGCGCACGGCGACGTTCATGCCCACGAATCCGGCCAGTCCTGAGCAAACGGTACCCACCAGGTACGAGATCGCCGTGGCCGGGACGTTCATCCCGTGCTTGAACACCGTGTAATCCAGGACCGCCAGCACTATCGCTACCACGATTACGAACGGCAGCAACGACATGTATTCGCGTCGGAGAAACGCCGACGCTCCCGTGCGAATGGCGTCGCCGATCTCCGTCATCCGCTCATTGCCCGCGTCGGCGCCTATGACTCGCCACGCCATGTACGCCGCGAACGCCAGAGCAACACCCCCAGCGCACAGGGCTACGATGATTGATTCCATACTTTCCTCTCCGTTTTCGGCAACAAAATCCGACAAACGTTGCGAAATTAGCACAACGTCAGTTTGGTGTCAATCAGAGGTTAGGTTGTCGGCGTGGTTCCCACACCATCGGCCACATCGACGATCCAAGCCGTGGGTTCGCCGTTGTTAATTTCCAGCAGCGCCACGGTTCCCAGCGAACCTCGAACGTGTTTACGACCGGGGTATGTTGGACTCCCGGGGTTGACGAACAACACGCCGTCCTTCCATTCAACGAGTTCCTCGTGCGTGTCTCCAAAGGCTACAACGTCCACTGGTTCCCCGAACTTGCGCACCAGGATATCGCCTAACCCATCGTCGGGGTAAACGAGCCCCGTTCCGTCGGGTGTGGTTGAAATCGGAGGTGCCGGCCATTGGATGTCGTGTACCATGCCGATCTTCAATCCGGACACATCGACCACGCGAGTCGTATCCGCCAGGCGCTCGCCGGGTTCCCGCGGATCCTCATAGCCACGCACCGCCAGCACGGGAGCCACCTGTTCCAGACAATCCAGCACTCCAATGCATTCCAGATCACCGCAGTGCAGCAGCAAATCGCAGCCGGTCAACGCATCCAGGATACGTGTGGGCAGATCCCAACCGCTGCCGGCCGAATGTGTGTCGGAAATCAATCCGATTTTCACGATGCTGACCTATCCGTTGGCTGGAGCCAGGGCTTCCAGCGTGCCCAACATCGTTTCGCGCTCCGTCCCGTGAGGAAACGCCACGATTGGCATATCGACGCCGTTGGCGCGGAAACGCGCGATTTTGCTCCGGCAATCATCAGGTGAGCCAATCGCCGTGATGCTGTGGACCATCTCGTCCGTTATCGCGGTTGCTGCTGCTCCGCGATCCCCCTCGGCCCAAGCGCGGCGCACCACGTCTCCCTCTTCCTGGTAACCATAGCGGCAGAACAGGTCGTAGTAATACTGCCCCATCCCTCCGATGTAGAACGCCATGTGTGCCCGTGCCTGCTGGGTCGCGTTCGCCACCGTTTCCTCATCATCGGACGCACAGCACAGGATTTGCGGCGCGGTGGTCATGGCACCATCCAGCCGACCCGATTCGCGCAATGCCGCCAGCAGCGGTTCTTTGATCGAAGGCAGCTGTTCGCTATGGGTCCAAATGGGCAGCCAACCATCGGCCAATTCCCCGGTGAGTTGCAGGTTCCGTTGGCCCAGAGAAGCGACGTAGATCGGGATTCTTTCCTGGACCGGTTGAACTCCCATGCGGAACCGTTGCAGTTGGTAAAACCGGCCATCGTAGTTGACCCGACCGCCGGCCAACGCCATGCGTACGATCTGGATGTACTCGCGTGTCCGGGAAACGGGATAATCGAACTTGACCCCGTGCCAGTCCTCAATCACGTTGCGTCCGCTGGTGCCCAGACCCAGGATCGCCCGACCGCCGCTGATGCAGTCAAGCGAGGCGATGCTCTGGGCAATCAACCCTGGCGTCCGGCTGTACACCGTTACGATCCCGGTGCCCAGTTTTATGCTACTGGTGTTGCACGCCAGCATCGTCAGCACGGTGAACGCATCACGACCCCACGATTCTCCGGTCCAGAAGGAATCGTAACCCAGGCGGTCGGCGGCCTGGGCCACCGCAATCAGGTCGTTATCGTCGTTGTTATCCCTGCTGCTGAACGTCAGCGCGATTCGTTCCATGGATGGGCTGCTTCCTAGTTCCTGTTTTGCCAGATGTAATACGGATCGAGGGACTCGTCGGTCATGGACTCGCCCAAGACATCGTTGGTCGCGGGAAATGCTTCAGTTTCACGCTGAATCAAATCGGCCAATGTCCGGGCCCAACGTTGGGTATCTGTGCCGTCCAGACGTTGGGACAGCATTTCTTCGAACCCGGCGACGACCTGATCCTGTGGAATCGCCAACGTCGGCCCTGAAATGACGAACACCACCACCTCTGGGAGATTCTCTTCGTCGTGAAAATCCACGCCCAGCCGGTCCAGTATGAAGTTCATGGCGACACCGCGCAGGATATCATCCAACTGCCCGGGTAGGTGCATCAAATGCAGAAACGGCCGGTCGCCGCCTTCCCGCAGCAGGGCGCCGAATTCACTCTCCACGGCCCGATAGTACTCATCGTTGAAGACCGCGTCCGTGGACATGATCTCGATGTCGGCCCCGGCGCCCCGAGTGTCGATTACCAGGAACTCTCGGAGGTGCGGAAAGATGGCAAGGGTAATGTCCGGATAACGTCCGTTGGGCAACGGACCACCGCTCAATTCCTCGAACAAGGGTGGCCTCCTGGTTGTGGGCTCTGGAGAGCCGAGCGTCGGCTAGCGACCCACGAGTTCGCGAACCGCTCCGGAAACCGCCGAAAGGTCGTCCACCGCGACGTCGGCTTGGGAATCGGGATCATCCGGGTCGTCCGGTTCGTAAAACCCGCGTATCCAGATTGACTTCATACCTATCCGGTTCGCTCCAACTACATCATTGTTGACGTGGTCGCCCACGTGGATGGTCGCGTGGGGGATGGTGTCGAGAGAATTGATGGTCAGCAAGAATATCTCATCGGACGGTTTGGCAAGTAACACTTCGTCGGAAAAGGTCAGCACGTCGAAGTACTCGAGCAGATCGTGTCGCGCAAGAAACTCCCGGAAAGTGTAACCCGGCGTCATGCCCGTGTTGGAGATCAGTCCAATGCCAAGCCCCATGCCTCGCACCGCTTCTAATGTGTCCTTAGTGGAGTCGTGGAACCGGGGCGGGTAGTCGAAAAACGAATCGGCGTAACTGCGCTCGATTTCGTCAACCGCCGATTCGGGCAAGCGATCTGACAACCCTTCGTCGATGAGGTCGATGAAAATCTCGACCTGACGACGGAAACTCACATCTTTGTTCTCGTTGCGGACTGCGCGGCACGCGCGGTAGCAGCCCCGGTACGCCTCCCTGATGTGATCGGCATCACGGTCGATTCCGTTCGCTAACAGTGTTGCTCTGGCGCCATCCAGACGCGCCTGCGCGCGCTGTAGCCCCAGTTCCCGGTTATCCAGAATCAGGGTCTGCCAGAGGTCGAAGGTGACGGCGTTGATCGTGGTCAATTTATGGTTCCCGTCTGTGTGGATGCGTCGAGGTACGGCGGAGGCTACAGCGGTGGCCGCCGGGTATGCCAGTCATTGGCCTGTTGATAGGCGTAAGCCGCCTTCAGTACCGTCATTTCGTCGAAGTTGCGGCCGGCCAGGTGTAGGCCAACCGGCAAGCCGTCCTCGGCGAACCCACAGGGGACGGAAATCGCGGGAGAACCCGTGATGTTGTACACGCGGGTGTACTTGGTCAGCAATGGGACCGCGGGCAACGATTCCCCGCCGACGTCGATCCGCCGCTCCAGTAACACCGGCGCGGTAACGGGTTCAACCGGACCGGCCAACAGATCAACCTGTTGCAACAACTCGTCCACCTGAGCGCAGAAAACCTGTCTGGCCTGTTGCGCGCGCAGATACTCGGCCGCCGTGATGAACAGTCCTTCCTCAAGGCGATCCCTCACTTGCGGATAGAGCTTGTCGCCGTCCCTCAGCACCAGATCTCGATGCGCGGCGGTAGCTTCTGAACTGAGTATCGCGTTGCTGATCGGCTGCGCATACTCGTACAAAGGGAGAGAGACATCGACGATCTCCGCGCCCATCTCGCCCAAATCGGCGATGGCGCGTTGCACTATCTCCGCAACGCCAGAATCGATTTCGGTTTCGAAATATTCCCGCACCACTCCGATTCGCAGACCGCGAATGTCTCCGGTAAGCGCCTCCGTATAGTCGGGCACCTGAACGTCCGCCGTCGCCGGGTCGCGCGGATCCCGGCCCGCGATGACGTTCATGGTCAAAGCGGCGTCCTCAACGGTGCGCACCATCGGCCCCGGATGGTCCAGGCACCAGGAGAGAGGCGTCAGTCCTGCCCTGCTCACACGCCCGTATGTGGGTTTCAAGCCAACGATACCGCACAACGCAGCCGGTATGCGCACGCTGCCCCCGGTGTCGCTCCCCATGGTGATGTGACACTGCCCAGCTGCGGCTGCTGACCCACTGCCCCCGCTGGAACCTCCTGTGACGCGTTCGGGATTCCAAGGGTTGTGCATGTGCCCGTAGTCGCCGTTTTCTCCCGTGGGCCCGAACGCCAACGGGTGCATGTTCAGTTTGCCCATCAGGATGGCTCCGGCCTGCGCGAACCTGGCAGCGACCGTGCAATCCTCAGTGGGAACGAAGTTGTCATAGATGCGCGTGCCCGAAGTCGTCCGGATTCCCGCCGTTTCAAAGAGGTCTTTCAACCCGACCGGAATCCCGTGGAGCGGCCCGCGATGATTGCCGCGGCTGATTTCCTGCTCGGCCCTCTGAGCCGCTGCCCTGGCCTGCTCCGGCAACAGGGTGATGAAGGAGTTCAGCGTTGGCTCCGTCGCTTCGATCCGGGCCAGACACGCTTCAACTACGTCCACCGGAGAGACATCGCCATTTCGGATCAGCCCGGATAATTCCCAAACTGACTTGTAATGGAGATCGGCGTCGGGCATAAGGGGCCTCTCAGGGCGCGGCGATACGGGTAATCGGCAGTGGTTACCGGCGCTCAGGGATGAAAACGGACGGGGACTCGGCCCCTGATACATCGATCTCGTACACGCGCGCCAATCCTTGCCGCATCAGGGACACCCGCGCGCGCAGGTCCGCCATGCGCTCATGATCGGACGTGTCGAGGCCATTCGCGGCTGCCACACCGAGAAATGCTTGTTCGCTGATGTTGGATTCTGCGTCGTTGGACATGAAAACCTGCGATGACAAAAGCGCAGTATCAGACTGATTTGCCGGATAGCGGGCGTCATTATGGCGTATGCCGACACCGTTGGCAATCTGGTATTTTCCTTGGGCTATACTGTCAAAACTAGTCCCTCTTGGTATCTGTTTTTCATGACGTACACGCATTGCGTACATTGCGGCGCTGATCTACCCCAACGGGGGAATTTCTGCCCTGCGTGCGGCGAAAAACTCCCCGTCAATGCCGATCAGCCCATCCCGGCCTGCACCGATATCGGTCACGCTGAACCTGCGCTGACCGAGCAACAACTCCTGATCCGGGAGCGAATGGGTCCCGGGTCGTGGGGGATGTGGCCGGCCACCCTCGGCATCTTGGCGTTGGTGCCGACCGCGATCCTGGTGTCCTTGTTAGCGCTGGTGCTGACGCTATCCACCACCACTGTGATAGCGGCCGGCATATTGGGAGCTGTTCAACTGGGCCTGGTTTGGATATTGACCACTCGCTCGTGGCCAGTTGACCCGGCGCTTTACGGCCTCAGGAAATCCAGGACGGCTTATTGGCGCACGATGATCGTCAGCTTCTTTGCCCTGGGCGCCAGCCTTGGCGCAATTCAGTTATACGTGATGGTTACCACATACTTGGGTATCGAAATTTTGGTCCCTGCCGACTTGCCATCCGATCTCGTCCTGCCGGGCGCGTTGTCGATCCTGACCGTCATCGCTCTTGCGGTCATAACGCCAATCGCTGAGGAAGTATTTTTCAGGGGGTTCGTGCTTCGAGGCCTCGTAAATCGTTGGGGAATGGCGCCGGGGATAATCGTATCGGCCGCGATTTTCGCCGTTTTGCACTTCCAACCTTCAATAATCATCCCCGTGTTTATCACCGGTCTTCTTCTGGGAGCGCTTTATTGGCAGACAGGATCAATTTGGCCCGGCATCGGAGTCCATGCGGGTCAAAACTTGATTGCTACCTTGGGTGTAATCGTTGGATTGTAGGTGCGTCAAAACGTTGGGGTATAATTCGCCGCGCAATTCGCTAGGGAGCAATCGCAGATAGCCATGAATCACGATGTGGTCTGGCAAAACTACGCTATTTCGATGGCCGACCGGGTCCACCTGCTCGAGCAGCAACCTTTCGTGTTGTGGTTCACCGGGCTGCCTGGAGCCGGCAAAACGACGCTGGCGAACGTGATGGCCAAGCGGCTCCATGACCTGCACCGCCATGCCTACGTGCTGGACGGAGATAACCTCCGCCACGGGTTGAATCGGGACTTGGGGTTCACGGTGAAAGATCGGCACGAAAACGTCCGCCGCACCGCTGAGGTCGCCAACTTGATGTACGATTCCGGGTTGATCACCCTGGTTGCGTGTATCTCGCCGTTCAAGGCTGAGAGGGATTTCGCGAGAAACTTGTTCCCTGAGGGTCTATTTGTCGAGGTCTTCGTTGATACGCCGCAGGCGATATGCGAGCAACGCGACCAAAAGGGACTCTACCGCCGTGCCAGGGCTGGCGAGCTTTCCAACTTCACCGGCATTGATTCTCCGTTCGAGCGTCCGGAATCTCCCGAAATGGTCATCGACGCCGGCCAATGCAACCCCTCCGATTGCGCCGACGAGATTACCAAGTATCTTGTGGATCGAGAGTTGCTGGTCGGCGACTGGACACCAACCGGGCCGTAGGCTACGTTATTCATCACCCACCAACTGCAAAGGCTACCGATGGTTACCGATTCATCTACCCGAACCGACCGCATCGCCGCCAAGTTCGCTTCACTCAAAGAGGAGGGACGGACCGGCCTGGTGGTCTTCGTTACCGTTGGACATCCCTATCCCGACGCCGCCCTGGATGTAGTGCCCGGCCTGGTTGCCGCGGGCGCGGATGCAGTGGAGTTGGGCATCCCGTTCAGCGATGCCATTGGCGAGGGTCCGGTCATCCAGCAGTCCAGCTTTGCCGCCCTGCAGAATGGCACGACTACGCAAACGTGCCTGGACACCGCCACCCAGCTGCGCTCTCAGATCGGCGATACTCCGTTGATTTTGATGGGTTACTACAACACGTTGCTATCATACGGTCTCGAAAAATTCGCATCCGCATGCGCGGAGGCCACGGTGGACGGATTGATCATCGTGGATTTGCCGGGCGATGAGGCGGCCCCGCTGGTGGATGCATTGTCGAAACACGGTATCCATCTGATCCCGTTGCTGGCGCCCACCAGTACCGACAAAAGCATCACCCAATATACGGAAATAGGCGGCGGATTCGTATATTGCATCAGCGTCACCGGAGTCACCGGCGCCCGTACCGAGGTTTCAGAACGCGGATTGGACCTCGTCGAACGGGTACGTCAACGAACGGACCTGCCCGTAGCCGTCGGGTTCGGAATCTCCCAGCGTGAGCACGTTTTGAACGTGGGCGAACGCGCCGACGCTGCCGTGGTTGGCAGCGCCTTGGTGGGGGCACTTGCCGACGGACCTGACGCCGAGGCGGCCCAGCGTGGTGCGCGTGTGGTAGCCGCATTGGCTGGGCGCGGCGATGACGCCCCTGATGTAACGTAATCCTGCGTGTTGCCAAATCCGGGAAATCGCGGATCAGGGCCATTCGATCATCGCTCGGCGGGTGGGTAGTCTGCTCATTCGATCAGCCGCGCTATCCGATCATGGTGCGGAACGTCCGCCTGCGGCGGGTCGAAGGATGATCTCTCTCCCATCGTCGGAGAAATTTGGGGTTACGGTTACGTATCCCCCAAACCAAAAACAAAATCCCGTCCATCCCGTTCATCCATGAAAAATAACTGATTTCCCAACAGTGACACCCGCCCGTTGCCCTACATCGCACCCGCGTTCTATCCTAACCATGTCAGGTTCCCCGCTCGGCTTCGAGAACCGGGCGGGGTCGGCCGCATCGCATGCAGCGGCAGCCACCAAACTACCAACATGGCGAGGTGTCAAAAGGTTCGGGTCGCTCAACGGCCTGTCGGTTACCCAAAAGCAGAATAAGGTTCCCAAGGAGCCTAGAGTCGTAGATCCGCCTCTGGTGGGCCGAAGGTCCGCCTTTGGCGGACCGTCTTTTTCCGCGATCAAGCTCCCGGAACCCAGCGGGTGTTACCACCGCCCCGTGCTCGCGTTGCCCCGGTACCATTGGCCGGTTACCCGCGAGGACACGGAAGCCTAGGACGATATCTTTCTGCGCAAGCAAAAAAACAGTGTTGGCCGTGCAGAGTTTACCCGCCTCCGGCGGGACAACCGATCCGAACCACAACCTGACACCCTCAAACCGAAAACCAACCACTAACCCAAAAGGAGGCAACCACCCACCGAAACATCAACTGACAACGACTGCCGTGCCGACGCTGAAATAGCGTCACCCCATAAAATCGCCGTGCCTTCATCCCGGACCCTCATTCCTGAATGGCCGGTCTCCCGTATTGACCTCCCAAGATATGGGCGAGTGCGGACGACCTTGCACGCCAACCCCCACAGGGTTCGCCTTTCGTGGCCTAACCCCAGCCGGACCGCGCTCATAGATTCTTTTAGGGGCGGCCTATAGGCGCATGCAGACGATCCAAAGACCCCGAAGGTTGAAACCAGGGCCGTTCGGTTATTCGCATGGTGCAACGTGGCCCGCTCACGCTGTGGAACGCCCCCAGGTTCGCCTCTGGAGAATCCGCCTTTGGCGGGCGCTTGTCGGACCATGAAAGCGTCCTTCGACCCGCCACCGGCGACCTACGGCGGCTCAGGACCATCGGACAGGCGGGGTGGATAATCGAAAAGCCCTTAACCGTTGTTCGGGTACCGTTGACAATATGCGAGTGTCGGCGTAGCATCTCCGTCAAATGAATTCAGTGCGTCGCCAAAACGTGTTCGGGTATTACCGCCCCTTTTACTTTTACGCTTACCGCCACAAGGTTTGCGTAATTCCGGCGTGTGAGGCCCGATAACCTTTGGGAAAACCACCAAGAGAGGACTTCAGCCGGAGGCAGGCTGAAGTCCTTTTAGATTGTGAACAGGGTTGGCGCACCCGGGGCAACCCAACCAGGAGGACAACGAAATGGTAACCTCGCAAGCCAAGGACGTTAACGTAATGAGCAACACCGCTTTGATTCGCCCGTCGGAGTTGGAAGCACGGATCCCCCTGAGTGCCGCCGCCAAGGAGACGGTCCTGGAAGGACGGCGGCAACTCGAAGCAGTGCTCAACCGGGAGGATGAGCGTTTCGCGGTGATCGTCGGCCCCTGCTCCATACATGACCCCGCCGCCGCTATGGACTACGCCGAACGGCTCAAGCCCTTGGCGGACCGCCTTAGCGACCGGATTATGGTCGTGATGCGAGTCTATTTCGAAAAGCCCCGTACCACGGTGGGGTGGAAAGGCTTGATCTATGATCCGAACCTCAACGACACCTACGAAATCGAAGATGGTTTGCACCGAGCCCGTCGGCTGCTCATGGATCTCTCCGAAGCCGGACTGTACTCAGCCACCGAGTTCCTGGACCCCATAGTGCCGCAGTACGTCGCCGACTTGGTCACCTGGGCCGCCATCGGAGCTCGCACCACCGAGAGCCAGATCCATCGCCAGATGGCATCGGGCCTTTCGATGCCCGTCGGCTTCAAGAACGGTACCGACGGAGACCCACAAACCGCCGTGGACGCCCTCGTCGCCGCCCGCACGCCACAAGCTTTCCTCGGCATCGCCCATGACGGGCAGGCCTCTATTGTCGAAACTCGGGGCAATGAGAACTGCCATCTTGTGTTGCGCGGCGGGCGCAGCGGTACCAATTTTGATGCGCGTTCCATCGCGGTGGCTCAGGACGCACTGCGCAAGGCCGACGCGCTCCCGAACATTTTGGTGGACTGTAGTCACGGAAACTCCAACAAGGACCACACGCGACAGCGCCTCGCTTTCGAAGACGTTCTCGCTCAGCGATTGGAAGGGAACGACAACCTGATCGGCGTCATGCTGGAAAGCAACATCAACCCCGGCGCACAGAAACTCGGCCCGGATCCCTCAACGCTGGAGTACGGTGTTTCCATCACCGACTCGTGCATCAGTTGGGATGAAACCGTAGACCTGCTCAATTGGGCTTACGGCAAACTCGGGAGGGAGGCTGCAGTGGCGGCCGATTAACCCGGATCATCTGCGGTCATTAGACCGCCATCGGCTTGACCGGAAGGGACGGGCGCAAAGCCCGTCCCTTTTGTCGCCGCTTCCCCATGATATAATCGCGTTACACCAAGGGATAAAACGTCAAGTACGGAATTTTTACCTGCCGCCGATCGCGGTTTTGCACTCAGGAGGACGGCCATGTTTCCACAGGTTAGCCTCACCACCGCCGTTTCCAAAGATGATGTGGGCCGCGTTCGCGACTGGCTGCGCGACCCCGAGGTCAGTTCGCTCTGGTACGGGACCGACGATTCCGATGGGCACGCGCTGCACATCGGATACGCGCCGGAACAGGTCCAGGAAGCGTCCGACGATGAGTGGAATCAAATATTCAATCAGGACGAACGGCGCATCTACTCCATCTACGCACCGGAAGAAGCCCACATCGGAGAAGGCCAGCTTCTCGTCGAATGGCCCTTGGAAGAAGCGCAACTATTCATCCTGATCGGCCGGAAAGACCTCTGGCACCACCACTACGGCACCTCGGCCCTGGTGGCTATGCTCGATGAGGCGTTCGACAACCTGGAACTCCACCGAGTCTGGGTGGATGTGCCCGAATATAACGAGCACGCGCTGCAAATGTTCCGGCACTTAGGTTTCGTCCTCGAGGGCCATTTACGACGCACCCACCGCAAGGACGGCAACTGGTACGACTCGTTTGCCATGGGCCTGCTGACCGACGAATACAGCCGGCGTCGCAGTCGAGTGCTGGCCCAATACGGCGCGTAACCTGGCGGCAGAGGGGATGGAGGTAGGATCATGCCGGTCATTACCATCAACGGGGTAATAGGCAGCGGGACGCTGGAAATCGGCCACCTGGTTGCTCAGAACTTGGGTCTAAATTACGTTGACCGTTACATCTTTTCAGAAGCGGCCCGCTTGGTCGGCTCCCCCGTAGGTCAACTTATCGAGAAAGAACAGCGCGTGGTCCCGTTTCGGGAAAGAGTCGCCCGTTTCATGCAGGGTGTTCTGGAACGGTCTGCCGTCGCTGGCGCTGGCGCCGAGCCGTATTTCGGGCGGGGCATCGAGATGCTGCCGGCCGAGGCATATACCGAACTGGTCTCCGACGCGGCCTCAAGCTCCCCGGTTCACGACCGCGCGTTC
The DNA here is from genome assembly GCA_034423115.1 of Dehalococcoidia bacterium. Taxonomy (GTDB): domain Bacteria; phylum Chloroflexota; class Dehalococcoidia; order Lucifugimonadales; family UBA3495; genus Bin87. The sequence continues at coordinate 56,235 of DAOUJD010000073.1, read as the reverse complement.
ATCGACGCCACCACGTCCGTGATCAAAGAATTGGCCGGCGGCGGCGATGTGGTCATCATCGGTCGCGGCAGCAACATGATCCTGGCCGACACTCCCGGCGTGGTCCACGTGGGCTTGGTGGCCCCGATGGATGTTCGCATCGACACCATGGCCAAGCGGGAAATGTTTTCCAACGACGAAGCCCGCGCCTATGCGGAGGATCTGGAAAACGCCCGGGTGACCTTCTACCGCAAATTCTTCCGCGTCAACGCCAACGACCCTACGAACTTCCACCTGATGCTGAACATCGGCCGGATTTCGCAAAGCACTGCGGCAGAAATCATCGGGCACGCCGCCGAAGACATCGCAGCCGCCACTGATTAGTCGTGCTGCCCATATCCGACGCCGGTCGCTACCGGGGTACGTTCCCGTTCGTCAACGTCGTCCTACTGGCGCTCAATTCTCTCGTTTTCCTCTACGAGATTGCCATCGGCGGATTCGGGTTTCTCTTCGGTGGCAGCAACGTCGATATCTTTGTCTTCTTCCTGAAGTACGGATTTATCCCTGCTGAGTTGTCCTCGGGCCAGGCGTTTCAGACCCTCGGATTCGGAGCGGCGGGCGGGATCAGCATCGCGACACCTATCCCCACCTGGGGCACGTTGATTTCGTGCATGTTCATCCACGGCGGACTAATGCACTTCATCGGCAACATGCTTTTCCTGTGGGTTTTCGGCGACAACATCGAGGACACGTTCGGCCACATCAAGTACCTGGTGTTCTATCTGGGGTCCGGCGTCCTGGCCACGCTTGCACACTTCGCCATCGAGCCGACCTCTCAAACTCCGCTGGTCGGCGCCAGCGGTGCGATCTCCGGAGTGATGGGAGCCTACCTGCTCCTGTACCCCCGCAATCGCATTCGAACGCTGATCATCTACTTCCTAATCACGGTGATCGACCTGCCGGCCATCTGGTTGTTGCTGATCTGGTTCGGTCTGCAAACCATACAGGGACTGCTGTCCATCGGCGTGAGCGACCAGGTGAGCACGGCGTTCTTCGCCCACATCGGCGGATTCGTAGTGGGCGCAGTCGTGGGCGTGGTCGTCAGGATGTTCCGCACCGATTCCAGCGGTGGAACCGGCTACCGTAGTGGCGGTTACGGCGGCGACCAGCCGGCGCAATACTGGCGCGGCCGCCGAATCGACTGATCTCTGGCCAGGAAGCTATGCCTCAGGGAACGGGTTCAACCCCAGCATCTCACGCGCTTCTTGAGGCGTCGCCGGCTCGCGACCGTGCAGCCGGGCCATCGTGGTCGCCCACTCGATGTATTCGGCGTTGGACTTCGGCTGCGGGTTGTTGGGTAGATACGGGCTGTCTTCAAACCCCACGCGGATGTGGTAACCCGTCGCGATGGCGATGGCGCACAACGGGAACGTCTGCCCCATGCTGCTGTGGGTCAGCCACGTGGATTCTGGGTAGTGCTCCCGGATGGTCTCGGCGATCAGCGTGTAGTTGCGCGGCGACCCCACCATGGACTGCCTACCGTCGCCCCAATGGGCCCCCGGCTCCACCAGGAAGTAGCGAGTGTCCTTGATATAGCCTTCCCGCATTAAGGTAAACGCGTTGTTCACGTCGCCCATGTCGTGCACGGCCGGTTCGGGGAAAGTGCCCCGTTGATAGCAGGCGTCCAGCGTCGCGGTGATGTCCTCAAAGGAATTCGGGGAGATGGTCGTCCGACGCCTCCCGGTCTCGGGATCCAAGGCCCAACGGACTCCCATGCCCAGGTTCAACGACACCATCTCGACGGGTTGGGGAGTCTCCAACAGGTAGCGGGTGACTGCTTCCACTGGCACATGGGCCTGCCGCGCCGTCGTGTGGTTGAGGACCAAATCGCATTGGGCCCTTATCATCGCGTCGGTCTGTGCGTACCACGCCGGATCGTAGCTGATGCCGCCGTCCGGCGTACGCGCATGGATGTGCACTATCGAAGCGCCCGCTTCGTAGCATCGAATTGCCTCTTGCGCCACCTCTTCCGGAGTCCACGGCACGTTGGGGTTGTGTTCCCGCCCGCGGCCGCCGTTCAGACATCCCTTGATAATGATCTTGTCCATCGTCGTCCGTCCCATTTCTGATTTGGGCTTGTCCCGCGTCTGGGCAGCCAGATGATTCGGATTATCCCACTGACCTTGAGGGCTCGTGCCGGTCTTTCACCATCGTCCAGTTACGGCGAGCCACCTCTGTTCGTCCGCTATGCTATCATAGGCGCGCCTGGGGCCGCCGACCTTTGCGGGCTCTGCAACCTACCCTTTTTGTTCGATGATTTCACGGAGGAATTGCTGATGCTGGACTATCAGCCCAACATGGTTCTGACTAGCGACAAAGAGTATAAAGTCGTTGGCACCCGCCCGGTTCGCCACGACGGCGCCGACAAGGTCACGGGTTTGGCCCGCTATAGCGCAGACCTGAACCTGCCAGGGATGCTGTACGGCAAAGTCCTGCGCAGTCCTCACGCCCATGCCCGCATCAAGTCAATCGACACCAGCAAGGCTGAAGCCATTCCCGGCGTCCGCGCCATCGTAACCGGCGCCGACATCGTTGAGCCAACCGGGCGTGCATCCGACCTTGCCGAAGGCTCGATGATTAACTTCAAGTTCCTGAGCAATAACATCATGGCTCAGGACAAGGCCCTTTACAAGGGACACGCCATCGCCGCCGTGGCAGCTGTCAACGCTCACCTGGCCGAGGAAGCTCTCGCCGCTATCGAGGTCGAATTCGAGGTGTTGCCGCCCGTGATGCACGCCCGCGACGCCATGGCCGATGACGCGACATTGGTCCACGATCGGCTGGCCCACTTCAATTCCGCAGCCACCAGGGCCGGCGGAATTCTGGACGACGACGACGCCACTACCGGAACCAATATCGCGAACCGCTTCGAGTTCCGCATGGGCGACCTGGATGCGGGATTCGCCGAGGCCGACATAGTGGTGGAGCGCAGCGTTTCAACGTCCGCCGTGCACCAGGGTTACATCGAACCCCACGCCGGCACCGCTATGTGGCACGACGACGGCAGCCTGACCATCTGGTCCAGCAGCCAGGGCCACTTCACCGTACGCGACCATACCGCCCGCCTCGTGGGCATTCCGGTTTCCAAGGTCAAGGCAATCCCCATGGAAATCGGCGGTGGATTCGGCGCGAAGCTCGCCGTGTACATGGAACCCGTGGCGGCGCTCCTGGCGCGCAAAGCCCACGCTCCCGTCAAGCTCGCCATGAACCGCACCGAGGTTTTTGAGGCCACTGGACCCACCTCGGGCACCGAAATTTCCTGCCGAATCGGCGCCACCAACGACGGTAAAATCACCGCCGCCGAGGTCCATCTTATTTTCGAGGCCGGGGCCTTCCCCGGTTCCCCGGTAGCAGGAGCGGCCAACTGCGTGCTCGCCGCGTACGATATCGCCAACACCTACATAGAGGGATACGACATCGTCGTAAACCGGCCCAAGACCGCGGCGTATCGCGCCCCCGGTTCCCCGGCGGCAGCGTACTGCGTGGAAGTTGCGCTGGATGAACTGGCCGAGAGACTCGGCATCGACGCGGTTGATCTGCGCCTGATGAACAGCGCCAAGGAAGGCACCCGCCGTCCCACCGGCCCGCTGACTCCCAAGGTCGGCTATGTAGAGACCCTCGAGGCAACCAAGGCCCACCCGCACTACACCGCGCCCAAGGACGGTAAACGCCGGGGGCGCGGCGTCGCGTCCGGCTTCTGGGGCAACAACACCGGCCCTTCCGCTGCTGTGGCGCTGGTCAACCCCGACGGCACCGTAACGCTGACCGAAGGCTCGCCCGACATTGGTGGCACTCGCGCCTCCGTGTCCCAGCAGTTGGCCGAGGTGCTCGGCATCCCGGTTGAGGACGTCAACCCTCAAATCGGCGATACCGACAGCATCGGCTTCACGTCAAATACCGGCGGCAGCAGCGTGACCTTCAAGACCGGTTTCGCGGCCTATACCGCGGCCCAGGACATCAGGCAGCAGATGATCGCCCGCGCGGCCCGCATCTGGGAGGTGGAACCCGAAGAGGTGGAGTTTGAGGACGGCGTGCTCAAGCACCGCGCCGACGATCAACTCCGGATGACCTTCCAGCAACTGGCCGCGCGCCAGGTCCCCACCGGTGGCCCAATCGTGGGACGCGGCGGCGTGAACCCCGGCGGCGCCGGGCCGTGCATCGGCGTGCACATCGTAGACGTCGAAGTGGACGAGGACACTGGCAAGGTTGAAATCGTGCGCTACACCGCCATCCAGGACGCCGGTAAGGCCATTCACCCCTCATACGTCGAAGGTCAGATCCAGGGTGGCGCTGTGCAGGGCATCGGTTGGGCGCTCAACGAGGAGTACTACACCAACGATCAGGGACACATGGTCAACTCCAGCTTCCTGGACTACCGAATGCCGACCAGCCTCGACTTGCCCATGATCGACACCTGCATCGTCGAGATTGACAACCCCAACCATCCCTATGGCGTTCGCGGTGTCGGCGAGGTTCCGATCGTTCCTCCCATGGCGGCAATTGCCAACGCCATTTACGATGCCATCGGCGTCCGATTGACCGTACTTCCGATGAACCCGGGCAACGTCCTCGAAGCCCTCTGGGAAAAGAACGGCAGCTAGCAAAAAATCTTTGGGGCGGGTTCGCTGCCCGCCCCGATATGACACGACCACAAAGGGGGACAACAATGCCAGACGTTTGGATACCCCCACAGATGCAACGAATCACCGGCGCGCCGGACCGTGTGCAGGTAGAAGGCGCGACAGTACGCCAGGTGATCAACAACCTGGAGCGGATGCACCCGGGCATCAAGGAACTCCTCTACGACGAGGAACTTGACGACATAACGCCGGGTCTGGCCGTTATTGTCGACGGCGACGTCAGCCAACTGGGCCTGATGGAGCGCGTCAGCGACGATACGGAGATGCACTTCCTCCCCGCCATCGGCGGCGGATGACTCTCGAAAACCATGCAAAACCCCAAGGGCGACTCTCGGGCCGCCCTTCTTCGTGCCCGGTTACTCCGGAAACAGGGTCAGGACCGTCACCGTGCTACTGTACTCCGTGCCGATATCGGAGCCGAATGCCACCACTCCCAACGCCTCTTCGATCACCCGGAACCTGTCGGCCTCAAGATCCACGTCGTCGGCGTCGATCTGATCAACGATGCGGTCGACGGCTACGTACCCCAGGAACTGCCGATCAGTTGGCAGGTGCGTGACCGCGCGCTGAAATTCGGAATCCGCGGCCAGGCTGTTTCCGCCGCCGTTTTGCAATTCCACGGTGGACGATAGGGTGTCTTCGGTGCTGCCAATGGTCAGGTAACCGTCGTGCAGTACCCATCCTGGTCGGTACCCGATTTCGCCTCCTACCAATTCGGTGAACTGGCTGAGGTCGAAAACCGCCGCATCGGTCTCGCCACCCACGTCAACCCGCTCCGGAACCAACCCGGCGAAGTTCGTCAACAAGCCTCCGACATCCTCCATCGTGTCCGCGAGTGCGGGTCCTCCGTCTTCGTTGTAAGACAGCATCACCGTGGCATCGACAGCATTGAACGTCGGATCGCCGGATACATCCTTGAAATCAAACTCACGAACGGCGACGATCATCGCTCCCGCTAGGTGCGCGAAGAAATCCCGTTCCAGGTCTATGCCGGTGAATTGCTTGGCGAGACTAAAGCCTAGGTCGAGACCGTCGGCCGCCGTAGCATCGTGCGACAGCGCTGGTCCGCCGCCGGGGGTCATTCCTTCCAGGCTGGAATTGATATCGTCGATCCAATCTGGGCCGGGCAACACGTCGCGAAGGTGGTATTCACTCAACGCCCTGCGCCAGTTGTCCACGTTGGGATCAAACCTTGCCGCCATGAAGCCAAAAGTGTCGTCGGGCAAGATCGCTTCCGGATCTCCCAAGTTCGACACCTGGAAGCCGAGGTCACTCACCGTCGGCGACAACATTTCGACAACGACGCCTCGCTCCACCCAGCTTCCCGACAACGCTACCCAAGCAGGCGCTTCTTGAGCGAAAGTCGCCGGCCCGATGACGCCCGGAATCATTTGACCAAACGCTTCCGCGGGCTCGTCCAATCGCTCTAGGACTTCCTCCGAGTCAACGTAACCTGAGTGGAAACGGCGCTCAGGCAACGCTGCGCGCGCCTCTGCGAATTTCGCGGTGTTCGCCAGAGAGTCATCGTCGTCCCCGCCGATGCGATCCAGCATGGCAGTGAGGGTCGCCCCGTCGGTGGCGTACACCAACCAGTCTCCGGTGAGTGCGTACGCCTGGTAAGCCGACTCATCCACCCTGGTGGCAACACCTTCGTGGGAATTTCTGGCAAAATCAGCGCCGGATTCATCCTCCATGTAATCCAACCATTTGTCCAGGAAAACCTCGGCGGCGCCTTCGTCGCGAACGCCAACCGTGACAGCAGCGGTTATTCGCTCCGAGTCGAAATCAAAATCGATAACGCCGCCGGAAATCTCCGGGCCAACCCACGACAGCACTTCCTCGTCGAAATCAATTCCGGTTTCGGTTCGGAAATCAACCTTCGTTTCCTCAAGGAAATCCGTGAAACCAGGGTATTCGTTCAAGCGATCCCAGATATCCTGCATATCTTCAACCTGCCCCTCACTAGGCAATAGGGTAATCCACCCGTAGGCTATGGTGTCGGGAGGATAAAAGCGAGCCGAGTACTCCGGTTCCTTCGCGCCCACCAACAGCGCAAGGATCGGCCCGGGGATCGGTACCAGCCGGAAGTACATCAACAACCCCACCGCTATCACGGCTACGACAACCAACGCCACTACTGCGCCCAGAATCTTCCATCCCGACATCGCAACACCTCTTCGTGTCAACGTAAATGAGAAGGCAGTCTAACAACCGACTTCCGGATGTTCACCGGAACCCGCGACCGTTGTGTCACCATTTGGTACGAAATCGCTCCCTTTTCCGATTGGCCCGCCAATGTCCCGTTGACAACCGTGCCGCCCGCAGATACATTGTGGCTGGTGCTTAGCGCCGCTTAAATCTTGAAGTTCTGCACCGGGCGCCAATACCCAGTTCGGCTTAATTGGGAAGGCGGTGAGATTCCGTCGCGGTTGCGCCACTGTAAACGGGGAGCCGGCCGACAATAGCCACTACCTCTCGGAAAACTTGGAGGTGGGAAGGAGTCGGCAGGGCTTGGAGCCGTAAGCCAGGAGACCTGCCCGGTGACACCTTGGAAACCCGCTCTGCGCCCAACAGGGTCGTTCCCAATGGCATCACCGCGCCCTTCCAGCGTTCGATGCCTGCCCGTCGAAAACGTGGCATTCACGACCCTGGCACAGTAGAGCGACCAGGGTTTTTGTTTACTACGTTGACCTGACATACCGATGACCACCGCCGAAATAGCCGTCACCATGACCGTCGTGGCCGTAGGGCCCGGCGACCCCGAATTCCTTACCGTAAAGGGCCGGCAAGCGCTGGCCCAAGCCGACTTGGTGGTCGGTTTCAAGACGGTGCTGGACGTGGTCGAAGGACACACCGGCGATGCCGAACTGCGTCCAATGGCCTACCGGGACCAGGAGGCGGTACTGGATTACGCACAGGAACAGGCGCAACAGGGCAAATCCTGCGTGGTCTGCGTCTGGGGCGACCTGAACGTTTCCGCCAAGGAATTGCTCAATCGCGTCCGCCGTCGCGCCGACACCGTAAAGCTGGTGCCCGGCGTGAGCAGCGTGCAGATCGCTTGCGCCCGCGCCGGCATTTCGCTGGAGGAATCCCTGTTCATCACGCTGCACCAGAGATGGGATCGCGGGTCGGAGTTGGGCGAACTTGTGGAAACCCTACGACAGGGGCGACGCAATGTGATCCTGTTGCCGCGTCCGTTCGATTTCATGCCCCCGGCCATCGCGGCCAACGCCATTACGGACGGCGCAGACCCCGGACAACAGGTAACTGTGTTCCAGCGACTCACGCTGCCGGACGAACAACGCTGGGACGGCACGCTGGCTCAGTGCGCCGAATTGCCCGACGAGTTCAGTGACCTTTCCATCATGGTGTTCCCACGCACTGAAAGCGACCACGACTGACATGACGACGCAAACGCCAACCGCCACCACCACCATCGTCCTGGTTACCACCGCGGATACGGACATATTGACGGCCGAACGGGCGCTGTTCGAAATGCCGTGGGGCGACGGCGTCCGCGTGTACGCCTGCAATCCGGTATCGCTGGAGGGTGAGGGCGAGTCCGCAGCCTCTGCCCGCGAAGAACTGTTGCAGGCGGTAGGCGGTTCCTCAGCGGTCGTGCTCCGTCTGCTGGGTGGTCGGCGCGCGCTGGGCGAGGTATTCGAGCCGTTGGTGGAAATCTGCCGCGCCAATGGCATCCCTCTGATCGCGTGTCCCGGCCACCAGGAATGGGACGAGGATCTGGTAACCGCCTGCACCGCGCCGGTCGCCGAGGTCGAAACCGTTTTCTCCTACCTCATGCGCGGCGGCGTCCTCAATTTCCGCAACCTCTTCCTGTTCCTCGCCGACACCTACCTTGGCACCGACTACGGCCACGAAGCCCCCGCTCCCATGCCGTGGCGGGGTGTTTACCATCCGGAAGTGGCCGAGGGCACGAGCCTGGCCGATTTCACATCGGCGCGGTTTGTCGAAGGGAAACCATCGGTGGGCGTCCTGTTTTACCGCGCCCACTGGATGAGTGGCAACCTTGGCTTCATGGACGATCTCATCCGGTCCCTTGAATCCCGGGATGTTAACGTTCTGCCGGTCTTTTCTTACAGTCTGAAACACCAGCCGGAAGAAGAGGACAGCGAGAGCGGGCACACCCTTACCGACTACATGGTCGATGCTGAGGGTTTGCCGCGCGTAGACTGCATCGTCAACACCATGGGCCTGGCCATGAGCGACCTGGACCACCAGCAGGGTGGCACCGGAGCGACCGTGGCCACCGGCTGGTCCCAGGAACTGCTGGATCAGTTGGACGTGCCAATCATCCAGGGCATCGTGAGCACCGGCAGCCGCTCGGAGTGGGAGGAAAGCTCCCTGGGTCTCGGCCCCATCGACACCGCCATGAACGTCGCGTTCCCGGAATTCGACGGGCGCATCATCACGGTCCCAGTGTCATTCAAGGAAGAGGCCGCCGCGTCTGCCAACGGTCTGTCCGCCGGTCGGATGCAGGAGTACGTAGCCCAACCCGACCGCATGGACTACCTGGCCCGGTTGGCCGCCCGCCACGCCGCGCTGCGTCGCAAAGCCAACGCAGACAAGCGCATCGCTATCATCCTGAGCAATTACCCGACCAAGGACGCGCGCATCGGCAACGCCGTCGGATTGGACACTCCCGCGTCCGCCATCAACCTGCTTCACGCCCTCAAATCGGCGGGATACCGCGTTGAGGACATCCCCGCCGACGGCGACGAGCTGGTTCAGCGCATTATCGAGCGATGCAGCAACGACACCGACACGCTGACTGAGGAGCAATTGCGGTTAGCCGCTGGACACGTCGAAAGGCGACAGTACGTCCGGTGGTTCGCCGGCTTCCCCGAATCCGTACGCGACGAACTTTTGGATGCCTGGGGCGATCCTCCCGGCTACGTGTATCGCACGGGCGACCAACTGGCGATCGCAGGCGTCCCCATGGGCAACGTGTTCGTCGGTTTGCAGCCGCCGCGAGGTTTCGGTGAGAACCCGATCTCGGTGTACCACAACCCGGACCTGACGCCCACCCACCACTACATCGCTTACTACCGGTGGATTCGGGACGTGTTCGGGGCCGACGCCATGATCCACATCGGCAAGCACGGCACGTTGGAATGGCTCCCCGGCAAGGGCGTTGGCCTCTCCGCCGCCTGCTACCCCGAAGTCGCCCTCGACGACGTCCCCCTGTTCTACCCGTTCATCGTCAACAATCCCGGCGAAGGCACCCAAGCCAAGCGCCGCACCCACGCCACCATCATCGACCATCTGATCCCGCCCATGACCACCGCTGACTCCTACGGCGACATAGCCAAGCTGGAGCAGTTGATGGACGAGCACTACCAGTGCCAGACTCTGGATCCGGGCAAACTCCCGACATTGGAAGCGCAGATCTGGGAGATGGTGCAGTTGGCAGAATTGCACCGCGACCTCGGCGTGGACGAGCAGCCCGACGATTTCGGCGAATTCATGCTGGAGATCGACGGCTACCTCTGCGAAATCAAGGACGCGCAGATCAAGGACGGACTGCACACCCTGGGCGAGCCGCCCACGTCGGAGCAAATGGTCGGTCTCCTGTGCGCGTTGACGCGGCTCGACAACGGCGCCGTGCCCAGTCTCCGGCGCTCCTTGGCCGAGGCGTTGGGATACGACTACTACGTGTTGCTGGAAAACCCCGCCGCGGCGGTCAACGGCAACACACCCGCCGTCCTGGCCCGCGCTGACAGCGATGTCCCGGTGCGGAACGCCGGCGACGTCATCGAGTCCCTGGAGGGTCTTTGCCGCCGGGCTTACCAAGGGCTGTGCGACGATGACTTCGCTGCGCACCTCATACCCGGCGTGGTCGCCGACATCTTGGGCAAATCCGACGCCCGCACCGAGAGCGTGCTGTCCTACGTCGGTCAGCACATCTATCCGTCGCTGCTCCGCACTACCGACGAAATCGATAACCTTTTGCGGGGACTCGAGGGGCGATTCGTGCCCCCCGGTCCGTCCGGCGCTCCCACCCGGGGCATGGTCAACGTGCTGCCCACTGGCCGGAATTTCTACTCGGTGGATCCTCGTGCGCTGCCGTCGCCTACCGCGTGGGACGTGGGCAAGGCGTTGGGCGACGCGCTGCTGCAAAAATACCTCGACGAAGAGGGCGACTATCCCGAGATGGTTGGCGTTGTCGTGTGGGGAACATCAGCCATGCGGACCCACGGCGATGACATCGCGCAGATCCTCTACCTGCTCGGCGTCAAACCGGTCTGGCAGGCCGAAAGCCGGCGAGTGAGTGGCCTCGATATAATACCCATCGAGGAACTCGGACGTCCCCGCATCGACGTCACTGTTCGCATCAGCGGGTTCTTCCGAGACGCGTTCCCCAACCTCATATATCTGATCGATCAGGCCGTGGCGTTGGCCGCGGCGCAGGACGAGTCTCCCGAGAGCAACTTCGTCGTGAAGCACGTTCGCGAGGACACTGAGCAGCGAGCCGCCGCCCCCTCTGACGAAGCCACCGAAAGCGCCGGCAATCCGGCCCTGTTCCGAATCTTCGGCAGCAAACCCGGTTCCTACGGCGCCGGCATTCTGGGCGTCCTTGATGAACGGAATTGGGAATCGGTCCACGACCTGGCGGAGGTTTACACCGCGTGGGGCGGCTACGCTTACTCCCGCCAGGATTTTGGCGTGACGGCCCGCAACGAGTTCCGCACCCGGTTCGGCCAGATCGTCATCGCCGCCAAGAACCAGGACAACCGCGAGCACGACGTGTTCGACAGCGACGACTACATGCAGTATCACGGCGGCATGATCGCCACCGTGCGTTCGCTCACCGGACGTAATCCTCGCCAGTTCTTCGGCGATAGCAGCGACCCAACCCGCGCCCGTGTCCGGGATCTGCAGGACGAAGCGCGCCGCGTGTTCCGCAGCCGCGTCGTCAACCCCAAATGGATGCAGTCGATGCAGCGCCACGGCTACAAGGGCGCGTTCGAGTTGGCAGCCACCGTCGACTACATGTTTGGCTACGATGCCACCGCGCAGGTCATCGAGGACTGGATGTACGAGGACGTTACCGAGGAGTACGTTCTCAACCCGGAGATGCAGCAGTTCTTCCGGCAGAGCAATCCGTGGGCGTTGCGCGGCATCGTTGAGCGACTTTTGGAGGCCGTGCAGCGCGGTTTGTGGGAGAATCCGCCGCCGGAAATGCTGGAACAACTTCGGCAAATGTATTTGGATCTCGAAACCGACATCGAGGCCCGTCAAGAGGCCGGCTCGATGCGAAACCCCGCCTATGGAACATAAGCAGGAGGGTGATGTGATGGAAAACACTCTGGATCTGCTCAAGGAACTGACCAGCGACCCCAACATGATGTGGGTGGTCGGTGGCGGTTCCGTGGTTAGCGAGAACCATGCCCACGGCATCAGGGAACCTGAGGTGCATAACGGGTGGGCAACTATCGAGGCCGACAATTGGCACTTCCACCTCCAGTTGGAACAGATCGATGGGATACAGTTTGTCGAGGCCACCAGCCACGGCGATATGAAATCCTATTACGTTCGGTTCTCGCGCAACTGGGAGGACACCCTGGTGCGGTGCTATTTCCCGAATCCGTACTTGGACGACGACGAAAAGCGCACCGAGTTGCAACCCGAAAAGTTGCGCGCGTTTGAGGAAGCCCGTGACCGCTGGGTCGGCAAGGAGGACGACCTCATATTTGTCGAACGCTGACCAACGATTCTGTCGATAGTGTCTGACTGCCCGTATTGTGTATCGGACTGCAAGGCACTAAAATGACGGACAAATGAGACTGAAACCGTTCATCCCGACTAGAGGAGTGAAAACATGGGCATGATCAACCGCTTCCTGTCCGCCACCGATACCGCTGCATGGGCTCCGTGGCTGGTCCTCGGCGCCATCGGCCTGTACATGGTCGGATACGTTGATGCAGGAGTGCACGCCGCTTCTATTGGCGCCCCTGGAATCCTGGGCACCGTCCACGAATTTTTCCACCACGCGCGCCACGTCGCGTTCATGTGCCACTAGGCTTTGTTTCGGCCCGGCGTCACCGTACGCCGGGCTTCATTTTCTGAGTCCGACCGGCGTCGGACCAGACCCGGCGATTTCGCCGCGCGGGTGCTCACTGGAGCATCAGGAGGAGTGCGCTGTGAATCTGCCTGACCGGGTTGAATGCTGTCGACGACTTCGTTGTCACGGCGACCTATAAACCCTCACAGACGGCTATTCACTGGAGATTATCATGACGCGTATTCTGCCCACCGCCCTCATCATGGGTGTCATCGTAGGCCTCCTGGTTGCGGCCTACATGAACATATTCAACGTCCCCGTCATGGAATGGGCCATCGGCTTGGAAGGATGTGACATCGACCGCGCCGGTTGCGCCGAGGAACTGGCGAACGCTGAGGAAGAAGCGCCGCTGCCCCTTGCCTTCGCCATCACGCTTGGTGGTCAACGCATCGGGATGAGTCTCGGTTTGGCGGTCATAGGCATCCTGTTTGGAGCGGTTTTTGCCGGCCTGTACCATTTGGCTCGCAACGCCACCCCCGGTTGGAATCCGTGGGCGTGGGCCACAGTGGCAGGGTTGCTGGGTTTCTGGGGCGTTTCCATGTACAGCCAGATTAAATTCCCCTTGAATCCGCCCGGAATCGGCAGCGATGAGACACTGCTAGCTCGCCAGGGCTTCCAGTTTCTGTTTATCGCCGTCTCTACTGTATCCGTCGCGTTGGTGATCTACGGCTTCGGACTGGTGAACCGGTCCACCACCGGCTCAGGACGTTGGGTCCGATACGGGGGTATCGGATTGGCCTATGCCGTCGTAGCCCTGTTGCTCGCTTTCGCCATCCCCAGCGTCCGGGACGCCGCGCCGGATTGGTTGCCGCCTGAACTAACCATAATGTTCCGGACGTTTACCGCCGCCGGCCATTTCCTGCTTTGGATGGGCATCGCCTTCGCCACCGTGGGCTACCGCATGTATCGGGAACGCAACGCTCACGCCTATCCCAACACGACAGGCCCAGCCCCCGCCACTACGGGTTGATCCCAAAATGACCCAACCCTCACCAGGACGGGAACCGCGATTCCCCTTCACCGCCATCGTCGGCCAAACCCCGATGAAGCGCGCGCTGTTGCTCAACGCAATCAATCCGCGCATCGGAGGCGTGTTGGTTCGAGGCAAAAAGGGCACGGCCAAAAGCACGGCGGTGCGATCGTTGGCTGCATTGTTGCCCCAGGTGCCGGTGGTTCCCGGATGTCCGTATAGTTGCCAACCGGGCAATCCGCAGGAAGTGTGCCAGTGGTGTCAGCAGTCCGCACGGACTGGCGGACCATCTGACCGGCAGGTTCGGATTGTTGACCTGCCCGTGGGTGCCACCGAGGATCGGCTGGTCGGATCGCTGGACATCGAGCAGGCCATCAAGTCCGGCGAAAAGAACTTCGAACCGGGACTTATCGCTGCGGCCCATCGCGGCATCCTCTACATCGACGAAGTGAACCTACTCAATGACCACTTGGTCGATGTGCTGCTGGACGCGGCCGCCATGGGACGCAACTACGTGGAGCGTGAGGGCATCTCCGTTAGCCACGACGCCGAGTTTATGCTGGTCGGGACCATGAACCCCGAGGAAGGCGATCTCCGCCCGCAACTCCTCGACCGGTTCGGGCTGGCCGTGGAAGTCGACGGAGTATTCCAGTCAGAAGAAAGGCGCGAGGTGGTGCGTCGGCGTATGGCGTTCGAAGCTGCGCCCTTCGACTTCATGGACTCCTGGGCCGAGGCTGAGCAGGCTGAGCGCGATCGCCTGTTGTCCAGCCAGCAACTCCTTGCGGATGTCATCGTTCCGGATGACATCCTGGAATTGATCACCGACATATGCGCTGAGTACCAGGTGGACGGGCTGCGCGGTGACATCGTGATGTACAAAACGGCCAGCACCATCGCCGCCTATGAGGGCAGGTCAGTCGTCGGAGTTGAGGACGTGCGAGAAGCCGCGTTGATGGCTCTCTTGCACCGCCAGCGCCGCCAACCCTTCCAGCAGCCCCATCTGGTCACCGAGCAGCTGGACAACATGCTGGACGATTTTCAGAACCAGCAGCGCGAACGCGAGCCTTCCAACCAGGACGATTCACGTAACGACGAACCCGCCGACGATAGCGATAGAGAACCCGACCCCCCTGAACCCGAAGACGACGACCCAGTTGAAGGCGCTTTAGGGGACGAATGGTTCGAAATCGGCGACCCTTACGCCGTCCAGAGCCTCCAGGTGCAACCGCCCGACCGTCGAGCCCGGCGATCTTCCGGACGGCGCGCCACTACGGTTAGCGGGTCCTCAAACGGCCGTTACGTCGCCGCCCACGTTCCCGAAGGTCCGGCGACCGACCTGGCGCTGGACGCCACTCTCAGAGCCGCTGCACCATACCAGGACTCCCGACGGCGTTCGGCGGGACAAGGTTCCGCCGCGTTTCTCATCGAACCCTGGGACGTGCGTGGGAAGGTTCGCGAGACCCGTACCGGTTCCTTGATCCTGTTCGTGGTCGACGCCAGCGGCTCCATGGGAGCCCAGCGTCGCATGGTCGCGGTGAAAGGCGCGGTGATGTCCCTCCTCTTGGATGCCTACCAGCGCCGCGACCGCGTTGGCCTCATCGCGTTTCGGGGCACGGCGGCGGAGTTGCTGTTGCCGCCCACCGGCAGCGTCGAAATGGCCCAGTGGTGCCTCCAGGAGATGCCTACCGGTGGGCGGACTCCGTTGGCGCGTGCGCTGTACGTTGCTATGGAAACCTTGGAAACCGAACGCCTGAAAGACCGCGACGTGTTGCCGTTACTCGTGCTGCTATCGGACGGTAGGGCCAACGTGTCCCTCGCCAACGACCAGTTGACGCAGCTGGCCTCCGCCGACCCTGAAGTTCAGAACCTGGCTCAAACCATAGCCGACGCCAAAATCCCTGCCGTGGTCGTGGACACCGAACAGGATTTCATCAAGTTGGCGTTGGCGCAAGGCATCGCCGATTCCATGTCGGCGCGGTACATCAAGCTGGATGACCTGGCGGCCGAAAGCCTCGCTGATGCGGTGCGTCGAGAGTTGCCCGGCGAGGTGCCCGACACCGCTGTGATAACATGATTCAATCCTGATTTCACCGCGAGGACCACGATGCCGCGCACCCTCCCATACGCCGATATGGATAAAATCCTTTCCCTGTCCAAGCGACGGGGTTTCGTCTTTCAGTCCAGTGAGGTGTATGGAGGTTTGGGATCAACCTGGGACTACGGCCCCCTCGGCGTCGAACTCAAGCGTAACGTCAAGGAGGCTTGGTGGCGTTCTGTTGTCTCCGAGCGTGACGACGTCGTGGGATTGGACGCCGCGATTCTCATGCACCCGCGCGTCTGGGAAGCCAGTGGACACGTTGAAAATTTCAGCGACCCTCTGGTCGAATGCCGTGAGTGCCACCGTCGATTCCGCCAGGACCAACTCGAAACTGAGGTTTGTCCTGTGTGTGGTGGCGTGTTCACGGAGCCGCGTCGATTCAACCTCATGTTTCGCACCTTCATGGGTCCGGTTGAGGATTCCAGTGCCGAGGTATTTCTTCGCCCCGAAACTGCCCAAGGGATCTTCGTAAATTTCCAGAACGTGCAGACCGCGACACGCAAAAAGCTGCCCTTCGGCATCGCCCAGATCGGCAAGGCGTTCCGCAACGAAATAACGCCTGGCAACTTCACTTTCCGAACCCGCGAATTCGAGCAGATGGAGATCGAGTTCTTCGTGAAACCCGATACCGACGAGGAGTGGCTTCAGCAGTGGGTGAAAGACCGGTTTGAGTGGTACGTGAACTTCGGCATCCGTTCCGAAAACTTGCGCTTGCGCGAACACGCCGGCGACGAGTTGGCTCACTACGCCAAGGCAACCTACGACATCGAATACCGCTTCCCCTGGGGTTGGGGCGAGTTGGAAGGCATCGCCGATCGTACTGATTTCGACCTCGCCCGCCATAAAGAATTCAGCGGCGAAGACCTGACCTACTTCGACGATGAAATACACGAGCGCTATTTGCCGTATGTCATCGAACCGTCCGGCGGCGTGGACCGCGCCACTCTCGCCTTTTGGCTAGATAGCTATGACGAAGAACCGGACGGCAACGACACCCGAACCGTCCTGCATTTCCACCGCGCTCTGGCCCCCGTCACCGTTGCCGTCCTGCCCTTGAGCCGAAACGCCCGGCTGGCCCCAACCGCCCGCGCCGTGTACGACCTAGTCCGCCGGCGGTTCCGCTCTCAATTCGACGATGCCCAGAGCATCGGCCGCCGCTACCGTCGCCAGGATGAAATCGGCACCCCGTATTGCGTAACGGTAGACTTCGACACTCTGGACGACCAGGCGGTCACCATCCGAGACCGCGACACCATGGCCCAGGAACGCATCCCCATCAGCGGCCTCGTCGACGTACTCCAGGACCGCTACGACCACGGCTGGTAATCCCTATTCCATGCCTTTGTCCATCGTCGCTCAGATGCTCCGCGCCGGCCTATACACGGCCATCGTTGGCCGCACCGTGCGCTACTATCAGTCCACTGCATCCACCATGGACGACGCTGCGGGGTGGGCCCGCGACGGAGCGGAAGAGGGAGTAGTCGTTGTGGCTGAAACCCAGACCGCCAGCCGGGGGCGCCTTGGTCGACGTTGGGTATCAGATTCGGGAAACCTTTATTGTTCCGTTCTCTTTCGCCCTGACGCCGATGCGTTACCCCTACTCAGCCCTTTGGCGGGCGTCGCTGTGGCGCGCTCCATCCGCCAGGTGTCAGGGCTGTATCCGGCCATCAAGTGGCCCAACGACATCACCGTTGATGGCCGTAAAGTAGCCGGCATCCTCGCCGAGAGCGCAATGTCCGGCAGCCACATCCAACACGCCGTAGTGGGCATCGGCGTGAACATCGCGCTCGACGTCACATCCGACCACGAGATCTCCGCCAGCGCAGCCAGCCTGAACCACCTATCGGACTCCGAGGTTGACCGCCCGGAATTGCTGCGCCGCATCCTGCAGCACATGGACGCTCTGTATCTGGACTTGCTGCGCGGACGTTCCCCCGTCCCGGAATGGCGGCGTTGGTTGGATACGCTCGGTCAACGGGTCGTTGTGACGCATCACGGTGTCAGCGAATACGGTCTCGCCGAGGACATTGATGAACACGGTAACCTGCTGTTGCGCCAGGACGACGGGAAATTGTTGACCCTGACTGCCGGAGACATTACTCTGCGCGCAGTCGAAGGGGAGCCACTGGTGCATGCTTGAAAACCTATATCTCGACGGCAAAGTGGTCGTCATCACGGGTGGCGGCACCGGTTTGGGATTGGAGATGGTGCGCGCCCTCACCCGCTCCGGCGCCAATCTGGCCATCGCGGGCCGCCGCCCCGGACCCATCGAGGCGGCTAGGGATGAGGCGATTGCCGCCGGCCAGGACGCCATCGCCGTCCCCACCGACGTGTCCAAGTCCTCTGACGCCGACGCCCTGATCCAGGCAACCCTCGACCATTTCGGGCGAATCGATGTGATCATCAACAACGCGGCCATGGTCGCCGACAACGTCCTCAAGCCCATCTGGGAAATCACCGACGATGACTGGGAAACCGCCATGTCGGTCAACCTGAACGGCGCATTCTTCTGTTCTCGGGCCGCCGCCAAGCCCATGGCCGACGCCGGCAAGGGTAAGATCGTCAACGTTGCATCAGGCTTCGGCCTGCGCGGAGGCCGCGACATCTACATGTACTGCACCTCCAAGGGCGGTGTGATCCAGCTCACCCGCGTTCTCTCGTTCAGCCTCGCTCGCTACGGCATCACCGCCAATAGCATCGTGCCCGGGTTTATTCCTACTATCGATCCCGGCGCCGAAATCAACCGAACCCTGCCCCAATCCGGCGATTTCCTGCCCACCGGCAAACTGGGCAAGCCGGAGGATCTGGGCCCCATCGCCGTCTTTTTGTCCTCAGACGCATCTGACTACATGACGGGCGAAATGTTCATCCTGGATGGCGCCGGACTCGCATCCGGTATCGCCCCAACCGGTCACGCGCCGGTGGCAGAATTGGAACCGTAGCTCCACAAACCCAAGGATCATCACGCCGTGCTGTCCAACACACCCGACTACCTGCCCGCCGAATATAACCTCGCCGGGCATACTGCGATAGTTGCCTCGTGCGGCGGTGATGAAACCCCACAACTTGCCGTGGCCCTCGCTGAAGCCGGAGCCACCGTGTTCGCAGTGGCCCGCCACCAGGACTCCGTCGACGCTATTCGCGCCGCGGTCTCGGCGGTTACCGGCGACAACGTAGCCGGACATTCGGGCCGTTGGGACACCCCCGACGGGGCAGCGGCCATCCTCCAGGCATTTGCCCGCTTCCATGACCGGGTGGGCATCCTAATCAACGATACCCGCAGCTTTTTCGCCAAACCGGCCGCTGACATCTCCATGCAGGAGTGGGACGAACTGCACGCGCGCAACGTGCGCGCCACGTTCATGCTTACCCAGGCGGTGGGTCAACAGATGCTCGCGCAACAGTACGGTCGGATCGTCAACGTGATCTCAAACCTGGCGGAGCGCGGTGTCATCAACTGCTCGGCGTACAGCGCCACGCAGGCTGCCGTTCTGTCCCTGACCCGTTCCCTTGCCGTCGAATGGGGACGCAGCGAAATCCGCGTAAACGCCGTGGGCTCCGGATGGTCCACCGCAGAGGACGTCCCTTTGGAAACCCAGCGTGAGGAACTCCTGGTCCGATACACCCCGATGCGTCGCAAGGGGCATCCCCGCGACCTCGCCGCCATGCTGGTGTACCTCTGCTCGCCGCACTGCGACTATCCCAGCGGCCAACCCGTGTACATCGACGGCGGATCCAACGCCCACCCGTAAGTCGATGGTACAGTGTTCCATGAAGACCGGCCGCGGGTTCATGGAAATTAAGCTCGAGAGTCGTGCACGCGGTTTTGCAGCGGATACGTACCGCCCGATGTTGGTGTTACAATACTGGCGATGACGCCCACTGCCGCTCCAGTCGTCCCGAACCCGGTGCGCCGCCTCACCGGTATGCGCGACGTTTCCGATAACGAGTTCCGCTCCAAGCATCAGGTGCAAAGCCTGCTGTCTGATGCCATCGGACGCTACGGTTACCGCGCCCTGGAAGTGCCTATCTTGGAACCCACCGAGTTGTTCTTGCGCAAGTCGGGCGGCGATCTGGCGTCCCAGATGTACTCGTTCAGCGATCCCGGCTCCAACTCGGTCAGTCTGCGGCCCGAGTTTACTTCCTCCATCATGCGTCACTATCTGGAGTCGGCGTCCGAAGCAGAGTCCGAACCGGTAGTGCGTTGGCAGTATTCGGGTCCCGTGTTTCGCTACGATGTGGGCAATCCACCACCCGCTGAAAATAGCGGTCAGTTCACCCAGGTCGGCGCCGAACTGATCGGTTCCAAAAGCATTCTGGCCGACGCCGAACTACTGTCTTTGGCAGCCGAGATTCCCGCTAGATTGGGGATATCGGATTACCGCGTGCGCCTGGCCGATCTTGACATTCTGGACAGCGTTCTGGACACCGTGGGCTTGTCCGACCGTGCCCGATCATTCATTGTGGCAAACATGGACCGGATCGGCGACGGTTCGGAACGTCTCGCCGCGACCCTGCAAAGGGCCGACGAACTCCACATCGTATCAGGCAGGGAGTTGCCGAGCGACGAAGTAGATCTGGCGGACGCGGTCGCCGGCCTGCCCGATGGGGTGGCGCGCTCGGTGCTGGCCGGTTTCATGCGGTGGAACAACTCTCCTGAGATCCCACTGGGGCGTCGGTCCCCCGATGAGATCGTCGACCGCTTGCTTCGGAAACTCCGTGGTGGAGACGCCGCTGACACAATCGAAAGGGGGCTCGAGTTGGCAGGACAACTCGCCGCCGTTCGAGGCAATCCAGCAGATGCGATCGAACAGGTGCGCAGCATCGTGTTAGCGACCGGTGCGGATACTTCGGCACACGACCGTTTGACCGAACTGCTGGCGTTGATCTGCAACGAACCCTCGTTGAGCGGTAAGCTTCAATTGGATTTCTCCCTCTCCAGGGGCATCGCTTATTACAACGGCATCATATTCGACGTTGTGGGCGCCGCCGATGTCGTACTGGGCGGCGGAGGTCGTTACGACTTGCTGGCTCTGGCTCTGGGTGGCCGCGATGTGGTCCCAGCGTTGGGGTTGGCGTACACCTTGGAATCCCTGTTGGCCGCAATGCCCGAGGATCCATCCAACCAATGCGAGGTCGAACAAGTCCTGGTGCACCCTGAAACGTCTGGCTCAAACGCATCCGCTCTCCGCGAGGCTTCGGAAATCCGTCGGAATGGCGGCATCGCCGTTTTACAAGTCGGTGGAGACGGTTCAACGTCCGGATATTCGCGTACAATCACCGTGTAACTCGGGTGCTGATTTGAGACTGGTAATTCCAAGCGACGGCGAACTGGGCGAGCCCACCATGAGGTTCCTGGACTCCTGCGGGGTCAAGGTGAACCGCCCGAACTCTCGGCGCTACACCGGATCCATCCCGGCCATACCGGGGATAGACGTGCTGTTTCAACGCACTGCCGATATTACCACCAAGGTGGAGGAAGGCAGCGCGGACATGGGCATTACCGGCCTTGACCGCCTGATGGAATACCGCCACGATGACGACGGCGTGGTCGCAGTCATGGAGGACTTGGAGTTTGGGCGCTGCGACTACGTTCTGGCAGTGCCGGAGTCCTGGCTGGACGTGACGTCGATCGATGATCTCGGCGACATTGCCCTGGACTTCCACGCCCACGGCCGCCAACTGCGCATCGCTACCAAGTATCCCAGACTCCTCCGTCGCTTTCTGTTCGAACGCGGCATCAACCATTTCACCCTGGTAGCCGTCAGCGGAACCCTTGAGGCCGCTCCCATCGCCGGCTATGCCGACCTGATTGCCGATCTTTCCGCCACTGGTACCACATTGAGGGAAAACCGGCTGAAAACCCTCGATGGCGGAACGATCCTGACCTCTCAGGCGTGCCTGATCGCCAATCCTCTGACTCTCGCTGATAGTCCTGTCGATCTACGCCTGGCCCAATCATTCACCGAAACGCTCGAGGCTCACCTGCGCGCGGGGCCCTACTACCGTATCACGGCCAACGTGCAGGGTCGCTCCGCTGAAGACGTCAGCGCAATGATCCTTGCTCGCCCCGATATCGCGGGCATCCAGGGTCCCACCGTTGCCCGAGTCTTCAGCGTCGAGGAAGAAGATTGGTACGCGGTGTCCTTGTTGATCCGCAAGAACCGACTGTTGGATGTTGTTGAACACCTGCGCGAATGCGGTGGCGTGGACATCGCGGCCGCCCAATTATCCTACTTGTTCAAGGGGCAATCGCAGGCGTTCGACGGGTTTATGGAACGAATCGCGACCCGAAACGGGGGACCGCCTGAGCATGCCTAACCTACCGATGCACATCTACCTTTGTGAGGAGATCGCCACGGAACTTGATTGGGGTTACGTTCACGACCACTCAGGCGCGGCGTATCTAGGGTCGACCAGTCCCGACATTCGGGCCATGACCAAGTGGCACAGGACCCGCACCCATTTTTCGGATCTGAGTGTCGATAGAGTCGGCGTCGGCGTGGAGATGATGTTTCAACAGAATCCTCAACTGGCCGGATCCGATAACGGGCTATTTCCGGAAACCAAGGCGTTCTTGTTGGGTTACGTGAGCCATATAGTGGCCGACGAGACATGGATCACCATGATGTTCCGACCTCATTTTGATCCGGCCAACCACGTGGCGGATACCGAGGTCGAGGCCCAAATGTGGGACCGTGCGCTCCAACTGGACATGGACCGCGTGGTACTCACCGAGAATGGGGGCCTGTCCACCCACAACGATGCCATCGCCAGCATTGAAACCCTGCCTGCCTTGGAGTTCCTGCAGGATGAACTCCTCGACGAATGGCGAGGCTGGGTTGCTCGTCTGCTGGGATGGGATTTCACCTGGGAACGTCTCAAGCGGGCCATGAACCGCATGTATCGCGATAACGACGAGGTCCAGTTGGTGGTGGACGGATTCCTCGAGCAGATGCCGCAAAGTCTGGAGCGGGTGTACGAGCGCGTTCCCTACGAGTTAATCGACAATTACCGTCAACGGGTCGTCCGAGAAACCATAGTCCAGGCCCGGGAGTATCTCAGTGCAACTTAAAAAGGTTCGCGGTCTCGCCGCCGCCGATTCGGTGCTGACACGCATCGACCCGCTGGACCTGTCGTCGCTGCCCGACGCAGCGTTGCAGCGTACCCGAGACCTTTTCGGCGCCGACGCCACTCCGGAATCCTCGGTACTCCAGATGCTCCGAGACGTTCGGGCCGAGGGCGATGCGGCCGTCCGTCGGTACGCCAAACTCCTGGATAACGCAGACCTCGACCAATTGGAAATACCGGCATCGGAGTTAGATGCAGCCTGGGATTCGACCCCTGACGACCTGAAACGCGCCCTCGAACTGGCGGCCCAACGGATCACCCGATTCCACCAGGCAACCCTTCCTCGGGACTGGGTGGACCTAGGGGGCGGTCTGGGAGAACTGGTCCGCCCGCTCGAACGCGTGGGGTTGTACGCTCCTGGCGGCACCGCTGCATATCCCTCCACTGTCCTAATGACCGCGATCCCGGCGCGAGTCGCCGGCGTTGAGGAGGTTGTGCTAACCACGCCGCGCCGTGGCAACGAACCGCTGAACTCGACGGTGCTGGCGGCGGCCCGCATTGCCGGCGTCGACGCCGTGTACCAAATCGGCGGCGTCCCCGCGATAGGTGCGCTGGCGTACGGCACGGAAACTATCCGGAAAGTGGACAAGATCTGTGGCCCGGGCAACGTATTCGTAGCCTACGCAAAGCGCATGGTCCAGGGTCAGGTCGACATCGACGGCGTCTTTGGGCCCACCGAGACGATCGTGCTGGCCGACGAATCCGCTAATCCGGTCTTTTGCGCTGCCGACCTCATCGCCCAGGCCGAACACGACCCCATGGCCTCCGCAATCCTGGTAACCGATTCGGATTCCTTGGTGGCGGCCATAGAGTCGGAGCTGGGCGCGCAGATCGAATCCAACCCGCGCGCCGACACCATCCGCCACTCGTTGGAGCGGCAGGGTTGCATCGTCCAAGTGGACGACTTCGACGAAGCAGTCGCCGTCGCTAATCGGATCGCGCCCGAGCACCTGTGCCTCATGGTCTCCGACCCTTGGGCGTGGGCCGGAAAAATTCGCAACGCCGGCGGCCTGTTCCTTGGCGAGTTCTCTCCGGAGGTAATGGGCGACTACATCGCCGGTCCATCCCACGTCATGCCCACTGGTGGTACCGCTCGATTCAGTTCGGCGCTGAGCGTTCACCATTTCGTGCGCACCATGCCAGTGGTGGGCCTGAGCCCAAGCCACTTCTCCGATCTGGGCGCCGCCGCCGTCCGTATCGCACAAGCCGAAGGTCTCCCCGGCCACGCCGGCGCGGTGCAGGCGCGACTCGACCATTTGGCCGCCGCCCAATCACGGTAACCTGTCAACTGAATCCCGCGTGGAAGGACTACGCAACGATGCCCGATATCGAAGAACTTTTGCTGCCTCACATCAGCCGTCTTAAGACTTACCAGGGAGTCTCCCCCAGCGAGACCCTTGCCGAAGAGGCCGGTATCCCGTTAGAGCAGGTCATCCGTCTGAACGGCAACGAAAATCCCTACGGTCCGTCCCCCCAGGTGGCTGAAGCCCTTGGCAACTTCACAGACTACAACCTCTACCCTGACCCGGCTCAAACGCGCCTCAGGGAAGCCCTGTCCGAGTATCTGGGTGTCGACGAGGACAACATCGTCGCCGGCAACGGCAGCGACGAGATCATTGATTTGTTGATGCGGATGTTCCTCGCGCCCGGCGACGAGATCATCATCCCGGTGCCCACGTTTGGCATGTATTCTTTCTCGGCCGACGTGGCCGGTGCCCAAGCCGTCTCAGTGCCCCGCGATGACAGTTTCGACATCGATCTCGAAGCCATCAAGGGCGCCATCAATCCGCGCACCAAGGCAATTTTCTTTCCGAGCCCCAACAACCCCACGGGTAACCTCGTTACCGAGGCCCAGGCCCGTGCCCTCCTGGATACTGGTCTGCTCGTAGTAGCCGACGAGGCGTACTACGATTTCTGCGGACAAACCCTAATGCCCCTGTTGTCGGAGTACCGCAACCTCGTGGTGTTACGCACCTTCAGCAAATGGGCCGGCCTCGCCGGTCTGCGCATCGGCGCCGGTGCCATGGATGCCGAACTCGCGGCCACCATGATGGGCGTGAAGCCTCCCTACAACGTGAACCTTGCCGCGGAGGTCGCCCTGTTGGCCTCACTGGCTGACACCCGCAACCTGCTGGAACGCGTGGACGCCATCGTACAAGAGCGTGGCCGAATGTACCGCCTGCTTTGCGAGATACCCGGCATTACGGTGTGGCCATCGCAAGCCAATTTCATCCTGTGCAAGATGCCGGACGGCCGTGGTCGCGAGATTTACGAAGCCATGTGCCGCCGCGGGGTTTTCCTGCGCTATTTCGACAACGACCTGCTCCGCGATTACATCCGCTCCAGCGTTGGAAAACCTGAAGAGACTGACGCCGTGGTGGCCGGCTTCCGCGAGATCCTCGAGGCCGACTGACAATGACCGTTCTACCATTCGCTGAGGGACGTGCCGCCAATCTGACGCGCACTACCGCCGAAACCACCATCACTGTATCCGTCAACTTGGACGGTACCGGACAGTACAACGTCGACACCGGCAACGGTTTCCTGGATCATATGGTCAGCCAGATCGCTCGCCACGGCCTGTTCGACATCGATCTCAAAGCCCAGGGCGATACCCACGTCGGATGGCATCACTTGGTGGAAGACACCGGCATCATGTTGGGGCGCGCGTTCGGCCAGGCGTTGGGAGAGCCTCGGGGTATCCGACGCATGGGCCACGCGATGGTGCCATTGGACGAAACGCTGGTGATGGTCGCGGTGGACTGGAGCGGACGCCCTTACACCACCGTCGACACCGGCTTGAACGACACCATGGTCGAGACCCTTTCCGGCGATTTGGTGGCTCATTTCCTTGAATCCTTTGCCATCGAAGCCCGCATCAACCTCCACGCCAGGGTGATCGCGGGAGTAAGTCCCCACCACAAGGCCGAGGCGCTCTGCAAGGCCTTGGCACGGGCCTTGAGGGACGCCGTGGAACCCGACCCCCGCGCGGTTGGACAGGTTCCCAGCACCAAGGGAACCCTCGATAGCTGATCCGGTTCGTAGGCGTTCGATCGGTTACCGCGTTGCCGCGCCCAAATTCGCGACGCGAGCATACCGGTCTCAATTCCGGTACAATCGGGATACCGAGACCGCTATGAGGAGTAGAGGATGCCCTTAGTACAGAACAACATTAATCGCGTTAACCGGATGATCGAAAACATCCTGGATCAACCCATTGTGATCCGCGTCATGTCTCCGATGCAGCCCATCGCAAACACGCTGACCACGCGATATCTGGACTACGCGATGCCCCCCGGGGAACCCCAGACGATCAGGCGGCCCGTTTCATACTCCATCGTTGATGCCCGGGGCGATGTCTCATGGGCGGGCGACACCAACCGACTGGCGGACCAACCCGAACTGAGGCGCAGCAATGATCCGGTGAATCCGACCCCTCGCCGACCTGTATCGTATTCTGTCGTCGATTCTGCGGGTAATCTGGTATGGGAAGGCGATACCGACCTGTTGCCGGCCCACCTGCAAAGACGGCGCAACCAAGCTTAAATTAACGAACCCCTCCCGGAGTAACCAGGAGGGGTTCCAACTTTGTTTCCTGCCGCCCTCTAACCGCTGCGAACTGGGCGACCTCGACGGGCCAGGAAGTCGGGGAATGCTTCCTCAGCCAACGTGCCCCGCAACACGTTCGTGGTGAAATCCCTCTCGTTGGCCCACTGTTCTTCCAGTGAACCACCCATGTGCTGCAGCAGCAGTTGCTTGATGCCGATCACCGACGGCACGTCGTTGGTGGCGATCTCAGTCGCGACCTCCATCGTTTTTTGCCGCAACCGATAGGTCGGAACCAGGTGGTTCAACAACCCAATCCGGTACGCCTCTTCCGCTTCTATGATGCGGGCAGTGAAGAGCAGTTCCTTGGCTTGCGGCCAACCCACCTGGTTAACCAGTGTCCAAGTCGAGTTTATGCGACCGTACGCCGCCGCCAGGAACCGGAAACGCGCCGCGTCCGAGCCGATTCGAATATCCAGAGATGATGAAAGTACCGCGCCACCGCCGTAAGCCAGGCCATTGATCATTCCGATGACCGGTTTGGCCGAGGCGCTCACCTCGTAGCTTCCCCGCTGGCGTTTCGCGGATTGGACGTCCATGTCATCGCGCGTCAACGTACCTGCATTCAGTGCCGCCTGATCTTCGCGCTGCTGGTGAATGTCTCCCCCGGCCGTGAACGCCGGCACGCGCGGATGCGTATCGGCTCCCGTGATCACGATGCAGCCGATCTCATCGTCCTGGTTGGCCGCGCGTACTGCGTCGTGCAACTCTTCCGTGAGTTGCCGATTCATCGCGTTCAGAACCTCAGGGCGGTTCATCGTCAGGAACGCCACGTGCCCAACCTTCTCGCGTCGTCGTTCCCCGCTGCCCTCGAATCGGGACACCCGCTCCTTGTCGTACAAAATGTACTGGTAGTCCATTGAAGTCCTCGCTCCTCTAGATATCCGAATTGCCCGCATTGTATTGGTAGCGCACTGACATCGTCAAACTAACTGCGTTCTAACCACCTGATCGAATGGGCGGCGGGTGTCGCCGCGTCCCTCGACTGCTCGCGCGTACCCGCTTTGCGCACTCTGTCACTGCCCGCGCCCCGCCGCCCCAATTCAGGCAGCGCAGTCATTCCTGTCGGCGCCAAAACGCCCAACTTTTTGTGATTCACCTGCCTTTTGTGGCAAAAAGACGTGCCATCGCCCCCATCATCACCCAAATCCCCCAAAAACCCCCAGTTCACACACCCTCGGCCCGACGACACTTCGGCCTTGCTCTAACCCCTACCCATCCGTACCGTATTACCCAGCGTCCCAATTCCAAGCTGGAGTTTGCGCAATTCAAGCGGCGTAAGCGAGGAAGTCCACCATTCGGTAGTACAGAGCGAGGGGGAATTCCTGCGTGTCGGGGTTGCCGGCCGACAGTGAGAAATCTTCCGACTCCAGCCAGAGGTGGCGTCGAACCAGCGCGATGGCGTCCACGAAAGTTGGCGATGGTTTGTCGTACCAGGCGGCGGTACGCTGGGTGATGGGGTGATGTTTTTGCAAGGCGTGGGCGGCCAGGGTGGTCCAGGAGAAAAGCCCCAGCAGAGCCGGCGTGGTGCGGGCAATGGCCAGGTCGGACCACTGACGCTGGGTTTCCATGCCCAGATGGGTGCGTGCTTCCTGGAAGGTGACTTCGAGTTGTCAACGCAGGACAAACCACTCCAGGATCTGGGTCGGGTCCGCCGACGGGTCGGTGCAGAGGAGGGCTTGGGGATCGAATGTGCCCTCGGGATCTCGGACCAGCACCCAGCGGATGAGAACGGGCGGTTTGCCCGAGCTGTACCAGACGGCAGTTTGAGAGGTAAGTTCGACGATGCGGGTGGTGCCGTCGTACCAGGACACTTCGGCGTTGATCCAGACGACATCGGCCTGGTCAAGCAGTGTTTTCAGGGAGGGTCGCCGATGGCCTTTCAGGGCAGACCGGCCTTTCTGACCCGACGGCCGTGGCGGCGCTGGCGCGTAGAGGGCGGCGTCCAGGCGCAGTCTGGCGATGAGGGTAACGGGTTCACGCAGCGACTGGCAGCAGTGGAGCAGATCGAGCACGGCATAGCCGTTGTCTCCCACCAGGACCAGAGGGCGATGGGGCAGCCAGCGACGTAGCTGCATGACCATCTGTCGAGCCCAATCAGTGAGTTTCTTGTGCCGGCGCCCCTGCTGCTGGTAGTACCGAGAGGAGGGCGCCAGCACGGTGAGCACTGGCAAAGCCCAATGGCGTCCCGCCCAGGGGACATGGCCCAGCCACATCAGGGAGATCCAGCGCAGGCCACTGGCCTTGACCAGTTGATGGCGGCTGGAACGCACCGCGTCCCGGTAAATTCCCCGGGCTCTGATCTTGGCGCCGCGACGCCGTTCCAGGGTTTCATCGATGCCGAAGACCAACGGTCCGTCGCCCCGGTCCAGGTGTTGGAGCAAAAGCAAGAGCAGGACGCGGGCGACCCCACGGGACGACCACGCCGCTCGGTTGAGCACCTCGTGGTAGCGGGAATAGTCGTCCTGGTCGCTGCGGCCCATGACGCGAAGCGCCGCCGCCACGGTGCGTTGCCCCGTGGTCAGGATCGTGCCCACCAGCAGGAGCTGGGCCTTCCGCCAGGTCGGGTTGGTGAACAGCGTTGCGAAGGGAAAGAGAACGGATACAATGGCAGCAGGCAAGGTGAGCATGGCCGGACCTTTAGTCAGATTTGGGTCAGGCCAGCTTACCCTGTCCTTTTACTTTTCTAAAAATGCGCAAAGCCTAGCCAAGCCGCCACCCAGGCCCGCGACAGCCATCCCAATGACCACTTCCAAACACTGCGAACCATCCTCCCCAAACCCGCTCACCTGATCGCCAATACCTCTCAAACCGCCACCAAAACCCTTCACTTGGCCCCCATTCAGCCCCACGACCCGCCCAACGCCCTACTGGAATTAGCGAAAAAGAGAGGAAATGAGCGGGAAATCGACCTTTCCGTCCTTTCACCCCGCAATCGCAAGTGGGTACGCGTGAGCCCTCGACCGTGATTGACATATCCTGCGCCCGGCCCGATGATGAAACTGGGTGATGATTAGATGCGACCCAGAAAACGCAGTGTGCCGGTTCTCGTCTTGTGCCTGGCCCTCATCGCGGCCGGTGTGGTTGTAGGTCTGCTCGATCTACAACCGGCGACCGCCCAGTCCCGTTCCGTACTGGTGGTCAAGGTTGAGGACACCATCAACCCGGTCAAATCCAGGCTGATCGCCAGGGTCGTTGCTCGAGCCGAGGAAGAAAATGCCGGGTTGCTGGTCATCGAACTCGACACGCCCGGCGGCCTCTACGACAGCACCCGCGAAATCGTTGAAACCCTGCTCGAGTCGGACGTACCCGTAGCCGTGTTTGTGTCACCCCGTGGCGCCCAGGCCGGTTCTGCCGGCACATTTATCACCGCCGCCGCCCACGTTGCTGCGATGACCCCCGGCTCCAATATCGGCGCGGCAACACCGGTTTCGGGCAGCGGTGAAGACATCGGTGAGACCCTGGCGGACAAAGTCACCAACGATGCCGCTGCTCTTATCCGTTCGATCGCGGAGGAACGCGGCCGAAACGCCGATGCTCTGGAGGAAACCGTCCGCACCGCGGCCTCCTACAGCGCCAGCGAGGCACTGGACGCGGGCATCATCGACCTTCTCGCCGATGACTTGCCCGACTTGTTCGCACAGGTGGATGGACGAACGGTCGTCATCAAGGAGACGGAACGAACTCTGGAACTTTCCGACCCCGACGTGCAACGGATTAAAATGCAGTGGCGTGAACGGTTCGTCGATTTCATCGCTAACCCCAATATCGCATTCCTGCTTATCAGCTTGGGTAGCCTGGGGCTGGTGTTCGAGTTGATGACGCCCGGTGCCATCGGACCCGGCATCGCGGGCATCATCTGCCTGGGCCTTGGATTCTTAGCTTTGGGCAACTTACCGTTCAATTGGGCCGGCATCGCGTTCATAGTGTTGGCGGTGATCCTCGCCGCGTTGGAAATCTTCATATCTGGATTCGGCGCTCTGGGCATCGGAGCG
Organism: Dehalococcoidia bacterium; assembly: GCA_034423115.1. Lineage (GTDB taxonomy): Bacteria > Chloroflexota > Dehalococcoidia > Lucifugimonadales > UBA3495 > Bin87. The sequence goes on along the minus strand of DAOUJD010000073.1, from coordinate 25,673 downwards.
GTGGTCAGCCTCATCATCGGTGGGATACTTCTCTTTGGGAGCTTCGGAGGCGGAAATATTCCAGCCAGCTTCCCGGACGTGTCCGTCAATCCATGGGTCTTGGTGGGAGTCGGAGGATTCTTGGCCGTGTGCGCCGGATATCTCGCTTACGAGGTCATATCCTCAAGGGTTTTAGGCCGGAGGACGGCTATGGCCGGAGGCGGGAGCGGCGATAGCGACGGCCGCAGTTCCGCGGGGCATCTGTTGGGCCAAACCGGCCGCGTGACGAGGGCGTTGGACCCCAGGGGCATCGTCAATTTGGGCGACGAAACATGGTCGGCGGTCAGCAACGACGGATCGACCATCCCAGAAGGCAGTCAAATCCGCGTGGTATCCGTCAACGGCCTGCTCCTCACGGTTGAAGCCACCCGCTCCCCGCCAACCGTCGAAGGTCAGGAATGATGGTAAAATTGCGCCAAATCCCAAAGTTTGGAACCTGATCGACTGATCGACAAGGAGACTTGACCATGGCCAGCGGATTGATCGTCGTCCAACAATATCAGCGAATGGTCGTCCAGCGTTTCGGCACCTACATCGGGTCCAGGCGCCCGGGGCTTCACTTTCTAATCCCAATTCTCTACAGCGGCACCAAGGTCGACCTCAGGGAACGCGTCACTCGGGTCCCAACCCAGAAGTACATCACCGCGGACAACGTGGTCGTTGACATGGACTTCGTGATCTACTACCGGGTCATGGAGGATGCAGTCGATCGGGCCGTGCTCGAGGTGCAAAACTTCGAAGCCGCTGTTATCAACCTGGCCTTCGCCACCCTCCGTTCCGTAATCGGCGCGATGGACCTTGCGACCACACTGTCAGAGCGCGAACGCATTCGCGACGACGTGCAGATTCGCATGGACGAGGTCACCGAACGCTGGGGCGTCAAGGTGTCTCAGGTCGAGATCAACGAAGTTGACCCGCCTCCGGGCGTCAAGGCCGCCATGGAACGGCAAAAGTCCGCCGACGCCATTCGCACCGCCGAAATCACCGAGTCCGAAGGCCAGCGGCAGGCTGCCATCAACCTCGCCGAAGGCGAGCGCCAATCCGCAATCTTGCGGGCCCAAGGTCAACGGGAATCGGAAATCCTCCAGGCCGAAGGCGACCAGCAGGCCACGGTCCTGCGCGCTGAGGGCTTCAGCACCGCCCTGGAGCGCATCTACACCGTGGCCAGCACCGTCGACGCTCGCACCATGAGCCTCCAGTACTTCGACACCCTCAAGTCGCTGGGCTCCAGCCCGTCCACCAAGTTCATCTTCCCCATGGAATTCACATCCATGCTGTCGCCCTTCCTCGGCATGGGAAGCATGAGCCAACCCGATGGCGGCAGTGGCAACAATCGCGCCAATCAGTCCAACGGGTCAAACGAGGACGGAGACAACCGGCCCTGACCGATTTCGCGCGTGATAGCGAGATTTAGAGGGGTGGCCGATCCGGCCACCCCTCCATTTTGTTCGTCAAACCCCATCTTTGACCACTCGTCGCAAACCAACGTCGTCATCCAGCAGCCGCATCGCTTCACCATACGGTTCAGCAGACTTAACCTCAATATCTCCCAGCAGTTGAATTAGCCCGGAGTCATCGTTAAGACGCTGGGTGATCCGGCGGTGCAACTCCTCCTGAACCGTTTCCAGGAACTCTGATCTCCTTCGCTCGGCCCGACGCTTCTGCAAGCCTCCGGTGTCGGCCAGGAAATCCCGATGCTCGCCGATGCTGTCCCATAACTCCGCGATACCCACGTTGGCGTAGGCCTGCGTCAGCAAGACTTGTGGATTCCAGCCGTCGCTCAGGTCAGCCATGTGCAGCATTGACGTGACTGCCGTAGCCAGGTGATTCGCGCCGTCCCGGTCAGCCTTGTTGATCACGTACAGATCGGCGATTTCCATCACGCCCGCTTTCAACGTCTGTATCGAGTCGCCGGACTCCGGCGTCATCGTCACCACCACTGAGTCCGCCACGCCCATGATCCCAAGTTCGGTTTGACCCACCCCTACCGTCTCCACCAGCACCACGGCCTTGCCCGCCGCGTCCAACGCCCGCACCATGCTTTTCACGATCCTGGGCAACCCTCCGGACTGACCACGCGTCGCGACGCTCCGGATGAATACCCCATCGTCCAGATAGTGCCGCTGCATCCGGATCCGGTCGCCCAGCAAAGCGCCGCCGGTGAACGGACTCGTCGGATCCACGGCTAGGATACCAACAGTCAGTCCCTTCCCCCGCAGGTGTTCGGCCAGACGATCCACGAGCGTACTCTTCCCCACGCCCGGAGGCCCCGTGATGCCCACCGTGTACGTACGCCCGGTATGCGGGTCCAACCGTTCCATCACCGAACTCGCTTCCGGATTCCCACGCTCCAGCAGCGTCAGCGCACGCGAGAGCGCTCTCAATTCGCCCTTCAAGACGCGGTCGGCAAGTTCGGTCATATGGATTTCGGGATCTGAAATCGTAACGGTTTGACGAATAACGGCGGCAAATCTAACATCGGCCAAATGAGCGGTCAACTGCGGAGCTCGACCCGTCACTCTGTCCAGTGTTGGCCAGATGCGGCTATCTCACCCCCGCAGGTCCGCCAGGAAACGACCGGCGCTTTGCCGGATGAAGTCCTGCACATTTACCGACATCAGGTGCACGCCGCGCTCGGCGAACTGCTTGAATCGGCCCACGTTGTCCACCGTCATCCCGGCACCCGCGACGCCGATGATTTTGCCCTCGGCCAGCGTGCCGTCGATCACCTGCGAGATGGCCGCATCCACGTCCGCCTGCGGTGGCATCCCCATGGCCTGCGTAAGGTCGCTGCTGCCCACTAGGATCGCGTCGACGCCGTCTACGCTGGCGATATCGCGTACATTCGCCACCGCCTCGGGAGTCTCTACCATGCAGATCACCAACGTCTCCCGGTTCGCTGCCTCGTAATATTCAGCCGGCGGCAGGCCGCTGCCCAACCGGTTCGTACGCCCACCCGTTGCGCTGCTGCGGTCACCCATCGGGAAGTAGTGGGACGCTTGGGCAACTGCCTCGGCCTCGGCTCGGTTGTTCACGTGCGGCACGATCAGTCCCTGCGCCCCTCTATCCAAGAAACGTAGCAGTGTTGACGGTTCAGCATTGGGCACCCGTACCACCGGCGTGATGTCGTGCAACTCGGCAGCCCGGATCATATTCTCCGATTCTGAATCATTGGACGACCCGTGCTCGCAGTCGATCCAGACCCAGTCGAAACCTAGTACCCCGTACATCTCCACCAGGATCGGCGCATAGAAATTGACGCTGCCGCCCACGGCGATTTCGCCGGCGAGCAACTTGGCTTTGGCGCGGTTCGTGCGGACCATTATCCGTTCTCCTTTTGATCAAGCGTTGCGCAATAGCCAGGGGATTCCCGGCGATGTCGTAGCCGTGGGTGTTATGCGAATGGTCGGTAGGTTCGGGAGAAAGCCGACTGGCCTGTAAGCCGGGTTCTGTACCCGCCGCACGGCGGGCGGTGACCATCTATCTAGCCCCGCATCAGTCAGAGGACTGGTACGCTCTGGCGCGCAAAGCAGCGTTGCCGCTGGGGTCAAGCAGCCAACCCGGGAACGGGCCGGACACCCATGGTTCCCCTATTTGGCCTTGCTCCAGGTGGGGTTTGGCCGCCGGTGCGTCACCGCACACGGCCGGGCGCTCTTACCGCCCGATTTCACCCTTGCCGCGAGCCTTGCGAGCCGGCGGCGGTATGTTTCTGTGCCACTTTCCGTCCCCGGGGCTCAAACTCCCCAAGGCCTGGGCGTTACCCAGCACCTTGTCCGGTGGAGCCCGGACTTTCCTCCCCGAGACGACGTGGTCTCGCGGCGGCCACCCGGCCAGACCGGCATTCTCCTCAATCGAGTCTAGCATAGTCCACGCTGTGCCGGGGTTGGCGGTTTCCACCGTCGTGCGCCGTCCAACACCGCGTCAACTTGGGAATTCCAGCGACTCTTACTCAGCGTCCGGATGCGTGGTGATGAACCGCGAAGCGCGTTCGGGATCAACCTGAGGCGCTCGCACCTCCACGCCGGCCTGCTCCTCCTGCAGCCGCACCGTGCTGCTGCTGTCGGCCTGACCCCAACCGCGGTTCATGGCCTGCAAAGAGATCTGCTGTGCCAGCGTGGACATGGGCATGGGCACGTCGTACTCCCGGGCCAACTCCGTCGCCAGCGAGATGTCCTTGTGCGCCAGGTTCAGCGCGAAACTGGCCGGCTCAAATTCCCCTCGGAACATGGTGCGCACCAGGCCTTCGTGCAGGAACGACATCCGGCCCAGCGCGCCACGCCGCACGCACTCCCAAAGCGGTTCGGGATCAACGCCGGCTTTGACGCCCAACGTCAGACCCTCGGCGATGGCTTGCCTGACGCTGTGCCCGATCATGTTGTGCACCAACTTCGCGACGCTGCCTGCCCCGATCTCGCCGGCGTAAAACACCTTGTCGCCGAACGAGTCCAGGATGGGCTTGACCCGGTCGAATACTTCCCGGTCGCCGCCCACCATCACAGCAAGGTTTCCGGAGGCCGCGCCCGTCTTTCCGCCACTTACCGGCGCATCCAGCACATGGCATCCCTTGGCCCGGAATTTGGGTTCAATCTCTCGGATCAACGTGGGCCGGCTGGAAGAAAGGTCAATATAGACACTGCCTGGCTTGATACCTGCCAACACGCCGTCCGCCCCGGTCGATACCGATTCCACCTCGTACGGCCCCGGCAACGACGTAAACGTAACGTCGCTCTCAGCGGCAACCTCTGCCGGAGTGTTGGCCAGGCGGGCGCCGCCTTCCAGCAGTGGCAACGCCGCTTCCTCCCGCAGGTCGTACACGATCATGGGATAGCCGGCTCTCTGTATGTTGGCCGACATCCCACCGCCCATATTCCCCAAACCTATGAATCCTACCGTTTCCATAACTTCAGCGCTCCGTTGGTCCCGCCTGCCGCGGGGAATGGCCGCAGTATAACGTGACCCTATCTGCATCCGACCGGGTGCTATAATTTACACAGATGCCCCGTGGTGTAGCGGTAGCACGTCAGCCTTTGGAGCTGTAAGCCCTGGTTCGAACCCAGGCGGGGCAGCCATCCACATAGAAAATTGCCCCTCTGATCTTGGGATCAGGGGGCTTTTTGTTGACCTGCGGCTTTGACTCATGCCCTCCGCTCCAGGTACATGGGCATCCCTCCCTTGGGTCGCAGCGAAATCAACGGCAGCACCTCGGCCTTGTGCCTCGGGTCATGGTGCAAAGTCCAGCGCTTACCGATGGTCGCCAGAATCAATTTTGCTTCCATCATGGCGAATCCGTCACCGATGCAACGCCTCGGCCCACCGCCGAACGGAAAGTACGCGAATCGCGGCAAGTCAGCACGAAACTCCGGTGTCCAACGCTCGGGGCGGAACTCCATGGGACCATCGAACCAACGCCCATCCCGCTGCGCGATCAGTTGCGGCGCCAAAAGGAACGATCCTGCCGGGATATGCCATCCTCCCAGGTCGAAAGGCTGGAAGGCCATGCGTCCCCAGAACCAGATCGGTGGATACATCCTCAGCGCTTCCGAATACACCTGGTCCATGAAGTGGAGGTTGGGAAGGTCCTCCAACGTCGCATCGCGGTCGCCTATAACGTTGTCCAGCTCTGCTTGGAACCTGGCCTGCTTATCGGGATGCGTCGCCAGCAGGTACCACGTCCAGATTAGGCTCACCGCCGTCGTCTCGTGCCCGGCGGCGAACATGGTAACCGTCTCGTCCCGCACCTGCTCATCGGTCAATCCCGTCCCCACCGTGTCAGCGTCGCCCTCAGCGAATCTCGCTTCCAGCAACAGGGACAGGAGATCGTCTCCCGACCCCGATGCCCGGCGACGATCTGCGATGATCCCGTAAATGATCCGGTCCAGCTCGGTCTTGGCGTGCTTGAAGCGCACGCTGAACGGCAGCGGTAAGCGATGCAACCACCTTCGCAACCTAGGCGGCTGGTTGGCCCGCGTGGTGATGTACCTGTTTCCCAGCGCAAAGGCAGACCCGATACGACGCACCTCATCCGCAAGCTCGGTGCCGAAGAGCGTCTTGACGACGATGCGCAGGGTCAGCAGCGACAGTTCCGTGCCCAGGTCAATCCGCTGGCCGTCGTGCCAGCCCGCCTGGTGCGACGCCGCGTATTCCTGCATGGTTTGGGCATACCGCTCAACCCGGTCGCGGTGAAGGCTGGATTGAATCAACCGGCGTTGCCGCAGGTGATCGGGCCCGATGGCGGTAATCAAACCGTTGCCGCACAGAAGCTTCATCACCTCCGTGTTGGGACCGCGATCAATGTTCCGGCCATTGGTGATGACGAGGTCGCGAATCAAATCCGGATGGTTCACCAGATAGACCAGCGCGGGCTTGGTGGACAAAGTCACCAAGTCTCCGTACTCTGCGGCTTCCATCATCAACCGGATGGGGTCGCGAATATATCGCAGCGACTGGCCCACGAATGGCAACTCCGGCGGACCCGGCGGCAGATCGTTCCGATCAATCACCGGCCTGGGCGGATATGTCACCTGGGAGGAGGTCACCACAATTTCCGGTGATGGCGGTACGTTCCGTTACTCAATACGAGCGATCCATCCGGCTACGAATCCAGCGGCACGGTCGCAGTCAACCGTGGCCCGTCTCCCACGGCGCGGGTCGTATGCCCCTGACCGGTCAGGTCCTCGGCCAGCATGGCCTGCCCTGGCCCAAAGCGATGCACCGAGCCGTCGCCCAGACCGATCTCGACCTCGCCCTCCAGGGTGATCACAAACTGGCGGCGCGGCGCGCAATGCCAGTCGCTGAAGTATCCCGACTCCACGCGCCGGAACACGATGCCCGTGGTCGACTGCAACTCCGCCAATTCGGGGTGCGATTCCAACTCCAACTCTTCGATGTGGGATTGTCCGTCGTCTCCGGTGTACAACCTGGCGATGGGCATGGCGAACCTCCTGGTCCCGTGGTTTCGGTTTTGATCTGAATTCTATCAAACCAACAGCGCCCCGTATGGCTCTCCGATATTCACTCGAGTAACGCGATCTCCCGGCCGATCAGATCAAAGTTGAGGATTTCTGCGCTACTCGGCTATAATCAACCCACGATTCACCATTTTTCTAGACCAGATATGCCTGTCGACTACTACGAAACCCTCGGTGTTGAACGGGGAGCGAACGACGAACAGATCCGTCGCGCTTTCCGCCGCAAGGCGATGGAGTTCCACCCCGACCGGAACAAGACTCCGGGCGCTGAGGACAAGTTCAAGGAAATCAACGAGGCGTACCAGGTCCTCAGTGACCAGGAAAAACGCTCCCGATACGACCGGTTCGGCCATGCCGGCGTCAACGGTGGCGGCGATCGCCCATTTGACGGATTCGATCCTTTCGGCGGCTTCGGCGACATATTCGACACCTTTTTTGGCGGCAACGCTCGCACCGCCAACCAGCCCAGAGCCGGCGAAGACATCGCCCAGCGCGTGAACCTGACCTTCGAGGAAGCCATATTCGGTTGCGACCGCGACATCGACATCCAGCGCACCGAGCCTTGCCACCTCTGCTCAGGAGGCGGTAACGAACCGGGAACGCCGGTCTCCACCTGCCGTACCTGCAACGGCTCGGGCCAGGTGCGCCGGGCGCAGCGGAGCGTCTTCGGGCAGTTCGCGGTGACGTCCCCGTGCTCCGCTTGCAACGGCTCGGGCCGCTACATCGAAACCCATTGTCATAACTGTAGAGGCCGAGGCTACGAGCGACGCCAGCGAACACGCACCGTCACTATCCCCGCCGGCGTCAGTGATGGCATGCAGGTCCGCATCACCGGAGAAGGCGATGCTGGAGCGAACGGTGGTCCGCCCGGAAACCTGTATGTCCAGGTCAGGGTACAGGACCATGAGTTGTTCGCCCGCGACGATGAGGATCTGGTGGTGCGGATGGGCATCAACATCGCCGAAGCCGCCCTGGGCTCTTCAAAGCATATCCCCACGCTGGATGGAGAGGAGGTCGGCTTGGAAATACCCGCCGGCACCCAATCTGGTCGGGTTTTCCGGATTCGCGGATACGGAGTGCCCCGCCTCCGTCGGGATGGCCGCGCCACCAATCGGCGAGGGGATATCAGGGTCGTGGTTGAAGTAAGTGTTCCCCAGCGGCTCAACAAATACCAGCGCAAACTACTGGAAGATCTGGAGTATTCGTTCAACAACCACGGCAATGCCCCGCCCTCGCCAGCTAAATCAAAATCCCGGGGCGCTCGCAAGAAACCTTCCGCCGACCAGCCGGAACCTGATGAGGCGGAGCCGGCAAGCGCCGAATCGGTAGAGGACGCCGAGGGGCTGTCCGGTGACGAAAAGCAGAAAGGCCTTTTTGATCGCATTAAGGACACCTTCGCGCCCAACGACAACTGATCACCAACCCTTGTTGAGACCTTTCAATCGCTTGTCACCCCTCCAACACCTGTAATCGTCCCACACCTCCGATGTCTTGGCACGAACTGAGCATTACCGTACCCTTCGAATACGTGGAGCCGGTCTCCTACCTGTTCGAGCGATATGGCTACGGGTTGAGCGTTGAGACCAAGCCGGGTGAGCACGCTGTGTTGCGGTCCTATCTTCCCAGTCTTTCGCGCCAGCGTCTGGCCCATATCGAAGTCGGTATCAAGTTGGCATCCAGTGTAGCTGAACTGGGAGAGTTGCAGATCACGCCCTTGGGCGCGGATGAGGACTGGCGCGACTCTTGGAAACAGCACTTCACGCTGCTGCGCGTCGGAAAAAACCTCGTCATCAAGCCCTCGTGGATTGAATACGAGACAAAACCCGGGGACGTTGTCATCGACCTTGATCCGGGTCTGGCGTTCGGCACCGGGTACCATCCCACCACGTACTCGTGCCTGGAAGCTTTGGAGGAACTGGTTAAACCTGGGCACTCTGTCCTCGACGTGGGTACGGGCTCCGGTATCCTCACCATCGCCGCCGCAAAACTCGGCGCAACCCAAATAACCGCCGTGGATATCGACAGCCAAGCCGTCAGGGCAGCGCGCAAAAACTTCCGGCGCACCGGAATCTCTGATTTGGTGAACGCCGAGTCGGGCAGCATCCCCAACAGCGCCACACGAGGCCGGACCTACGACGTCGCCGTCGCCAATATCAGCGCTCGCGGCATCCGCCTGGTCTCGCCGGCGATCCCAGACCTGCTGTCCCGCGAAGGCGTCTTCGTCGCCTCCGGTATTATTATCGACCAGCATGACGAAGCCGCCTCCGCCATTGCCGATGCTGGCCTCGTGGTGGAGGAAATGCGCCAGCGTGAAGACTGGCTCACCGTCCTGTGCCGCCATCCCTGATTTAGATCGCCAAGTATGGAAACTCTAACGCTAGATCGTTTTGAACTGACCGGCGCACTGGGTAGCGGCGCTGACTACGATGTCCGATCCGCCGTTGACCGTGACACCGGGATGCAGGTCGTGCTGAAGCGGCCGTCGCCCCAGGTGGTACGCCGACAGATGCACGGCGCCATCGAAGAGCGGACGACACGCACTCTGGATGCCTACGAGCGAGCCGGCCAGCACTGCGACGTAGTGCCCCGCATTATCGGAGTCACCGAGCCGGGCGTCCACGACGAATATTTCGGCGATGATGTCGGCGAACCTTATCGCGTTCGCGTCGAGGAGCGCGCGCCGGGAATCCCGTTGGTCGGCGATCCCCGCAGCCGAATCCTTAGGGTTCCCATCGGCTTGGGGCAGAACCTATTCGCATTGCATCCCATGGCGTTGCCAGCTAATGTGGCTGCATGGCCCATCCAGACTCAGCTCCTGGCCGCCCAGGAGGTTTATCAAGCCGCCGGTTATGCGTTGCTGGACATGGGACCTCACAACGTCTTCTATTCGCCGGGTTCGGGTCGCATATCGTTGGTGGACGCCAGTGCGCTGGTAGGTCACGGAGTCGATAGTGCCCAGTCGAATCGTGGACCTCAGGACGTGCACGATTTTTGCCTTGAGATGCTGAAGTTTTACGTCGCGCCCGAACCGCCGCCTGATGACGCCGCCGGATATTTCGATCCTTACAATCAGCGACCGGTAATCTCTATCGACCAGGAATGCGACGACTTGAGCCGCTCGTTCTCGGGAACCGACGACGACCTACGCGACGCGATCAATCAGTGCCTGGGCAAAGTCAGGTCGCATGGATATGGATCAGTCGCGGAATTTGGCAGCGACTTGCGGGGATGTATGGCTCAGATTACGATTCGTAACGACGGCATGGCCGGTCGTGACGAAGCCGTGGCCGCATGGAAGTCCGCGTTGCAACGTCTGACCGAGACCCACTGGACCCGTTACCTGTTTGATGCAGACTCCGAAATCAGCGGATTGTCTGTTTGATCATTGCAATCTCTGACTCAGCGAGGGTTGTAGCGTTATGCTGACCAGTTCTTTGGCAATTTTGTACGACAATGCCGCACACGGTGAGGATAACTACCTCACCAGGGACCTTGGCGACGGCAACTTCATGGACGTTGTGCTCGACGGCGTTACCGGACACGGAGGCGACGAGGCCAGTGGATCGGTCGCCGATGCACTGAATCAAGCCGCAATTTCGGGACCGGAAGACATCGTCGCCGTGCTGACCGAGCAAAATACCGATTTTCATCAGGTGGGCGGCGGACGATTTCTGCTGACCACCGCGTCCGTAGCGTTGTACTTGAATGGAAAGCTGCACATAGTCTCCGTGGGTGACAGTCCGATCTACATCATCCGCCCCGACGGTTACGAACAATACAGCGGACGGATGGGGGGCTTGATACGGCTCGGTGTCTCCAAAGCCATCGGCGCCGAAGCGTCTCTGTCGGTTTTTCAAACCGAGGTGGACCTGTCCTCGGCGGACCGTCTGATCTGCTGCACTGACGGCGTCAGCGATAACCTGCTGGGTGATGAGTTGATGGAGATCGTGCGCGGCTCGTCCAATGCGGAGGAAGCCTCGGAGCGGGTCAAGGCCCTAGTGGATCAGCACATTGAGCAGGGGCGCGACATCCGCTTCCGTGGCGGCCGGTTCCGGCACGACGACGAGACGGCGATTTTCCGGTTCTTCGCTGACGCCTAGCACGCCTACCTGCGGGGCACGATCTCTCCGTTTCATCACGGCTGCAAGTCCGGGTATGTTAGACTGTCTAGCACACAAATTCAGGTTAGAACCATCGCATCGGCTACTTTTTTAGAAGCCGGTTGACCGGCGGTAGGCTGCAAGGAGATCTCAATTGGGCAAGATTAATGTTGCCATCATTGGTGTGGGTAACTGCGCCTCATCCTTGGTACAGGGTATCCACAAGTATGTCGAGGTTCCTGACGACCAGCCAATCCCAGGCGTGATGCACAACCGGATCGGCGACTACCGCATCGAGGACATCGACGTGGTCGCCGCGTTTGACATTGACCGCAACAAAGTTGGAAAAGACCTGTCACAGGCCATATTCACCGACCCCAACAACACCATCAAATTCGCCGACGTGCCCCACATGGGCGTACCTGTGGAACGCGGCATGACCCACGACGGCATCGGTCGCTACCTGTCCGACGTCGTCGTCAAGTCCCCGCACAGCACCGCCGACATCTCGGGAATCCTCAAGGAGCGCGAGGTCGACGTTGTGATCAATTACCTTCCCGTCGGCAGCGAAATGGCCACCAAGTGGTACGTCGAACAGATCTTGGACGCCCGCTGCGCCATGATCAACTGCATCCCTGTATTCATAGCTCGGGAAGACTACTGGCGCGGACGCTTCGAGGAGCGCGGGGTCCCGATCATCGGCGACGACATCAAGTCCCAGGTTGGAGCCACCATCGTCCACCGCGTTCTGACTCGCCTCATGGAAAATCGCGGCGCCGAAATCGACAACACGTACCAACTGAACTTCGGTGGCAATACCGACTTCCTCAACATGTTGGAGCGAGACCGCCTGGTTTCCAAAAAGATCTCCAAGACCGGCTCCGTCACCAGCCAGATGGACGAGGAGCCTGAAGCCGGCGCCATCCACATCGGCCCCAGCGACCATGTGCCGTGGCTCCAAGATCGGAAGTGGTGCTACATCCACATCGACGGCAAGGTATTCGGCGGCGCTCCTGTAAAAATGGAAGTCAAACTCGAGGTGTGGGACAGCCCCAACTCGGCCGGCGTCGTCGTCGACGCCATCCGATGCGCCAAGCTGGCCATGGATAACGGGCAGAGTGGAGCCGTGTTCGCCCCCTCAGCCTACTTCATGAAAAGCCCGCCCATCCAGTTTACCGACGCGGAAGCCCACGACATGGTGGAATCATTCATCGCCGACCCCACCGTCAACTCCGTGCAGGTCAAGGCGATAAATTAGCGCGGACGACTCCGATGGGAGGCCGTCCGGGCAATGAAGATCGCCATGGTGTCTCCCTACGACCTCTCCTGGCCGGGGGGCGTCAATTCCCACGTGACCCAGTTGTCTGGAGAACTACGCAACCGCGGCCATGACGTGTCGGTGATCGCGCCTCAATCAACGGCAAACCCTCAAGCGCTCCTATTGTCCGATCAACGTGTGATTCCCATGGGCCGTACGGTCCCGCTATCGGCCGGCGGCTCAAAAGCGCGTGTGACCTTGGACGTGCGGCTCTATCGTAGGGTGCGGGGCTTGATGCGTCGGGAACGGTTCGACGTGGTACACCTGCATGAACCTCTGGCTCCCCTGCTGCCCTTGTTGGTCCTCCAGCATTCCCGAGCGGTGAACGTCGGAACATTCCACGCCTATTCCCAACGCGCCCACCTATACCGTATGACCCGTCGCGCAGTTGGACGCTGGCAACGGCGCCTTCATGGCCGCATCGCCGTGTCTCCAGCCGCCCGCGATTTTGTATCTCCGCATTTCCCCGGCTACCCATACCGAGTAATACCCAACGGCATCGATTTCCAACGTTTCGCCAACGCGGAGCCGTTCCCACACCTGAGGGACCACCGGCCCAACATCCTCTTCGTTGGTCGCAAAGACGAGCGAAAAGGGTTGCGGTATCTGCTGGAGGCGTTCCTGATCCTACAGACGATGCTCAACAACCCCCGATTGATGATCGTCGGTCCTGGCGAACCGGATCGCGAATGTTCCGCCCTACTGGATGGGGCCAATGCCTTCAATCCGGGCTGTGTGATGTTGACCGGACCCGTACCCTCATCCGATTTGCCCAGGTACTACGCCAGCGCAGACGTTTTCTGCAGTCCGGCCACCGGGGGTGAGAGTTTCGGCATCGTGCTTCTCGAGGCCATGGCCGCCGGCGCGCCCGTTGTCGCCTCGGACATCGACGGCTACCGCAACGTCGTGTCCCACGATGACAACGGACTTTTGATTCCAGCGCGGGATGCCAAGGCCATAGGTAACGCTGTTTTCAGTGTTTTGAACGACCAATTTCTGTCCCAGCGGCTCGCCGAGGCAGGCCGCCGTACTGCCGGGCGCTACTCTTGGGACCGCGTGGCTTCTCAGGTCGAAGACTATTACCGGCACTGCATCGAGGAGGCCAACGTCTGTGGCTCTTCCCGGTAGAGAAGAATTGCGCGGCGCCGTACTCCGTTACGTAGAGCTTCCGGGAGCTCGAGCGTTCAACGCCATAGGGTTGACTCCCAACATCATCACCCTGCTCGGATTCAGCGTTTGTGTTGTGGGCGCGGCGTTGGTACCCCTGGGATGGCCCCTGTACGGCGGTATCGTTTTCCTCGTGGGCGGCATCCTGGACCTATTTGATGGCGCATTGGCGAGACTCACCGGCAAAGTTTCGCCCTTCGGAGCGCTGCTTGACTCAGTCTTTGACCGGCTGGGCGAAGCCGCGCTATTTGTCGGACTTGGCATATATTATCTGCTGGCGGACCTGGCGCCAGCACAGCTCATCCTGAGCACGCTGGCCGTGCTGCTCGGATTGGTGTTCTCCCAGGGCGTCTCGTACCTGCGTGCTAGAGGAGAGGGCTTGGGCGCATTCACCACGTCGGGCATCATGACCCGCACGGAGCGGGTGGTCATCTTGGGAGCCGGCCTCATCGCGGAAGGCTTGGCGCCCGTGCCGATCATGGTGTGGGTCCTCTGGGTCATCGCCGGAGTGTCCTGCTTCACGCTGTTCCAGCGCATGTTCACGATCCGGGGTTTGCTCGAAAGAGAGTAGCCCAGCCGCTCCATCTTGATGGTAAGATGGCGGGCGGGCACATTCAGGAGGTTGCCAGTATGGCGTCGCATTCCATGGGACTGTCGCTGCACGACGCGGCGAGGCAGATCGGGGTTCCCTTCACGGTGGAGAACGAACCCGAGGACAAACACGTGAAGGTAAACGGCTTGAACCTGCACTACCTGGCATGGGGCGACCCGGGCAAACCTGTCATTGTCATGCTCCATGGCATCCAGCAGCAGGCCCATAGTTGGGATTTCATCAGCCTGCCGCTATCCGTCGATTACCGCATTATCGCGGTGGATCAGCGCGGGCACGGCGACAGCGACTGGTCTCCCGACGAGGACTATTCCACCGACGCCTACGTCGGCGACGTGCAGAGCTTGGTCAACGAACTCGGCCTCAAGGATTTCCACCTGATGGGCCATTCCATGGGCGGGCGCAACAGCCTGGCGTGGGCCTCCTCCCACCCCGGCATGCTCAAGTCCTTGACCATCGTGGACACCGGGCCCGAAACCCAACGTCGCGGATCCGATCGTATCCAGAGGTTCCGCGAACTCCCCGACGAACTCGACACCCTGGAGGAATTCGCGCAACGCGTCATGGAATACACCGGCCGCTCCCGCGAACAGACTTTGGGCGCGCTCAAGTACAGCATCCGCCAGCGGGACGACGGCAAGTGGACCTGGAAATACGACAAGGTGATCCGCAGGCAGGGATTCCGCGCGCCCGCGTGGACATCCGATCAACTCTGGGCTGGCTGGCGCCGGATCGACTGCCCAGCCTTGGTGGTCCGTGGTGCGCGCAGCGACATTTTCGCCGACGAGACCATGCAGCGCATGGCAGAGGAGCACCACGACTGCACAACCGTCACCGTCGCCAACGCCGGTCACCTGGTGCAGGGCGACAACCCGCCCGACTTCCTCGCCGCAGTGAAGGGACTGTTGGGCCGTTTCGACTAGCAAGCTCCAGACACTCAAATGTAGGGGGCGGCTCTAGGATGCCCCCCTTCTTCGTTTGACGTCCTCGCTTGAATGTCCTTTCGCACCCAGCGTTAGAACCCCAGCAGCCTAGGTAGCCACTCCCCCAGTAGGTAACCCAACCCCGCCGACGCCGCGCCAATCCCCAGGATCTCGAGGCCCTGCAAAATCGGAGACTTCTGAACCAACCGCCCCTTGACCAACCCGAGCCCAAATAGGGCAGTCAAGGAAAGCCCAATGGACCACCCGATCGCCGCCCAACCCACATCGAGAAACAGGAACGGTAAGATCGGTATGATCGCCGACGACCCGAAGGAAACGCACATCACACCTGCGTCTTTCAGCGGGTTGCCTCCCAGGTCCGGGCTTATCCCGAGTTTCTTCTCCAACAGCGTGCTCAGCCACAGGGACTCGTTGTCCGCTATCTGATTTGCCAGCCGCACGGCTTCGTCGTAGGTGTTGCCTTCGCGTTGGAACAGGATCACCAGCTCCGCCAGCTCTTCCTCGGGTTTTTCGGCAAGATCCCTTACCTGCCCGGCGATCGCGGCTTCCCGTACGTCCTCCTCAGCTCTGGAACCCAAGTATGCCCCGGCCGCCATGCTGATCATGCCGGCCGCTGCTGCGGCCAACCCCGCCACCAACACCGTCCCGGTAGTCCCCACCGCGATGGCAATCGAGGTGGTCAAAGCAACCGTGCTGATGATCCCGTCCTGTGCCCCGAACACTACCTCCCTGAGCCTTCCGAGGTTGGCAACCCTGAACGGTTCCTTGTCCAGGGCGAGGGCGGCATCTATATAGTTTTCCAGATCCAAGGGCAGCGCCGGTTGCTCCCCACCACTCGGCAACGGCCCTGAGTCAGACGACGGATACACCATCCGACCAGGTTCGATCACGGCAACTGCCCCGCCGTCGTTCTGGACGTGCAGACGAGAAAGCGCATCGGAGAAAGCTATCTGATGCTCCTTCTCCTGATCCATCGCATCGCTGAACGCGGCGACGGCTTCAGCGCGGTTTTCCGCCACGGCGTCGTTGATCATGCGCGGGTACGTGCGCGTGTACTCCCGCGTCTCTCCCTCGATCACTTTGCTCAGGTTCGCGGACGTGCTGTCCACCGCGCCCGCGACTTTCAGGTAGCTGAGGCCGTGCCGGGTTTCGGCCCGGGCCACCTCCTCGAACACCTCAGCTACTTCGGGGTGTCCCTCCTCACGAGCCTGCTGGGCATACGCCGTGTAAGTGAGATGGGCAATGGCTTCGGCAACGATCGCCTGCCACAGGTTCCGGTCGGTGGCGGAAATGTCGCCCGGCGCGGCTCTTGAATACGACATAAAAATCTCCGTTCTTTATCGTGATGTATGGTCCGCGCAAACAAGCTTATCGGCCCGCCCGGATAATCCTCCGGCGCCGTCAGGCCAAGAAAGATCGGACCCGAATCAGAGGCGAGGGGATGCGTGATGCGCGACCACCAGCCAATCGTCGCCGTTTCTTACAAAAATATTGGTCGCCAGCACTCCGAATCCCTGCGCTTGCCCTTCTACCACGCTGGTGATGCTCTCTACGCAGGTCACGAAGCCGCAGTTGCCCTCGACGGCAACGTTCACATAATGAATATTGAAGTGCATCAACGCCGCGCCATTGAATATCCCCTGCCACGACCGGCGGATGTCAGGCCAACCCACAATCGGTTGCCAGCCCGGATGCACGCATAACGCCCGATCCGATTGCTCCCAGACGGAGTCCATCTGCTCCATGTCCAAGGAACCGAACGCGTCGTAGAACCGTTGGTTGGCGTCCCTCAGGGACAGGATGTTGGCGTTTTCGGAAAGCATGGTTATGCCAACAGACGGCGCGCGTAGTCGTCCAGTTGCCGCAGGGCATCGTCCCGCGGCGCGCTGTCGGCGAACACCATCGCCCGGGACGCGCCCGCGTCTTCGTATGCCTTGAGGATTTCAGGGTCCGCCGGCTGGCCGAACACTGACACCTCTATCTCGTGCGGGTCTCGGCCCGCCTCCAGAGCCAGGCGCACTATGTCCTCGCGCCCTGCGTTCAACTGCTCCGGTGATATCCGATTTGGCATCCAACCGTCGCCCCAACTCACCACGCGACGCGCCACGTTGGGGGCGTTCCCCCCGATCAGCACTGGCGGGTGCGGCTTCTGCGCCGGCTTTGGCGATGAGTAAATCGGAGGGAAATCTATGTGCTTCCCATGAAATTCGCCGGTCTCCTTGGTCCAAAGCTCTTTCATCGCCAGGATCGATTCCCGCGTGTAGCCAATCCGCTGTCCGAACTCAATGCCGAACAATTCCGTCTCCTCCCGGAGCCAACCCGTTCCTATCCCGAACAGGAACCGCCCTCCGCTGAAAAAGTCCAGCGTGGCAATTTCTTTGGCCAGCAGTATCGGGTTCCGCTCCGGCACCAGGCAGATGCCCGTGCCCAACTTCAGGGTAGTCGTAACCGCAGACGCTCGGCCCAATGCCACGAATGGATCAACGCACTCGTAATACATCTGCGGAATCACGCCGTCCGGAGACCCGGGCCACGGAGTTTTGGGCCCAGCCGGTATTGCCGGATGCTCGGGCACCCACAGCGAATCGAATCCGTGCCCCTCGCACGCCTGCGCCAATTCAGCGACATCGATCGATGACGGGGTGACAAACATTGCGATTCCGATGTTCATAAAATTTCCCTTGGAGTTCGCTGTGGGTGTGGTTTTGTGTCCGATATTTCCATTCGAACGTATCGACAATCGCTCTAGCCAAATTGTTTGAGAAATTGGTCGACCACCCATTTGGGATTTTCACGACACAGCTTGGCATCGAATGTGTCATAGGGTTCTATGCCGAAGTTTCTGAGCTCGCGGCGCCGATTAGCTTCTTCAGTAGCCCTTTCGGGCGGATGCCACGGTTCACCGTGTACCTCCAGAATCCCTACCTTACCTTGATGCACTACTACAAAATCAGGCTCGAGCTTTTTGCCGCTATTTCCCAATACCGCTGCTGGTAAAGGAAGCACGAGGACGCCTCGGGATTTCAATTCGTCATAGATGACGGTTTCGGAGTGCGAACGGAACACCAAGCCGTCATGGGTCCGAATTGGGACTGCGGAGTCTGCATAGCGACGCACGGCTTGGTTGGTCAACGATGACACAGAACCCTGCAGCGATTGTCTCCAATTGTCTGGGGCTTCTGACAATTCCAATTGGCAGACTATGAACCTGACGTATGATTGATCATCATGAGGAACTGATTCGTTGATAGCCTTGGCAACATTCTCCCAGTCGCACTGATTCGGGTCGGTCTTCGACCGCATCAATGGCACGCGCGATTGTTGAAGATATTCGTACTGCTCTATGGGCACGGTGGCCGCCAGCACCCAGAATTGATCACCGAAGTCGTTAGTGGCGTCAAACAACCGAAATTCGAAATTCGCGAGAAATGCAGCTTCCACACCCATGTTTTTCCGGACCAGCGACCTGGCAGCCGCATATAACAGACGCTCTTGGACGTCGGAATCCACAAGTTCGAGGAATTCAATTCCGGTGCTGCCTGACCCGCTGTATAATCTGATCATCGCATGACCTCCCGAAATTGACCATGATGATAGGTCTTATTGTACCGCATTACGATTAAAGAGACCGGGATGGGAAAATCCCATCCCGGTTGGGTTTGCTCCGTTTCCTACGTTAGGTTACGCTTGCGGTGAGAAACTCGCCGGAACCAAAATCTTGGTTTCCTGTCCAACCAGGAACTCGCGCGTCGGCGGTGGCCAATGCGGCGAGGAACTCGCTTCGGTTCGGATGCGGTCCCGGGCTCCGAGGTCCTCGTAGGGCCAGATGTGGACCCACTTGTTCAGGCCACCGATGTCGCTGTACATCCCCGCCGCCAAGGGCGAGAACACTTCGCGATGCTCGATGGCAGCCGACCAGATGTCCAGCACCTTGGGCATGGCCCCGTTCTGGTATTCGTATATCCGCATCTCATAAACGTTGCCGAGCTTCTGCCCGCCGCCCAGAGGACGCATGAACGGCGCCGGATGGAATATCTCGGATTCCATATGCTGGATGGTGCCCTGGCTGTCTGGCGGCCAATTCGGATCCTGCACGGAAGCGGCCCGAACCTCGGCGCGCTCGTCCAGGCTCTCGTAGGGCCAGATGTGGATCACCTGGTTCAGAGGACCAATCTCGGTATGGAAGAAAGCCGCTAGCTTCGAATATTTCTCACGGTGCGGCAGCGCCTTCTCAAAAGCCTCTTCGAAAATGGGCACTCCGCCGGGCTTGAGGTCGTAAGTCCGGACTTCGTAAATCATCAACCCACCTCCTGGGTTTTCGTGCTGTTGATCGCCGCCGCGTTTGACGAACAAACCGGCGCGACCCCGGCAGTCTAGCAAATGCCCTATAGACCGGCAACCAAGTGAGCCAGAGCGAACGCCCGGATTCGGCCACCGTTCGGCCCGGCCAGAGAGCATCCGCTCGGCCCGATGCTATAATCCGCCAAAACTCATAGCATACATATTGCACGGTCAACAGGAGGTTTCACATCATGGGCGCCACCGAAAAAGTAGCCAAGTGGGTCGTGGAGACGACGTACGAAGACATACCGCCCGATGCCATTCGGGTCGCCAATGAGTCCTGTTTCGATCTCGTTGGCGTGATCCTGGCGGGCTCTACCCAAAAGGTGGGCGATATCATCCGCAACTACGCCAGCGACATGGGCGGCACCGAAGAGGCCACCATCCTCGCCACTGGCGAACGTACCTCGGTCCAGAACGCGGCATTGGTCAACGGCACCATGGGCCACGCGTTGGACTACGACGATTTCGGTGGGTTCGGCCATCCTACCGTCGCCATCTTCCCGGCGCTGCTGGCCCTCGGTGAGAGCATTGGCGCTACCGGCCGCGACCTGATGGAAGCCTACGTCGTGGGCTGCGAGGTCGGCCTCGCCGTGGACTACGCAACTCACTATCACACCCAGCAAATGCACCGGGGATTCCACAGCACCGCGATCCTGGGTCGGCTGGCTGCCGCCGCGGCCTGCGCCAAGCTATTGAAACTCGACGAGCGCCAGACCACCATGGCCCTGGGCATGGCCGGCTCCATGGCCGGCGGGGTGATCCACAACTTCGGTACCATGACCAAGCCGCTGCACGCCGGCATGACCTGCCGCGATGGCGTCATGGCCGCGCAGTTGGCTCAACGTGGCTTCACCGCCGGCGACGAGATCCTCGAACACCCGGTGGGATTCACCGCCACCGTCATCGGCGACGAGCATACTGACCTGGAAGCCGCCGCCGAAAATCTCGGCAAGCCATTCCATGTTCAGGACGCGTTGATGATCAAGAAGTATCCGTCTTGTGGTGGCAACCACGCCATGCTCGACAGCGTTTTCGGCATGATGCGTGAGCACGGGTTCGGATACGAAGACGTCGCCAATGCTGAAATCGTGCAGTCTTACGCCTCAACCGTCATGCTCTACGAGGAGCCCGAATCCGATCTCAAGGGCAAGTTCAGCGCCAAGTACAACATGGCCGCCGCCCTGGTGGACGGTGAGATCGACATCGACACGTTCACCGACGAGAAAATCGTCGACGCCGACGTTCAGGACATGATGGAACGTGTCCGGATCCGGGTGCAGTCCAAGTTCGAACTCGGTGGCGGCACCGTCTCCAAGGGGGTACCGATCCGCGTCACCTTGAAGGATGGCCGGGTTATCGAGCACGAAACCGCGCGTGGGAACATCCTGGGCAGCCAGGCCAACCCCTGGGGAATGGACAATATCACCGGCAAGTTCCGCGACAACGTCGGTTTAGTTCTCACCGAGGACCGCGTTGATGATGCCGTCCGCCAGTGGCAGGACGTCACGCAGGTGGACGACGTGGCGGCGGCGATCCGGGGGACGCTGGTGCGGTAGGAGAAGTGTGGCTACTCTGGGCCAGAGCCCGGAGTAGCCTGTCCGAAGCCCCTGCGGACAGGCATAGGGAAGTGATGAAATGGTATGGGGTCTTATAGGCTTCGGCTCAGCGTTTATCCTGGGCGCCATCTTGGCCGTAGTCGGCGGGGCCGGCGTGGAGTTGATGGATTGCCCGTCGATTATCAATGGATTACCTGGATTCCCGACGCAAAAACCCGCCTGTAAGTCCTTCTCGCTGCTGGTTTTCGTTGGGGGCGCTATGACGATAGTTGGGGGGGCTGTGGCCTCGGGAATTTTGACATTCGGGAAATTACCCGGTCAGAGATAGCAGGTCAGCGATGGTGAACTCGAAACTAATCCAGGGAGTTCATTGGGTGCTGTTCTGTCTATTCGTGGCAACTGCGTTCGCAGCTCTGCTAGTTTGGCTGAGTACTGAAAACTTGCCGCTGGCGGGCTTTGTTGCTGGATTGGGAGCGTTCTTCGCTACTGCGAGCGCATTCGTCGATCGACTGTTCCCGAAGGGCCGGTGATACCGGCGCTTTGGGTACGGAGTGTCTGGATCAGTGTCACCGCATCAGGGCAATCGCATTTCAAAATCCCCCGCGCGTCACTCCAGCGAAAGGTTGCGACCAAATATCGCAAACGGCATCGTTGCCTGACGAAACTGGTCATTCCGCTAATTCTATTCCGCTTGTGTGGGGAAGACGGAATTCTAATCTGCCAAAATGCGATTACCCTGATCACCCGAACAAGAGCCGCGATTAGAGCCTACCTCGTTAACGGGGCTTCCCGAAAACAGGCTCTAATCGTCGTCCGCCGGTTCCGGCATCAGCACGAACTCGGGGTACGATTCCATTCCCAATTCGGCCGTGTCCTGGCCCAGGCGCTCCGTCGCCTCGGACACCCTGGCGCCAACCGTCTTTTCGATGGCGAACCAGACCACCCACGACACCGCGAACACGAAGGCCCCAATCGACAGGATGCCCACAATTTGGACCACAAAATTCCCGCCGGCCGCGATGCACACAGCAATGGTTCCCCATACGCCGGCGAACAGGTGCACCGGTACCGCGCCCACTACGTCGTCCACCTTGACGATCTCCAGGAGCTTGATGCCTCCGGTACAAATCGCTCCCCCGACGATGCCGATGAGCACCGACCAGGCATGAGGGACGATGTCGGGCCCGGCCGTGATCGATACCAAACCAGCCAGCCCTCCATTCAAGCCTACCAAGAGGTCGATGCGACCGAACACCAGCCGCGACAGGGACAGCGCGGTGATCACGCCGGCAGCGGCCGCCAGGTTGGTGTTAACCAGCACGTTGCTCATCGCCACTGCATCGAAAGCGGAACCCAACGCCAGCTGTGAACCACCGTTGAATCCGAACCACCCGAACCACAGGATAAACACTCCCAGCGTCACCAGAACCACGTTGGACGGCGGCGTGGCACGGGCCGAACCGTCCCGCCGGAATTTGCCCAGCCGGGGCCCCACTACCAGCGCGCCGGCCAGCGCGGCCCATCCACCGGTGCTGTGCACGATGGTGGACCCGGCGAAGTCCTGGAAGCCCATCGCCGCGAGCCATCCTCCGCCCCAGGTCCACGACCCGATGATCGGGTAGATGAACGCGGTCAGTAGCAGCGTGAATATGAAGAAGCTCCACATCTTGACGCGCTCAGCCAGGGCGCCGGAAACGATGGATGCCGTCGTCGCCACGAACACCATTTGGAAGAACCAGTCCGACATCACGGAATATCCGTTGTCCACCACCGCTCCCAGCGCCGATTCATCGCCGCTCAGGAGCGCAATCTCGTCTCCCGACGGTCCATATAGCGGCCATACCACCGTCCCGATCACCTGTTGAACACCGTTGTACATCAGGTTGTACCCGATGAAATAAAACGCCAGCCCGGCAATTGAGTACAAGCCGATATTCTTGAGACAGATCATCGCGGCGTTCTTGGTGCGAACCGACCCCGCTTCCAGCATCGTGAATCCGGCGCACATCCACATCACCAGGGCGCCCCAGATCAGGAATGCGAAGGTGTTCAGCACAAACTGTGTTTCAGAGTCGACTCCCGCGGCGTGCGCTACCTGAGGCCACGCTACAAAAGCGAGCGCTGGCAGGGAAAAAACCGCTGCCAGCGCCCAAATACGATATCGAAGGGTTACAACGTTCAGAATGGATAGCATCTTCGCCACCGCCAGAAATATATCCAATGTGTCGCAGTTATCGTTCTCATGATTTCCGGGTTACGGTTCCAATCGGATGGTATCTCCCACCCTGATATCCCCGCCTTGCAGCACGACCGTCAGGATCCCGCGTTTGCCGAATATTTCCTCCCGCAGACCCGGTATCAACGCGTCCATCTTCTGGCAAGGCTCGCAGTCTCCGGTCACCTCCAGCGTCACGTGGTTCTCCTCATCACCTATAAAAAACACGTGGCCTTGTCTGGCTTGCGATAGATCCATCCCCGTGACTGTGATGTTTTCTTTGATGTTTCCCGGCTCGAGCCCGTAGTGATCCAGCGTTTCCTTGTCCATCACCAGCACTTGGCGAAGGTTTCGAGGATTGCGGCTGCGGTCGCCTTCAAGACCCTCTGCCGATATTGCGCGAGCGGTTTCTACCGGGTCCGATGGTGTCCCTTTCACGCGGGCGATATGGAGATTAACGATTGTTCCGGATTGCATGGCTTGACTCCTCTGGGCTGGCTGTATCTACCCCGGGCACTTTCTTGATGCAATGGGCGGATTTTAGGGGATGGCTACACAGTTGGCAAACTTGAGCAACTGACATAAGGTTGCCAAATCGCGGGCAGGTCACATTGCTTGGCACATCGCACAGCCCCAGCGCGCCGCCTCCGGCGCGTTCGCTAGCCGACTGTCGCGCCCGCCGGGTAGAATGACCGTAACTTTCACCCCGGAAGTTTGTCCGGGATCGGCGAGGTCGACTTAATGGCATACGAATTTATCAAGACTCAAGTGGTGGATGGAGTGTTGGTCATGACCATGCATGACCCTCCCACACGTAACGCGTTGGGTCCCGACATGGCTGCCGAAATGTTCGAGCGGTTGGATGAGTTCGAGAACAACCCGGAAGAGCGTGTTCTTGTCCTCACCGGCACCGAGCCGTCTTTCTGTTCCGGTGCGAACGTCCGAGGGTTTCGGCAACGCATCGACGAGCGAGCAGCCGAAACGGAACCCCAGCCCTTGACGTGGGGCAAGATGGAATACATGAAGGGTCGTCAGAAAAGTTCCGAAAGTGGTCCCCGAGTCAATTTCGTTCCCCTCCGGATCCACGATTTGCAGAAACCGTCCATAGCCGTGGTCAACGGCCCCGCGGCCGGGGTCGGTTGCGGGTTGGCTCTTTCCTGCGACATCCGGGTGGTTGGCGACAGCGGACGCTTGTCCGAACGTTTCGTGCTCAACGGACTCATCCCTGGGGATGGCAGTTGCTGGCAACTTCCCAAGCTTATTGGCACCAGCAATACCCTGCTGCTGCAATACACCGGGGATTGGATGGGCGGCGAAGACGCGGTTCGCATCGGCCTCGCCAGCAAGTGCTTCCCCGACGACCAGCTCATGGAAGGGGCCATGGAGTTGGCCTCCCGCATCGCCAGCGGCCCAACCATCGCCCACTCGCTGACGAAATACCTCGTCCAGGAAAGCATGGATCTCACGTTCCGCGAGGCCCTGGAACTGGCGTCAGCCGCCCAGGAACACGTGCGCCGCACCGAGGATCATAAGATCGCGGTTCAATGGTTCCTCGACAAAAATCGTGGGATGCCCCCGTTCGTGGGTCGCTGATAACCAAACACCGCCACGTGGCGCTGCTTGCGACTATTGACGCATCACCAGAATCGTCATATACTCCATGTCCACCAACTGAACGGACGCCGTTTCCCGAGGGTGCGGCAGCGCTAACGACACCACGTCGATCAGGCCACGGGCGGTTGGAGCACGTTAACAACTGAATAGGAAGTCTGAACTGCATAAAGAACCGAGTCTAGGGAATTTGAAGTTCCTAGCGTGGGTCAAATTATGAAGGGCTTACGGTGGATGCCTTGGGACCAAGGGCCGAAGAAGGACGCGGTAAGGCTGCGATAAGCCTCGATGAGCCGTCTAACAGGCGTAGTCGGGGGTCTCCGAATTGGGTAACCTGTATCGGCGTTGAGTCGGTACATCCGCCACCGGCGGAAGGTAAGTGGGGGAACTGAAACATCTAAGTACCCCGAGGAAAAGAAATCAACCGAGATTCCCTTAGTAGTGGCGAACGAAAGGGGAATAGCCTAAACCGCAACGACCTAACGGCGTGAGGGCCTGTGTCGTTGCGGGGTTACAGGACGTTTCTGAGGCCACCTCATTAGGCCTCGAGGAGTTACAAACTTCATTTCTAGCCGAAGGATCCCTGGGAAGGGCCGCCGAAGACGGTGATAGCCCGGTAGGCGAAAGGAATGAGACTCCTGAAGCAGATCCTAAGTACCATGGGGCACGTGAAACCTTGTGGGAAGTCGGGGGGACCACCCTCCAAGGCTAAATACCCTTGGTCACCGATAGCGCACCAGTACCGTGAGGGAAAGGTG
The DNA here is from genome assembly GCA_034423115.1 of Dehalococcoidia bacterium. Lineage (GTDB taxonomy): Bacteria > Chloroflexota > Dehalococcoidia > Lucifugimonadales > UBA3495 > Bin87. Next base: position 43 of record DAOUJD010000073.1, on the reverse strand, counting down.
AAAAGAACCCCTGGCGGGGAGTGAAATAGACCTGAAACCGTAA
>DAOUJD010000072.1:0-30257 GCA_034423115.1 Dehalococcoidia bacterium | reverse complement strand
GGATGATGTTGCTGCAACGAGTGGGCGGCCAGGGTGGTCCAGGAGAAGAGGCCCAGCAGGATGGGCGTGGTGCGAGCGATGGCCAAGTCGGACCACTGGCGTTGGGTTTCCATGCCCAGATGAGTGCTCGCTTCCTGAAAGGTGACTTTCCGCCAGAGGCGGACCATCGTAGGACAAACCACTCCAGGATCTGGGCAGGGTCTACGATTGGGTCGGTGCAGAGGAGGGCCTAGGGATCGAAGGTATCCTCGGTATCTCGGACCAGTACCCAGCGGATGGTCACCGCCGACTTACCCGAACGGTACCAGACGGCGGTCTGGGAGGTAAGTTACACGGTGCGGGTGGTGCCGTCGTACCAAGAGAAAGCGGCGACGATCCACGGTACATCGGTCAGATCCATGAGAGTTTTCAGCGAGGGTCGCCTCGGGCCTTTTAGTGCTGGCCGGCCACTCTGACCCGGCTGACGAGTCGGCGCTGGCGCGTACAGAGCGGCGTCCAAACGTAAATGGGCGATGAGAGTGACCGGCTGGCGGAGGGATTGGCAGCAATGGAGCAGGTCGAGTCCGCCTGAGGCGCGTCCGCCACCAGCACCTGGGGGCGATGGGCAGCCAGGGCGTCCGCCTCATAAGAGCAGAGGGGGAGCATCGACATCGACAAAGACACGATGGTGGAGCTGCCGAAGTCACCGCGCCAGGCGAATCGAAACTGTGAGCGCACTGGGGATGGAGCCGACCCCGTCGTCTTTCTCCGACAAGGAGTTGACGCGTGGCATCTTCCAACGGTCATGGCGCGTGTGGTAGAAAGTATGACCAAGAGAGCCGGCTGTCCTGAAATCACGCTCCACGGTCTACGGCATTTCCACGCCTCCACGCTGCTGCAGTCGGGAATCGACCCCGCCGTGGTGGCGGAGAGGCTGGGACAATCCAGCGCGGCCATCACGCTGTCGGTCTACGCTAACTGTCTTTCGGAATGGCACCGCGCGGCGGAGGCCTTCTCGAAGCTGATGAGAGCCGCGTGATCGCCAGACAATTGCCGGACAAATCGCCGGCATCTCACATCTGTTTACAGCATCACGCGTAGAGCTTTGAGTAGAATATCTCACCCCACGACTCGGTAAGATACCCGATATTATTGCAATCACCGTTCCCTTCCATCGGCCCATGATTTCGCTGGGTTGAGCAATAACCGCCGTTTTGGGACTGCGGATATCGCGTTTGTTGCCAACAACGGAATCATTGAGGTTACATAAAATCCCATTAAGGTGCCGCCATTTTCGGCCTGTGAGCCAATTCCTGAAGGCCGCGATTGCAGTGCAACAGCCGGGGATCGTGAGGTACGGAAGGATTCGCCGCTGAGTCCGCACGATCGGCGGGGTACCTTGCGCGGAGGCGCCTGACCGTTCGGGGATCGAGCCGGAGGGTCGCGAGCATGGAAATGCTAGTCGCCGTTGCGTTTCAGGAACCTCTTGCCGCACTTGCACCTGGCGCTCCGATACGCTTGTATGATGGTGAGCGTTGGTGCGTCGGATGATTCGTTTGCGGCGGACGCGGCGGTTGACCCATGCGACGGGTGCGGATATTTGGAGCACTCGATTATCTTTGGAGGCGGTGCCCAGACCACGGGTGGCGCCTCCAAAGGATTGGGATTGCAACCAATGCGACTACTTGGGCACGGCTTTGATGGTCTCCATGTGGCTGAAGTTCCAGCCGGCAGTGCCCGTGAACTTGTACTCGGCCACGATTTCGGGGTTGACCGCGACCTGAATGAATAGCCAGTGGAGCGGCATCGAGGCGAAATTGTCAAACTTGTGGTCGCCGATTTCGCGGAAGATGCGGTCCCGTTCTGTTGGGTCCAGGTTTTGCGTCAACTCCTCATATTTCTCGACGATGAAGTCGCTTTCGTAGAAATGACCGACTCCCAGCGGAGCGGGCAGGTTGTGGACGCGAATTTGCTGCTGTAACGGTCGGCGACTGCTCCGCAGGGGGTAGAGGAATTCCTTGTCCAATTTGTTACGGAACTGGTTGCGCACCACGCTGAATTCGACGCTGACGATCTCCACATCGATGCCTATCTCAGTGAAATATATGCTGATGGCTTCGGACACGTCCGGAAGTTCGGGGACGCCCGGCAGCGTGTGCGCGCCGTAAATCTTCATGGGGAACCCGTCCGGGTAGCCGGCTTCAGCCAAGAGTTCCATGGCCCTCTCGGGATCGAAGCCGTACATCTCCTCCCAGCGTTCATCCCATTCCGGATTGAATCCGGGGAGCGTGGGATGGTAGTCAACGACCCGGTATGGCGCGCCGCCCCCTTTGAATATGAACTCGTTGATCTCGTCCCGGTCCACGGCTTTGTTCAGGGCTTGGCGGACCATCCTGCCCTTTTCGCCCGGGGCTGCCCAAGGGATGGACGGGTCGTATGCCTCGTCGCCGGTGATGTAGTACAGACCACCGAAGAGGAACATGGTGTGCGTGCCGCCGATGCCACTGTTCACGATTTCCATGCCACCGCTGGCGGCTTGAGCCAGTCCCTCGCGAGGTAGAACGGCCACGTGCGCCTCCTCGGTGAGCAGCATGGCGAGGCGCGTGGCCGCTTCAGGAGCGAAAACCTGCTGCATTTCAGGGAAATCCGGGCGGCCCTCCCTCCAGTGGTCGTATGGCACCCGTTCGAACAGGATCGACTGGCCCACCTCGCGTTCAACGTACTGGTATGGCGCGGTGCCGACGATGCGATCTTCGAGGCCCTCCTCTCCTTCTTGATCCCAGTGGGCTTTGCTCATCATCAACAGGTCGCCGCCGATGGACAGTGCGAAGTCCAGGTCGGGTTCGGCGGCAGTGAGTTGAAACACCACAGTGTGATCATCGACGATTTCGACCGTGTACACCGTTTCGCGCCACATGCCGTTCAAGGTGTTGACGCCGTCCTCCTGGCCCATTAGCGCGCGGGTGTGCGCCACGTCCTCGGCGGTGAACTCGCCGAAATCAAAGTGGAACGGGACATCTTCGCGCAGATCAAGCGTCCAAGATTTGCCGTCTGCGCTCATGCTCCAGTTGGTAGCCAGGTTCGGAGCGAATTCGCCCGTCTCGGGGTCCAGGTCGATCAGGGTCTCCTGCACGGGATTGAACTGGGACAGCATGGTCCGAGCGCCGAACCAGGGTATGTTGGTCTCATGCGTCGGTTGGGTGAAGGCGATCACCAGCCGCTCGACCTTGGCTTCGACCGGGCCAGTTTCGGCCGCGGCGGGTTGAGGCATCGCCGTGGGCGCGACCGTAGGCGCCGCCGGGGCGGCAGTGGCCTGGACGACCGCCGTGGTAGGCGCGGGAGGGGCATCCGAGGACGTCGACGACGGCACCTCCGTGGGCGGAGCGGCCGCCGGTTCCGCCGTATCGCAGGCGGCAACCAACGCAAGCACAACTGCCACGACGGCGAAGGGCGTCAACCTCAACAGGTGAAACGGCTTCAACAGGATCATATTTCCTCCAATCCGACTAAATGGTTGAGCGCGGCGCCACGCTCACAAATTCCTTTTTTTCGCGCAATTAACTCTCCGCCCTTCCGGATTACGGGTACGCCAACGGATCCTCTACTGGGGAACGGCCTTGATGGTTTCCAAGTGGCTGAAGTTGCTGGCGGCCGTACCGGAGAACTTGTACTCGGCAATGATGTCGGGGTTGATAGCCAGCTGGTAGAAAATCCACAGGAGGGGAATGGCTTCGAAATTGTCGAACTTTTCGTTACCCATTTCCCGGATCAGGCGGTCCCGCTCGTCCGGATCCAGGGTTACCGTGAGCTTGTCCCATTTCTCCTGCAGCGAATCGGATTCGTACTGGTGCAGCACGCCGGCATCCGTGGCGTTGACGAGGCGAATCTGCTCCTGCAAGGGGCGACGGACGGTGCGGAAAGGAGCGACAAATCCCTGGAACTGCTTGGTGCGGTATTGGGGTCGAATAGCCGAAAATTCCAGGCTGATGATTTCCACATCGATTCCGATTTCGGTCCAGAATATACTCACCGCCTCAGCGATGTCCGGAAGCTCCGGAACGCCGGGAAGAGTGTGAGAGCCGTACAGATTCAACTTGAAACCGTCGGGGTAACCCGCTTCCGACAGGAGTTCCCTGGCTGCTTCGGGGTCATAGCCGTACGCTTCCTCCCAGCGGGCCTCCCATTCCGGGTTCCAGCCCGGCAGTGTGGGATGGAAGCCATGGACCAGCATAGGGGTGCCGCCTTGCCGGAATATGAACTCGTTGATGTCGTCTCGATTGATCGCTTTGTTCAGAGCTTGACGCACCAAACGGCCTTCTTCACCAGGAGCCGCAAAGGGCACGGATGGATCATAGGCTTCGTCGCCGGCCGTGTAGTACTGGCCTCCCATGACGATCCAGGTCATGATCGCGCCCAGCCCGCTCTGGGTAATCTCCATGTTTTCCGAGACGGCCTGGGCCAGTACGTCCCGTGGCAACTCGGCCATGTGGGCCTCCTCGGTCAACAGCATGGCCAGCCGGGTGGCCGACTCCGGCGCCCAAACCTGCTCCATCTCGGCGAAATCCGGCCTGGGAATCCGCCAGTGTTCATAGGGCACGCGCTCATAAACGATGGATTGACCAACCTCGCGTTCCAGGTACTGGTATGGGCCGGTGCCCACCAGGCTTCGTTCCAATCCCTCCTGGCCCACCTGTTCCCATTGATTCTTGCTCAGCATGACCAGATCGCCACTGAGGGAGAGGAAGAAATCCAGGTTGGGATCCGGCTTGCTCAACCTGAAGATCACTGTGTAATCATCCACCACCTCTACCGATTCGACCTTGTTGGCCCAGACATCGCGGAACGTGTTCAGGTTGCCTTCCTGGGGTCCCAGGAGTTCCCTGGTGTGCGCCACGTCCTTGGCATCGAACCCGCCGAAGTCGGAGTGAAACACCACACCTTCCCGCAGATCCACGGTCCAACTCATGCCATCGGGCGCCATTTCCCAGCGCGTCGCCAGCATCGGTAGGTATTCGCCGGTATCGGGGTCGATGTCCAGCAGGGTTTCAACCATCGGGCTGAGTTGCGTCAGCAGGCTGCGCGGCCCGGTCCAGGGGAGATTGGTTTCCTTGGGCGGAACGGTGAAGCCGATGCGCAGGCGGTCCACCTTGGCCTCGACGGATCCCGAGGGCATCGCGGCCGCCTGAGTTGTGGCGGTGGGTGCCGGGGCGCTGGCGTCAGATGGTGTAGTGGCCGGCGAGGCGGCGGGCGCGGTCGATGCGGATTGACCGGTTTGCCCGGAGGGCTGAGCCGGTTGGGCAGACTCAGCGGCCGGTGCAGCGGGTTGTTGGCTCGCTTCCTGCTCTGCCGCCGTCCCACCGCAAGCAATAATCGACGAAACGAGGAGAAGCAAACTTACGAGTATCAGCAACTTTGAAAATGTCATTCGGAGTTCCATGTCCGTACCTCCTATTCGCCATAGACCATTCCCGACATTCGATACAGGTTGGGAACTTCACGCTGCCGGCGGCTTCTTTCGGCAGCAACCCGGTCAGGGGATTGCCAGTGATGCGCGTAATCCCAACCACGATGAGGCTGATGTCAGCCTGAGAATCAGACAGCGGAGCTATAGGATGCCGGTAAAACGGCACGTAGGGGACTGAACGGATAGTTTTTCGTGCCAATAATCCTTATCGCCGTATGAAATAGATCATATCGGACAGAATAACGGCGATTTCCGCTACCGTCAAGGCGTATGATGCATCTTTCAGTTATTGTCAGGAGTTATTTGACGAATAGTTATCGACAGGTGGTTAACAACACTGCAATCCGTCCCCTGTTTCGGCGAGGCCCATCAGAGCATTGGTAATTGGCTCGTGGTCAGTGGGGAAGCAATGGGACCGCGAAGGGCCTGAGACAAAAGCAAAGGGCACGCGGGACCGATCTACGGTTCCCCGTGCCCTCAACACGCCTTTCGGCAGCTGCAAACGGCTTTACGTTTTGGCGGTCAACCTCGCCCTGAAATGCAGGTAAGCCGCCCGTGTTGCCATCGTTCGGGCCTTTGAGGTGTGCGGAATGTGCAAGTATTGCAAGCGCTTATCTGCTGCCAACCGCGTCGGCGGTCAATTCGCGGATTGCGTCCACGGTTTCCGAGTTGGCCGGCGTGCCCATTGCGACGTCTTTGACCGCTTCGTAGGAACGCAGAACGTCAGCCATGACATCCTCGTCGGGCTGGTCGATGTCGATTGGGATGCCGACCTGGGCCCAGGAGGTATGGCCAGTGAGCCAGAACACCTCGGTGGGATTGTTTTCAGGGTCGCGGAAGTACATGCCGATAGCGCTGGCATGGGACACAATGCGGTCCATCTGGTAACCGCGCTCCACGACGCGCCGCTTGAAGTCGCGGAGATCGTCCAGCGACTCCACGCGCATGGAGATCTGCTGGATCCATTTGGGATCCTCAAGGGAAGGCCGCCCGTTGATCAGGGCAATCTCGTGATCACACGCCTCAGGATCCGCGCTGTAAAAGGCGCCAAGCGGTCCGACCTTGGTCAGCTTCATGCCCATGAAATTGCCATAGAAGTCCATCATCAGGTCGAGGTCTTGAACGTAGAATCCTATGTGGCCGAGTCCGGTAACTTTCGCTGGCATGATCAACTCCTCCGATGCGTCTTTTGAGCAGCCATTATGCCTTTTTCCGAGCCGCGATGTCGACACGGAAAATGATGGCGAACCTGGGATGGTCCCGAGACTGCGCTGTGCGCATCCTCAACGTGGGTTCACGCGCCTACGGTTCAGCCGCCCGGGGTTATTTGCGGCATTCGACGCGGCACGCCCTGGATGTGCTGGAGGCTGGTCAAGTCCAGGGGCGGCAGGTCCACGCCGATGAAGTCCTGGACGCCGTTGGCGAGCTCGTTGTACCGCTCGAACCAGGCGGCCAACTGGCGTTGCCATGACTCCAGGCCGCCGCTGGCGTGGAGTTCAAAGGCTGCCTCGCGTCCGTCCAGGCCTGACGATACCTGGTCCCAGGCGAGTTGCAGCAGAGCGGCCCGCTGCATCGCGGTGTAGCCGCCACCGCCGAAGGCGTCTTCAAGTTCGGCGGCCATGACCGGGTCGGCGAAGTCGGTGTCGGCGGGGGCGTTGATCAGCGATGAGCCGGGCAGGCCACGGAGGATCTCGCCCATGCGCTGGCGGACCTTGAGGGTGTTGACGCCGGCCGCCGCCACGTGGATCTGGTTGGGCAGGGCATGACCGCTCACCGACACCTCGGGATCCAGTTCCGCCGCCGCCATGCAGGTGCGCGTGGTCTGGACGTTGACCGTCATCTCAACCAACTGGTCGATGGTCTCCGGACTGCTCTTGAGGCCCATGATTTCAGCAAGCGCCAGGGCGATGCCCAGGGAAAGTTCCGCCTTGGCGAGCCAGCCGTAGCTATGGTGCCAGAGCATCCAGCAGACCAAGGATTGCTTGCGGTTGCGGTCCGGCGGTTCGCCGGTGAAGACGCGGGAGCGGGGAATGAATACGTCCTCCATCCACACCATGGAATCCAGCTCATCAAACCGGCTGCTCAAGGGCGCCAGGAACGGGTTCTTGTGCCTGGCGGCGGCACGGCGGGATACCACCCGCAGGCCAGGGGCGTTGACCGGCACTATGAACCACAGGTGCCGCCCGCTGCCGGCCGGCATGTCGTTGCGGGTGCTGATCAGGAGGTCCTCGGCGAACGGGGTGCTGGTGTGCATCTGGATCTTGCCGCTGATCACGATGCCGTCGGCGGTTTCGCTGACCAATCGAAGGGCCGTGCGGTCGCTTTCGTCCGGCTTCAGGCGCGTTCCGATCAAGGGGCCGCCGCCGGCGTAGGTCAGGAACCTGCCGCTGGTGGATATGTAATCGAGGTATTCCTCAGCCGCCTCGATTTCCTCGGCGGAGTTGTCCAGGCGTTTCAGGACGTTCTGCAACCCCAGGGCAATCAATTCGCCGTAACCGGGAGTGTGGGTCATGTTGCCGCCCGTTACGAAATGCACCGCGCTGATCTGCTTTCCCATGCGGCGCAAGCCGTCCGGCGTCGTGGGCGGAGTGAGCGCGAGGGGATGGCGTTCGCCGCGGGCGTCAGGCGGGGTGAGGAGGGTATCCTGCCAATCGGGGTCGAAGTGTCGGTCGTACCAGGCAACGTATTCATTTACCATGCCTGCCGTCGCCGGATGGGTGGTAACGTCGTCGACGCGCCCCTCGCCCAAGACCCATACGTCGCGCCCGTCGCGCAAGCTCTCTTTGTAATCAGCCCCTGTCCGCATGTTTCACCGTCCGCAAGATTGTCGGGTTGGTCTGCGATTGTACATTGACCTGCGGTGAGAGATACAGGCGCAGTTCGGCATATGGTTGCCGTACTAGAAGTCGGAGCAGCGGGCCCCGACTACGAAACAACTCCACGACGATACCGGGGCCATTCGATTATCGGTGTAAACCAGGTTGAGGGCACGGCTAGCGCGCTGGGGCGGGAAGGTCCCAGCGGAGGAATGCGCGGTAGCGGTCTTTGCTGGCCCAGGGGAGCAGGTTGAGGACCATGACCTCAGACTCAGGGACGTCGCCCTGGCGTATGGTGTCGTCGAGGTAGCGGCGGAGTCTCATGAAGGTGGGCAATCGGAAGCCGGCTTTGGCGATGCGCGCGATGACGTCGGCGGCTCCAGGGGGTTGGTCGGGGTCCCAGTGGTCGGAGACGGATTCGGCGATACGCCGGAGTTTAATGATGGCGAGTTCGGGGGCGAACCGACGCTTGAGGACGTTGACGCGACGGCGGATTTGGGAAAGGGTGATGGGATTGCCTCGGGGTTGATGGTCTGAACGCGGCGATTTTTGGAAATCCCGCTCATTTCCGTTCATTTCCGTTTATTTGAGTAGGGCGTTGGGGTGAGTTTTGGGGGCAAATGGAGGCAGCGAGGGCGGTTTTGGGGGCGATATTGGTGGTTTTGGTGAGCCGGTGAGAGGATTTGGGGGAGCGGCGTTGGGGAGTTCGGAGTCTGGATGTGGGCATTGGGACGGCTCGCGGGATGGCGGTGGGAGAGATTTGAGGCGCCAGTTAACTATGGTAAAGATGGGTGAAAGGTGGATGAAAGGGGGAAGTGTCATTGGCAGTGGGAAAGGGCAGAGAGGGGATTGCCTGGAGAATCGAAACAACTCCCCGACGATACTAGGGAGTTGTTTATTTGCGGAGTCGCGAGTTTGCTGGCGGTCATCCTCGGAGGAGCGGCGCGACCTCCTCCATGAAACGCTCCGCCGCCCTGGACTCTGGGTCGGCAGGATCGAGGGAAACGCCCCGGATGATGATCCGCTCCACGCCCAGATCGATCAGCTCACCCAAACGGTCAGCGCAGTAGGTAGGCGACCCGAAGATTCCGAATTCCCGGGCGAAATCCGGCGTTACCACGTCGTCCTGCGGGGCGTGGGCCAGCCCGTGGTGCTCCATGTCGTAAGCGTCGTGGATGGTCCGCATCATGCGACGCTGATCCGCTGAGGCCGGGCCCACCACAGAACCGTACATAACCGAGAAACGGGCGAACAGCGACACCTGCCCAACGCCGATGCGCGCCGCTTCCTCGGGCTCGTCGTTAACCACCAGCGGCACATACGCGCCGAAGTGAATATCAGGGGAGAGGCCGACCTCGGCGCGGGCGGCACGAGCGACGTCCATGCCCCATCGTATGCGCTTTGCATCAGCGCCGACGTTCAACGTGACGCTGTCGGCGTGGCGGGCCGCGGCGGCGATGACCTTGGGACCGGTGGCGGCCACGTCCACGGGTACCTTGGGCGGCTGGGTTTCGTCGATCCAGAAAATGATGCTGGAGTCGCGGTAGTTGGCGAGTTCTAGGGAGCTGATATCCCCGCCCGCTTCAAATGGGACGTCCTCGCCGCGTAGGTATGCCTGAAGTCTCTCTAGGTAACGCTCGAACTTTGGGACGGAATCTGGGGCGCGGCCCAAGTGAGCCAGAGCCGAGTCGCCGCGGGCGATGCCGAGGTAGGCCCGTCCATTGCTCTCCATCTGCACCGTCGCGATGGCCGACGCCGTAACGGCGGGATGGCGAGTGAACGAGTTGGTGACACCGGTACCGAGCTTGATGGTCGATGTGGCGTGGGCGGCCAACGCCAGGCACACGTAGGTGTCGCCGTAGCGGTTTTGCGAATCTACGTACACGATGCCGTCGTAACCGATTTCCTCGGCGCGCACCGCCTGGCGTACACCGTTGAACTCCGGGGAATTGGGACCGCTGGGGTAGGGTCGACCCATCGCCCAGAATTCGATGCTCATAAGTTCCTCCTGAATCGTCGTCGGTATCGCCCGTTGGGGCTCTGGAATGCTATCACACCGGCCTCCCTGAACTACTCACGCCAAACTGATGGGGCAGACCCTCTGAAGGTTATATAATCGCGTCCATCCCCGGCGACCGTTCCTGGAGGGACTAAGGCACATGGATGAGGCAATCGTATTCGGCGTCCTCATTCTGGCCCTGGCGCTGTTCATCATCGGCAAGTGGCGCTACGACATCGTCGCCGTCCTCGCCCTGTTGGTCCTGGCCATAGTCGGCATCGTCCCTGCCGACGAAGCGTACAAGGGATTCGGACACCCGGCCGTGATAACCGTAGCCGCGGTGCTGGTGTTGAGCCGTGCCCTCTACGACTCGGGCGTCGTGGACGTGATAGCCGGCTGGTACTCGCGGATACCCGAGTACCTGACCGTGCGAATCGCGGCGCTTTCGGGCATAACGGCGTTCCTTTCGGCGTTTATGAATAACGTCGGCGCGGTGAGCCTTCTGCTCCCGGTGGCAATTCGCGTGTCGAACCGGAGCGGGCAACCTCCCTCGCAATATCTGATGCCGTTGGCCTTCGCCTCGCTGCTGGGTGGGATGACGACGCTGATCGGTACGCCTCCCAACGTTATCATCTCCAACTTTCGCCAGGAGCACGTCGGCGCGGCGTTCAACATGTTTGACTTCACGCTGGTTGGAATCGTGGTGACCGTTGCGGGGGCGCTGTTCATCGCGCTGGTGGGCTGGCGCTTGATACCGTCGAGGCAGGCTCCCCTGACGTTGGGCGGCGCACTGGATATCGAGACCTATATGACCGAGGTGCGGGTCCCGGAGGATTCCCGGTTCGTGGGCAAATTGTTGAGGGATGTAGAGGAGTTTGTAGAAGAGGAGGACGTCTCCATCGCGGGACTTCTGCACCAGGGAACCGTACACGCCGCGCCGTCGAGCTATCAAATTATCGATGCCAACGACATCCTCATCGTGGAAGCGGATCCTGAGGAGCTGAGGACTTTCATCGACCAAACCGGCTTCGAGCTTCGCGGGTCGCGCGGAATGCAGCCTGACCTCGACGAAACCCTCAGCTCCGAGGACGTGTCGGTGGTGGAGGCTATTGTGAGTCCGGACAGCCCGGCCGAGGGTAAGAACGCCCGGGACCTCCGTTTTCATTCAGAGTTTGGCGTCAACCTGCTGGGAGTGTCCCGGCGAGGTACGCGATTCACCCGGCGGGTCGGCCACATCAACTTCCGGATCGGCGACGTGCTGCTGCTTCAGGGCAAGGATGAGGTGGTGCAGACCGCGCTGCCCAGGCTCGGGCTGCTTCCCTTAGCGGAGCGTGAGCTTCGGATCGGCCAGCGGCGCCGGTTGGTCTTTCCGCTCGCCGTGTTCGCGGTTGCCTTGCTACTCACGTCATTCGGCTTTCTGTCGGTGCAGCTATCGTTCGTAACCGCGGTGGTGGTCCTGCTGGTGACGAGATTCGTCTCGCTGCAAGCCGCTTATCAAGCCATTGACTGGCCGGTAATCATCCTGCTGGGGGCGATGATCCCGGTGGGCGAGGCGTTGGAGACCACCGGTGGCGCTGCCCGTATCGCCGCGAGCCTGGCGGGCCTTGGAGCGTTCTTACCGCCGTGGGCGATGCTGGGAGTCATCCTGGTGACCACCACGCTGCTCTCCGCCGTGATCAACAACGCCGCCGCCGTAATATTGATGGCTCCCATCGGCGTGGGGGTGGCGGAAACCCTGGGGTCGTCATTCGATCCGTTCCTGATGGCGGTGGCCATCGGCGGTTCGTCCGCGTTCCTGACTCCCATCGGGCACCAGTCCAACACCATCGTGATGGGGCCCGGCGGCTATCGGTTCGCAGACTTTCTACGCATGGGATTCCCACTGGAGGTGGTGATCGTTGCCGTGTCCATCCCGGCTATCATGTGGGTCTGGCCAATGGGAATCTGAGCATTGGGGGGGTTGGGTCGAGTCCATGAGTTCCTTCGACGTCATAGTGATCGGGGGCGGCATCGCGGGCGCCTCCACCGCATATCACCTCGCCGGACACGGACGCAGCGTCGCCCTTCTGGAGCGAGGCGAAATCGCGTCCGAGGCGTCCGGAGTGAACGCCGGCGGCATCGGGGCGCTGGGCTGGGGCCACGTACCAGACTTGGAATCATATCTCACCATGGGGAGCCTCCAGATTTTCAAGGACCTGCAACTGAACTCGGGCTACGATATCGAGTTTCGCCAGTCCGGGGGTTTGCAAGTCGTCCAGACTCAAGCGCAGTATGAATACGTCAGAGACCGCGTGCTCAGCCTGAAGACTCGCGGATACACGGCGGAGCTGTTATCGATTGATGACGCCCGCGCCATCGAACCCGGTTTGAACCCGGACCTGGTGGGAGCGATGTATTTCCCGCTGCGTGGGCAGGCTGATCCCGTTAAAGCCACTCGCGCTTTTGCCGACGCCGCACGGAACAACGGCGCGGAAACCTTGACTGGGAAAGAGGTAACCGGGATCTCCCACGATGAGGGCGAAACGTACCGGATCGCGGCCTCCGGGGAAATGTTCCGAGCCAAGCATCTGGTGCTGGCGGCCGGCGCATGGTGTGGGCCTTTGGGCGAGATGTTGGGGATTCACATCCCAGTAATCCCCGTGCGCGGGCAGATGTGGGCCACGGAACCACTGCCTCCGAGAGTGTTTCACTCGCTATCGGGCGTTGAATCGTACTCGCACTGGAGCGTGGATCCCGGTGGGGATGGGCACGCTCCGCCGGAGTTGACCCACGTGGGCGACCGCAGGGTTACGAGGCACCTCTACGGACGGCAGACCCGTGACGGTGAGATAGTCTTCGGCGGCGACCGCGAGGCGATTGGCTATGACCGAGGCGTGGGACACGGAGGGATTGAGAGCAATTTCGCTCACACCGCTGAGGTTTTGCCTTTCCTGAACGAGCTATCGATCAGCCGCACCTGGTCGGGCCTGATGCCCTTTTCGCTGGACGGCAAACCAATCATAGGCAAAATACCGCAACTGGAAAACCTGTATATCGTCACGGGCTTGGCGTCGTCCGGGTTCGGGCGCGGCCCGATGGCCGGCAAATTGGTCGCCGATTACATCCACACCGGACACCGGCCACACGTACTGGCGGAATCCCACCCGGCCCGATGTGTGACTGCGCTGTGATGAGGACGGCCCGACTGTTCGCCACGCCCACGCAACTTTGAATATCAAAAGGCCGGAGGGACATGATGAAACGGAGCACTGACAGAATCCTGACCACCCACACCGGCAGCCTTCCCCGATCCGTTCCACTCCAGGAGTTGCTGCGCCAGCGGGAGGACCAGCAGGACTTCGACCCGGAGTCGTTCCATGTCAGCATCCGCGACGCCGTGGCAGACATCGTAGCGCGGCAGCAGGACACCGGGATCGACGTGGTAAACGATGGCGAGCAGGGTCGTTCGCAGTACGCAACGTACGTCAAGGAACGGCTCACCGGGTTTGAGGGTGAGCGGATGGTGCGTTCGCACACCCGACTGGATGACGCGGACTTTCCCGAGTACGCCGCCACGCAGACTCACATGTCGTCGCGAAACATGCCGCAGCCGGCGTGTACCGGGCCGATAGGGTGGAAAGACTGGCCGGCCGTGGAACGTGATATCAGAGCGTTGCAGGACGCTTCGTCCGATGCGCAGGTCGCGGAGGTGTTCATGACCGCCGCGTCGCCGGGCGTGATCGCCAATTTCCTGCCCAATGAGTACTACGCCACGGAGGAGGAATACCTGTACGCGCTGGCCGAAGTCATGAAGGACGAGTACAACGCAATCTCCGAGGCGGACCTCCTGTTGCAGATCGATTGCCCGGATCTGGCGATGACGCGCGTTTCGCAGTTCTCTCACCTTTCGGTGGATGAGTTCAAAAAGATCGTGGAGCTGCACGTGGAGGTCATCAACTACGCGTTGAAAGACATCGACCCGGAGCGGATGCGGCTGCACGTTTGCTGGGGAAACACCGAAGGTCCGCATCATCACGACGTGCCGCTGCGGGAGATAGTTGAAATCGTGCTGCGCGCTCGTCCTCTGGGGCTTTCAGTCGAAGGCGCGAACCCCCGGCACGGCCACGAGTGGAAGGTTTGGGAGGACGTTCCCCTGCCTGACGGCAAGGTACTGATCCCCGGCGTACTGGACACCACCACCAATTTCATCGAGCATCCCGAGCTAATCGCCCAGAGGATTCTGAACTACGCGAACATCGTGGGCAGGGAGAACGTGATGGCCGGCAGCGACTGCGGCTTCGGCACTTCTGCCTGGGGGCGGAAGGTGGAGACCAACATAGCGTGGGCCAAGCTCGCTTCGATGGTTGAGGGAGCCCGGCTGGTCTCGCAGGAACTCTGGTAAGGCTGTAAGTTCCCGGCGCGGTTCAATCGAGACACAAGCCGGGCCGGGACAAATGACTCTCAGGTCGCGTCAGTACAGCCGCTCCCGGTTGGCCTCGTCCTCGGCGGCGTCGATTACTTGGGTGTCGCCACAGGGCGATGCGTCCGCCTGTCCGTCGGCGTATCTGGAACTAAACACGAAGAATGGCGATGGCGCGATGAGATTCCGGCAACGGACGTCCAGGTGGTCATCGTTACCACCTCCCTACAGGCAACCCGCGGGTTCACCAATGTCGTCATTCGATATTAGACGCCACCCTCGGACCGTCCTCGGACCGTCCAATGTATATCATTGACTGGCGTTAAATTGCGGTGCTACCGTGAGCCAGCCTGACCAAACGGTGTTTTGATGCGGCGTCCAGACTATCGTTGGATCATCCTGGCAATCGGGTTCACGATCCTGTTCTTCAACGGCGGTTCTCGTTCCGCCCTGGGGCTCATGCTGAAACCCATGGTGGACGACCTGGAGTGGAGCCGGTCGGCGTTGTCCATGGGCATCACGGCGTACATGGTGGTGTCAGCCCTGGCCATGCCGTTCGTCGGTCGACTGGCGGATCGTTACGAACTTCGTTGGATCATAGGCGTTGGAGCGGCAATAGGCGCAGTGGGCATCGGGCTGATGAGCGTGGTGTCGGCTCCGTGGCAGCTTTTCCCGATCTACGGACTGGTTTTTGCGCTGGGCAACGCGGGAATGTCCAACCCCGTGGTCAGCGTGATGATCGTGCGCTGGTTCCCCGACCGGCGGGGCCTGGCCAACAGCGTGGCGGTGTCGGGCAATGCCATCGGCCAGTTGGTCATAATTGGGGCGTTGGCGCAGTCCCTGGTGCGATTTGGTTGGCGTCTGTCCCTGGCGGGATTGGGGCTGGCCAACCTGGTGATCCTCGCTCCGGTGGTGTTGGCGCTGGTGAGGTCAGCGCCGACCCGAACCGCCAACTCTTCGTCAGCGGGCACAAGCGCCGTTGGGGCGGCGGAGGGTGAGGCTCGGGACCAAACATCCCTGTTGACATCCTCCCAGTTGTGGCTGCTCATCGGAATCTACGCGGTCTGCGGATTCCAGGACTTCCTGGTGCAGACCCACGTGGTCGCCTTTGCGCTGGATATGGGCATCACCACGTTGGTGGCCGCCAACCTGCTGGCGTTGATGGGAGTGATGGGCCTGTTGGGTGTGTTGGCCTCCGGTTACCTGGCCGACCTCATGGGGCCGGGGCGGCCGACGCTTCTGTGTTTCGTCATGCGCATCGGCATATTCGCGCTGATCATTCTGTCCCAGGCCAAGGCGTCGGTGATCGTGTTCGCGTTGCTCTATGGGTTCACGTTCCTGATGACCGCGCCGCTGACGGTGATGTTCTCCGGCAACATTTTCGGGCAACGGCGCATGGGCCGGGTCAGTGGCACCATATCGGGCGTGCACCAGATCAGCGGCGGGCTCGGGGCGTTGGTGGGTGCCCTGTCTTACGATATCTGGGGCACTTATGAATACGCCTTCGTGCTGTTGCTGGCCCTGTCCATTGCCGCGACGGTGGGCACCCTGCTGGTCCGGGACCGCGCCATACCAAGGGTTCCAGGGCTCGCCAGTTGCTGCTGGTAGCGTGCGTCTTTGCCAAATAAAGCCGGTATCCAAACGCGGTGTTATCTGCCGCCGGCAGACCTGCCGCCGTCCACCATGTACACGCCGCCCGTGCAGAAACTGCTATCGTCGCTGGCGAGGAACAGCATCAACCGCGCCACTTCTTCGGGATGGCCGTAGCGACCCAACGGAATCCGCGCCGACCCGGCCCGATAGGTTTGCTCGACGGTCACGTTGGCATCGTCCGCGGCGGCAACCCGCTGCTCCTCGATGGAACGCATCATGCGGGTTTCGATGGGCGCCGGGTTCACGGTGTTTACCCTGATGCCCAGGGACGCGCCTTCCATGGCGGCGGTGCGCATCAGGCCGATGACCGCGTGCTTGCTGGTGGTGTAGGCGGACATGTCGGGGCCGGCGCCAATGCCGGCGGTGGAGGAGGTGATGACGATGCTGCCGCCGCCGCGCTCGCGCATCACCGGCACCACGTACTTGATCCCCAGCCATACGCCGCGCACGTTCACCGCCATCACGCGGTCGAACACGTCGATGGGATAGTCCGGGATGGAAGATAGCTGTCCCTCAATGCCCGCGTTCGCCAGGTAGGCGTCGATGCCGCCCCAACGGTCAGCGGCGGCCTTGACGTAAGCTTCGCTCTGGTCCGGGTCGGTAACGTCCGCGACGGAATAGCTGGCTCGGTCCTCGCCGATTGATGCCACCAGTTCCTGCAGCGCAGACTCGTCCACGTCCACCAACGAGACCCGCGCGCCCTCGTCGGCGAACAACTGGGACGCGGCCCGGCCGATGCCGCCCGTAGCGCCCGTGATCAAAGCGACTTTCCCTTCCATCCTTGGCATGATCCATCTCCTTCCAGGCGGATGGCCTCAACGTGCCCACCGCCGTCCGCTTCCAACAATGCACGGGATTATAGGAACCACCAACCGACGTATCAACCACGCGGCACGCGGTTTGCGCTCCGTGATGTTCCGGGATACCCTCGGAGCGTTAGATCCGTTCCGACCCGTTGCCCCTTGGGATGGTGACCATTTTGAGCCTTGGCCTTTGCGTCCTTGGCTGCGGAGATTTCGCCGCCACGTTTGCCCGCTCAATGGTTGAGTTGCGCGGCGAGATCGACCTGTACTTCGCCAGCCGCGATCTGGACAAAGCGCGCGACTACGCCGGCCGTTTCGGAGGATTCGATGCGTTTGGTGACTACGCCACCGCTGTCGCAGACGCCAGGGTGCAGGCGGTTTACGTCTGCACGCCGCACTACCTGCACCGCGAGCACGTCGCGCTGGTTTTAAGAGCCGGTAGGCACGCACTCGTGGAAAAGCCAATTGCCGGTTCAATGTCGGATGCTGAAGAAATTGTGCGGCTCTCGGATGGCTCGGGCGCCAACGTGATGGTGGCGGAGAATTACAGGTTCGTTCCGGCGGTGTCGGTAGCCAAGCGGCTAATCGACGGGGGCAGATTGGGACAGGTGAGGCTGATCCAGCTCCACGAACAGTATCCTTTCCGTCCTACCGGTTGGCGCAGCCGCGCCGAGCTCAACGGCGGTGGGGTGCTCATCGACGGCGGCATCCACAAACTCAGCGTTCTGTCATACCTTGCGGGCCGACCCAACCAGGCATTTGCCCAGGAGGTATTGCCCGGCCAACCGGGCCTCGAAGCCGAGGACGGCGTGGCGATCATCACGCGGTCCGCAAGCGGCGTGACGGGCATCATCAACCATTCGTGGAGCGTCGTGCCTCCCAAGCCGCACTCGTGGGTATCTATTTCCGGCTCAAAGGCGTCCCTGTATTTTGAGGCCGGACAACCGTGGCTGAAGATCATGGATGCCGACGGCGAAACGGTTTTGGAATTGCCGCGATACAACAATGGTTTGGTGCCCATGGCGCGCGAGTTTCACCAGAGCATTGTGGACGCCCGCCAACCTGCGATGACCGCCCTGGAAGGGATGGCAGACCTGTCGCTGGTGCTGGCTGCTCACGAATCAATGGCGTCCGGCGTTCCCACGATGTTAAATCTTTAGACTCGCCCATCGCGGCGCGAAAGTTATTGCGCTCCCTCCAAGTTCTTTTGGTATAAAATTCCCGTCAGTTAAGATTCGCTCAGAGCCACCGGGCGTCAGCGTCCGACTCTGATGCCCAACCGCAGTTCCTAAGGAGTGCCTCATGAAATATGACGCTATCGTTGTCGGTGGCGGCGCCGCCGGCTCCACGCTAACCGCCCGTCTAGCCGAGGATCCCAACACCTCTGTATTGTTGCTTGAGGCGGGCAACGACTACCCCGATCCCGCGGTGCTACCGGATGACGTCAAGTTCGGCGGCACGCGGTACGCGGAAGCCCAGGACTCGATCCATAACTGGGCGCTGCGTGGCACTATCACCGAGGAGCAAGGCGAGATCCACGTTGCCCAGGGCAAGGTGATCGGCGGCGGTTCCTCCATCAACGGCCAGGCCATGCAGCGCGGGTTCCCGGAGGACTTCGACAACTGGGCCTCCATGGGCAATGACGAGTGGTCGTACGACAAGATCCTGCCGTTCTATCGCAAGATGGAGAACGACATGGACATCCAGGACGACTACCATGGCACGGACGGCCCCATGCCGGTGCGCCGGCGTCGGTCCGGCACCTGGGCCGATATCCAGCAGGCGTTCTACGACGCCTGCCTGGGCGAGGGCTACGGCGCGGTCGAGGACACCAACGGGCCGAACCCGACGGGCGTGGGCGTGTCTCCCACCAACAACCTTGGCGGCATCCGGATGAGTGCTGCGATGACGCACCTGAACCCCATGCGCCACCGCCTGAACCTGACCGTGCGTGGCAACGTGTACGTGCGCCGGGTCTTGTTCGACGGCAACAAAGCCGTGGGCGTGGAGGCTGAAAGCGGCGGCGAGATATTCACGGTGGAAGCCGAACGGGTCGTCCTGTGCTCAGGAGCGCTCCGGTCTCCCCAGTTGCTCATGCTCTCCGGCGTTGGGCCGCAGGACCACCTCCGTGAGGTCGGTATCCCCGTCGTCCACCACAGCCCCGGCGTCGGGCAAGGACTCTGGAACCACCTCAGCGTCCACGTTACCTACAAGGTGAAGGACGGCAAGACACTCACGGGCGATCTGGACGCTCCGCACTTTGGCCTGCACTACAGCGGCAGCGCCGGCTACACCAACGACATGGTGCTCCGGTCCAGCACCGTCGTGGACGAACGCGAGGAAAAGGTGGCCGGCGTCCGAACTCGCTACAACACCGGCGACGTGCCGGCCGACCGTGCGGCCCGCATCTCCTGCACCCTGGGCCTGCCCGACGGTTCGGGATTCGTGCGGCTTCAGTCATCCGACCCCGACTTGCAGCCGGAGTTCAACTATCGGTATTTGCAGCATCCCAATGACACCAGGCGGATCCGCGAGGGCATCCGCTTCGGCGCGCGAATGCTGGAGTCGGACGCCTTCCGGGATGTGTGCGATTTCCGCATCAACCCGCCCGACGAGATATTGAACAACGACGACGCCCTGGACAAGTGGGCCCGGGAGACCGTGGGCACCGCTCGTCACGTCTCCGGCACTTGCCGCATGGGACCCGACGGCGACGATATGGCCGTGGTGGACCAGTACTGCCGGGTGCGCGGCGTGGATGGCCTGTGGGTGGTGGACGCGGCGGTGATGCCCCGCGTCCCGCGATCCGGCGGAATCCACCCCACCGTCATCATGGTCGCCGAACGCGTGGCCGACTGGGTGGCCGCCGGCTAATCCATACCCTAACTCGAACAGCCGGCGCCCGCGCCGGCATCGGAATGCCTATAGACCCGGGCTACTCGTCCGGGTCTATTACTATTTCGGGGTGGGTATCCACGCCGTAGCGGTCAAACACGGCGTCAATCCGCTCGAAATCCGCGCCGGATAACGCCCATTCCAATCCGGCCACGTTGTCCTCGACTTCCCGCACGGTGCGTGTTCCCACCAGGCCGACGCTGACCGCCGGATTGGACAGCACCCATCGTAACGCCAGGTGCGGCATCCCCTTGCCTCTGGATTCGGCTATGGGCTTCAGGTCCTCGACCACCTGCAGGTTGCGCTGGAAATATTCCTCGGCGAACACGCCGACGTTCCAGCCGGGTCGACCACCGGTGGCACGCCAGTCGTTGCTCCCGAACGTGGTATCTGCCGACAACGTGCCGGTGAGTAGGCCGAACGCCAGCGGGCCGTACACCATCACGCCGGTTCCATGCTCAAAGCAGTATGGGAAGATTTCCTGCTCCATGCGGCGGTCGAACATGTTGAGACCGTATTGCACAATGTCCACGTTGCGCACGACCTCGCACTCCTTGATCTGTCCCAGGGTGAAATTAGAGACGCCCACGGCGCGGACTTTTCCCTGCTGCACCAGGTTATCCAACGCGTGCATGGTTTCGTCGAACGGCGTGTTGACGTCCGGCCAGTGTATGAGCAGCACGTCCAGGTAGTCCGTTCCCAGGTTTTGCAGGCTCTGCTCCACCGAGGCGTAGATCGAGACCATGCGGCTGTCGCGACCCTTGGGACGGTCGGCGTATCCGACGCCGCACTTGGTGACGACGATGACTTCCTTGCGGCGGTTACCCAATGCCTGCCCCAGCACGATCTCCGACTCGCCTCGCCCATAGGCTGGCGCGGTATCGAAACAGTTGATGCCTAGGTCGATGGCCCGGTTCACCGCTGCGTCCAACTCAGTGCGGGATACGTCGCCGTAGGTGCCGCCCATTTCCCAGCAGCCGAATCCGAGGACCGAGACGGTCATGTCGGTGGGACCGAACCTTCGATATTCCATGCTCCTACTCCTGCCGACCAGCCAACATTGCGTAGGGGCGAATCAACATTCGCCCCTGTATGCGTTTCGAACCAATCCGTCCGATCATACCAAATTCGGCCACACGCCCTGGCTCGGAGACACTCCCTCGTAGGCGTGGGCGATTCGGAACATGTTGCCCTCTTCCCACGGCCGGGCGATGAATTGCAAGCCGATGGGCAGGCCGAGTTCGCTGAACCCGCACGGTACCGTGATGGCCGGGAAACCCGTGGCGTTCTGGGGGCTGGTGTTGCGGGATACGTGGCCGGAGCCTGGCCCGCGCACCTTCTGATCTTTGCCTTCGACGGTGATAGTCGCGGCGTCGATGCGTGGAGCGGGCATCGGTGTAGTTGGGGTTACCAGGAAGTCGACGTCCTGCAGCACGCGAGCCTGCTCGTCCTTGATGATGCGCTGCACTTTCATCGCCTTGGAGTAGTCCCGGCCCAACACGAACTGGCCCGCCAGAGTTCGGTATAGCGTGTCGGGGCCGTAGTCCTCGCGGCTTGACGCGATGTACGGCTCGTGGGTTACCACACTGTCAGCCATGGCTGAGAACCGCAGCGCGCCCGAATACTGCATGCTGGGCAGGCTCACTTCGCGGCTTTCGATTCCCAACTCCTCCAATGCGGCGATTGCCCGTCGAACCGCCTCCTCCACTTCAGGATCCAGCAGGTCGAAATAGTGATTGGAAGGAATGCCCATGGTCAGGCCCTGGATTCCACGATCGATCATCAGGGCGTAATCGTCCACGGGTACCGGCACCGTGCTGGGATCCAACGGGTCGTGGCCGGCGATGGCCTGGAGGACCAGCGCGCTGTCCCGCACGGATCGGGTCATGGGCCCGATGTGGTCGCCGTTGAAGCTGGTCACCAGCAGGCCGCGCTGGCTGACGCGTCCAAAGGTCTGCTTGAGGCCAACCACGCCGCAGAAAGCGCCCGGCAGTCGCACCGATCCGCCCAGATCGGTACCCAATGAGGCGAAGGTTACGCCCGCAGCCACGTTCGCGCCGCCGCCGCCGCTGGAGCCGCCCGGGATATGATCCAGTCCCCAAGGGTTGTGCACCGCACCGTAGTGAGGGTTGTTGGACGTGG
Organism: Dehalococcoidia bacterium; assembly: GCA_034423115.1. Classification (GTDB taxonomy): domain Bacteria; phylum Chloroflexota; class Dehalococcoidia; order Lucifugimonadales; family UBA3495; genus Bin87. The sequence continues at coordinate 8,107 of DAOUJD010000072.1, read as the reverse complement.
CGCCGGCGGCAAATTCCTCCAGGTTCTCCTTGCCCAGGATGATGCCGCCAGCTTCCTTGACCCTCCGGACCACCTCGGCGTCCTCATCGGGAACATGATCGCGCAAAACCTTGGTGCCCAGCGTGGTCTTGATGCCGCCGGTGGCGATGTTGTCCTTGATGCCGATGGGGATGCCGTGCAAAGGGCCACGGTACTCCCCGCGAGACAGCTCATCCTCGGCTTGCTCGGCCTGCGCCATCGCTTGCTCGCGCATGATGGTGATGAACGAGTTCAGCGTCGGTTGCCGCCGCTCCGCTTCGGCCAGGGCGGCCTCGGTAAGTTCCACCGGGGACACGGCTCGCGTCTGGATCATCGGAGCAATCTCGGAAATGGTGAGTTTCAGCAGTTCGTTATCAGGCATTGGATTCCCCTCCGTCCGCCGGCCGCAGCAGGCGCGATGACATAACGTCGGACAAGTCAAGGTCCCGCAGGTTCTGCAACTCGGCCAGGTAGTTCTCCAATTCAGGCTTGACCAGTTCCAGTTCTTCCGCGGTCAGTTCGAACCCGCCGTATTCGGCGATGATTCGGTTCATGGTCTCGTCGGAAATCGGCATTCGGTACACCTCCCATCGGGCTCAGCGTCGCGGCGAGTGTACATGCGGGTCGATACGTGGGCAATACCGGCTAAACGGCGCTTGACAAAGGATCAGACGAGCTTGGTGCCCTGGGCCAGCGCCTCACGCGTACCCACATGTAATCGCGTGGTGAAAGGACGGAAAAGTCGATTTCCCGCTCATTTCCTCTCATTTCCGCTAATTCCAGTAGGGCATTGGGTGGGTCGTGGGGCTGAATGGGGGCCGAGGGTAGGATTTTGGCGGCGGTTTGAGCGGTATTGGCGGTCAGGTGAGCGGGTTTGGAGGAGCGACGTTCTCGGTGTTGGGAAGTGTGGGCATTGGGACGGCTGTCGCGGGCCTGGGTGGCGGGGTTGGAATTAGGGCGCTGAGTAACATGGTACGGATGGGGTAGGGGTTAGAGCAAGGCGGAAGTTTCACCGGGGCCGGGGGTGTTTGAACCAGGGGTTTTGGGGGAAACTGGGTGATGATGGGGGGCGATGGTAGGTCTTTTTGCCACAAAAGGCAGGTGAATTACAAAAAGTTTGGCGTTTTGGCAAAGACAGGAATGACTGTGCTGACTGAATTGGGGCGGCGGGGGCGCTGGCAGTGCCAGGTTGCGCAAAGCGGGTACGCGTGAAGTGTTTAGTGGCTGCGGCGGAGGTGGACCAGCGATATCCGACCGGCGGAGGTTGGCCGACGCCGCGGCCCAGCTCAGCAATGTGGTGCGTTCCCGTCAGCAGTGGCTGGAATTCGGCGAGTTGTTCTCCCTCGTCATATTCGGTGGGATAAGCATGATTCTGGTCCTGCTGTCGCGGGCTGGTGCGACGGGCTGGATTGGGTTCCTGCTCGAAATGCCGGTGGTGGCTCTCCGCGGTGATCGTGTTCCCAGTAATGAAGGTATCAGACTTGCACCGGAACCGGGCCGGCGAGATTTTGGAAAGGAACGGGGAATACAACGGCGACGGCATGGTTTTCCGACACGCGGTCAATCGCAGGCTTGAGCAGACCACGTCCATCGCCGTGGGTCTACTGGCGACGGCGGCCTTTGCCGAGTTGCTTTGGCACCAGTGGTTGCCGTGATATGAGCTATGTTCGGATTTTTAACGGAGTCTCCGCGATGCAGCGCCACTAACGACACGGTCGGGTATCATGTGACGGACCTGGCTGGTATTATGCGTATTGATGATGTTTTTGTTGATACGATATTCGTATCAAACGGGGGCTCGTCGTGCGGTTCGGAGGTTTTGAGGTATGAGCGAGAGTTCTGGGGCCAGAAAGTTGCTGGTGGTGGATGACGAACCCGAGGTTGAGCCGATGTTCCGGCAGCGCATGCGGCGTGAAGTTAGAGCGGGGGTGTACGAGTTCCTGTTTGCGCGGTCGGGGCGGCACGCGCTGGAGGTGCTGGATGAGAATCCGGACGTCCAACTGGTGATAACCGATTTGAACATGTCTGGAAAATTACCACTACCGCGTGGTACTGAAATCTCGGCGGACCGGAAAGGCGTAGCGCCTGCCTCCACCGGTTGATACCAATTCGAGGGGCGTCGTCGTGGTGCGACGCCCCGCCATTTAATTGGGCTGGGTTGGCAGCCCGCGGAATTTGAATGAAAGCGGAGGAATCGGAAATGTCGCAACAGGGTTTGGCACGCCAGGTCCTTGTGGTGGACGACGAGCCGGACGTCCAGGTGATGTTCAAGCAAAGGATGCGTCGTGAGGTTCGTGCCGGTACCTACGAATTGTTCTTTGCCCAGTCCGGCCTGGAGGCACTTGAGGTCCTGCGCGACAATCCCGGCATACGGCTAATTCTCACAGACCTTAATATGCCAGGCATGGATGGCATGGAGCTTCTGGGCGCCTTGGAAGAATCTTGGCCCGAGGTTCAGTCCATCGTCGTGTCCGCGTACGGGGATGCCCAACGCATGGATGAAGCTCGGCAGCGTGGCGCGCAGGGTTTTGTGGTCAAGCCGGTGGATTTCGCTGAGTTGAAGGATATGTTGCTGTCGTCATTGGATTGACGGTATGGTTTCCAGTCGGTGCCGTCGCGCGATTGCGGCGCACCGCTCGGCTGTAGAAATAACCGCCGGCCCTTAGGGCCGGCGGTTATTTCTCGCACACGACACTGTCGCCGTCGTCATCACGTGCGTTGGGCACCATCCGCTGCGGAAAGTCCTTGCCACCGCCCTTGCAGCCTTGCATGCGAGGTTCCCCGACGGCCTGAGCGGCATCCCGATGTTTGCCGGCCTATACCTGATGTCGGTTGACATCGTAAGATTTCCACCGGTTCACCCAAGGAGGATGAATTGTTGGCAACGCACCCCCACACTGGCGATGCCGGCCCTGTTCAGGAGGCCGGGCGCATAACAAGCCTCGATTTGATCCGAGGTGCGGCGGTGCTCGGCATTCTGCTGATGAACGCCGTTCACTTCCAGTTCGGCGGCGCGCCTTACTTCAACCTCAGCGCGGGCGGATCGGAGACCTGGCTCGACTGGTCTGTGGGCATCTTCGGCGAGGTCTTCGTCGACCAGAAGTTCATGGGATTGTTTTCGTTGCTGTTTGGCGCGGGAATGATTCTCTTCATCGACCGAGCCACAGCGAGAGGACGCGGCGGGGTATTGCTGAGCCTGTGGCGAAACGCGCTGCTGCTGATAATCGGCATCCTCCACTTCCTCTTGTGGGAAGGCGACGTGCTGACGGTGTATGCAGTCGCATCGGCCGTTCTGATTGCTCTGCGGAAACTGCGGAATCGGGCGCTGATCTCCGTTGGAGTTTTCGTGTTCGCCCTATCCGTTCCTTGCGCGCTGCTTGCCCAGTACGTCGCCGCCGCAACCGGTTCCCCACTGCACGGTCTCTGGACGCAGGGCGAGGCTCCGAACGACGGAGTCATTGATCTGCTCTTCCTGTTGGGCTATTTCCTGCGCGCGCTGGGGATGATACTCATCGGAGCCGGTTTGTTTCGCGCCGGCTTCATCAGCGGTGGCTGGCCCGCGAGAACCTACAAGCTGACCGCAATTATCGGGATTGCCGTTGGTATTCCCTTGGCGGCCGCTGGCGTCATCATGGTCGCATTCCACGATTACTCTCTCGAGGTCGCCTTTATTGGCCAGATTCCCAACACGCTGGGGACGATCCCATTCGCGTTGGGATACATGAGCCTCATCATCCTGTGGGACCATCGTGCGGACAACTGGCTGAAACGGCGCCTGCGCGCAGTGGGAAGGATGGCGCTGACCAACTACCTGACGCAGACGGTGCTGGGCGTGCTGGTCCTGACACTTTTGCTGGGCGACGTCGAATTTGTGAACCGGAGTTCCGTGTTGGCGTTTGTGGTCGCAGTGTGGGCGCTGCAGGTGTGGTGGTCGGAAGCGTGGCTGAGTCGATTCCGGTTCGGACCCGCAGAGTGGCTCTGGCGAGTCGCCACCTATCGAAGCGGGCAGCCTCTCCTACGCCCAAGGCGTTCATACAGCGCTGCGTCCGCTCAAGATGCGGCTGGCCGAGATTGAACAAGCCAAGCAGGACGCCGATGCCGGCAGCAGAAGGCGGAAAGCGCCATGATGATCCGGCCATGGTCTTTGCGGCGAAGACCCTGTCCGCTGGACTGCTGGTTGTTTTGGGTGAAGCCTTCGCGGGTGAAAGATGTAGCTTACGCTTGCGTGTCCAGCCTCTTGGAGTCTTTCCAGACGCCGAGCAGCGTGCCAATCAACTCCGACCGCAGCCATGGGCAACCGGCAAATTGATTGGGACGCTTGCCTGGGCGGCCTAACGCAATGGCTTGCCGGGCGAGTGCTGCGGTGGTTGAGCCGTTGCTGTCGCCACGACTGGGAGTTGCCTTACCCGCCGCTCAATTTCGCCCGCACTTCTTCAATTTCGGCGTTGCCCAGGATGCGGAACACTTTGATGCTCTGATCCTCTACGGCTACGCCCCTGACGGCGTGTCGGCCGTTCTTCATCGTGACCAACTCCATGGAGTCCTCGGCGATGTCGACCTTCCGCTTGAGTTTGACCGAGTAGGCTTGCAGGGGCCATTCCATGATTTTCACTCCTTTGGTGGGGTGGATTTCGCGCCGGCTGGAGCAAGGATTTGTCCAGCGGCATTGCGGTCTGCTCTGCTGTCGGGAGCAGGGCGCCCCGGTAGCGGCTGAACGATTTACGCTAATTTTTGGTGATTAGTCAACAGGTCGTTCCCTGACCTGTCGTAGTTGTAGGTGGCGGTCGTGTAGCCGGCGACAGCGGCCTCAACCTGGGCGTGATGTTTCGGGTGTGTCGCGTTGTGCGATGTCCGGTTTCCATTCGCCGCACCAGTGGTGTGGTTCGATGCTGGGGTGAGTGGCGGTGCCGTACTGGCTCATACGCGTCGGCGGGTAGCGATGGCAATTCAAGAACCGCGTGTCGCGCCTGGCCACGGCGAAGTAGCAGTTGGCGCAGTGTTGCTTGTCTCGGTCAACCATGGTGGATCCTCCTTCGCGCAGATTCTGCCGGCGCGATGTACCGAGGCAGCGTGCGCGCTGCCCGGGCTCGGAGTTGACGTCTGCGCGCTGCGGAGACGAAACTGCCGGTGGCGAGCTGGTGGTTGACCTCCGGCCAGCGGCACCGAACGAGGCGGGAGTGCGAGACGCTCTGGCCTCGTTGCTGACACTTTCGATACCGCAGACGCCGAAAAACTGGCGCGACAGGCAGCAGAAGCCGAAAAGCGGCTGCTGAACAAGATGCAGGTTGACGCCGAAGCGCGAGACGTACAATACGAGCAACTCAGCGAACGACTAACCGAACTGCAAATGGAACTCGCACAGGATCGCGTCATCAGTGCGGCAGAACGTCTCATCGACGCTAACTTTCGCAATGACATGACCCATATAATGAGTCGAATCGAAAACAAACTGGACGGATTGGGCAACCGCGTAACCAGCCTCGAAACGCGCATGTACGCACACATGAGCAATCAGACCACATCATCCAAATCTGAACGACCATGATCTGCCTCGGCTACGCGGAATACTGGTTCGCCGTTTCGGTCATGCTGCTCAGCATCATCGTCCTGTCTATCTACAGCAGCGTCTGCTGGTGGACGACGCGGAAGCGCCGGCGCGGAAAGGACCTATACTTAGATCAAGTCGGCAGATAGACCTCCTGCTGACCGCCGGACGGCCCCGAGATCTCGGGGCCGTTTCTATGTGGCGTAAAACGCCCGGGTCAGTTTTCGGCACAGTGTTAGATTGGAGCAGGTGTGGATGGTCTCCAATGAAAATCACCATCATCACTCTGGCCGCAGTAGCTGACATGGCAGCAGCCGCCGGAATAATCAGCGTCAATCTCCGTGGCAACAACGCAAAAGCCTACATCTACCAGACGCCACCTGGGCACGTGCTGAAATTCGTCGGCTGGGAATGTCTGGACAAACACGGCAACTACCGACTCGGCTTCAACTCGAAAAGCAGTCACTGCCGACCACGGTACCAACCATTCAAGCTGGGCTTTACGCAATTCAAGCGGCGTAAGCGAGGGAATCCACCATTCGGTGGTACAGAGTGGCGGGGAGTTCCCGTACGTCGGGGTCGCCGGCTGACAGTGATAAACCCTCCGAGGCCAGCCACAGGTAGCGTCGCACCAAGGCGATGGCATCCACGAAAGTTGGCGACGGCTTGTCGTACCAAGCGGCGGCACGTTGGGCGATGGGACGCTCTTGCTGCAGGACGTGGGCGGCCAGGGTGGTCCAGGAGAAAAGGCCCAGCAGGACGGGCGTGGTGCGGGCGATGGCCAGGTCGGACCACTGGCGCTGGGTCTCCATGCCCAGATGGGTGCGCACTTCCTGGAAAGTGACCTCCAGTTGCCAACGCAGCACAAACCACTCCAGGATCTGGGTCGGGTCTGCCGCCGGGTCGGTGCAGAGGAGGGCCTGGGGATCGAAAGCACCCTGCGGATCTCGGATGAGTACCCAGCGGATGGTCACCGCCGGCTTGCCCGAGCGATACCAGACGGCGGTCTGGGAGGTGAGTTCCACGATGCGGGTGGTGCCGTCATACCAAGCCACGGCGACGACGGTCCAAGGCACCTGGTCCTGGTCAAGGAGTGATTTCAGGGAGGGTCGCCGCTGGCCCTTCAGCGGCGGTCGACCGTTCTGGCCCGGCTGCCGAGGTGGTGCTGGCGCATAGAGGGCGGCGTCCAGGCGCAATCTGGCGATGAGGGTCACCGGCTCACGCAGCGACTGGCAGCAATGGAGGAAGTCGAGGACAGCGTACCCATTGTCTCCCACCAGCACCAGGGGGCGATGGGGCAACCAGCGACGCAGTTGCATGATCATCTGCCGCGCCCAGTCGGTGATCTTCTTGTGCCGACGGCCCTGCCGCTGGTGGTAGCGAGAGGAGGGCGCCAGCACCGTGAGCACCGGCAGGGCCCAATACCGTCCGGCCCAGGGGACATGGCACAACCACATCAGGGAGATCCAGCGCAGACCACTGGCCTTGACCAGCCGGTGGCGACTGGAGCGAACTGCGTCCCGGTAGATGCCTCGGGCGCTGATCTTGGAACCGCGACGCCGTTCCAGGGTTTCGTCAATACCGAAGATCAACGGGCCGTCGCCGCGGTCCAAGTACTGAAGCAGGAGCAGCAGCAGGATGCGCGCCACCTCGCGGGGCGACCACACTGCTCGATTGAGCACCTCGTGGTAGCGCGCGTAGTCGTCCTGGTCGCTGCGGCCCATGACCCGCAGTGCGGCCGCCACGGTGCGTTGGCCTGTGGTAAGGATCGCGCCTACCAGCAGGAGTTGAGCCTTCTGCCAGGTCGGGTTGTTGAACACCGTTGCGAAGGGAGCGAGTACCGGTACAATGGCATCGGGCAGGGTGAGCATGGCTGGGCCTTCTGTGAGAAGTGGGGTCAGGCCAGCTTACCCTGTCCTTTTACTTTTCTAAAAATGCGCAAAGCCCAGTCAAGGCTACGCCGTAGCCTACTCCGAGGACCGAAACCCGCACGACGAATCCAACCGTCACTCCGTTCCCGACACGTATCAAACAACCGCGAGTAGCTCACGGTGGGGGCAGAATGCCCCGCGTCGTCGCACCGTCCAGCAGATGCAGCGTTCCACCTCTGGGAGATCCGCCCTACACCGAAAAACAACTGGCAGCCTATAGCTACTGGCAGTGGCGCTGCGGCTCCGTCGGAAGAACTCCGGCACCGACTTTGACTCCGGCACCAACGACGGCCCCTGCTGCCGAGCGTCCACCCGACCCCACGCCACCCGGCGTGTTCACTGGTCAACTGGCATGCAACCAGTCTATCTGGCAACCGGAATCAACGGTCACAGTCTCCATAACCACGGACCAAGTGCGTCACTGCATCATCGGTAACTGGAGATCCACAGGAGCCACCCTAATCAACGGATGGGATGGTGGAGCCACGTTCCGCGTGGGAGTGTCAACGCCGACGAAAATATGACCCAGGTTCGCCGATCCGGGATTGACCCACCCCCTTCGATCACGCACACGATCGCCGGTTTAAAATTGACCCGCCGGCTTGATCGCGCC